>JBBQEX010000012.1:0-153258 GCA_038321315.1 Haliangiales bacterium | reverse complement strand
CGGGTTGTCGATCACCGCGGCGGGGATCGACTGCGTGACGATGCGCTCCATCACCTTGGCGATCGTGCGCTGCTTCGCGATGCCGTCCTTGTCGGCATAGTTCGCCTTGAGCTCGTCGCGCAGGTTCCAGTGGCTGATCAGCCGCTTGCCGCTTGGGAAGCGGCGCTGGCCGTCGGCGCCGAGCACGTGGTGCATCCACAGGTTGTAGCCGGCGATGTACTGATCCCCGGCGGCCTCGGCGGCGCTCGCCTCGGCGGCGAGGTTGCCCGGGATGCGCGAGTCGACCCGGCGGGTCAACCGGCTCTCGGCCCAGCGACGGCGATCGTAGCTCGGGCCGTCCTTGACGAGCTCGGCGAGCGGCGACAGCGGGAAGTTGAGGAGCGCGACGAACGCGACCTTGCTCGCGAACAGATCCTCGGTCTGGTGCGCGCCCGGATCGTAGGCCGCGAACAGATCGTCGACCGGCAGGGTCGGGCCAGTGTCGACCTCGGAGTTCCACCGCAGCGTGCGACCGGCCTCGAGGACGTGGCCGTCGAGCTGCTCGAACGTGGCCTCGAAGCGCGCGAACAACGCGTCGCGCAGCGCCGGCGTCGCGGCGAACTGGGCGAGACAGAACGCGGCGAGATCGCCGTCGCTCGTGCGCCACAGCTTGGCGACCTGATCGACGCCGTGCGCGATCGCCTCGCGCTGCGCGTCGCCGTACTTCGCGACCAGCCCGGCCTTCGCGGCCGCGACCGCGCTCGCCGCGATCGGCGGATCGGCCGCCGGCGGTTGCGGCGCGGGAGCGGGCACGGGCGCGGGATCCGAGGTGACGTGCTGGCAGGCGGCGAGGAGCGTGATCGCGAGGAGCTTGCGCATCTGGGCGGACCCTACCAGCTTGTCCTGTTCACGCGCGAGCTAGCGCAGGTGCGACGGCGCCATCACGGCAACCTCACGTGCCACGACTCCATGGTCATTGCATGCTCGATCGTGTCGCGACCGGTCTCGGAAGTCTCGTTGTCCTCGCAGCTGCAGGATCGGTCGCGCGCGCCGACGATTCCATGCCGGTCATGCTGCGCTCGCATCCCTCGATCCCGCCGCTCTCGGGTGGACGGATCGCGGGTGAGCTGGTCGATCGCCGGGTTCATCCCTGGGCTTGTGGTCGAGGGGAAGTGGCAGGGGTCGCATCTGTCCACCGCGCAGCAGGCGGCCTGGCGTGGCCGCGATCGGTAACCTGGGCGATCAGACCGGGTCCTTCCGGTCGACGTTCCTGTGGACCCTGGGGTTCATCGGTGCCACCTACCTCACGGCCGGGATCGCCTTCTACGCGAGCCCGCGAGGCGAGTCGAACTCGGTGATCGGTGTAACCAATCGCGACGCCAAGGCCGTCCAGCCCGGCTCGCTCGTGAACGTCGTCGGTGGGCACGCCTCGCTCGGCCTCCCGATCCCGATCCGTACCGGCGACACCATGGGGCTCTCGCTCGCGAGCGGCTCGTTCTGACCGATCGTGCGGTAGCCTCGCGGGCGTGATCACCCCGACGTTCCTCTATGGCACCGCGTGGAAAGAGGACGCGACCGAGTCGCTCGTGCTCGGCGCGCTGCGCGCAGGGTTCCGCGGCATCGACACCGCGAACCAGCGCAAGCACTACTTCGAGGAGGCCGTCGGTCGCGGCATCGCGCGCGCCGCCATCCCGCGCGACCAGCTGTTCGTGCAGACCAAGTTCACGTTTTGCGACGGGCAAGATGATCGGCTGCCGTACGATGCCGCTTCGCCGGTCGCGACCCAGGTCGCGCAGTCGTTCGCGAGCTCGCTCGTGCACCTCGGGGTCGATCGGATCGACAGCCTCGTGCTGCACGGTCCGTCGACGCGCGACGGGCTCGCGGCCGCCGACCGCGAGGCCTGGCGTGCGATGGAGGCGCTGGTCGACGCCGGCACGGTCGGCGCGCTCGGGATCTCGAACGCGTCGGCGTCGCAGGTCGCGGCGCTCGTCGAGATCGCGCGCATCGCACCCGCGTACGTCCAGAACCGCTGCTACGCGAATCGCGGCTGGGATCGCGAGACGCGCGCGGTGTGTCGCGCGAACGGCATCGTCTACCAGGGCTTCTCGCTGCTGACCGCGAACCGCGACGTCGTCCACCACGCGACGCTGCGCGCGCTCGTCAAACACCACGCGCGCACCGCGTCGCAGATCGTGTTCCGGTTCTGCCAGCAGCTCGGGATGCTGCCGCTCACCGGCACGTCGAGCCTCGCGCACATGACCGAGGATCTCGCGATCGGCACGTTCTCGCTCGCGCCCGACGAGCTCGCCGCGATCGAGCGGGTCGCCGGCTAGGTCAACGCGCGCCGAGCAAGCGCGCGAGTGCCGCGGTCTCGCTCGCGTCGGTCACCGAGGTCAGCGCGACGTTGAGCACGGTGACCGCGTGGGCGGCGAGGGCGTCGAGCGCGTCGCCGGCGTGCGGGTGTCGCGCCCGGTGCATCGCGAGCAGCGCGGTCAGCTGCGGATGCTCGCCGATGCACAGCTCGCCGTCGAAGAACACGAGGTCGCCGCGTGCAGGCACGATCGCGATCGTCGGCTGTGCCAGGCCGATCGCGGCGAGCCGGTTCTCGAGCAGCGTCGCGAGCGGCTGTAGCGGATGGGCCTTGGGCTTCGCCGCCGGCGCCGGCTTCGGCAGCGGCGGCACGTAGATCGCGGTGGGCGAGGGAAGCACCGCCGGCATCGTCAGCGTGGGCACGCGGGCGCGCTTGCCGAGTCGCGCGCGGATCAGGCGCGACAGGTGCGAGCCATCGGTGACCAGCGCGAGCGAGGTCCGCGATGGATCGGGTCGATCGATCACGTCGAGGTAGTCCTTGCCGGTCAGAACCGTGACCAGCTCGGCGGCACCGATCGGGCGCGGCGAGAAGCACGGGAACGTCAGCGTCACCTCGCGCGGCACGACGCGATGGAGCGCGAGCGCGAGCGCGGCATGGTAGGTCGTCAGCTCGTCGGCCGGCCGCTCGAGCAGGCCGCGCACGAGCCGGCCGTGGACCAGCGCGGCGAGGTCAGTGACCGCGCGCTGGAGGTCGGGTCCGATCGCGCCGTGGGTGAACAGCTGCGCGCTGATCGGCGTGCCGTCGTCGAAGCCGGTGAACCCGGGCGCGCCGCTCACCGTCACGTGCTGGCCGGTGCCGAGCTGCGGCGCGAGCCAGCACGTCCCGGCGATCACGAGGAGCGGTGAGTCCGGCGGCACGATCAGCGTGCGCGTGATCTCCGGCGTGATGCGCAGGCTGATCAGCGCGTCGGCGGGTGCGATCCCGAGCTTGTCGACCAGCTCGGCGCTCGCCTCGCGCACGCGCACCTGCATCGCATGCCAGGTCTCGTCCTCGAGCACGCGATCCCACGTGCGATCCGGGACGAACCGCGCGTCCTCGACGACCGCGATCGTCGGCCACGCGCACCCCGATTGCATGACGTCGAACGGCAGCCCGTTGCGGAACGGCCGGATCCCGGCGCGTGCTTCGTGGGACTCGCCGAGCAGGCCGATCGACCCTCGCGCCACCGTCGTGCCGTCGCCTGGGAGCTCGGCCCGCGCGATCACCGGCGTGGGGAGCGTGAGCGGCTGCGGCGCGCGCGCGCGATTCTTGCGCGCGCGGGCATCGAGCTGGAGCTCCTTCACCGCGTCGATCAGCTGGAGGTCGTGCGCGACCGCGATCGCGCGATCCTCCGGCGTCACGACGAACACGCGACGCGTATCGTCGAGCGGCGTCAAGCCGACGACCGAGATCGACGTCGGCACCGACCACGCGTTACCGTGCTTCGCGAGCTGATCGATCAGCGTCTTGCCGTCGGTCCATCGGCCGTCTTCGAGCTCGAAGCACGGCACGCCCGCGAGCTCGTGCGGCTCGATCCGGCGGGTCAGCGCGAGGCGGCCGAGGCCGCGGCGCATCGGCACGGTGAGCGCGTCGACCTGCATCACCGGCAGCAGCTTGCGGATCAAGCGGACCGCGAGCTCCTGGACCTGGTCGTCGATCTCGCGCGGCTCCTTGTCGAGCAACCCGAGCGCGCGCAGCTGCGACGCGCCGAGCACGCTGCCCGCGGCCTCGGCGAGCTCCTCGGATTCGAGCGCGACGTGCACCGCGGGCACGACGTCGAGCGGCAGCTTCTTGACGAGCTCGCCGCGCACGTGGACGTAGGCCATCGAGGCATCGCCGTCGGCGAGCCCGATCTCGCCGAGCCCGAGCTTCTTGCCGAGGTCGCCGAGCTCGCCGAGCTTGCACTTGCGCCACGCCGGGATCGCGGACAGCGTCGGTGCCGGGATCAACCCGCGCGCCATGCGGCGCCGGCCCTGCAGCTTGCTGACCTCGCTCGTGACGTCGACCACGCTGCCGACGTGCAGCCGCTCGATCACCGCGACCAGGCCGGGCGCACCGACGCGGATCACCGGGCCGTCGAGCGCTGCCGGCGACTCGCCCTCGCCGGGGCCGAGCCACTCGGTCTCCCACTGCGCGGTCGAGATCACGCGGCGCGGCTCGCCGGCGCGCTCGAGCGACACCAGCTCGCCCTGGATCGTGCGAAACGTCTCGACCACGCACAGTGCGTGGCGGACGTCCTTGGTGATCGCGCCCTTGGCCTCGACCCACGCGCGGAGCAGCGCGAACGCCGGGCCGTGGCCGAGCGCGGCCGGCGTCACCTCGCCGATCGTGACGAGCAGCTCGGGTACGCGCTGGCCGATCGCGACGACGATCGCGTCGATCACGTCGGTCGGCAGCCGCTCGAACGCCTCGTCGACGCGGTCGACTCCGACATCGACCACCGCGTTGACCGCGAACCCGCCGGGATACCGCAGCACGTCGAACGGCCGGCCCTCGACCAGCACCTGGATCTCCGAGCCGCCGCGCGACAGCCCGATCAGCCCGCGCGTGACGACCTGGTTCGCGAGCTCGACGGTCGGGGCGTCCGCCAGCGCGAGCGGCACGACCGGACGCTCGCGGTGCTTCGCGATCCGCGCCTTGGCCTCGAGCGCGGCGCGCGCGCTCTCGAGCGCGGCGGTCACGTCGTGCACGGCGCGATCCAGCAACACGCCGCACGCCCGGGCGACCGACGCATGCGCGACGATGGCGACGAACCCGGGCGCCGGCACCGCCGCCTGGCCGACGAACGTCAGCTGCTTGGGGAACCTCGCGTCGAGCTCGTCGAGCGTGCGAAGCTCGGTCTCGCCGAGCAGGCGGACGAGCGGGATCGCGCGCAGCCTCGCGGCGAGTGGATCGGGCAGGGCGATGCGCTTGGCGTGGTGCGCGAGCGCCTCGCACGCCGCGATCGCGACCGGCGACGCGATCTCGATCGGCGCGTCACCGACCAGCTCGGGCGGACGCGAGCCGGCGAGCGCGGCGAACACCGCGCGCACGAACTGCGCCTCGTACATCGCGAAGTCGCGGTCGTGGATGCCGCCATCGTCGCGCACGTCCGACCACGCCTCGTTCGGCACGATCGCGTCGGAGTCGAGCTCGATCGTCACCGGGATGAAGCGCGGCTTGTACGCCGTCCGCGTGATCCGCGCACCGCGGTGGCGCAACACGAGGCGAGGATCGAGGGCTGGCGCGATCACCGCGAGCTCGCCGTCACCGGCTTCGACGATCAGCGCGCAGCCGAGGCCGTCGAGGTACGGCGCGGCGAGCTCGGCGCCGGTCGTGCCGGTGTGCTCGGCGTGATAGCTGACCCGCGGCGACGCGATCAGGCGCTCGAGCAGCTCGCGATCCGCGGTCGCCGCGCGCACGACCGTGCGGCCGCGCGGCGGCGCGAGCGCGAGGTCCGCCGCGACGACGCCGATCGCCTTGGCCGAGGCGAGGCCGGCGGTGGAGCTCCAGCCGCCGGTCGAGGTCGGCCACGCGAGGTAGGTCGCGAGCGGGCCGCGCAGCGGCGTGTCGAGGGTCTGACCGAGCGCGAGGGCGCGGCGCACGAGCTCCGCGTCGGTGACCGGGTCGTCGCCGGCGAGCACGACGCCGCGCGGGGCCGCGTGGCCCTGGCCGACGTCCGCGACGATCTCGACCGCGCGATACACCGCCGCGCGCATCGCCTTGACGACGCGCAGGTACTCGATGTCGTGCAGCACGGCGCGGTAGCGCTCGCCGGCGCGCAGGTCGGGCGAGTCGATGATCGCGTCGAACGCGAGCTGGGTGTCGAACCCGATGCGCTCGAGCTCGCGCCCCTGCCACAACACGACGAGCTCGCCGCCGGCGTGGCCGCTGCCCGGTGCGTACACGCAGATCTCGCCGGACAGATTCGCGAACAGCGCCGCGTCGAGCGTGCTCGCGTCGAGGCCGGTCGCGATCGGCATGCGGATGCGCGGCTCGCCGCGCGCGTTCACCTTGGGCTCGCGCGGCGCGTGCTCGAAGAACGCGTCGTGGGCTCGGCGCTGGCGGCGCGCGGTGCGGAGGAACCGGCTGCTCGTGCGGGCATCGCTCGCGATCGCGAGCAGCTCCGCCGGATCGCCGGGTGCGATCCACAGCATGCCGTCGACCCACGGCGCGAGCGCGGCCTCGAGCGGCTGCTTGCCGCGCACCACGACGCCAACCCACGGTGCCGACGCCGCACGCGGTCGGCCAGTCGCGTCACGCAGGAGCGGCGCCTCGCCGAGCCGACCGAACAGCGCGGGTGGCTGCTGCCAGCTCGCGCCCGTGCTCGCGAGCAGGGCGAGCGCCGCGGCGCGCGCCCGCGGATCGGTCGCCGCCTTCGCGATCAGCGCGTCGATCAGCGCGGGGACGAGCGCGACCGCGCGCGCGAGCGCCTGCGGCACCGGATAGGCGTCGCGGCGGACCTGTGATCGCGACGCGTCGGTCGGCAGGCGCGGCGAATCGACGAACACGCGCAGCGGCATCTGGCGCTGCGGGTTCTCGACGATCGTCATCGACTCGCGCGCGAGCACGACGCCCCGCTCGGCGAGCTCGACGACCGGATGCCAGGCTTCGGTGCTCGGATCCAGATCGCCGATCGCGATAAAGCCATCGAGCCCCTCGCCGAGCGGCAGGCGCACGACATCGCGACCGTCCTCGGTGCGCGGCAGGATCGTGTTGCCGATCGCGAGCGGCACGGCCAGGTCGCGACACGCGGCACGCGCGAGGGCGAGCTCGGGCGGCTCGGCGCCGCGCAGGAAGCGCGCGAACACCGCGAGCGACGCCGCGCGATGCAGGTGCACGACCATGCCGGTGCGGCCGCGCAGGTGAAGGTCGACGAGCTGGCGCGCCGGTGCGCCGACCGGTGCGGCGGCGAGCGCGCGCAGCGCCTCCTCGGTCATCACCTCGCCGGTGTAGCGGACGCGCCAGATCCCGTCGGCGGTGGTCGCGTAGACGTCGACGAGGTCATCGTCGCCGAGCCCGAGCGCGCTGTTGACGCCGGCGGCGAGCAGCCGCACGTGGTGGCGCGACTCCTCGGCCTCGGGGCTGACCAGTTCGTCGAACAGCCGCGGCAGATCTTCGACGGCGAGCGGCGTGCCGATCCAGGTCAGCCAGACGTCGTCGGCGTCACCGGTGAGCTCGATCGCGGTCGCCCCGCCGGCGACCGCGGCGCGGATGCACTCGAGGATCCACGCGTGGCGATCGGCGAGCTGGTATTCGCGGAGCTTGGCGATCGCGCGCGCCGCGTCGACCCGGATACGACCGGCACCGAGCTGCTCGCCTGGAGGTGGCCGGTAGGTCACGGCACCTCGAGCTGGGCGAACGCGTCCTCGATCAGCGCGATCGAGCGGTCGCGATCGAGCAGCCGATGGCCGAGCAGGATCTCGCGCGCGAGCAGATGCGCACCCAGGCGCGGGTCCTTCTCGACCGCGTGTTGCACGTGGAGGTGCGCGACGTTCAACACCAGCGGCGGCCGCTTGAGTCGGCCGAACGGGCTGGCCGCGGCCGCGTCGGTGTCGACCAGCTCGCCACGCGTGGTGCCGGCGAGCGCGAGCGATCCGGCGTGCGCACCCTGCAGGCGCGCCGCGATGATCTGCGACGGTGCGCGATGCACCTTGCCGAGCACGCGCGCCAGCTCGGCGAGCAGCGCGGCCGGCGGATCATCGACCGGCACGATCCGCGTCAGCTCCTGGTCGACGATCCGGACCTGCTTGCCGGTCAGGCGATGGACGACGAGCGCAAGCCAGTCGTGCTGGCCACCGTCGATGGCGAGGATCGGCACGTCGAGCTCGGCGCACGCCGCGCGCGCGAGATCGCCGTTGGCCGTGGAGGCCCACACGACGCGTTGCTTCGCGAGGTCGCAGCTCGTCGCGCCGGCGTGCGGCACGACGAGCGGGAATTGCCAGATCAGGCCGTGGATCAAGCGCGTGTCGCGCTCGACGCTGGCCGCGTCGACGATCGCGCGGTGGCGCGCGTGCTCGCCGGCCTTGGCCGCCGCGTGCAGCTGCGCGTTGATCGCCGCCGGCAGCTCGATGCTCGCCAGGTTGGTCGCGAACGCGATCGCGTGATCGAACACCGCGTCGCGGCGAACGTCGTCGCGGCTCAGCGTGTGCCCGAGGCGCGCGTCCTGGATCTTCGCGGCCGCGTCGCCGACCAGCGGATCGCGGGTCTCGTACAGCGTGAGGCCGTGGTTGTAGAACCCGACCGAGGTCGGCCCGGCGGTGATCCCGACGATCGCGACGAGCTGGCCGTCGTCGCTCTTGCCGGTGACCGAGACCACCGCGCCCTCGAGCGCGAGCGGACGATCGATCCGCACCGACGCGGCGCCGAGCCCGCGAAACTCGATCGGCACCGCCGCGTGACGGCACCAGCGCACGAGCGCGTCGCGGCTCGCGGCCGCGAACCCGGCGACCTCGTTGGCCGGCATCGCGAGCTCGAGCTCGACGGTCGTGCCGGTCTGCGTCGCGGGACCGGCGTCGAACAGCCGGTACGTCAGGTCGCGCGCGAGGTGGAGCACGAGGCGGCGGCCGTCGCGCGTGGTCTGCACCGTCACGATCTCGGGGTTCGGCGACAGCACCGATGCGAACCCGATGCCGAACTTGCCGATCTTCGTGCGATCGGCCTCCTTGGTCGACCGGAACAGCACGAGCAGCTGGTTCTCGATCACGTCGCGCGACATGCCCTCGCCGCGATCGGCGACCGCGGCGTGCAGGATCTTGGTCTCGGCGTCGTAGTCGAGCCGGACCTCGACGGACGGCGTGCCGGCGTCGATCGCGTTCTGCACCAGCTCGCGGAAGAAGGCGAACCGATCGGCGAACTGCGCGATGATGTCTCCGACGATGCCCTGATCGCTCGGGGCTTCGGCGATCGCGTCGGGATCAGCGCTCCTGTAAGGATCCATCGTCGTGCGCCCTTCGGCGCCCGCTAATGGATGACGATACCGCGAGGCAGCGAGAGATTGCCGGTGCCCTCGGCCGGTTTGCGCTCGGCGACGGTCAACAGCGTCAGGTGCGGGAGCGCGGTGTCGTCGACGAACGTGCCCTTCTCGGGGACGTCGATCGCGCCGGTCGCGAGCTCGGGGATGAACAGCAGCGCGCGGCCGGCGCCGTTGTAGCCGAGCTGGACGAACGCGTCCGGCTCGTACTTCACGCACTGCTTCTCGCAGCAGTGGAACGGCGCGGTCACGCGATAGAACCCCTCGGGAGGCAGCGCGTGAAGCTCGGTGCCGTCGAAGCCGGTGGGCACCGTGAAGCCGCCGGCCGCGAACTGCGCGCGGTTCGTCGTCCAACGCTCGGGGAGATACACGCCCGGTCCGGGGTTGCCGTGGTTGTGGAAGTACACGAGGCGACCGACCGGGACGTCCCCGACGGGCTTGGTGGTTCGGTACAGGCCGCAGGGTGGTAGCTGGGTCTCGCTCACGGGGAGCCAGTCTACTGCCGCTGCACCTTGATGCCACGCCGTGCGGCCGGGTGATCTTGGAACACCTGGCGCGCGAGCTTCTGGAGCTCCGGATGGACGCGGAACTGCGGCGCGACGAACCGGCCGAGCAGGTTGACGTCGATGTCGGCGAGCTCGGACAGCTCCTTCTTGGCCTGCTGGCGCTGGTTCGCGGCGAACCGCGCGAACACGCGGGCGACCTTGGCCTGCATCTCGATCTGCTCCTTGTCCTTCTTGGGGAACTCGATCGAGTCGAGCAGCGCGATCGCTTCCTTCGGCTTGCCGGTCCGCGCCCACGCCTCGGCGACGATGCTCGCCGCCATCGCGCGCGACTCTTTGCGCGACGGGTTGTCGAGGTTCATCGTGTCGGCCGCCTTGCGCGCGTCTTCCTTGCGACCGAGGCCGAGGAACAGCTGCACCTTCAGGAGCGAGACGTCGTCCTGCATCTGACCCGGGAACTCCTTGAGCGCGATCGGCTCGAGCAGCGCGAGCGCGGCCTTGGGATCGTCGGCGGCGAGCAGCTGCGCGCGCGCGAACACCTTGACCGGCGTCTTGGCGTCCTTGTCGCCCGACAGCTGAGCGAGCGCGTCGCGGCGAGCCTCGGCAGACTGCGTCGAGCCCTGGAGCAGGCCGAGCATGCGGCGCTGCTTCTTGATCTGGCTCCACGCCCAGAGAAGGATGGCGAGGAGGACCGCGGTCAAGACGGAGACGATGATCAGCAGCACCAGGCTGCCGGTCTGGATCGCGAACGCCCACACCAGCGCGGCGATGATCCCGATGATGATCAGGCGCTTCTTCATCCCGGTGCCCGGATCCGGAACGGCGGGCGGGCCGTCGGCAGGAGCGGGGTCGGCAGCTTTCGGAGCGTCTTTGGCCACGGCGTCTGGCTACCACACCCGACGGCAAGCCGGGTAGCCGCGCTTCGAACCCGCAGCCGTAGCAGGGGTAATCGTCGGTACGGATCTTGATCCCATCCTGCCCCATGCGCTCCAGCCTCCTCGCCGCGGCAACCGCGGTAGCCATCCTCGGCTGCGACACCGACTCGACCCCGACCGCGCCCGACGACTACCAGGTCATCCCCGACGGCAAGGAGGACAGCTTCCGCAGCCCGACGACGCTCGAGTTCTCGGCGAAGGCGACCGCGACGGTCGTGCTCGACGAGGCCGACCGCGGCCTGTCCGACGCCGACCGGCTCGCCAAGGCGCAGGACCTCGTGTCCGCGAAGCTCCTGCAGATCGGCTGGTTCCTCAACCTCTACGTCGCCGACAAGGAGCCCGAGGACGCCAACAAGGGCTACGGCGGATTCCACGCGATGGCGCGCAACTCGTCGGTCAAGTCGCTCGGGATCACCGCGGTCGATGCGGTGACCTACGCGTTCAACTTCGAGGCGACGATCGCCGCGCAGAACAAGTTCCTCTCGCTCCTGCCCGGCACCGCGGCGACCGGCGGCGGCAAGTCGATCGCCCTCGCGATGGGCAAGCTGACCGACGGCGAGCTGCTCGCCGGTGGCTGGCAGGGCCGGTTCGACGTCCACAGCTGGGATCCCGGCAAGCAGGACGCGGCGGCGCTCGAGACCCAGCCGATGGTTGTCGCGAAGCTCGCGCGGTCGTCGAACGCGTACCTCGACTACAACCGGCTCTACGCCGACGGCAAGCTCGAGGTCGGCGCGCAGTTCGGCTGGGACTACAACGCCGGTCGCGCGGACCTCGCGAATGCCGAGCAGATGTACGACGAGCTGGTCGGCATCGGCTTCGCCTCGCCGGTCACCGCGTTCAAGGACCTGAAGCTCGACTCGCCGCCGCTGACGCGCACGGGCGAGTTCGCGGGCAAGCCGGTCGCGATCTCGGTCAAGCTCGTGCACCCCGGCATGGTCGCGAGCGCGTCGGCCAACGCGATCGATCTGCGCGACGCGCTCCTCAACCTGCTCGCGACCAAGGAGGTCGTGCTGTTCAACGGTCACGCCGGCGTGTCGGGTCGCCTGCTGCCCGCCGACTTCCAGTCCGCGAGCGCCGGCAATATTCTCCCGACGGAATACCCGACGCTGAAGCTGTTCGACGGCTACCAGATCCTGCTCGTCGAGGGCTGCCAGACCTACGCGCGGTTCACCGACGGGTTTCGCCAGAACCCGATGAAGAAGGGTCCGCACGGCGAGCTCGTCAACATGGACATCGTGACCTCGACCTCCTACACGTGGACGACGCAGGGCGACGAGTCGATGGAGGCCATCCTGTGGCCGCTCGTCAACCCGGTCGTGGGCAAGGCGGTGTCGCCGGTGACCTGGGACGACGTCCTCGTCGCGATGAACCAGGCGCCGAACACGACCGCGTTCATGGGCGTCAACGGCATCGATAACGATCCGCACGCCCACCCGTACGCGCGCACCGACCTGCTCGGCACGTCGTGCACCGCGAGCACCCAGTGCGGCGGCGAAGGCAACATCTGCATGAAGCGCGCGAGCTCGACCAAGAAGGTCTGTGGCTCGACCTGCCTCGACGACGCCGGCTGCCCGTCGACCCACCGCTGCGCGACGGTCGCGAACGGCTCGACGATCTCGGGAAAGGCATGCGTCGCGCGGTAGTGATACGCTGACTCCGTGGCGACACTCGCAGCGTACGTGCTGGCCGTCGGTGGGCTCGTCGTGATCATCGGCTTCGTCGGGATCGCGGTCGCGCACAACATCAGCTACCTGAACTCGCGGTTGATGTTGATCAACCTGCTGCGCACGAACCCGCGCCAGGCCGAGCAGGTCTGCCTGAAGACGCCGCACACCTACTACGAGGCGATCGGCAACACGCTGAAGACCTCGGCGCTGATGGGCACCAACGATCTCGCGGCGCTCCAGGCCGCGAGCCGCCCGACGTTCGACGGTGGCTGCATGATGGTCTCGGGCTACTGGAAGGCCATGATGATGAAGGCCAAGATGGCCGCGGCCGCGGGTGGCGCCGCGCTCGTCGTCGGCGCGAGCAGCGGCAAGACGCCCCCGATCGTCGTCATCATCTGCGCGGTCATCAACGGTGGCTGCTTCATCTATCTCTACCTCCGTCAGCAGGACACCGAGCGATCGCTGATGCGCGCCAAGGCCGAGGTGCTGCCCGAGGTCGAGCGCATCTTCGTCGAGGGTCGCTACTAAAAATCGGGAACCGAACCGCGCCGGTGGTGTCGGACGTGCGTGAGGCGCATCGCGGTCGTCGTTTGCGCGCTGGGCGCACTCGGCGCGTGCGCACGTGACGACGGACCGAACGCGACCCCGCCACCGAAGGTCGCAGCCGATGCCACGGTCGGTGGTTCGATCCTGCCGCGCTGGTTTGGTTTGCCGAGCGCCGCACCTCGGACGATCGCGGGGCAGGTGTGGGATGGCGAGGTACCTCGCGCCGCGACCGTACACCTGCGGATCGCGGCCGCTGACCCGATGGTGTGGACCGGCGTCGATCGCGACACCGCGGCCGACGGCCGGTTCGACCTCGGTGTCCAGCGCGCCGGGCGCTACACGATCGTCGCGCTCGCGCCCGGCATGACGTCGCGCGTGATCGCGGTCGACACGCTCGCCGCCGCGGCCGACGAGGTCGCGATCTACGCCTATCGCTGCGCGCCGAGTCGCGGCGAGGTGCTCGCGAACGGCCGGCCGCTCGAGGGGGCGCACGTCGAGCTCGGCGGCGTGACCGTCGCGACGACCGACGCCAGCGGGCACTACGCGATCTGCGCGACTGGCGAGACTCTCGAGGCGACGATCCGCGCGCCGGGCTACGCGACGACCGCGGCGAAGCTCGGCGCGGCGGTCAGCCTGGTCGAGAGCGGCACGATCGCGGGCGACGTCGTCGAGATCAACGGCAAGCCAGCGATCGGCGTCGCGGTCGAGCCGATCGCGCTCGACGGCGAGACCGCGCTGCCGATCCAGACGACGACCGACAACTTCGGGCGCTTCACGCTCGAGGGCGTGCCGCGCGGCGGCAAGTTCAACTTCCAGATCGTCGATGGCACCGGGCGCGTCACCGATCGCACGACGGTCGGCGTCGCCGATCCGGATGCCGCGATCGCGCACGTCAAGCTGGCCTACGCACACGCCGAGGTCGCGCCGGCGACGACGGCGATCGTGCGCGGCCGCATCGTCCACGCCGGCCACCCGGTCGGCGACGCGCGGGTCGCGATCGGTGATGCGACCACCCGCACGCACCCCGATGGCAGCTTCGCGCTGCCGGTCGACGGCCGCGGGCGCACGGTGCTCGCCGTCGATCAGACGGCCGCGCACTACGCGACCGCGCGCGCGATCGCGGTCCACCCCGGCGACGCGCTCGAGCTCACCATCGAGGTGGCGACGACGGGGACGATCGCCGGCACCATCGTCGATCCGAATGGTCGCACCGTGCACGGCCCGATCCGCCTCGTCGCGCGAGACACCGCGGTCGAGCGCACGATCGTCCCCGGCGCCGGTGGTCACTTCGCGTTTGCCGAGGTCGAGCTCGGCGGGACCTACGACCTCGATGTCGACGACGGCGGTCGCCGTGCCAGCGTGGCAGTCACGCTCGACGACGGGCGCCCGAACGTCACCGGGCTCGAGGTCGTCCTGCGCTGAGGTATCGTCGGCGCGATGGCGAAAGCGAAAGCGAAGCCCAAGGCTGCAAAGCCGGTCCCGGTGCCGGCGACGACCGATCAGGCGGACTTCCTCGCCGCGATCATCGCGAACCCCGACGACAAACGCGCGCGCATCGTCTACGCCGACCTGCTGCAGGACCAGGGCGATCCACGCGGCGAGTTCATCATGCTGCAGTGCACGCGCGCCGAGCTGCCACCGGGCGACAAGCAGGTGGCCGCGATCGAGAAGCGCGAGGCCGAGCTCCTGAAGAAGCACAAGAAGGCGTGGACCGCGTTCGGCACGACGACCGGCGCGCGCTGGGAGTACCGCCGAGGCTTCGTCGAGAAGGCGTCGTGCGACGCGGTCGCGCTCGTCGGGTTCGGCGACGTGATCTTCGGGCTCGAGCCGATCGAGGAGCTCAACGTCTGGAAGATCGACGAGCTGCCGGGCAAGACGGACCGGCTCGCGCGCGTGCTCGCGCTGCCGCTCGGGCGGATCCGCCGGCTGTCACTGGCCCGCAGCGAGCTGACGCCCGACGACGTGACCGCGCTCGCGACCGCGACGACGCTCGGCAACGTCGAGTTGCTCGATCTCACGAACACCAACCTCGGCGTCGACGGCGCCGAGATCCTGGCGACGGCGACCTCGTTGCCGAAGCTGCGCGAGCTGCGGATCGGCAACTGCTCCATCGAGGACGACGGCCTCGCGGCGCTCGCGAAGTCCAAGACGCTGCGGTTCCAGCAGCTGGTCGCGGCGCGCAACGGCTTCTCGGTGGCCGCGGGCGAGATGATCGCGAACGCGACCTGGGCGCCGCACCTCACGCACCTCGATCTGTCGACCAACGATCTCGACGACGAGGGCCTCGCCGCGCTCGCGAACAGCACGACCTTGACGAACCTGGTGTCGCTCAAGCTCGAGTACGCGCTGCTCGGCGACGCCGCGGCGGAGATCGTGATCGACGCGCCGAACTTCGCGAAGCTCCAGCACCTCGATCTGTCGTCGAACCTGTCGCGCGAGGACCACGCGCGCGTGCGGGCGGTGTTCGGCGACCGCCTGAAGGCTTAGGGCTTCTTCGCGATGCCCTTGGTCATGATGATCAGGTGGCCGTGCAGGTGGTGGTCGGGGTAGCCGAAGCGGAACTTGAGCTCGCGCTTGGGCTGCGCCGCGTACATCGCCTTCCACGACGGCGCGATCGACGTGCCGGCCGCCATGTTCGGCGCGTCCCACTGGCCGTAGGTCTCGTACTCGAAGCCGGCGGGCGTGCCCCACTTCGGTGCGAGGCCGGTGGTGTCCGACACCATCCACGCCGCGTGGTCGATGACGTACTTCCGCATCTTGCCGAAGTCGTCGAACGTGAGGAGGTAGCTCGCGGCCTTGGTCATCGCCGCGACCTGGCCCTTGCTCTCGAGGTACTTGAGCGGGCCGGGCGACTGCTTGATGTGCGCGTCGTCGAGGTTCGCCAGGATGTGGCGGTAGGTCTGCTCCTTGGTCGCGCCCTTCTTGTGGAACTTGATCTCGACGTTCGCGAACGCGCGGTTGCGCGCGCCGACGTCCTTCACCTTGCCGACCGCCTCGAGATCTGCGTCGGTCATGTACGCGAGCGTGCCGTCGGGCGTGACCTTGAAGTAGTGCACCGAGGTCAGCTCGTAACCGTGGATGCCGAGGGCCGACAGGCTGAAGATCAGCTGCGTCGGCAGCGCGCCACCGCGCATCGCGGTGATCATGTTCATCGTCACCGAGAAGTTCGAGTGATACAGCGACTTGAGCTCGGTCGCGACGGTCGCGAGCGCGGTCTTGACCTCCTTCGCGTTGAGCCGCGTCAGCGCCTGCGGATCGCCGGCGGGTTCGAGCGAGAGCGTCGTGATCTCGTCGGCCTCGGGGTACACGGTCAGCGCGGTCGACAGATCGCCGCCCGCGAACGGATACACGACGACCTTCGGGATGGTCGTCGGCACGTGGGCCGCGAAGAACTCGCGCGCCGGCGTGATCCACGACGTCTTGTACTCGTCCTGCACCGCCCGAACCGCCTTGCAGTGGGCCGCGTAGACCTCCTCCTTCACCGCGGTCGTGGTGCCATCGGCACACGCGCCGACGACGAGGAGCGCCTTGGCTTCGTCGAGAAATTCATGCGGAGCATCGGCGTGCGCGGCGGTCGATGCGGCGAACACGCCGACAAGGGCGAGGCGGAAGTGCATCGCCGGACAGTGCCACAGCCCAATTCCCAACGCAGGGATTGTTCTCCACGTTCAGAAGTCGCGGGTGAACGCGGCCCCGAGCTCGACGATCGAGCCGTGCACCGGAACGTCACCGGCGATCGACTGATGCAGCGAGAGCTCGGGCACGAGCTGCCACTTGCGGGCGAATCGCCACGCGAACCCGCCGTACACGCCGAGCAACACGCCGGTCGCGTGGCCGCCACCGGCCGGCACGAACAGCGATCCGGTCGACGCGAGGCCGAGGTTCCAGGCCCACCGCGGCGACGTGCGTCGCGTCGCCATCGCGCCGGCGCGCAGCTGGGCGAAGATCGAGGCCGGCGCGAGCGCGCTCGACTTGTCGTTGTTGCCGCCGCCGATCGCGGCGAGCACCGCGATCGACCACGTGCCCTCGAGCACGCGGACGCGCACGCTCGCCTCGCTGCCGAGCGTGTACAGCTTGACGCCGACATCGACGTCGTCGGTGATCCCGTAGCGCGCGCCGAGCTCGAGGTTCGCGGTCGGCGTCTTGGTGTCCTGGTCGGTGTCGTGGAACGCGCCGAGCCCGAGCGCGGCCATGCCCTGCCAGCGCCCGGCGCCGATCGGCTCGGCGGTCTGGTACTGCGTGACGGAGCCGCAGGCGACGAGGCCAAGGCCAAGGTTAAGGATGAGGATGCGCATCGAAGAAATCGAGGATGTCCGCGTTGTCGGCTTCGTGGCTGACGCGCCCGACGGTGTCGTCGGAGAAGTACTGCCAGCCACCGGGCCAGGTGTGACCGCCGCCGGTGATCACGAACAGCTCGGTGGTCGCCGCGCAGCCCTGCCACGCGCGGATCGCGAGCGTGGTGCCGTCGGCGAGATCGCGCTCGGCCCGCGGCGTGTCGGCGAACGTCTGGCTGCAACCGTTGCGCGTCGCCCAGCCCGCGAACGTCGCCATCACCGATGTCTTGGCCTTGCCGTCGTCCTGTAGACACGCCGCGGCGCCACCGTCGAACGGCCAGCACGGATCTTCGGTGCCGTGGAACTGGCGGATCGGCACGCGAGCATCGCAGGCGTCGCCGTCATCGGCCCACTCGTTGGCGCCGCTGACCGGCGCGATCGCCGCGATCCGATCCGGCAGCTGACACGCGAGCCGGTGACTCATCGCGCCGCCGTTCGAGATGCCGGTCGCGAACACGCGCCGGGCGTCGACCGGGATCGCGGCGCCGATCCGATCGAGGAGCTCGGTCGCGTAGCGCAGGTCGTCGACGTGCGACTTGCAGCCGCCGCCGGACACGCACTGCAGCTGGTGGCCGCCGCCCGCGTTCCACGTGCGGATGTTGCGCAGCGGGCGCGAGCCGGTGCCGTCGGGCGCGACGACCGCGTAGCCGCGCGCGAGCGCCTGCGCGACCAGGCAGCTCGGATCGCCGACGTCGCCGTTCGCGCACGTCGTGCGGTTCGTGCCGTCGCGATTGCCGCCGCCGCCGTGGAACACGAGGATCACCGGCAGCGGCGAGCGCCCATCCCACTGCGGTGGGACGTCGAGCTCGAACGCGCGGTCGACCCAGCCGGGCATCGTGCACGCGGCGTGGCTCCCGGCCGGGAGGTTCACGCACTCCGCGGCGTAGTCGAGGTGGCAGCCCGCGACGGCAACCACCAGCAAGATCCACCGCATCGGGAAATCGTACGCCGACCGGTAACCGTCGGGGGTCTCCCGCGCACGGTGTCGGTGATGTCGAAACTCCTGACCGGGCTCGTCGCGTGCTGCGTGATCGGCGGCACGGCGCACGCCGACACCGCCGGCAACATCGATCTCAGCGGGTTTCGTCCGGCGATGGACTCGCGCGGCTACCTCACGCTGAACGCGTCGCAGGTGCTCGGCGACAAGGAGGTCTCGTTCGGGCTCGGCGCGCTCGACTGGGGCCACCACCTGCTCGCGTTCGACAACGCCGCCGGCACCACGTACGCGATCGACAACGTGATCACCGCGACGCTGGTCGGGGCGTTCGGCATCCACGCCGGGCCGCTCGAGCTCGAGTTCGGCGCGTCGGTGCCGTTTCGCTTGATGAACGGCGACATCGGGCCCGACAAGGTCGGCCAGCCGAACGTCAACGACAACAAGGACTACAAGGTCGACGGCCAGGGCCTCGGCAACATCGGGCTCCACGTCAAGACGCGGTTCCTGAAGACCAGCAAGGGCCCGCACGTCGGGCTCGGCGTGATCGCGAGCGTGTTTCTCGGCCAGACCACGTCGCCCAAGGGCGCGTTCCTCGGCGAGCGCACCGCGGTGCCGCAGCTCGTCGGCATCCTCGACAAGGAGTTCGGTCGCGAGGCGCGCCTCCGCATCGCGATCAACGCCGGCATTCGCATCCGGCCGACCACGACGTTCGTGAACGACGACGGCGGCACGCAGATGGCGCCGACCACGGGCCAGATCATGTCGGCGGGATCCGAGATCCCGTACGGCATGGGCATCTCGTACGCGATCGCGCGCCAGAAGTTCGACGTCGTCGGCGAGGTGTTCGGCACCGTGCCGCTCGGCGATCACCAGCACTACCAGCCGCTCGAGGCGATCGCGGGCGTCAAGCTGTACCTCGCGCGCAACTCGTTCCTGTCGCTCGGCGCCGGCCGCGGGCTCCTGCCGGGCAAGGGTGGAAACCCCGATCTGCGCGCGTTCATCGGCATCATCTTCGAGCCCAACATCGGCGATCGCGACGGCGACGGCATCAAGGACGACGTCGACAAGTGCCCCGACGATCCCGAGGACTTCGACGGCTTCGAAGATGAGGACGGCTGCCCCGAGCCGGACAACGACCGCGACGGCATCCCGGACGTCGACGACAAGTGCCCGAACATCCCCGAGGACAAGGACGGGATCGACGACGAGGACGGCTGTCCCGAGGGCGACAAGAACGACCGCGACGGCGACGGCATCCTCGACAACGTCGACAAGTGACCCGACGATCCCGACGACTTCGACGGCTTCCAGGATGAGGACGGCTGCCCCGATCCGGACAACGACAAGGACGGCATCCTCGACGTCGACGACCTGTGCCCGAACGATCCCGAGGACAAGGACGGCTTCGAGGACGAGGATGGCTGTCCCGATCCGGACAACGATCACGATCGCATCCTCGACAAGGACGACAAGTGCCCGAACGAGCCCGAGAACTACAACGGCGTCGAGGACACCGACGGCTGCCCCGATCGCGGTCGCACCGCGGTGTCCGAGACCGGCATCATCATCCTCGACCCGATCAACTTCGAGTACAACAAGGACATCATCAAGTCGGATAGCTTCGCGATCCTCGACGCGGTCGTCGCGACGATGAACGGCAACCCCGACATCTTGTTGATCGAGGTCCAGGGCCACACCGACGAGCGCGGCGACGACAACTACAACCTCGAGCTCTCGGATCGCCGCGCGCACGCCGTCGTGCGCTACCTGACCGAGCACGGCGTCGACGCCAAGCGGCTGTCGGCGCAGGGCTACGGCGAGACGCAGCCGAAGAACACGGCGCACACCGAGAAGGCGTGGGCCGAGAACCGCCGCGTCGAGTTCATCATCCTCAAGCGCGAGGGTTCGTGAGAAGCTGCGCACGTGCGACAGCTCGCTCTCGTGTGTGTGCTCGCGACCGCCGCGCACGCCGATAGCAAGCGCAAGCCGACACCGCCGGCGGCCGCGACGCTCGAGGACAACTGCCTCGACAGCGCGTGCAAGCACCACGCGCTCGACGGGTTCACCGCGGCGCTCGCCGCGAGTCGCGCGAAGACCGCGACGCACCCGCTGCGGATCTCGTACTTCGGCGACTCGCTGACCGCCGACGATCACATCACCGATGCGCTGCGCAAGCAGCTGCAGGCGCAGCTCGGCGACGGTGGTGCCGGCTTCGTGTGGGCGGTGCCACCTCATCCGTTCTGCGAGCACCGCGCGATCTCGCGCCTGGTCGCCGGCGAGTGGCTGGTCTACGGCGTGTCGACCGCGACGCCGGGCGATCGGCTGCTCGGACTCGGCGGCAGCGCCGAGGCGAGCGACGGCCTGATCCGGATCGTGCCGAGCGGCGCGGTCACCAGCGTCGACGTCCACTACCTCGCGCAGCCACACGGCGGCATGCTCGAGGTCCTCGCCGATGGCAAGTCGGTCGGCAAGCTCGCGACCGCGAGCGCCAGGAAGACCAGCGCGTTCGCCAAGCTCGACGTCGCGGCGGGCACCAAGAAGATCGAGCTGCGCACGAGCGGTGGCCGCGTGCGGCTGTTCGGCGCGACGCTCGAGACCACCGCGGGCGCGGTGGTCGACAACCTCGGCGTGGTCAACGCGACCGCCAAGGCGTTCGCGCGCAACAACCTCGGCGCGCACTGGCAGAACCAGCTCGCGCATCGCGCGCCCGATCTCGTCGTGATCATGCTCGGCACCAACGAGGCCGAGTGGCTGCACAAGGGCCCCGGGATCGTGGAGCACGAGGCCGTGTTCGACGAGTTGCTCGCGACCGTGCGCGCGGCCAACCCGAACGGCTCGTGCCTCGTGGTGTCGCCGCTCGACCAGCTCGACTGGCGGGACGACAAGATGCCGCCCCGCGACTCGGTCCCCAACCTGGTCGAGGCACAGCGCCACGCCGCGACGAAGGCGGGGTGTGCGTTCTGGGACGTCTACGCCTGGATGGGCGGAAAAGGCGCATCGCTCGGTTGGTACAAGCGCGGCCTCGTCGTCAAGGATTTCCAGCACCCTACCAGCGAGGGTGCGGAGCTGATCGCAGACGCCCTGCTGCGCGGGTTGGTGAAGTGAGGGCGAAGCCCGAACGCCGCGAGCAGCTCGCGGCATGATGAAGTGAGGGCGAAGCCCGAACGCCGCGCGCGCCGCCGCGAGCAGCTCGCGGCATGACAAGCCAGGGCGAAGCCCGAGCTCGCGTCATGAACAAGTAGCAATCTGGGTTAGTTGCGGTCAGTGGGTGTCACGACTTCGTGACCCGGATGTCATTCAAGCAGGCTAGCTTGGACCCGTGTTAGCCCGGTCCCTTGTCTCCTTGTTGCTCGTCGGCTGCGCGACCGCCGCCGAGGTCCAGCCGGATGGCCCGCCGAACAAGACCGGGAACCCCGATGCGCCCGCGGGGACCGGCGGACACGACGCGTCGACCGACTCGACGAACCCGCTGCCCGATGCGCCGGTCCAGCAGGGCACGTGCGCGACACCGGCGTCCGGGATCCTCGCGACCTGGACGTTCACCGGGGCGACCGGCTCGCAGGCGATGACCGCAGCGACCTCGAGCGTGACCGGCCTCACGGCTGGTCAGGTCTCGCGCGCCGCGAGCCTCACCGTCGCCTCGGGGCAGAACTCGATCAACAGCACGAACTGGGGCACCACGGCGACGCGCGACGCGACCCGCTACTACACGGTGACCCTCACGCCGCCGTCGGGCTGCAAGCTCGACCTCACGTCCGCCGCGATCGACGCCAAGGCGAGCGGCACCGGTCCGGCTGCCGCCGCGGTGTCGACCGGCGCGGACACGTTCGCCGGCACGGTCTCGCTGTCGACCAGCGTGGCGAGCACGCCGAGCCTCGCGATCACCGACGTGACCACGGCGCTCGAGATCCGGATCTACGGCTACAACGCGAGCAGCACGACCGGCACGATGCGGTTGCAGAACACGCTCACGTTCACCGGCTCGCTTCACTGATCGCGATCGCGAAGGTCGATCACGATCTTCTGCGACGGCTCGCGTGGCTTCGGGCGCGCGCGCGGATCGAAGCGCGCGAGGGCGTCGATCGCGACGACCGCGACGATGATGGCGAGCACGACCGCGGTCATGCGGGCTCGCGACTCTCGAGCTGGACCGAGACCGGGCTCGGCTCGGTCGGCGCCGCGCTGGCCGTCGTGCGATGGTCGTCGCGCGCGCGATAGGCCTTCCACCAGGCCTCGGCGTCCGGCTCGCTCCACTCGGCCGACGCAGACAGCGCGCGCAACGCCTTGCCGAGCTCGAGCGCGCTGGCGAATCGATCCGCGGGACGCTTTTCGAGACACTTCATGATCACGGCTTCGAGCTCCGGCGAGACGTAGGTCGCGCTGATCTCCGACGGACGGCGCGGCCGCGCGGTCACGTGCTGGATGCAGATCTCGACCGGCGTCTTGCCATCGAATACGCGCTTGCCGGTCAACAGGAAGTAGCCGACCGCGCCGACCGCGTAGAGATCGGCGGCCGGGCCGATCGATCCCGGATCGGTGACCGCCTCGGGCGCGACGTAGGCGGGCGTCCCGAGGATCACGCCGGTCGAGTGCCCGGTGTCGGGTGCGACCTCCTTGACGAGCCCGTAGTCGACGACCTTGGCGACATCGGCGACGCCGCCGCGCTCGCACAGGATGATGTTCGCTGGCTTGATGTCGCGATGGATGATGTTGTTCGCGTGGGCCTCGGCGAGCGCGCCGCACACCTGCGACAGCACGTGCGCGATCCGCGCGCCGGGTTGCGGTCCATCGGCGTGCACGAGCTTCTCGAGATCGATGCCGCCGCCGAGGTACTCCATCGCGTAGTAGAAGACGCCGTCTGGGCTGCGCCCGTAGTCGTAGACCGCGACCGTGTTCGGGTGCGTGAGCTGGCTCATGTGGTGAACCTCGCGCTCGAACCGCGCGAGGTTGTCCGCGCCGACCCGATCGGGCAAGAGGAGCTTCACCGCGGTCGGCCGCCGCAGGAGGATGTGGTGCGCGAGGTACACCGCGCCCATGCCGCCCTCGCCGATCTTGCGATCGATCGTGTACTGGCCGAGCTGCTGCGCGGCGTCGACCTGGAGGCGCAGGCCGTAGATGATGTGGGAGCCGGCGGTCGACAGCACGACCGGCACCGCGCTCAGCACGAGAAACCCGAGGAAGTACGCGCGCGCGGGCATGTCCTCCTGCCAGGTCGCGGCGATGATCAGCGCGGCGATCGCCATCGGTGCGTAGGTCACCGCGCTGGTCACCGCGGTGCGCGGCGCGCTGCTCGGCACGATCAGCGCGCGCGCGAACACGGTGAACGTGCTGTAGACCAAGGACAGGTAGCCCGACGCGCGCAGATCCTTCTGGAGGTACGCGGCGGCGCCGAACGCGGTGCCGATGCCGATCGAGTAGACCAGGTCGAGGCGATACAGCGCCACGATCGAGAGCGGCCGGCGCACGAGCAGCCCGCGCCAGATGAACGCCATCGCGGACAGCCCGACCGCGGCGCCGGCATAGACGACGTCGCGCTGCGCGGGCGCGATCTCGGGGTAGACGCCGTACAGCACCCAGAGGAACGCGATGAGCGCCGCGAGGCTCCAGAACATCAGCTGGAACAGCACGGCCACGCGGGTCTGGAGATACGCCCGGGCTTCTTCGTCGGACGCGTTCACGCCGAGGCTCCGGTGTTGCGGTTGACGAGATCGACCGTGATGAGCTCGGGCGGCGCGGAGGTCGTCATCGTGTCGCGGGGGCGGAACGTGCTCCACCAGCGCGTCGCGTCGTCCTCGGCCCACGCGGTCGGCTCGAGCGCGGCGAGCGCGCGCCCGAGAGACCGCGCGTCCGCGAACCGATCGCCGGGCTGCTTGAACAGGCAGCGCGCGATGATCGCCTCGAGCGCGGCGGGCACGGCGACGTAGGTCGACGGCGGGATCGGCGTTGCGGTGACGTGCTGGACGCAGACGTCGACCGCGGTCTTGCCCTCGAACACGCGGCGCCCGGTCAGCAGGAAGTAGCCGACCGCGCCGAGCGCGTAGAGGTCCGACGCCGGGCCGATCGTGCTCGGATCGGTCACCGCCTCGGGCGCGACGTAGGCCGGCGTCCCGAGGATGACCTGGGTCGACTGCCCGGTGTCGGCCGTGATCTGCTTGACCAACCCGAAGTCGACGAGCTTGACGACGTCGGGCACGATGCCGCGCTGACACAGGATGATGTTCGCCGGCTTGATGTCGCGGTGGATGATGCCGCGCTCGTGGGCCTCGGCGAGCGCGCCGCAGACCTGCGCGAGGATCTGCACGACGCGCCCGGCCGGCTGCGCACCGTGCTCGCGCACCAGGTTCTCGAGATCGATGCCGCCGCCGAGATACTCCATCGCGTAGTAGAAGACACCGTCGGGGCTGCGCCCGTAGTCGTAGACCGCGACCGTGTTGGGGTGGGTGAGCTGACTCGTGTGTTGCACCTCGCGCTCGAAGCGCGCCAGGTTGTCGGCACCGACGCGGTCTGGCCGCAGCAGCTTCACCGCGGTCGGCCGCCGCAACATCACGTGGCGCGCGAGGTACACCGCGCCCATGCCACCCTCGCCGATCTTCTTGATCAGCGTGTACTGGCCGAGTTGCTGCGCCGCGCTGACCTGGCTACGCAGCCCGTAGATGATCCGCGACCCGGCGGCCGACAGCAGCACCGCGACGACGCCGAGCTGGAAGTATCCGACGATGAAGCCGGGCCCGGGGATCTCCTGACCGCCGTGGATCGCGAGCACGATCGCCGACACCGCGACCGGCGCGTTGGCCAGGCTGGTCACGATCGCGGTGCGCTTGCCGGTGCTCGGCACGATCAGCGCGCGGGTCAGCACCGTGAAGCACGAGTACAGCAGGCACACGTATGCGGCCGGCCGGAAGTCGTACGAGATCACCGCGCACGTCGCGATGCACGCGTTGGTGCCGATGCTGTACGTCAGATCGATCGCGTGGAGCTGCGCGAAGGCGAGCGTGCGGCGCAGCAAGAGGCCGCGCCACAGGAACGCCATCAGGGACAACCCGGCGGTGAAGATCGCGTAGACGTAGCTGTTCCAGCGCGGCTCGATCGCCGGGTACGCGCCGTACATCACGAGCAAGAGCGCGAGGAGCGCGACGATGCTCCAGAACATCAGCTTGAACAGCACGGTCAGCCGGGTCTGCAGGTAGGCGCGCGCCTCCTCCTCGTTCGCGGGTGCACCCCACGTCGCCCGCACCATCCGTCTCGATCGCGCCGACTCCACATCGCCAAGGTCGCGCGAGTCTTCCCTCGGCGGATCCGGGTTCACGCGCTTTTCACGCGAATTCGCTACCCTGCGGTAGGTCCGCCACGATCTGGCGCCGGGTGGCGCGACACGCCGTACTTCACGCCGCCCGAGCGCGCCGCGCTCGAGCTCACCGAGGCGCTGACCCGGATCGCCGATCGCGCCGATCCGGTGCCCGACGCGATCAACGTGTGGAACCGGCTCAACGTCGCGACCCGCCAGGTCGCCGGCGCCCAGTTACTCGGGGATCGCGAGCTGGACGCGGATGCGCACCGGGTGATCGTCGTGGTCGAGATCGACGAACACCGGGAACACGCCGTCGCCCCAGCTGGTGAACGCGAGGAGCAGCGTGGTGCCGGCGAGCTCGAGCGTGCCGCTGCCGGTGACGCGCGCGCGCTCGAGGATCTGGAAGTGGTGCGAGTGCGGCCTCAGATCCATCGCGAGCAACCAGCGGTTGTCGGCCTTCCACTTGGCGGCGAGATCCGACCTCGCTTCGGCCTCGGCGACCGACAGGTTCACCCAGCCGTGGCCCTCGGGCAGCTTCGGCGCGCGGATCGCGCGGGCGAGCTTGCCGGCATCGCGGCCCCAGAACACGAAGTCGGCCTTGCCGTCGAGGCTGTCGTCGTGTTGCCAGTGATCGAGCGCGGCGTGATCCATGAACACGACGCGCGCGAAGTCGACGCCGGCCTCGCCGAGCCTCTTGGCGTGCGTCGGCTCGCCGTCGCCGACGACGACGGCGAGGTGCTCCCACGCGTCGGCGTAGCGGCCCTTGCCGACGCGCGTGCCGACGACCGGCAGCGGCCGATCGCGCGGCACGTCGGCGAACACGATCGCGGGGTCGAGCGCGGCGCGCGGCAGGTAGCCGACGAGCCCGATGTCGAAGATCGCGAGCTTGCCGCTCGGCACCGTGATCTCGCCGAGCACGACGCGATCGGCGCGCTCGGCGATCTGGACCGCGCGCGATTTGGGCTTGGCCTTCGGCTTCGGCTTCGGCCGAAACGTCGAACGCGGCGCAGCCTGCTTGGCCGCACCGCGCTTCGTCGTCTTCTTGGTCGCCTTCTTGGTCGCGGCCTTCTTCACGCCCGCAGGCTAACTCACTCGAACGAGCCCTTCACCATCACGTAGCCCTCGTCGGAGCCGATCGACAGGTTCTTCATCTGGAGGCCGGCGACCTGCGGCAGCGGGATGCTGGTGAGCAGCTTGCTGATCGAGTCGATCTGCGAGGCGAGGGTGACCGACACCGAGCGCTCGAGGTCGGCGTTGGTGAGGCGGGTATCGTTGGCGACGTCGTCGAGCACGTCGACGTGGATGTCGGGCTTGCCGAGCTGCACCGCGACGCCGTAGCCGTTCGCGGCCGGGACGATCTTGAGCGTCATGCTCGCGTTGATGGCGGCCTTGGCGACGGCCGCGCCGTGGTTGGTGAACGTCGCCGTCATGTCGCCGAGCATCACCTTCATCGAGCCGTCGGCCGGGTCGGCGCTGATCGTCGGGGGCAGCGACATCGCCATCGCGGTGGTGTCGAACGTGCCGCCGTCGCTCGCCTGCGACAGGTTCAGCATGCCGATCGCGTTGAACTGCGACATCATCTCGTTCATCAGGTCGTCGGCGAGGCCGAGCTGGAAGCCGTTGCCGGGGTCCATGTTCGGCATGCCGTTGTCGGTGAACACGAAGCCCTGGCTGCCTTCGCTACCCTCGATGAGCATCGAGGTGTCGAGCGTGACGAGGCCGCCGGTCGGGTCGAACACGATGTCGGCCGGGACGACCTGCATGTCGATCGTCTTGCCCATGACGTCGAGCTGCTTGGGGCCAGCGAGGCCGCCGAGCGCCTGGTTCATGATCGGGCCCATCGCGGCCTCGGCGCCCTTCTCGACGACCCACTCGATCGTCGAGTTGAGGTGCATCATGTCGATGATCGTGCCGGGGATGCCGCTCGCGTCGATGTTGAGGCCGGTGATCTGGACGTTCGGGTTGGTGAGCTTGGTGTCGAAGCCCTGCATCCCGTTCGGCGTGATGTTCAGCTGACCGGAGACCACGACGCGGTTCGCGGTGACGCGCCACGACTCGGTGCCGTCGAGGCAGCTGACCGCGTATGCCGCGTGGCCGGGGACGTCGAGGCCGTCGATCTCGACCGAGAAGTCGAGCGCGCCCGACGCCGGGATCAGCGAGATCTTCACGTTGGAGAACTTGAGGTCGTCGAGGTACACGCGATCGTAGAGGCAGTCGGGGCCGTTGGCGTCGCCGGCGTGTTGCACCGGGTTCATCGGCTTGACCATCGCGCCGACGTCCATGTTCTTGATCGTCGACGCCGCGGCGCTCGAGATCTTGGCGAACGCATCGGCCGAGATCGCGGCGGTGATCGCCTTGGCGATGTTCGCGCCGGGCTTCTGCAGCTCGCCGGCGAGCATCGAGCGGGTGTCGTCGGACGTGCTGCCGGCGGCATCCGAGGCGACCGTGTGGATCTGGGTGAAGCCCTGCGACGCGTCGATCACGGCGACGAAGTTGCCGTCGGCGCCGACCGTGGCGGGGATGTTGTTGACCATCACCTGGGTGATCGGGGCCTGCGACGTCGCGTTCGGCGTCACGGTGCCCTTCACCTGGACCGCGCCCGGGTGGTTCGTCAGGTACGCGCGGGTCGGCGAGGTCACGCGGAGGACCGGCGGATCCTTCGGCGCACCGGGCTCGGACGAGCACGCGCCGAGGATCGAGAGGCCGAGACTGGCGACCGTGATGATGTTCCGCATGGCTGACCTCCCTTCGAGCAAGGGTGAGGCCAGCTCCAAACCACCTTCAGGGTCGCCGTAAGCCTGTTAGATCATGGCAGAGCCGACCGACGCGACGCGTCGTAACCCCGCGATCTGCAACTCGATCAGCCGGCTAACCGGAACGAGACTCCCCAGACGCTGGCTGCTCGACTAGCCACTGACGGTGATCTTGCCGACGCCTTTTGCAGTGAGCACCGCGGGGAGTCGCGCCCGCAGATCGCCCTGCAAGATGATCGCGTCGTCCTCGACCCGACCGCCGCAGCCGAGCGCCTTCTTGAGATCGCCGCACCAGATCTCGAGCTCGGACGCACGCAGGCCGAGCTTCTCGACGAACGTGACCTCCTTGCCGCGATGACCCTTGCGTTCGTAGCGCACGACGGCCTTGAGTTTCGGCGCAGCTTTCTCGATGACAGGCAACGGCCTGGACGGCAGTTGATCGCGCATCGCATCGAGGGCGGCGAACGGGGAGGACCCCTTCTTCTCCGTCGGCATGAAAGTCAGCATAATACGTGGCGATGGCAGTGCCCGTGGCGAAACCCGGCGATCTGCTCGAGGGCCGCTACCGGATCCTCGACACGCTGGGCGAAGGCGGGATGGGCTCGGTGTTCCTCGCCGAGCACGTCCTCATCAAGCGCCGCGTCGCGATCAAGATCCTCCATCCGGATCTCGCGACCGATGGCAACGTCGTCGAACGGTTCATGAACGAGGCGCGCGCGGCCGGCACGCTCGGCCACCCGAACATCGTCGAGTCGACCGACATGGGGTTCACGCCGGATCACGTGCCGTACATCGTGTTCGAGCACCTCGAGGGCACGCTCCTCACCGACGAGATCTATCGCGTGAAGGGGTTCTCGCTGCGTCGCTCGCTGTGGGTCGCACAGCAGATCGCGTCGGCGCTGCACGCCGCGCACAACGCCGGCGTGATCCACCGCGACCTCAAGAGCGACAACGTGTTCCTCACCGATCGCGCCGAGATGCTCGATCACGTGAAGGTGCTCGACTTCGGGATCTCGCGGTTCACCGAGGTCAACCTCGTCGAGTCCGATCACAAGGTCGTGATGGGCACGCCGGAGTACCTCGCGCCCGAGGCGATCACCGATCCGGGCTCGATCGATCGGCGCGCCGACATCTATGCGCTCGGCGTGATCCTCTACGAGATGCTGACCGCGCGCCGCCCGTTCAACGCGCCGGATCAGAAGTCGCTGCTGCACTCGATCGTCTACGACGCGCCGGCGCCGCTGCTGGCGCCCGAGGTGCCGCCGGCACTCGAGCAGCTGATCTTCGAGAAGCTGCTCGCCAAGTCACCGGCCGATCGGTTCGCGACGATGCTCGAGGTCGAGACCGCGATCGAGAAGTTCTCCCCCGAGAAGCCGACGCCGATGCGCCGCGGCCGAGCGATGCCGACCACTCCGCCGCTGTCTCCGGCCGAGCAGATTCCGGGCACGCGCACGCCGCGACCGGCGACCGCGCCGCCGGCCGTGGCGAAGCGCCCACCCGCGCCGGCCGAGCGCCCGCTGTGGCCGTACGCCGTCGGCATGTTCGGGATCGTGATCGGCATCATCGGGGTCCTGATCGGGCTGATGCGCGAGCCGAAACTGATCGCTGCGCCGCCGTGTGACTGTGCGCCCAAGATTCAGAAGTAGATGGGCGCCTGGGGCTCGGCGATCTTCGCCGCTGACTTCGTGGGTGCGCGATGCGTACCTCGCCATGCTCGCGGGTGGCCAGGCTGCGCGCGCGGCGTCGCGGGCGATCCGCAAGTCGTCAGTGGGAGTACGGCGCGCTCGATCCGGTCGTGAAGCGCCGAACAAGCTGCGCACGAAGCCACCGCCGCCGAAGCGCCCGCGGTCGCGGCAGGTGATCGAGCATCCCTCGATCGACGTCGCGTCGCCGGATGGCCGCACGATCGCCTCGGTGTCGAGCTGGGGCGATGGGGTCCAGCTACGCTGGCTCCATCCGGTACAAGAAGCGACGCTGAATTGGCCTCGCCAACGGTGTCCGACCTCGATATGGTCCTCGCGATGAGGACGCTGTGGGTCGTGGTGCTGCTCGGTGCGTGTGGCGATGATGGGGTCACGCCCCCGCCGACCACCGAGGTCACCGATCCGATCGCGGTCGTCGATCCGACGATCGGCACCGGCGGGCTCGGGTTCGCGCACGGCAGCTGCTTCGTCGGCGCGGTCGCGCCCAACGGGCTCGTCAAGCTCGGGCCCGACACGTCGGGGCAATACGGCACCGTCGAGTTCCTGCACTACTCGGGCTACTGGGCGGGCGACGACAAGATCCGCGGGTTCTCGCACCTGCATCTCCACGGCGCCGGCGCGACCGACTACGGCGTCCTGTCGGTGATGCCGACGCTCGCGTTCGATCCGCAGAAGACCAGCGTCGTCGACTACGAGACCCGGTTCGCCAAGGCCGACGAGCACGCTGCGGCCGGGGTCTACAAGGTCACGCTCGCGAACCAGATCGTCGCCGAGCTCACCGCGACGTCGCGGGTCGGCGTGCACCGCTACGTGATGCCATCGCCGGGCTCGCTCGTGATCGATTTCGGCAAGACGCTCGGCGGATCGATCGACGACGTCGCGTTCGCGTTCACCGCCGATCACCTGAGCGGTCACCTGCATCACATCGGTGGGATGTCCGGCGGCTACGGCGGCTACACGCTGTACTTCGCGATCCGCACGACGTCGAGCATCACCGCGCACACGGCATGGGCGACCGGCGTCGCGCTCGACGTGCCGGCGGGTGCCACGACGCTGACGGTCGGCCTGTCGTACGTGTCGGAGGCCGGCGCGCTCGCGAACCTCGACGCCGAGGTCGGCGTCCGCTCGTTCGACGACATCGTCGCGGCGACGCAGGATGTGTGGCGCGCGCAGCTCGGCGTCGCCCGGATCACCGCGACCGACGTCGACGCGCGGATCTTCTACACCAGCCTGTATCACGCGTTCCTGATGCCGTCGGTGATCGACGATGCCGACGGCACGTATCGCCTGATCGGCAAGGATCCGGTGGTCGCGACGGGCTATCACCAGATGTCGGATCAGTCGCTGTGGGACACCTATCGCACGGTCATCCCGCTGTACTCGTGGCTCGCCCCGGCGACCGCACGCGACACCGCGCGATCGCTCATCGGGTTCGGCGACGGGCTCGGTGCGTACCCGCGGTGGCCGATCGCGATCGGCGAGAGCGGCACGATGCTCGGTGCGAGCGCCGAGATCGCGATCGCCGACACCGTCGCGCGCGGCGTCGCTGGTGTCGATCCGATGGCGGCGTGGCCGCTGCTGCGCGGCGAAGCGCTCGATGCGACCGCGCCGGTCGGTGGCCGCGGCGAGCGCGACGCGGTCGATCCGTACCTGACGCTCGGCTACGTGCCGGCCGATCATGGCCGCTCGGCGTCGACGACGACCGAGTACGCGCACGACGACTTCGCGCTCGCGCACGTCGCGGCGGCGGTCGGCGCGACCGCCGATCACGACGCGCTGCTCGCGCGCAGCCACGGCTGGCAGAAGCTCTACGATCCGGCGGTCGGGTTCATCCGCGCGAAGTCCGCGGCCGGCGCGTTCACCGGCGACTTCGATCCGATGTCGCAGCTGCCGGACTACGCCGAAGCCAACGCGTGGCAGTCGCTGTGGATGGTCGGCGTCCACGATCCCGAGGGGCTCGCCACCGTGCTCGGTGGCACCGACGCCGCGATCGCCAAGCTCACCGAGTTCTTCGCCGGCGCCAAGGCCGACCGCGACGCGAACACGGATGCCGAGGCGACCGGCGCGCTGCCACCGCCGTACTACTGGCACGGCAACGAGCCCGATCTCAACGCGCCGTTCCTGTTCACCCAGTGGGGCGACCCGGCCGGCACGCAGCAGTGGGCGCGCTGGGTGATCGACACCTACTACAGCGATCAGCCAGATGGCGTCGCCGGCAACGACGACGGCGGCACGCTCGGGTCGTGGTACGTGCTCGCCACCCTCGGGCTCTACCCGATCGCCGGCAGCGACCTGTGGATCCTCGGTGCGCCGCGGTTTCCCAATGCCACCATCGTCGTCGGCGGTCACACGCTGACGATCTCCACCGAGGGCACCGGCGCCTTCGTGAAGTCCGCGACGCTCGATGGCGTCCCGATCGTCGGCCCGACACTGACGCACGCGCAGCTCACCGGCGCCGCGTCGCTGCACGTCGTCTTGACGCAGCACGCTGTGAACTAGGGACGCTTTTCCGAGTTGCTCGAGTTGGCGCGCCAACACGAGCCACTCGGAAAAGCGTCCCCAAATCACAGGCTAGCTTTCGTCGCTGTCCGAATCGCGGTCATCGTCATCGTCGTCATGGTCGGCATCGTGGCGGGCCTCTTCGCCGCCAGCGCAGGTCGCGCCGGGCTCGCACTGCGAGGTGCAGCTGGCACCCTCGCAGTCGAGGTTGCACACGCTGCCCGCGGCGCAGCTGGCGTGGCAGTTGCCCCCAGGGCACTCCTCGTTGCACACGGCGCCACCGCGACACTGGAGCTGGCAGTTGCCACCGGCGCACGCCGCGTTGCACACGCTGCCGCCGTCGCACACGAAGCCGCAGTTGCCCTCGGCGCACTCGAGATCGCAGGTCGAGCCAGGTGCGCAGCTCTGCATCCGCATCGGCGCGGGAGCCGCGACCCCGACGATCATGCCGGGCATCCCGGCCACCATGACGGGGCAGGGTGCGGCCGAGGTGTGGCTGATACACGCGGCGAGCACCGCAGATCCGAGCGCGAGCCAGAGCTTGTTCATGCCGGCCTGATCCGCGAGCGAGCATCCCGGTTGACACGATCGTTCGCGGCCCACATGTCGGCCCAGTTCACCCTTGCGTCGAGTAGTGTCGAGATTACACTAATTGGATGCAGCTCGACGTCGTCGTCCCCGGTCGCGGTCGGCCCTATCTCGAGGGCGACAGTCTCGATCACTCCGCGCCGCTGGTCGCCACGATCGCCGACGTGATGTCGCCGGCCGAGTGCGAGGCGACGATCGCGCGGATCGAGGTGCTCGAGCCTGCCGACGCGCCGATCACGACCGCGGCAGGGTTCGTCATGCGCCCCGACATCCGCAACAACGCGCGCGTGATGTTCGATGACCACGCGCTCGCCGCGAGCCTGTTCCGCCGGATCGAGCACGCGCTGCCGTCGCCGCTGTGCGCGATGCGCGCGGTCGGCGCCAACGAGCGATTTCGCGGCTATCGCTACACGCCGGGCCAGCGGTTCGCGCCGCACTACGACGGCGCCTATCGTCGCGACGCGCACGAGATCAGCCTGCTCACGCTCATCATCTATCTCGACGAGGGTTGCGGCGGTGGCCAGACGAACTTCCTCGACTTCGATCTGTCGGTGACGCCTCGCCGCGGCATGGCGCTGATCTTCCAGCACCAGCTGCTCCACGAGGGCGCCGAGGTCACCGGCGGCGTCAAGTACGTGCTGCGCTCCGACGTGATGTATCGCGACGTCTAGCGCTCGCAGTACGGCGCGGCGTGCGTGCGGTCGCCGGTGACCGCGATCCCGGCCTCGGTGATCTCGAGCTCGCCGAGGAACGCGGAGGTGGCGCGGCCGTGGACGAAGTACTCGCAGGCCAGCACGGCCGACGTACACACCTCGGCGGTCGGGACGCCGCACGTGAACACCGTCTTCACCCGCAGGAGGTCGCCGAGCACGACGGCGTTGTGTTGCGCGACGCGCAGATCGATCCGCAGGACCTGGTGCTTGCCGACCGTGATCGCACGCTCGGTGAGCTCGTGGCCCGACAGGTCGAGGCCCTGGACGAGCGTCCACTTGCCGTCCTCGCGCTGCAGGTAGAGCTTCTTGAACAGCGAGCCGGCGCTCGTGATCACCTGGGTGTGCTTCGATGGCTGCTTGTCGACCGTCGCGGTGGGCTCGACGACCTTCATGCACGTCAGGATCTGCGCCCAGGTCGACGGCCCGTTGCACGAGCGCCGCATCGGGCGCGGCGCGCGCGACTCGAACGGCATCTCGTCGGCGATGCGTGGCCCGGCCGGCGCACCTGCGGCGACGGTCGACCCGGTGAGCGCGACCAGGGCGAGCGCGAGGAGCTTCACCCGACCGATGTTAGCGCGCGCCGAACCAGGGCGCGAGGAATGCCTCGGCCTCGTCGAGGATCCGCGGGAGCGAGACCATGAGCTCGTGGCCATCGGCGAGCTCGACGAGCCGTGCATGGGGCCGGTTGGCGACGAACCGGCGCGAGTGATCGATCGGCACCGCCTCGTCCTCGGTGCCGTGGAAGATCAGCGTCGGGACGCGCACGTCGGGGAACCCGACGTCGATCGCGAGCGCGTCCTCGGCGAACCCGAAGTCGACCTGCGCCGGCTGGCCGGTCGTGTGGTCGGTGACCGCGCGCGTGCCCGTGCGCTTCCAGTCGTCCCACGCCGGGCCGAGCTGCTGCTGCCAGCGCGCCATGATCTGGAACGCCGGCGCGAGCAACACGAGGCCGCAGACGCGCGGATCGCGCTCGGCGAGCCGCGATGCGGTCAGCCCGCCGAGGCTCGAGCCGACGATCACGCAACGGTCGGTCGCGCCGCCGATCATGCCACGCGCGACCTCGATCCCCGCGGAGAGCCGGAGGTGCTCGAACGACGGCACGCGCAGGTTCGCGCGCTCGACCACGATCCCGCGCCCGGCGAATCGCTCGGTGAACGCGACGCCCTTCTTGGCGTTGGGACCCGAGGCGAAGCCGTGTAGGTAGAGGATGCGAGGACCCATCGCCGTCATCGTGCCTGATATCATCGCGGTGTGCGAATCGTGCTCTTGCTCGTCGTGCTCGGCTGTCACCACGATCCGGCGCCAGTCAGTCATCCGCCGCCGCCACCGCCGCCGGCCGACGTGACCTGCGTCGAGGTGCGCCAGCACGTCGACACGCTGCTCGAGCCGAGGTACGGCAAGGATCCCGAGAAGCTCCGCAAGCTCGGTCACGCGGTGACCAAGCACTGCCTCGACGACAAGTGGACGCCGAGCCTGCGCAAGTGCGTGGTCGACACCAGGTCGCTCGACGACGGTCACCACTGCCTCGATGCGCTCCCCGCCGATCAGCGCACCGCGTTCGAGACCGCGATGGAGACCGCGGCCAAGGATCCACCGGTCGCCGACCCGAACGCGCTGCCGGCGGCCTGCCTGAAGTATCGCGATCTGATGCTGAAGCTATCGACCTGCGACAAGCTCCCGCAGGCCTCGCGCGACGCGATGAAGGACGCGTTCGAGCAGGCGTGGAAGGCGTTCTCGGACGTGCCGCCCGAAGGTCGCGAGGCGCTCGGCGAGAGCTGCAAGTCTGCGGTCGACGCCATGGAGCAGACGATGATGTCGCTGTCATGCGGCTGATCCTCATCGCGGCGCTCGCGGGATGTCACCACCACGCGGCCCCGGCCACGGTCGCGGTGGCGAGCGCGTGCCCCGACGTCGCGACGCATTTGCGCACGCTGCTCGCCCCGACCCACAAGGATCAGGAGCAGCTCGGTCGCATGACCCAGGCGGCCCAGGTCCGCTGCGCCGACGACGTCTGGCCGGTCGACGCGCGCATCTGCATCGTCGAGACCCACGCGCTCGACGACGGTCACCACTGCCTCGACAAGCTCGCACCGGCGCAGCGCATCGCGTTCGAGGCCGCGCTGCATGCCGCGCTCGACGCCGAACACCCCAAGAAGAAGGAGCGGCTGCCCGCGGCGTGCCTGGCCTATCGCGCGACCGTGCAGGCCTACATCGCGTGCGACAAGGTCCCACAGGCGCCGCGCGACGCGGTCAAGGTCAGCTTCGACAGCTCGTGGCCCGGCTTGGAGTCCACGCCTGACGACGAGCTCGCGATGCTCGACGCGCGCTGCAGCGCGATGGTCGACGCCAGCGCGTGGATGGTGTGCCCGTGAACGATGGCGATCTCAAGTTCGCCGTCGTCGCGCTGTCGGCGATCTTCTTCGTGATCGACCCGCTCGCGAACGTGCCGCTGTTCCTCACGGTCACGAGCTCGTACACCGCCGCGCAGCGCAAGCGCATCGCGTTGCGCGCGTCGTTCGCGACCTGGTTGATCCTGTCGATCTTCGCGGCCGCGGGCGGCGTGATCTTCCAGGCGTTCGGCATCTCGCTCGGCGCGTTCAAGACCGCGGGTGGGCTGATGTTGTTGCTGATGTCGGTCGACATGATGCGCGCGCAGCCATCGCGCACGCGCACCAGCCTCGAGGAGCAGGACGAAGCCGCGCACGAGCGCGACGACATCGCGATCTTCCCGCTCGCGACGCCGATGCTCGCCGGGCCCGGCGCGATCGCGACCGTCATGGTGCTGATGAGCCGCGCGGCGTGGCACCCGGTCGCGACGATCTCGGTGTTCGTCGCGGTGACGATCACGTGTGCGGTCGCCTGGCTCCTGATGCGCAGCGCGGCGAGCGCCGAGCGATTCCTGCCGAAGACGCTGCTGCGCGCGTTCGAGCGCGTGATGGGCCTGTTGCTCGCCGCGGTCGCCGTCGAGTTCATCGCCGGCGGCATCCGCGACATCATCAAGACTTGATCAGTCGCGCTTGCGAAGCTCGATGCCGAGCTCGCTGCACTTCCTGGCGACCGCGCCGTGCTCGCTCTGACGCGCACCGAGCCGGGCCCACAGACGCTTCGCGATCGCCGGGTGCCGCAGCATGCACTGCCCGGTCGTCGCGACGACCAGCGCCTCGGCGTTCTGCGGGCGATCGGCGAGCACCTTGTCGGCCGAGGCGACCGCGTCGATCGGGTGATTCGCGTCGAGCGCCTGGCGCGCGGTCGCCATCATCTCGGCGACCTGCGCGACGGTGAACGCGTGCGTGTCGGCGGCCGGTGTCGGCGTCGGCGTCGGAACCGGGGTCGGCTTCCTGGTCGGGACGCAGTCGTGGGCGAGCTGCGTCAGCGTCGGGTTGTTCGCCATCGCCGCGATCTCGGTCGCGCGCGCGCAGTCGTGCGTCTCGAGCGCCTGCGAGACGTCGCGCGTGAACTTGTCGGACATCTTCTTGGCCTGCGCGATCAGCGAGCCGACGACCGGGTCATCCGATCCGAGGCCGACCTCGGCGACCTCGGTGAACCGGTGCTCGGCGATCATCTGCTTGACCTCGTCGCGCTGCGCCGCGAGCTCGTCGGCGTCGAGCGGGCCGGCCGGCGCGTCGCGGACCTCGGCGTCGACCGGCGCGACCGCGACCGCGATCGGTGCCGCATCGATCGCCGGGCGCGTCGCCTCGCCTCGCGTCGCGAGCATGACCGCGCCGATGCCACCGGCGAGGACGACCGCCGCGAGGCCGACGAGCAAGCCGCGGTTCTTCGACGCCGCGACCGGCAAGCCCGCCGCGGATCCGCCGAGCGTCGTCGGGCTGGGTCCGGGTGGCGGTGGCACCGATGGCTGGGTGGTCGCGAGCTCGACCTGCGCGCGATCGGTGCGCGCGAGCGAGTCGACCTGGCTGATCCGCGTGCCGCCGACGATCTTGCCGATCACGCCGACGAGCGTGGCCATCTGCGGGCTCGCGAACCGCGCGAGCGCGCTCGCCAGCTCGGCGACGGTCTGGAAGCGCTTCGCGACGTCCTTGTCGATCGCGCGGACCACGACGGCGTCGAACTCGGGCTGCACGTCGAGTGGCAGCGGCGGATCGATCGAGACCTTGACCGCGATCTCCGTGATGCTGTCGCCGGGGAACGGCAGCCGACCCGACACCAGCTCGTAGAGGATGACACCGAGCGACCAGATGTCGCTGCGCGCGTCGACGTCGCGGGCCGAGCGCAGCTGCTCGGGCGACATGTACGCCGGCGAGCCCATCACCGACGCGGTCTGCGTGATCCGGCTCTCGCCTCCCGGCGCGGTCGCGATGCCGAAGTCGAGCACCTTGACGAGCGGCGTGCCGTCCATCCGCCGGGTCAGGAACAGGTTCGACGGTTTGAGATCGCGATGCACGATCCCGGCGGCGTGTGCCTCGGCGATCGCGACGCACGCCTGGATCACGTAGTCGGCCGCCGCCGCGACGGCGAGCGGGTGCTTCGCGATCAGCTTGCCGAGGTCCTCGCCCTCGAGCAGCTCCATGACGATGTACGGCTCGCCGCTCGGCAGCTGGCTGACGTCCATCACGCGACACGCGTAGTCGCTGCGCAGCTTCGCGCTCGATCGCGCCTCGCGCAGGAAGCGCTCCGCGATCGCCGGCTGGTGCGCGAGCTCGGGGTTGAGGAACTTGAGCGCGACCTGCTGATCGAGCTGGAGGTGCGTGGCGACCACGACCGTGCCCATGCCGCCCTTGCCGAGCAGCCGCTCGACGCGGAACTTTCCAGCGATGACGGTCCCGGGCTCCACGCAACGCGAGTATATCCTTCCCCGTGAAGTACCTCGCGCTCGTCCTGGTCGCGTGCAGCACGCCGAAGCCGGCCGCGCAGCCGGCCGCGTCGGTGCGACCGGTGAACCACTGCGCGGCGGTCGCCGATCGACTCCTCGCGATCTACGGCGAGCTCCGCCACAAGGCGCCCGAGCCCGCGATGGCGACCGCGTATCACGAGGTCGTCGTCGAGCGCTGCACGCAGGACGAGTGGCCGGTCGCCGCCCAGGACTGCATCGTCGCGCCGAACGCCGATGTCGACGCCTGCACCGGCAAGCTGACGCCCGAGCAGCGCGCGTCGTTCGCCGAAGCCGCGCAGGCCAAGCTGAACGCGGCCGGCACCGCGGCCACGCACTAGCCGTGTCATGATCCGGGCCATGCTTCGCACGCTGCTGCTCGCCGCGCTGGTCACCGGTTGCGCCCATCCGAGTCCCGCACGCTCCACGGCCCCGGAGATGACTCCGACCCCGGTCGAGGCCGCTCCGAAGGCCGATCCGGCACCGCTCGAGGCCCCACCGCCGCCAATGCCCCCCGAGGCCGAGGCTCCTGGGGCGCCAGCGCCCGAGATGCAGCCCGCGTCCGCACCGCCGCCGCCGCCGAAGAAGGCCAGCAAGAAGCCCCCGCCAGCCAAGAACAAGTCGGCCGACCCCTGCGAGGGCGGGCAGTAGTAGATATCCGCGCCATGGCGGACGGCGCGTGGTAACCAACCCGCCGATGTCGGCCGTAGCTTCCGAAGCGCCCAGGGCGCTGTTCTCGTACCGGCCATACTGGGCGCACCGCTTCGGCATCGCCAGCGTGCTGCCGACGACCCGCGCCGAGATGGACGAGCTCGGCTGGGATAGCTGCGACGTCATCCTGGTCACCGGCGACGCCTACATCGATCACCCGAGCTTCGGGATGGCACTGATCGGCCGGCTGCTCGAGTCGCACGGCTTTCGCGTCGGGATCCTCGATCAGCCCGCGATGCACGATCCGCATTCGTTCGAGGCGCTCGGGCGCCCGAACCTGATGTGGGGCGTGACCGCCGGCAACATGGACTCGATGGTCAACCGCTACACGAGCGACAAGAAGGTGCGCTCGGACGACGCCTACTCGCCCGATGGCGCCGCCGGCCTGCGTCCAGATCGCGCGGTCACCGCGTACGCGCAGCGCTGCCGCGAGGCGCACGGCGACGTGCCGCTCGTGATCGGCGGCATCGAGGCGTCGCTCCGCCGGATCGCGCACTACGACTACTGGAGCGACAAGGTGCGGCGCTCGTTGCTCGTCGACACCCGCGCCGACCTCCTGGTCTACGGCAACGCCGAGCGCGCGATCGTCGAGCTGTGTCACCGGCTCGCGACCGGCACGCCGATCAGCGAGATCCGCGACCTCCGCGGCACCGCGCACGCGCGCCCGCTCGCCGGCTTCACCGAGCTCGACTCGACGACGCTCGACGCGGTCGGCAAGGTCGCGCCCCCGATCGATCCGTACGCGATGGAGCCCGAGCGCCAGACCGCGGCGTGCGCGACCGGCGAGGCAGCGGCACCGGCGCCGCTCGTCCAGCTCAAGCGCAAGGCGCCCGATCGCGCGCGCAGCGTGATCCGGATGCCGAGCTTCGAGCAGGTGTCGACCGATCCGGCGCTCTACGCGCACGCGTCGCGCATCCTGCATCTCGAGAGCAACCCGGGCAACGCGCGCGCGCTCGTGCAGCGCCACGGCAAGATCGATGTCTGGATCAACCCGCCGCCGATCCCGCTGACCACCGCCGAGATGGACGCGCTCTACGAGCTGCCGTTCAATCGCAACCCGCATCCGCGCCACGCGACGACGAAGATCCCGGCGTACGAGATGATCAAGTTCTCGGTCACGATCCTGCGCGGCTGCTTCGGCGGCTGCAGCTTCTGCTCGATCACCGAGCACGAGGGCCGCGTGATCCAGTCGCGCTCGGAGAAGTCGATCCTCGGCGAGATCGAGCGCATCCGCGATCAGACCGCCGGGTTCACCGGCAACATCTCCGATCTCGGCGGGCCGACCGCGAACATGTACCGGCTCGCGTGCAAGTCGCGCGAGATCGAGGCCGCGTGTCGCAAGCCATCGTGCGTGTATCCCGACATCTGCGACAACCTCGGGACCGATCACGCACCGCTCGTCAAGCTCTACAAGAAGGCGCGCGCGCTGCCGGGCATCAAGCGGATCTTCATCGCGTCGGGTGTGCGCTACGACCTCGCGGTGCGCTCGCCCGAGTGGATCAAGGAGCTCGCACAGCACCACACCGGCGGCTACCTGAAGATCGCGCCCGAGCACACCGAGGCCGGGCCGCTGAACATGATGATGAAGCCGGGCATCGGCGCCTACGATCGATTCAAGGCGCTGTTCGATCGCTACTCCGAGGAAGCCGGCAAGGAGCAGTACCTGATCCCGTACTTCATCGCCGCGCACCCGGGCACCACCGACGAGGACATGCTGAACCTCGCGCTGTGGCTGAAGCAGAACGGCTTCCGTCCCGATCAGGTCCAGGCGTTCCTTCCCGGGCCGATGGCGAGCGCGACGGCGATGTACCACACCGGCTACAACCCGCTGAAGTCGATCAAGGCGCGCGAGCGCGTCCACGTCGTGAAGGGGATCGACAATCGCCGGCTCCACAAGGCGTTCTTGCGCTACCACGATCCGCACAACTGGCCGATCCTCCGCGAGGCGCTGCAGCGCATGGGCCGCGCCGACCTGATCGGCGGCGGCAAGCACCAGCTCGTACCCTCGTGGCAACCGACGCACACGCAGCCACATCGCGGGCGTGGTGGTGTGAAGCGGGGAACTGCACTCACCCAGCACACCGGCCTGCCGCCCCAGCCGGGCCGACGCCGCGCGAAATGATAGACTAGGCAACGTGCCGTCGGCCGACGACTCTGGAGTTCACGTCGGGAGCGTCCTCGACGGGCGCTACCGCATCGACTCCATCCTCGGCACCGGGGGCATGGGGAAGGTGTTCCGCGGCGAGCACACCGGCATCGGCAAGCAGGTCGCGATCAAGGTGCTGCACGCCGACCTCGGCAAGAACCGGGAGGCCGCGCAGCGCTTCCAGCGCGAGGCGCTCGCGTCGGGCCGGCTGGATCACGCGAACATCGTCGGCGTCAGCGACTTCGGCGTCATCGACGACGGCCCGTGCTACCTCGTCATGGAGGCGCTCGAGGGCGAGTCGCTCGGCGATCGGCTCGAGCGCGAGAAGCGGATCGCGTGGCCGGAGGCGATCGCGATCCTCCGCGGCATCCTGTACGGCCTGCGCCACGCGCACGACCGGGGCGTCGTCCATCGCGACATCAAGCCCGACAACGTGTTCCTCGCGCAGAAGGACGGCGAGCTCGTCATCAAGATCCTCGACTTCGGGATCGCGAAGCTCGCGGCCGGTACCACCGACGATCCGGCCGCGACGCGCGCCGGCCTCACGGTCGGGACCCCGGCGTACCTGTCCCCCGAGCAGGCGGTCGGCGGCGAGATCACGCCGGCGTGCGACCTGTACTCGGCGACGATCGTGCTCTACGAGATGCTGTCGGGTCGCGCGCCGTTCGAGGACAAGGACCCGCTCGCGATGCTCGGCGCGCACGTCGGTCGCCCGCCGCCGCCGCTCGGCGAGATCGCGCCCGACGTCGAGTTGCCGCCCGGGCTCGAGGAGCTGATCCAGCGCGGGCTCGCGAAGCTCGTCGTCGATCGGATCGCGACCGCGGCGGACTATCTGATCCTGCTCGACCAGGTGTCGCCCGAGCCCGCGCGCGTGCGCATGTCGACGAGCCAGCCGGTGATGATGACCCCGGCGGCCGGCATGCCGATCGTGCTCGGCTCCGCCCCGACCGCCTCGCTCGAGGTGATCCCCGGCGGCCCGGCGACGCCGCTGCCGATGCCGTCGCTCCAGCTGCCGGTCGTGATGACGCCGGTGCCGGGCACGATGACGAACGTGCCGGTCGCGCAGCCGATGACGGCGGCCCCGACGCCGTTCGAGATCCCCAACAAGTGGATCCTGATCGGTGCGTTCGTCGTGGTCGGGCTGCTGATCGTCGCGTTCGTGCTCGCGACCACGCGCACGCCAGCGACGGTCACCGTGCCGGTGCCGGTCCCGGTCGCGCCGCCACCGGTCGCATCACCGCCCGCGAAGCCCACCAAGGCCGCGGCACCGGTCGCGAAGCCTCCACCGGATCCCGATCCGGCGCCCGAGGTCACGACGCCACCGCCCGACGCCGCACCGCCAACCAAGAAGCCCAACCGCCCACGGCCAGGCCGCTGGCCCTGAGCTCAGCTCTTCGCTTTCCAGTCTTTCTGCGAGAACGCCTCGAAGTCGATCACGAGGCACACCGGCTTGTCGGCGCCGTCGACCGCCCAGTACGCCGCGAGCTCGCCCTTGCCGCTCGGCACCGCGAGCGCGCTGCGCCCGTCGGTCAGCGGGATCACGATCGGCAGGACGTCGGTCGGCGTGGCCGGCACCGCGAGCACGCCGGGGGAGCCACCGGTCGAATCGACGAGCGCCAGCCAGCCGGACGCCGATGCGAGGCGCGGGAGATCGTCGGCGGACTTCGGCTTCTTCTTGCCGGCGTAGTGCGCGACGGTCCACCGCGCGATCGGCGGGCGACCGAGATGGATCACGAGCGCGGCGAGGCGCTCCGGCTTTCCTTCGGTGATCGCGATCGACAGCATCACGCGGAACTGGCCGGCGCCGGTCGGGCGATCGAACGCGACGAAGCTCTTCGGCGCCGCGGGATCCATGATCGCGAGCGCGGCGCCGCCGACCGGCAGCACGATCGGGAGCATGCGGACATCGATCCGGTTGGCCGGCCCGAAGCGCTCGCCGTAGCGCAGCAGTCGCGCGATGTCCTTTGGCGCCGCGAGCTCGTCGCGGGTCGCCGGCGGCGGCGGTGGTGGCGGCGGCAGCGGCAGGCTCGGCTTCGACGGTCGCGCCGGCTTCACCGCTTTGGTGACCGGGGGCTTTGCCTTGACTGCGGGCTTCGAGGTCGTCGTCCCGAGTTTCGGCTTCGCCACGGAGCGGACCGTAACACGGGCCAAAATAGATCGAGCCCCATCCGGGTGCGTTCACCCGCTCATGAGACTCGCCTGGACACTGCTCGCCGTCGCGACCTTGGGCTTTCACGGTCGTGCCGCGAGAGCCGAGCGCCCGCCGATGATGGACGCGGAGTCGACGAAGATCTCGGGTGGCAGCAGCGGCTCGGCCCGCGGCGTCTCGGAGAACTACCTCGTGTTGCCGAGCGGTGGCGAGCTCACCGGCGAGATGACGTTCGTCACCACCGATCACGCGATGGCCGACGCGCCGCTCAAGTTCAGCGACCTCGCGCTGTTCGGGCTCGCCGGCCGTTACGCGCTGTTCTCCAAGCTCGAGATCTCGGGGCACGTCGCGCTCTTGCCCAAGCAACCGGCCCAGACCGACGAGAAGGCGTGGCAGAGCGTCGGCTTCGGGTTGCGCAGCCCGCTCGCGCAGACCGTCGCCATCGGGATCTCCGGATCCGGCGGCCACCTGCTCGGGCACGACGGCTCGTGGGTGCGCCAGTCGATCGGCCTCGAGATCCGGAAGCCGATCCACGAGATCCTCACGTTCGACGTCAGCGGTGGCGCCGACACGACCGTCCTGCTCCGCCACGATCACGACGGCGGCTGGCTGACCGAGCTCGGCGTCCAGGGCTCGGCCCTGTTCCGCGATCCGTGGGGCAAGGTCGGTGGCTGGGTCGGGCTCGGCTACGCGATCCCGGTGTCGACGCGCGGCTCCGATCCGACGACCGGCATGGCGCTCGATCCACGCGCGCGTGTCGACTTCCGGATCGGCGGCGTGTTGTCGCTCGTCGATCACTGGGATCTGTTCGCCGAGCTCGCCGTGATCGATCGCGGCGACCACAGCATGCCGGCGACCCAGCTCCCGATCCTCGATGGCGGGTTCGACCAGCGCCAGATCATGTTCGGCGTGACGCGCCACGTGAAGGGCAAGCCGGCGGCGAGCTCCGACTACGACGGCGACGGCAACATGGCGCTCTGATTCAGGCCGCGAGCGCGCGGGTCTCCTCGTCGAAGCTGTTGCGGACGCGGGCGATCGTGCGGCGCAGCAGCTGGCACACGCGCGACGGCGTGATGCCGAGCCGGTCGCCGATCTGCTGGAACGTCTGCTCGTCGACGTAGTACATGACGAGGATCGAGACGTCGCGCTCGCCGACGTCGCCGAGGGTGCGGTTGACGCGCGCGATCAGGTGGCGGCGCGCGATGATCGTCTCGGGCGAGTCGCTGTCATCGATCGGGGTCGCGGTCGACTTGTCGTCGAGCGAGTCGACCCGGAAGTGCGCGACCTGGGCGTGGTGCTCGCGATAGTCGGCGAGCGTGAGGTCGAGCCGGGCGGCGATCGCTGCATCGGTCGCGGTGGCGCCGGTCATCTCGATCGCGCGGATGGCGCCGGCGATCCGCCGGGCGGCCTGGCGGACGCGGCGGGGCAGGAGGTCGCCACGGCGGAGCTCGTCGAGCACCGCGCCGCGGATCCGCTGCTCCGCGAACGCCCCGAACGGCTCGGCGCGCCCGGTGTCGTAGCGGTCGGCGGCCTCGATGAGGCCCAGCATGCTGGCGGACACGAGGTCGTCGCGCGTGATCCAGGCCGGGCAACGACGCGCGAGCTTGAGCGCGATCCGCCGCGCCATGTCGGCGTGTTCCTCGATCAACCGGTTTCGCGACGTCGCTTCCATGGAAGGACGTAGCTACAAAGGTCGAGCCACCTCGCCACGGTGCGATGCGGGTCGGAGGGTCTGTGATTCCGCGAGGATCGCACGTGCGATCAGCAAAATCCTTGGGTCGACGCGAACCCGCCCGGGTAGATGCGCACTCGGGACGCTCGAGATACTTCGACCGTCGCGATCAAACTTGTAGTGGGAGGCTTCCCGATACCCGAACGTTGTTGGGTTAACGTCAGAAATGCTCCGAAGTACCCGGATCGATTCGGAAAGGATAGCGACCGGGTAGTGTCACTGGGTGCGCAAATACTCGGTGAGTAGCGCGATACCTCAGCCGCCAACTCGTGATCATCGCTATGTCTTTGCGATCGCACACGTGCGCACCTGTGGGTCGTGTAGGCGATTCATGCCGATCGCGTTGGCTCGTTCGTCGCACTGTCTATTTTCACGATGGAAAACGATTTCGCGATGTGGCGTACGCAGTTCGCTTCCGATGTTGCCGGCGAGTCGCCGGAGATCATCGAAGCACTCGAGACGATCCGCCGCGTGGCGACGTCGGACTGCTCCATCCTGATCACCGGCGAGACCGGCACCGGCAAGGAGCTGTTCGCTCGCGCCGCGCACCGCGCCTCGAACCGCCGCAGCAAGCCGTTCATCCCGGTGAACTGCGCCGCGCTGCCCGAGACCCTGATCGAGACCGAGCTGTTCGGTCACCTGAAGGGCTCGTTCACCGGCGCGACCAACTCGCGCGCCGGCCGCTTCGTGTCGGCCCACGGCGGCACGCTGTTCCTCGACGAGGTCGGTGACCTGCCGCTCGCCGCCCAGGCCAAGCTGCTCCGCGTCCTCGAGGAGCATGTCATCACGCCGGTCGGCTCCGATGTCGATCTGCCGGTCGATGTCCGCATCGTTTGCGCGACGCACCGCAACCTCGAGCAGATGGTCGAGCAGGGCAAGTTCCGCGCGGACCTCTACTTCCGCCTCGCGGTCGTCCCGTTCCAGCTGCCGGCGCTCCGCGATCGCGGCGACGACCTCGAGCAGATCGCCGCGCAGTGCATCGCCCGCGCGAGCGCGCGCATCGGTCGCACGATCGAGGGCCTCGACGCCTCGGGTCGCCACGCGCTCCGCACGTACCGCTGGCCGGGCAACGTCCGCGAGCTCTCGCACCGCATCGAGCGCGCCGTGCTCCTCGCGAAGCGCAGCCGCCTCAGCGACCTCGACCTCGCGCTCCCCGGCACGATGCCGCACACCCGGATGGCGTGCGGCACCCAGCCCAACATCCCGCTGCCGAAGCTCGAGGAGCTCGGCGATGACGACGTCACGCTCGTCGAGGCCTCCCCGGAGACCTCGCTCGACCTCCGCCGCGCCCTCGAGTCGCTCGAGCGCAAGTTGATCGATCGCGCGCTGACCAAGGCCGGCGGCAACCGGACCGAGGCGGCGGCGCTGCTCGGGCTCAACCGCACGACGCTCGTCGAGAAGCTCCGCAAGTACGCCGGCTGAGTCAGGCCTTGAACGTGAGCGGATCGATGCCGTGGCGCTGGAGCAAGCGGCGGAAGTTCGTGCGGTCGAGCTGGGCGAGGCGCGCGGCCTCGGACACCGAGCCCTTCGACCGCTGCATCACGTGGAGCAGGTAGCGCTTCTCGAAGCCGGTCGACGCGCGCCGTTTCGCCTCGGTCAGCGGTAACAGATCTTCGCCGAGGCCGTCGTCGACCACCGCGCTCGCGGAGGGCTTGCCGCCGCGGATCCGCGCGCCGATCTGCTGCGGGAGCGACTCGACCGCGATCGTGTCGCCGTGGTGCAGCGCGATCGCGTGGACCAGTGCGTTCTCGAGCTCGCGCACGTTGCCGGGCCACGTGTAGTCGCTCATCGCCTCGAGCGCCGCGGGCGACAGGCTCGGCGGCGTCACGCCGCCGTGCTTCCGGATGAAGTGCGCGGCGAGCAGCGGCAGATCGTCGAGGCGCTCGCGCAGCGGCGGCACGGTCAGGACGACGACGTTGAGCCGGTAGAACAGATCCTGGCGAAACCGCCCCTGATCGACGGCGGCCTTGAGATCGACGTGCGTCGCGGTGATCACGCGGACGTCGATCTGGCGCACGCCCGATCCGCCGACCGGCCGGACCTCGCTCTCCTGGAGCACGCGGAGCAGGCGCGCCTGCACGCCGATCGGCATGTCGCCGATCTCGTCGAGGAACAGCGTGCCGTGATCGGCCTCGACGAACACGCCGGCGCGCTCGCTGGTCGCGCCGGTGAACGCGCCCTTGCTGTGGCCGAACAGCTCGCTGTCGATCAGCGAGTCGGGGATCGCGCCGCAGTTGAGCGCGACGAAGCGGCCCTTGGCCTTGCGCTCGCCGCGGTCGTGCAAGGTGCGCGCGACGAGCTCCTTGCCGGTGCCGCTCTCACCCTGGATGAGGATCGACACCGACTGGGTCGCGAGCCGATCGATCGCCGCGTGCATCCGGCGGATCGCGGTCGAGTTGCCGATCAGGAGGTTCTGGGCCGTCCCGATCTTGCTCTGGAGCTGGCGTCGCATCGACGCGTGGCGCGCGCCCGACGACACCACGGTCGACAGCTCGAACGGCCGGAACGGCTTGGTGACGTAGTGGAATGCCCCGGCCCGCATGCAGGTCGCCGCGGTCGCCGCGGTGTTGTCGCCGGTGAGCATGATCACCGACGCGAGCGCCTCGGACTCGCGGAAACGCTTGAGCAGATCGATGCCGCTCATGCCGGGGAGGCCGACGTCCATGACGACGACATCCCAGTCATCGGCCCCGGCCTCGAGGCGCTTGATCACCCCGAACGGCTCGTTGACCACCTCGACGTCCATGCCATCGGCGGTGAGCTTGCGCGCGATCATGCGCCCGAGCTCCTCGTCGTCCTCGACCAGCAGCAACTTCACCCGTTGCCCCTCGCCGAGCTCCACCCCGTTCGACATCTGTGCAGACGATACTTTAGCCCCGTCCGGGAAGCTTGACGATGAACGACGGACCGGTGGAATCCGACTGATAGCCGATTCCGCCGCCGTGGGCCTCGCAGGCGAGCCGGCAGAAGTACAGGCCAAAGCCGCGCTTGCCGGTCTTGCCCTTGGCGTACTTCGCGAACAGCTGGCCCTCGATCTCGGGTGGGATCGGCGGACCGTCGTTACCGACGGAGAGCACGACGTTCTGCTTGCTGTCGAGCTGGGCGCCGATACGGATCGTGCCGCCGGGCGCGCAGTAGCGGGTCGCATTGCCGACCAGGTTGTGGAGCACGCGCTCGACCAGCACGACATCGAACCAGCCGCTGAGCTCCCGGGTGCACCGGAGCTCGAAGCCGATCTTGCGATCGAGGTTGTGTCGGTGCGTGTCGGCAACCTCCTCGAGCAACCCGAGGATGAGCACCTCGGTACACTGTGGCTTGACCGCGGCGTCCTCGAACCGCGCGACGTCGACGAAGTTCGAGACCAGGCCGGACATCTTGCTGAGCGCGCGCACGGTCGCGGCGAGGGCATCGGCGAGGTCGCCGTGGAGCACGCCGGCCTCCTCGAGATGCGACATGTTGGCGAGCGCGACGGCGAGGCCGTTGTTGAGGTCGTGGGCGAGGAGCGCGGTGGCCTCGGCGCCGTACGCGAGCCGGCGCTCGATCTGCTCGCGTCCGAGGCGGGCCTCGACGTAGGCCTGTTGCGAGCGCGCCGCGGCGAGCATGCGGCGGCGAAACTCGGCGACCGCGGCCGGCTTGACGAGCACGTCGTCGGCGCCCGCGGCGTAGCACGCGCTGCGGGTCTCCTCGTCGTCCTGGCCGCTGAGCACCGCCACCCACAGCGCCGCACCGTAGCGGGCCTTCAGCGTGCGAACGACGTCGAGGCCGTAGGTCGGCATGTTGAGATCGATGACCGCGAGGTCGGGTGGGGTCTGCTCGGCCATCACCAGCGCGGGGCCGCCGTCATCAGCGGTGATCACGTGAAACCCGATGCGCGACAGCGCGTTCGCGGTCGAGCGGCGGATGCGCGGGTCGTCGTCGACGACGAGCACGCGCACTCCCGGCACCGGCAGCGCGGTGACGCTCGATCCGGAGATCGTGGAGGGCGGATCGAAGTCATCGAGAGCAACGGCAAGGTTCGACACGACGCGTAGCTGCTGCGAAGCCCGTGCCATCACGTCCTCGTCGGAGCGCCGCGCGAAGCCGGCCCAGCGTCCGTCAATAGCGCCGACAGCTGAAGGAATTCCGGAGACGGCCGAACCATGCTTCGTGACCGCCGCGCTCAAGCCCGTGCCGACTGCCGTATCGCCGCCGATCGCGGCCGTCGACCTCCTGCTGGAGGCCGCGCTGATCTCGCAGGCGGACCTCGTGTGGATCGAGCCGCTGCCGCTGGGCAAGGGCTACTACACGATCTCCGTCGAGCGCGATGGCCGCGTGCTGTCCAACGCCACGGTCGAGGCCGGCCTCGCGTCGGCGATGATCGCGCGCCTCGCCGTCGTGTGCGGGGTCGATCTCACGTCGGGCGCCGCGATGACCGGGTCGTCGCGTGTGCGCACGACGAACCACGAGCGCGAGCTGGTGTTCACGCTGCGGCCGGGCACCGAGCTGCGCGGCGAGCTCGTGTTCGTGCGCCGCGGTCCCCGGCTCACGAGCGTCGGCTCGACGACCGGCGAGCTCGCCTCGGGCGATCTCGTCGACCACTACCGCATCGTCGCGCGCCTCGGCGCCGGCGGCATGGGCAGCGTCTACGAGGTGACCCACGCGGCGCTCGGGCGCACCTACGCGCTCAAGGTGCTGCACGCCAGCGTCGTCGAGCGCGACGCCAACTCGATCGAGCGCTTCCTCCGCGAGGCCCGCGCCGCCGCGCGCATCCGCAACGCCTTCATCGTCGACGTGTTCGATTTCGGCTACCTCGCCGACGGCCGTCCATACTTCGTGATGGAGCTGCTCCCGGGCACCAGCCTGTCGGATCTGCTCGACCTCGAAACGCTCGTCCCGCAGCGCGCGGTGTCGATCGCGAGCCAGCTGTGCGAGGCGCTCGCCGCCGCGCACGACCACGGGGTGATCCATGCCGACGTCACGCCGTCGAACGTGCTGCTCGAGCAGGAGCCCGAGCTGAAGGTCAAGCTCGTCGACTTCGGGCTCGCCGAGCTCAAGGATCGGATCGACACCTCGGCACCGGCCTCGGACTTCGTGCTCGGCACGCCCTGTTACATCTCGCCCGAGCAGATCCGCGGTCAGCCGGCCGACGAGCGCAGCGATCAATACTCGCTCGGCGTCGTCCTGTTCGAGATGCTGACCGGGCGCCCACCGTTCCTCGACCACGACGTCCGCACGCTGTGCCTGAAGCACCTGCGCGATCCGGTGCCCGAGATGCTGAGCCCGCACGGACCGCTGCCCGACGAGCTGACCAAGATCGTCGAGCGCGCGATGAACAAGAGCCCGGCGCAGCGATTCCCCAGCATGCGTGCCATGCGCGCCGAGCTCGACGAGTGCGCGCGCCTCGTCGAACGGCGCGGCTGGCGGAGGTGGTTGGCCCCATGACCGAGAAGATGGCAACGCGACTCCCGCTCGTGGTCTGCGTCGACGATGACGCCGACGTGCTCGCTGCCGTCGTGCGTACGCTGCGCACGATGGACGTCGAGGTCATGCACACGTCGAATCCGATCCACGCGCTCGACCTGGTCGGTACCCGCGACGTCGCGGTGCTGGTCTCCGATTTCGAGATGCCCGAGATGACGGGCGTCGAGCTCGCCGCCGCGGCCCTCCGGGTCCGCCCCGAGACCGTGCGCGTGCTGATGACCGGACGGCAGTCGCTCGACACCGCCGTCGAGGGCATCAACACCGGCGAGATCTATCGCTACGTTCAGAAGCCGTTCCAGCCCAAGACGCTGCGCAAGGCCGTGGTCGAGGCCCTCGAGCGCCACCAGGAGCTCGCGGCGACGATGGCCGACCGCGAGAAGGCGCACCTGCGCGAGCAGCTGTCGCGCGAGCTCGACAACGAGTATCCCGGAATCACCGAGGTTCTCCGCGACGCCGACGGCGCGTACCTGATCAGCGCGATCGACCACGTGGCGGTCGCCAGCGTCGGCCTCGATCCGATCGCGGTTCTGGCGCGCGAGTAGCCAGAACTGACGACGCCGGAGACGGCGGATCGAACGAAGTCGCGGAGTTCGGCGCGGCACGCGGGTTGCTGAAGCTGAGCTGCGATGAGCGACGAACCCGCAGTCCCGGCCGATGCCAAGCCCGCCAAGCCGGCCGGCCCCAAGACCTCCAAGGCCCTGCTCGCGCTGATGGTGTTGAACCTCGGCGGGACGGGCTTCATGACCTTCAAGATCCTCACCGCGGCGCCGGCCGCGGCGGCGGCGGCGACCAAGGAGGCGGAGGCGCCCGTCGCGGTCGTCACCGGCCCGGTCACGTCGTTCACGCCGTTCGTCGTCAACCTCGACGAGCCCGGGACCGCGCGCTACCTGAAGGTCACGCTCCAGCTCGAGCTCGCCGACGCCGAGGCGAACGAGCTGTTCGAGAAGAGCAAGGACATCGTGCGCGATGCCGTGCTGAGCTACCTGTCGGGGCTCCACGTCAAGGACACGCTCGGGACCGAGGCCAAGGACAAGCTCCGCGTCGAGATCATGTCGCGGGCCGAGAAGGTGCTCGGCGCCAAGAAGGTCCGCCGCGTGTTCTTCCAGGAGTTCGTCGTCCAATGACCCGGGAGATCGTCATCGGGCGCGCGATCGGCGACGGCCACGCGCCCTTCATCATCGCCGAGCTGTCGGCGAACCACCTCGGCTCGCTCACGCGCGCGATCGCGATCGTCGATGCCGCGGCCGATGCCGGGTGCGACGCGCTCAAGCTGCAGACGTTCACGCCCGCCGCGATGACGCTCGACTCGGCACGCGCCGATTTTCACATCGCCGATGGACCGTGGTCCGGGCGATCACTGTGGGATCTGTACGACGAGGCGCACACGCCGTGGGAGTGGCACGAGCTGCTGTTCGCCCACGGGCGCAACCGCGGGCTCGTCGTGTTCTCGACGCCGTTCGACGAGGATGCGGTCGCGCGCCTCGATCGACTCGGCGCCCCGGCGTTCAAGATCGCGTCGTTCGAGCTCGTCGACCTCGAGCTGATCGCGGCCTGCGCGCGCACGAACAAGCCGCTGATCATGTCGACCGGCATGGCGAGCGATGCCGAGGTCGCCGAGGCCATCGAGGTCGCGCGCACGCACGGTAACGGCGGCCTCGCGCTCCTGCACTGCGTGTCGGGCTATCCGACGCCGATCGAGCAGACCAACCTGCGCCGGCTCGACGCGCTCGCGGTGTACGACTGTGTCCGCGGGATCTCCGATCACTCGCCAGGATCGATCGTGCCGATCGCGGCGGTCGCCCGCGGCGCGTGCATCGTCGAGAAGCACCTGACGCTCGCGCGCGGCGACGGCGGCCCGGATGCCGGGTTCTCGCTCGAGCCCGACGAGATGTTCGACGTCGTTCGCGGCTGTCGGCTCGCCTGGGGCGCGCTCGGCGACGGTAGCGCGACGCGCCCCAAGGCCGAGGACGGCAACCGCAAGTTCCGCCGCTCGCTCTACGCGACCGCCGACATCGAGCCGGGCCAGCCGTTCACCCGCGACAACGTGCGCTCGATCCGCCCGGGCCTCGGCATGCCGCCGCGCGAGTTGCCGCGCGTCCTCGGTCGCGTCGCCAAGGTCGCGATCGCGTGCGGCACGCCGATGGCGTGGGAGCTGATCCAGTGATCGCGCTCCGTCGCGCGGAGGTCACCGACTGCGAGCGCGTCTGGCAGATCAACTTCGCGCCCGAGGCTCGTGCGGTCTCGACGAGCCAGGAGGTCGTGCCGTACGGCGCGCACGCGCAGTGGTTCGCGCGGCGCCTCGCCGAGGCGAGCTCGCCCCTGTGGATGATCGAGGACGCCGGCGAGATCGTCGGCGTCGTCCGGGTCGATCCGCTCGACCGCGGTCAGTGCGGCCGGATCTCGATCGCGCTCGACGGCCAGGCCCGCGGCCGCGGCGTCGGTCGCCGCGCGATCGGTGCCGCCTGCCATCGCTGGGGCCGCACCGTCGTCGCCGAGATCCACGCCGACAACCAGCCCAGCATCGCTTGCTTCACCGCGTGCGGCTTCGTGCCGCGCGGCGACGCCCATCCCTCCACCCACCTCATCTCGTTCATCTGGAGTCCGGCATGACCGACCAACTCGCCCTGTGGAAATCGACGTTCGGCCAGGACTACACGTCCCGCAACGATCTGCCCAAGCCCGAGCGCGTGACCTCGTGGCGCCGCATCCTCGAGGGGATCGAGGTCAATCGCGCGCTCGAGGTCGGCTGCAACGTCGGCTGGAACCTCAGCTACCTCGGCATGCTCGGCATCCCCGAGCGGTTCGGCATCGAGCCGCAGCAAGACGCCGTGCGGCAGGCGCGCGAGCGCGGCCACGACGTCCTGCCGGGCACCGCGTTCGAGCTGCCGTTTCGAGATCGCTGGTTCGACCTCGCGTTCACGAGCGGCGTCCTCATTCACATCGCGCCCGCCGATCTCGGCACCGCGATGGACGAGATCCATCGCGTCTCGAGCCGCTGGATCGTCGCGATCGAATACGACGATCCCGTCGAGCAGGAGATCGCCTATCGCGGCCACGCCGGCGCGTTGTGGAAGCGCGATCACGGCGCGATCTGGCACGCCCGCTACCCCGAGCTGCGCCTCGTGCGCCGCCTCGAGCTCCACGCCGGCGACGGCTACGACGACTGCACCGCGCACGTCTTCGAGAAGGTCCGCTAGTCGTGACGACGGTCGCGATCGTCCAGGCGCGCGTCGGCTCGAGCCGGCTGCCGGCCAAGGTGCTGGCACCGATCGCGCGCGAGTCGATGCTCGGCCGCGTGGTCGAGCGGCTGCGCGACGCGCGCACGATCGACCAGATCGTGATCGCGACGACGACCGCCGAGGCCGACGACGTCCTCGTCGCCGAGGCCGAGCGGCTCGGGACCGGCGTGTTTCGCGGCTCGGAGTCCGACGTGCTCGATCGCTACCTCGGCGCCGCCCGCGCGAGCGCCGCCGATGTCATCGTCCGCGTGACCTCGGACTGTCCGCTGCTCGACTCCGCGGTGGTCGACGACGTCGTCGGATTCCTCGGGATCGGCGACTGCGACTACGCATCGAACACGCAGGTGCGCTCGTTCCCGCGCGGCCTCGACGTCGAGGCGTTCCATCGCGACGTGCTCGAGCGCATGGCGCGGCTCGCGCGATCGGCCGCCGCCCGCGAGCATGTCACCGCGTTCATCCTCGAGGAGCACGAGCGGTTCGTCGTCCGCCAGCTCGTCGCGCTCTACGACGACAGCGACCTGCGCTGGACGGTCGACACCGAGGCCGACCTGGCGCTCGTTCGCGCGCTCTACGATCGGTGCCCGCTGACCGTCGCGGGGCCATATCGCGGTTTGGTCCAGGCGGTGCGCGCGCGCCCCGAGCTCGTGCTCGCCAACGCGCACGTGCGACAGAAGCCGACGTTCCTGCCGGTGCCGACGTGATCGAGGCGCTCGACGCCTGGCGGCCGCTACTCGTCGAGCTCGGCGATCTCGGCGAGGTGCTGGCCGATGCGATCGAGCAGCGCGACACGGTCCGCGCGATCGCGGCGACGATGCAGATGCGCGACGTTCGCGCCGCGCTGTCTCGCGTCGAGGCCAAGGTCGAGATCCGCGGCGAGCGCGCCGAGATCGAGGGCCTGCTCGAGGTCTCGGGCCTGGTCGGACGCGCGCGTGGTGCCGAGGCGATCGCGAACCGCTGGCACGCGCGCGAGCTGCCGGGCGATCCGATCCTGCTCGGCTCGCCGCTCGGTGCCGCGATCCTCGTCGACCGCCTGCTGCCCGAGGTGTGGGATCGCGAGACCGATCTCGTCGTCCTCGTCGGCGAGGGCTTCGCGCTCGCGGCCGAGCTGCTCCACGATCTCGGCCAGCGCCGGATCATCGCGATGCACGGCACCACCGCCGGCGGCGCGCTCGTGGTCGAGAGCGACGCCGAGCTCGCCACCGCGGTGCGCATGCAGGTGCCGCTGCCGCCGACCCGCACGGTCGTGCGCGGCGCGCTCGGCATGGCGCGCGCGGAGGTCGAGTCCGCCAAGGAGGTCGTCGCCCAGGCGCTCTCGGATCTCCGGATCCACCGCAACACGGTGCAGGCGTTCTCGCGCACCTGGATCGATCACGGCCTGACCAACCTCCCCGCGATCGCGCGGTCGCCCTCGATCGCCACGGTCGGCGATCGTCTCCGCGGCCTGCCGATGGTGATCGTCGCGCCCGGACCGTCGCTCGCCAGGAACGCGGCGCAGCTTCGCGAGCTCCGGGGCCGCGCGCTGATCTGCGCGTTCTCGCACTCGCTCAAGCCGGTGATCGCGGCCGGCGTGACGCCCGACCTCGTGCTCACCGTCGATCCGCAGGACGTGCGCTATCACTTCGAGAGCTGCGATGTCTCGCAGACCACGTTGGTCAACGCGGCGACCGTGCACCCGGCGCTGTTCGAGCTGCCGGCGCAGCGCCTGCTCGCGCTGTCGGCGAACTGCGCGATCGATGACTGGATCTTCGCCGGGACCGGCGAGTCCGTGCAGGTGCCGGGCGGCGGCTCGGTCGCGACCACCGCGTTCTCGCTCGCGCTCCGCTGGGGCTGCGATCCGATCGTGTTCGTCGGCCTCGACCTGTCGTTCCCGAACGGCGCGTACTACGTGCCGACCTCGCACGACGGCGGCGCGCGCGCCGTGGTCGACGCCAGCGGCACGATGCGCGTCGAGGGCTGGAGCGCCGGGTTCCAGGCGATGAAGGCCACCGGTGGACCGTCGAGCTCCGCCGAGCGCGCGATCGAGCTGCCGGGCTGGGCCGCGGCCGACGAGCCGAGCGGCACCGTGCCGTCGAGCTTCATGTTCAGCCTGTTCCATCGCTGGTTCCTCGATCGGCTGCGCGCGCCCGACGCGACCGCGACGCGGGTCTACAACTGCACCGAGGGCGGCGCGTTCATCCGCGGCATGCAGCATCGCGCGCTCGCCGACGTGATCGCCGAGTTGCCCGCCGACGGCGTCGCGCTCGACACCCAGCTCGCTGGGCTCGCGGTCGAGCCCGCCCGCACGAAGCGCGCGCTGGCGCAGATCGCGACGTTCGCGACCGCGCTCGCGCGCACCCGCAAGCTCGCCCGCGCGGCCCTCGAGCTCGCCAAGACCGGCGACTCGAAGCAGCTCGCCCGCGTCGAGCGCGCGCTCGCCGCGGCGCTGCGTCCGATCGGCTTCGTCTCGCTGCTCGCACAGCGCGAGATCGAGCGCGCCCAGGATGTCGCGGCGCGCGCCGATCAGGACTATCTCGCGGCCTCGCGCGCGCTGTTCACCACGCTGCTCGACGTGATCGATCAGCTGTCGCCGCAGATCGCGACGGCCCTCGCCGCATGATGGCTTCAGAACGAACCGGTGATCCGGCTGCCGACGAGGAACGCGTTGTCGGCCGCCGCATCGGCGCCCGGGTGGATGATGTACTGGCTGTCGAGCTGGACCGACAGCCACGGGGTCACGGCATCCTTGTAGGTCAGCTCGACCTGCATCTCGGAGCTCGCCATCGTGGCGCTCGAGCTCGCCATCATCATCTTGTACGGATCGCCGTTGCGGGCGCCGGCCATCGCGAGCCCGAGGCTGCCCTTGTCGCGCGTCGGGAACAGCCCGGTGTAGACCGCGCCGGCACTCCACGACAGATCGAACTGGTTGACGTCGGCATTGGCGACGCCGGCGCGGGCGAACACGCGCGCGCCCTGATCGTCGGAGCCCGGCTCGGAGTAGACCTGGTGCTCGGCGACGACGTAGCCGCCCTCGCTGCGGCCGAGCACGGTCTCGTCCATCACGTCGGCGAACGGCTTGGTGTAGAGGTAGCCACCGACCGCGATCTTCGAGCCCTTCGGCGTGAAGCCGGCCTCGCCGACGAGCAGCTCGCCACCCGAGAACGAGACGTCGTTCGGGATCGCGTCGAGCGCCGCGGCCTGGACGTAGAACGCGTCGTCGGGCTGGACCTTGACGCGCGCGGCGAGCGCGCACAGCGGGAAGATCGAGGGCCCGGCTTGCCCGGTCTGGGACATGTCGGTGCCGATGCCGTAGGTCGGGTGGATGAACAGGCCGGAGGTATCGGTGACGTAGAACTCCGAGTTGAGGTCGTAGAGCCCGGCGCGCACCGAGACGACATCGCCGGCGAAGTTCTGCTGCAGCCACGCCTCGTAGAGCGGCGAGTTGGCGTCGCCGACCTCGATGTTGTCGACGCCTTGCGCGCTCCCGATCAGGTCGGCGTCGGGTGCGCCGCGATTGTTGTGATGGAAGTAGATCTTCGCGGACGTCCCCGTCGCGCCGACCAGCTTCTCGCCGTCGAGCGTGACGATCGCGTTGAGGTTGTCGAGGCCGCGCACGCCGTGCTTCTTGCCGCCGACCGGATTGGCCATCACGTCGACGATGTACGTGAGCTCGGTGCCGATGCCGTTCTTCGCCAGGAATGCGCGCGTGCCGTTCCAGTCGCCGGTGAGCGTCGCCTTGTAGTCGACCTCGTCGGACTCGGCGGCGGGCTCGGCGGGTGCGGTGGGCTCGGGCGCGGTGCTCGCCGCGTCGTCGGAAGCCGCGAGCAGCTCGGTCGGGACGGTCGCGGCCTTGGCGATCGCCGCGGGACTGACGTGCGCGTGGCTCGGGGCGATCGGCGCGAACGTGATCCCGGCGAACAGCGTCATGCGACGGGTATCGCGATACAGCCCGACGTCGGTGCCGACGTCGAACATCACGCGCTTGGTGGCGGCGATCGAGATCGCGGACAGGATCCCGCCGTCGTGGCTCGCGTAGCTGCCGCCGCCTTCGAACGCGTAGGCCTCGGCCATCACGCCGACGCCACCGATCAGATCGTGCGACACGGACAGCGCGGCGACGCCCTGCACCGCGGGGTGATCATCGACGCTGAGCACGTTCGCGCCGACGTCGAGGTCGGCGTGAAATCCGAGGATGTCCTTGGACGCGTACGCCCAGAGGTACGCGTCGGTCGTCTTGGTCACGGCGTCGGTGCCGGTGCGGGTCGGAATGGCAAATAGCGCGGACATCGAGATCGCGGGCGTCGTGTCGGTCTGCTCGAGCAGGACGACCTTGGGCCCGACGAGCGCGCCGTCGAACACGCGCGTCGCGCCGCCCTCGGAGACGACCGCGTTGTTGGTACCGAGCTGCAGCTGCACGCGGTCGGTGACCGAGTACATGACGAGCGTGGGCACCGTGCTCACGGCCGACGAGCTCGCGCGGCGCTGCGCGTAGCCGGTCTCGACCTGGAGCGTGCCCTCGGGTGCGATCTCGGCAGTGCACGCCACCGTCGGGCGGCACGGCAGGACGGTGGGCGGATCGTCGTCGGCGAATGCCGGTGATCCGGAGACGAGTGGCAGCGCGACGAGCAGATCACGACATTTCATGGGGACCTCGATGGATGGGTCGCCCAGTTCCAAGGTCGCGAAAGAGTTGCCGGATGCGTTGCCGCCGTGTTGCCGGCAACGTTGCCGATCGTGTTGCCGGCGGAGGTTGCCGGCGTCCAACGTGCGTCAACCGGCTACTCGCGCGCTGGCATCGACCTTGCCTCGGGATCAGCGCATGACCATCCGTCGCAAGCTCACGATCATCACGCTCGTCAGTCTCGTCAGTACGATCATCGTGTGGTTCGTCGGTGCCATGGGCGCGAGCGCGCTCGAGTCCTCCGGCAAGACCCTGCTGCTACAGCAGAACGTGCTGCGCAATCACGCCGATGCCGACATGATGCACGACGCGCTGCGTGCCGACGTGTTCGCGTCGCTGCTCGCCACGACCGACGAGGAGCGCAAGAGCGTCGCGGGCGACGTCGCCGACCACGCGAAGATCTTTCGAAAGTCACTCGAGGAGAACCAGGACCTCCTGGCCGATGGCGCCTCCAAGACCATGATCACCAACATGCGGCCGACCGTGGACGGCTACATCAAGGAGGCGGAGCGTATGGTCGCGCTCGCCGCGACCAAGCCCGACGAGGCCAAGAAGACGCTGTCCGAGTTCGTCGCGGTGTTCGAGAAGCTCGAGACCGACATGTCCAAGGTCAGCGACACGCTCGAGGCCGAGAGCAAGACTGGTCAGGAACACGGCGCGGAGATCGGTTCGACCGCGCGCCACGGCAGCCTGCTCGCCATGATCATCATCTTCGCCGGCCTCGGCTCGCTCGCGTGGATGGTGTCGCGGTCGATCATCCGGCCGCTCGACCGGCTCGCCGACGCGGTGTCGAACATCTCGGATGCCGACGCGGGCGACATCAAGTTCGAGACCGGCGACGACGAGATCGGCAAGCTCGGTCAGGCGTACCAGTCGCTGCTCGCCTACATCGGCGAGATCGGGGCTCAGACGGCGCGCCTCGCCGCCGGTGACTTCAGCGCGACCGTCAAGCCGCGCTCGGAGAACGACCTGCTCGCGACCCGGTTCGGCACGGTCGCCAAGACGCTCGAGCGCGCGCTCGGCGAGATCTCGGGGCTCGCGGAAGCCGCCCGCGCCGGTCGCCTCGATCAGCGCGCCGACCTCACCGGCTTCGAGGGCACCTATCGCGACGTCATCGTGTCGGTCAACGCGCTCGTCGAGGTCGTACGCGCCCCGATCGACGAGGCCGTCCACGTCATGGAGCGGATGGCCCAGCGCGATCTGCGCGTCGAGATGTCCGGCAACTACCAGGGCGAGTTCGCCCGCCTGAAGCGCGCGATCAACACGGCGCTCGGTGACATGTCGTCCTCGATCGGCCAGGTGTCGTCGGCCTCGGAGCAGCTCGCGCTCGGGTCCTCGGAGATCCAGCGCGGCTCGGCCTCGCTCGCGCAGAACACGACCGAGATGGCGTCGTCGGTCCAGTCGATCAGCGATCGCGCCGGCCGGCTGACGGTGGCGGCGGAGCAGGCGGCGGCGCGCGCCCGCGGTAGCGAGCAGGCGGCGTCGAACGTCGCCGGCCTCGCGACGGCCGGCGTGGCCCGGATGAACCAGCTGTCGGGCGCGATGACCAAGATCAAGGATTCGGCGACCGCGACCGGCCGCATCATCCAGGCGATCAACGAGATCGCGTTCCAGACCAACCTGCTCGCGCTCAACGCCGCGGTCGAAGCCGCGCGCGCCGGCGACGCCGGCAAGGGCTTCGCGGTCGTGGCGGACGAGGTGCGCACGCTCGCACTCCGCGCCGCCGAGTCGGCGACCAACACCGGCCGCCTCGTCGAGGAGTCGATCCGCGCGGTCGACGAGGGCGTCCAGGTCAACACCGAGGCGACCGCCGGCCTGACCCAGCTCGCGACCGATATCCACAAGGTCGCGCACGAGATCTCGGTCGTCGCGAGCAGCGTCGACGATCAGAAGACCGGCCTGTTCGAGATCCGTCAGGCGGTCGGCGAGATCAGCGTCGCGACCCAGAACACCGCGGCCCTCGCCGAGGAGTCGGCGTCGACCGCGGACGTGCTCCACACGCACGGCCAGAAGCTGCGCGACCTGGTCGACGGCTTCGAGGTCGGTCGCGAGCGCAGCAGCGCGCCCGCCAAGGCGGCGCCGAAGTCGTCGAATGGCCACACGAACGGGCACTCGAACGGCAAGTCCAACGGTCGCAACGCGGCCGACTTGCTATCGGCGTTCTGAGCTGCGGAGCGCCGAGGCGAGGACGGCGGCGAGCTCGGCGCGCCGCATCGGCTTGGGTAGAAAGGCGGTCACCGCGTGGGTCGCGAGATCGGCGAGCTGGTGATCGCGCACGAAGCCGCTCGCGACGATGAGCGGCACGACCGGGGCCAGCTTGCGGATCTCTCCGACGAGCGCGGCGCCGTGCCGCTTCGGCATCATCAGGTCGCAGATGATCGCGACGTAGCGCTCGGGACCCTCGGTGAGGCGATCGAGGACCTCCTGACCGTCGTGGGCGACCGTCACGGAGTAGCCGAGGCTGACGAGCGTGCGGGTCAGCGCATCGAGCACCATCGGCTCGTCATCGGCGACGAGCAGGTGGCCGCTGCCGCGCACCGGCGACGCGACCTCGGCGACCGGCGACGCGCCGCGCGCCTGGGGCAAGTACAGCCGGACGACGGTGCCGCGCTCGAGGCCACCGTAGACCGCGACGGCGCCGCGGTGGGCGACCGCCGTACCGTAGACCGCGGCGAGGCCGAGGCCGACAGCCGGATCGGCGGCGGCGAACGGATCGAAGATGCGCGCGCGCAGCGCCGCGACGTCGATCGTGCCCGACGAGTACACGGAGATCTGGATGTAGGGCCCGGGCGCGAGCTCGAACGGGAACGTCGCGCACGCCGCCTCGTCGAGGATGACGTTCTCGGTCTCGTACGCGAGCTCGCCGCCGTCGGCGCGAACCTGGATGCCGATGTTGAGCAGCGCGGTCTGGAGCTGGCCCGGGTCGCCGACGATGTCGGCCGGGGACGCGCGCAGGTCGCCGACGACCATGACTCGGGCCCCGAGGGTGCGGCGCAGCAGGGTGATCGCGTCCCAGGTGGTGCGGTTGATGTCGACCGCGATCGTGGCGTGGGCGCCGACGCGCGCGAACGCCATCAGCTGCTGGGTCAAGCCGCGGTTGCGATCGGCCGCGGCCGAGATCAGCTGGAGCAGCTCGCGGGTCTCACCATCGGTGGCGCGATCGAACAGCTGCTCGGTCGCGTGCATGATCGTGCCGAGCATGTTGTTGAGCTCGTGGGACACGCCGCCGACGAGCTGCCCGAGCGCGCCGAGGCGCTGGCTGCGCTCGACCGACTCGGCGAGCGCGCGCTTCTGCGTGACATCCGAGATCAGGCCGGCGACGCGCCACGGCTTGCCGTCGTCGAGCACCGGAAACGTACGCTCCTCGATCAGGCGCTCGTCGCCCGCGGCGCCGAGCGCGCGGTAGTCGACGCGCTGCGGTTCGCGGCCGGCGCGCTCGCGCAGCAGCAGCTCGAGCGCCGGGCGATCGCGCTCGAGCACCGAGGTGAGCCGCGCCGCGAGCGGGCGATCCAGGAGGTCGTCGGGCGCGATCCCGAACAGCGTCTGCCAGGCCGGGCTCGCGTAGATCACGCGATCGCTCGCGAGATCGTAGAGCCAGAACGCATCCTGGATGCTCGAGGCGAGCTGGCGGAACCGCGCGTCGCTCTCGCGCAGCAACTCCTCGGCGTGGCGCTTGTCGCGGACGTGGCGCGCGGTGCGCAACCCGCGCTCGATGATGTGCGGCAGGTCGCGGAACGTCTCGGGCGACTTGATGACGTAGTCGAGCGCGCCGCGCCTCATCGCGTCCACCGCGCGCTCCTCGCCGCCGTGGCTCGTCATCACGATCATCGCCAGCCCGGGAAGGTCGAGCAGGGTGAGCGGGTCGCCATCGGGGAGCCGCAGATCGCACAGCACGAGATCCGGAGTGTGGTCCGCGAGCCAGCGACGCGCGGTCGCGAGATCGCTGGCGACCTCGAGCTCGCACGCCCGACCGGACATTCCGCGGCGGCACAGCTCGGCATGATCGGGCTCGTCCTCGACGAGCAGGACGAGCGAGCGGGTCACCGCGCCGTCACGTTCCACGTCGTCCAGTAGGTTCGCAGGTCCTGCACGAACCGGGTGAGCGTGGCGAAATCGGTCGGCTTGACCACGTAGCTGTTGACGTGGTGCGCGTAGGCCCGCTCGATGTCGCGATCGGCGGCGCTGGTCGTCAGGATGACCACCGGGATCGACGCCAGCTCGGCGGTCGCGCGGATCTCCTCGAGCACCTCGATCCCGTCGCGGCCGGGCAGGCGCAGATCGAGCAGCACGAGGTCCGGGCGCGGCGCGGTCGGATCGCCGGCGCGCGAGCGCGCGAGGTACGCGACCGTGGCCTCGCCGTCACGGAGATGGATCACGCGGGTCGGATCGTTCGATCGGACCAGCGCGCGCATCACGAGCTCGGCGTGGTCCTCGTTGTCCTCGGTGTAGAGGATCAGCTGCGTCTCGACGGTCATGGATTCTTTGACCACCAACGTTCTCACGCGTCCATCGTCGGTTCAAGCGGGAGCACGAGGACGAACGTCGTTCCGTGCCCGAGCCCGGCGGACTCGGCGCGGATCGTGCCACCGTGGAATTCTACAATCCTCCGCACCAGGCTCAGCCCGATGCCGGTGCCAGGGCTGCGCGGGTCGAGCTTCTCGAACGGCGCGAAGATACGCTCGAGAAATGGGGCCGCGAGGCCGATCCCGTTGTCGCGCACGAACACGAGGGTCTGCTCGCCTTCGCTGCGCGCGCCGATCTCGATCCGCGGCGCCGGCTGCGCGCCCATGTACTTCACGGCGTTCTCGATCAGGTTCTGGAACACCTGGGTCAGCCGGCCGCGATCGCCGGTGATGGACGGTAGCGCGCCGAGCTCGACCGTCGCGTTACTGGTCGTCAGCGCGCCGGCGACGAGGTCGATCGCTGCGCGCGCGACATCGCCGAGTGGGATCCGCGCGGACAGCGTGCCGACGTGACCGGCGCGCGACAGCTCGAGGAGATCGTCGAGGAGCTCGGTCATCTTGTCCGCCGCGTTCGCGATCCGCGCGAGATCGCGATCGATGCTGCCATCCTGGCCGGCCGCGCGATCCGCGGCGATCGCGCCGAGGAAGCCCTTGATCGTGACGAGCGGGCTCTTGAGATCGTGCGACACGGTGTAGACGAACTGCTCCATCTCGCCGGTGCGCGCGCGCAGCTCCTTGATCACGCGCTGGTGCTCGGTCAGATCCCGCACCGCGGTGACCCGGACCAAGCTCCCCTCGTGCTCGATCATGCGGGCGCGGACCTCGACCGGAAACCGCGAGCCATCCTTGCGGACCCCGGTGTGCTGGTACGGGCCCTCCGAGTTGGTGGCGACCTTGTCGGCGACCAGCTCGCGCGACTCGGGGGCGGTGAGCTCGACGATCCGGATCCCGATGATCTCTCCGATCGAGTAGCCCCACATCGCCGCGAGCTGGGCGTTGCAGTCGGCGATCTTGCCGCCCCTCGTCAGCGCGAGGCCCTCGAACGTGGCCTCGCCGAGCGCCGCGAGCCGAGCCTCGCTGAGCGCGAGCACCCCATCGGGTGGACACGTCCACAGCCGATGGCCGTCGCCGAGCTCGCGCGAGCGCAACACCAGGTTCGTTCCCGTCAAACACGTCCCGATCAAGTCCTCGCGCGATCGCCCGAGCAGCCTAGAAAAGGCTGCATTGAGGTCGATGATCTCATCAGTCGCGGTCGAGATCGCGGCCGGCTCCGGTGACCCGGCGAACAGATAGCCAAAAGCGGAGTCACTCATGTTGCCTCCGTTGCCAATGTACCTGTTGCCGGCAACGTTGCCGGCGGGCGCAAGTGCGGGAAATGCGTATGGCAAGGATGTTGCTCTGGTCGGCCTGCGATGGGATCGGCCGAGCAAGCACTGAGTACAGAGGCGCTGCTTCGCCAGTTTCTGAAGTACACGCCTGCGGCGGTCGCGATGTTCGACATCGACCTGCGCTATCTGCAAGTCAGCGACCGCTGGCTCGCGGACTACCAGCTCGAAGCCGCGGACATCATCGGCCGCTCGCACTACGAGGTGTTCCCGGAGATCCCGGAGCGCTGGAAGGCCGTGCATGCCCGCGTGCTCGCCGGCGCGATCGAGCGTGCCGACGACGACCCGTTCCCGCGCGCCGACGGTCGGACCGACTGGCTCCAGTGGGAGGTGCGGCCCTGGTATGGACCGACCGGCGCGATCGGCGGCCTCATCATGTTCACCCAGGTCGTCACCGAGCGAAAGCGGTTCGAGGCCGAGCTGCGGCTGAGCGAGGAGCGGCTGCGCGAGAGCGAGGCGCGGCTTCGCCAGGTCACCGACAACCTCCACCAGGTCGTCTGGATGACGACGCTCGATCGCGAGACCTTCCTCTACGTCAGCAACGCGTACGAGCAGATCTGGGGGCGCACCTGCGCGAGCCTCTATGCCGACTCGCGATCGTGGCGAGCGTCCATCCATCCAGACGACCGCGCACGCGTCGACGAGGCGGTCGATACCAATGACACCGAGGCCGAGAAGCACCTCGAGTACCGGATCGTGCGTCCCGATGGCGTGCGCTGGATCCACACGCGCTGGTTCCTGATCCGCGATGCCGACGGCGCGCTGCACCGGATCGGCGGCGTGTCCGATGACATCACCGACAGGAAGCGCGTCGAGGAACAGTTTCGTCAGGCCCAGAAGATGGAGGCGATCGGCCAGCTCGCCGGCGGCGTCGCGCACGACTTCAACAACATCTTGTCGGCGATCATGCTCCAGGTCGACGAGGTCGCGAGCTACCTGCCGTCGCACTCGATCGCGCACGAGCCGCTCGCCGAGATCTCGGGTGCGTCGGAGCGCGCCGCCAACCTGACCCGCCAGCTCCTTCAGTTCAGTCGCAAGCAGGTCATGCAGGCGCGCTGGATCGATCTCAACGAGAACGTCAGCGGCCTCGCGAAGCTCCTGAAGCGGGTGATCCCCGAGCTCATCGAGATGCGTTTCGTCCTCGAGCCGACGCCGCAGTTCACGTTCGCCGACTCCGGCATGGTCGATCAGGTGCTGATGAACCTGACGGTCAACGCGCGCGACGCGATGCCGGACGGCGGTCGGCTGACGATCGAGACGCGCTCGCGCACGATCACCGAGGACGACGCCCGCACCAACCTCGACGCGGTCCCCGGATCCTACGTCTCCCTGTGCGTCCACGACGACGGCTGCGGAATCGCCGACGAGCACATCTCGCGGATCTTCGAGCCGTTCTTCACGACGAAGGAGCCGGGTCGTGGGACCGGGCTCGGGCTCGCCACCGTGTTCGGGATCGTCAAGCAGCACTCCGGATGGGTCTCGGTGACGAGCGTGCCGGGGCGTGGCACGACGTTCGAGGTGCTGTTGCCGGCGGCGACCACGGTGCCGGTCGGCGTCGCCAGACCGTCCCGGCCGAGCGGCTCGTTCGCCGGTGACGAGACCATCCTCCTCGTCGAGGACGACCCCCAGCTGCGCCGCATGCTCGGTATCCTGTTCACCCGCCACGGCTATCGCGTGCTCGAGGCGCGCAGCGGGAGCGATGCGATGCGGATCTGGACCGAGCATGCTTCCCGGGTCGATCTGCTGATCACCGACCTGGTGATGCCCGACGGTGGCGGCCTCGCGCTCGCGAGTCGATTGCAGGCGGACCAGCCGGCGCTCCACGTGATCCTGACGAGCGGCTACAGCCCGGAGCTCGCCGGTCGCACCCTCGAGCTGCGCGCGCGCCAGAGCTTCGTCGCCAAGCCGTGCCCGCCACAGCAGCTCCTGGTCGCGGTGCGCGAGTGTCTCGACTCTTGAGGTGGCATGCTACCGTGGGCGTCGCCGGGTATGCTGGTGGCTATGTCGTGGGAGATCCGTCGGTGACCGAGTTCGAGGCGCTTGCCCGGCTCGCGGCGGGCGTGCTCGATGCGCCGAGCGCGACGATCACCGCGCTCGACGAGCACGCGACGCGCCTCGGTGCCTCGGGCGTGAGCTGGGCGTCCGACGAGGAGGCCCCGTTCCTGCGCTGGGTCGCGAGCGCCGAGGGCACCAACGCGAACCCGCTGTCGACGTTCGATCTCACGCAGCCGACCGCCGAGCCGCTGCACGCCGCGGGGCTGCGTGGCGCCGTCGTCGTGCCGCTCCGCGAGGGACGCCTGCTCGGCGTGCTCGCGATCTACACCACCACCGCGCCGTCGCCGGCCACGCGCCGCCGGCTCCTCGATCTCGGCGCGATCGCGACGCAGCTGCTCGTCGCGCGGCGCGGTGCGCTCCTGCGCGCCGCCGGCGAGCGCCAGGCCCGCATGGCGGCGAGCCTCGGCGACCTGTTGCGCGGCGAGCCCGACGAGCGCACCGGTCTGCGGCTCGCGCGCGAGACCCTCGGTGTGGCGCGCGTCGTGCTGTGGAAGGTCGACGGCGCCGCGCTGATCGCGAGTGCGTCGTACGATCGCGATCGCCAGTCGAACGCGGTCGAGTTCCGCGCGACGCCGGTCCCCGCGCTGCTCCGCGCGCTCGGCGAGCGGGAGGTCATCCCGGCGAGCGAGGCACGCGTCGATCCGCGAACGAGCGAGCTCGCGGCGAGCTATCTCGTGCCGCACGCGATCGCGAGCCTGATGATCGCGCCGATCTTCCACGCCGGTCGCGTCGCCGCCGCGCTGGCGTTCGAGCACGACGAGGTCCGCCGCTGGACGATCGACGAGATCCGGTTCGCGGCAGCGGTGGCCGGCTGGCTCGCGCTGGCGCGCACCGACGACGCCGTCAGCAGTCAGTCGACGAACACCGATCGCCGGCTGGTCGAGCTCGTCGCGACCACCGAAGATCGCATCGCGATCACCGACGTCGAGGGGCGGTTCGTCTACGCGAACCCGAGCATGGGACGCGCGCTTGGCACCGATCCTCGCGATCTCGTCGGGCGCTCCGCGGCGGAGTTCAGCCCGCCGCACCTGAAGGATCTGCCGGGGCTGCGCAGGTTTCGCGAGACCGGCGATCTCACGACCTCGTCGTCCACGATCATCCGCGAGATCGTCGCCCCGGGGCGCGGCTCGATGACCTGGGAGATCAGCGGCACGCCGTTCGAGACCGGCGGCACGACGTATGTCGGCTACGTCGCGCGCGACGTCACCGCGGCGACGGCGCGGCTCGACGCGACGATGACTCACATCTCGCTCGCGATCGCGCACGTCGCGCTCGACGGCCAATTCCTCCGGTTCAACGACCAGTTCCGCGCGCTCGTCGGCCGCGATGCCGCGACGCTGCGCGCGTATCGCGTGGCGATCGATCTCTCGCCGCCACCCGACGCGCGCGGCGTCTCGGTGATCGACGCGCTCGGGCTCGAGAGTCGCGGCATCGATCTCGCGGCGATCCGCGCGCAGCTGGTGACGTCGAACGAGGCGTACGAGCTCGAGCACGAGCTGGTGCGTCCCGACGGGACGACCGTCTGGATCGAGCTGTCGATCGCGCTGGTTCGCGACGCCTCGCTGCGCGCCTCGTACTTCGTGGTCGTCGCGCGCGACGTGACCGCGCGCCACCACACCGATCGCGCCCTGCGTGGGCTCGCCGACACGCTCGCGGTTACCGGCTCCGCGCTGGTCGCGCGGGCGTGCGCATTCCTCGGCTCGACGCTCGGCGCGCGCTGCGTGCTGGTCGGTCGGTTCCGGGGCGCGGTGGTCGAGCCGCTCGCCGCGTGGCTCGACGGCGAGCCCTTCGCGGCACCGAACTACCCGCTGCAGGGGACGCCGTGCGAGGGCGTCATGCGCGGCGAGATCTGCTACCACCCGGACCACCTGCAGACGCAGTTCCCCGACGACCCGATGCTGCGCGAGCTCGGCGTCGACAGCTACATGGGCGCGCCGATCCGCGATGCGACGGGCCTGGCGGTCGGCGTGGTCGCGGTGCTCGGCGAGCACGCGTTCGATCCCGACCTGCCGTCGGCAGATCTCGTGCAGTTATGCGCGACGCGCATCTCGAGCGAGCTCCAGCGGATCGAGGCGACCGAGCTGCTCGCGACGCGCGAGGAGCAGCTGCGCCAGATCACCGAGGGTGCCCAGGAGACGTTCTGGCTCGCGACCTGGCCGCCGCAATCGCTGATCTACGTCAGCCGCGGCTTCGAGCTGCTCACCGGCCGATCGCTGGCGTCGGTGTACTCGCAGGGCGAGGGCCTCGGCACGTCGCTGCACCCCGAGGATCGCGCGGGCGTCGACGAGCTCATGCTGCACGTCGATGCCGTGCCGGTCGATCGCTCGGCGCGCGTCGTGCGCACCGACGGTCGGATGCGCTGGGTCCAGGTCCGCGCGTCGATCGTGCGCGACCACGACGGCAAGCCGTACCGGATCGCCGGCTCGTTCGAGGACATCACGCAGATCAAGGAGACCCAGCAGGCCCTCGAGGAGCGCGAGCGCCAGCTCGCCGACGCGCTCGCACTCACCGAGCGCGAGGTCGAGCAGCTCCAGGTTCGCCTCGGCGAGCACGACGAGCTCCACGGCATGGTCGGCAGCTCGCAGCTGCTTCGCGGCGTGTACCGCCGGCTGCGCCAGGTCTCGCAGAGCGATGTCACCGTGTTGATCGCCGGCGAGTCGGGCACCGGCAAGGAGCTCGCGGCCAACGCGCTCCACGCCCTGAGCGCGCGCAAGAGCAAGCCGTTCGTCGCGATCAACTGCGCGGCGATCCCCGAGGCGCTGCTCGAGAGCGAGCTGTTCGGGCACGTCAAGGGCGCGTTCACCGGTGCGGGGCGCGACAAGATCGGCCTCATGCAGGCAGCCGAAGGCGGCACGCTGTTCCTCGACGAGATCGGCGACATGAGCCCGATCCTCCAGGTCAAGGTGCTGCGCGCGCTGCAGGAGCGCGTGATCCGTCGCGTCGGCGACGAGAAGGTGATCCCGGTCGACATCCGCATCATCAGCGCGTCGCACCGCGACCTCAAGTCGCTGGTCACGAGCGGCAAGATGCGCGAGGACTTCTACTATCGCATCAAGGTGTTCGAGATCGAGATGCCCGCGCTGCGCGAGCGCTGCGAGGACATTCCGGTACTCGCCAACCACTTCGTGCACGAGCTCGGTCGCGCCGCCGGCAAGCCCAAGCTGACGATCTCGGTCGACGCGATGCGCGCGCTCGTCAACCACCGCTGGCCGGGCAACGTGCGCGAGCTCCGCAACGCGATCGAGCACGCGCTCGTCACGGTCACCGGCGCGACGATCCAGGTCAACGATCTGCCGCTCGAGGTCCGCTCGGGAGCGCTCGGGATCTTCGAGGCGGCGAGCCACGCGGCGCCGGTCGCGGCGGCCCCGATGCCCGCGCCAACCCCAGCCCCGACTGCCACGCTGTCGCCGTCCGATCTCCGCGAGCAGATCGAGCAGGCCCTCCTGCGCAGCGGCGGCAACCGCGCCGAAGCCGCGCGCCTGCTCGGGATCGGGCGCGTCACGCTGTGGAAGCGGATGCGCCGGCTCGGCATGACGACCGACGGCGACGAAGCGTAGCGGAACATGTTGCCTGGCAACGTTTCTGTTGCTGCAACAGCTCGCTCAACTCCCTGGAATCTGGCCGACGTACTCGGGCACGCAGCTTGCTGCAGTGGCAACGCGTGTATCCCGTTGCGAACGTTCTGAGCATCGCCAGACTCGCCAGCACCGGACGTGTCGCCCTCGTGTACGCCTTGCAACTCCATCGGCTCCTCAACCTCGCGAGCGCGAGCATCACGGCGGCGGCTCACTCCGACGCAGATGCCTCCCACATCCGCGACGTGCTCGGCAGCGCGAGTGACCTGACCCGCCAGCTGCTCACCGCGGGCAAGCGCCCGGCGCACGACCTCGCGACGATCGATCTCGGCGAGCTGGTCGACCGGATGCGCGAGATCATCGGCATGCTCGCGGGCTCCGAGGCGATCGTGGTCGTCGTGCGCGATGCCGTGCGCGTGCGGACGCGCGCGAACCACGGCGACCTCGAGCAGCTGTTGATCAACCTGATCGACGGCCCGATCGGCACCAACCTCGGGCGCCGGATCACGATCGCATCGGGGCTACTCGAGTGGCAGGGCGGCACGACGACCTCGGGCGAGCTCGCCGCCGGCACCTACGCGACCTTGACCGTCACCGACGACCAGCGCACCCAGTCGACCCCGATCCCCGGCACCTGCGACGCGTGCGGCGCGACTCCCGCGATCGGCATCGCGTTCGCGTGCGCCCTCGCGGTGTCATGCGGTGGCGCGCTCGATGTCGCGCCGACCGCCGACGGCGTGCTCGAGCATCGCGTCCTCTTGCCGGTGGCTGCGTGACTGACTTGGCGCGCGGATCTCGCACCGAGTTCGCGCTCAAGCTTGCTTCCGAGCGCGAGATCCTCGTCGTCGAAGACGAGCCTCTCCTGCGCCGCATGCTGGTCACGACCCTCGCGCGGATCGGGCTGCAGATCGTCGCGGTCGACAGCGCTGCCGCGGCGCTCGCGCTGGTCGGCGCCGATCCCGCGCGCTTCTCGCTGGTGATCACCGATCTGACGATGCCGGAGATGAACGGCTGTGCGCTCGCGTGCGAGCTGCGCCGGATCGCGCCCGCGCTCCCGGTCGTGCTGTCGACCGGCGCGATCCCCGAGATGCTCGAAGCCGACCTGTTCTCGTCGGTGCTGATCAAGCCTTACACGCGCCAGCTCCTGGTCGACGCGATCGCTGCGTGCGTGACCGCCGCCGTTCTCGCGCGTTGACCGCGTTGCCGGTGAACGTTTCCGCGAGCGTTGCACCGGCAACGTTGCCGGCTCCGAAGCCCTCGCCGGGCCCGCGCAGCGGTGGTCGAGCCCGGCACGAACGTTGCGATAGAGCCCGTCATGATGAAACGACGAGGTGGCCTGCTCGCCGGATCGGCGATCGTGATGCTGGCCGTCGCGGCCTCGGCCACGCCCAAGACCTGGCCGAAGAAGTCGCACGACCCCAAGGCCGACGACGCCAAGCCCGCACCGACCGCGCCTGCAAAGCCGGTCGACGCGCCGATCAAGGTGACGCCGAAGCCGGCCGTGGTCGCGAAGCCAACCGCGAAGCCGATCGCGAAGCCGGTCGCGCCGGCACCGGTCGTCGCCGTGGTCGAGCCGGTCGCCACTCCTGCCGAGCCGGTCGTCGCGGAGCCGGTCGTCGCGGAGCCGGTCGTCGCCGAGCCGGTCGTCGCGCCAGTCGTCGTTGAGCCAGTCGTCGCCGAGCCGGCAGTTGCGGTCGAGCCCGAGCCCGAGCCCGAGCCCGAGCTGGCTCCGGTTGCGGTCGAGCCCGAGCCCGCTCCGGTTGCGGTCGCGAGCGTCACGGTCGCAGCCCCGGCTCCGCTCGTCGGCTACGAGAAGGGCTTCTTCATCCACAGCGCCGACGGTCACAACGCGCTCTCCATCCAGGGTCGCGTCCTGCCGCGCTACACGTCGGAGTCCAAGGTCGCGAGCGGCACGCGCAACGGGACCAACTCGTTCGAGATTCACGACGCGCTGCTCGTGCTGGAGGGCTACACGTTCTCCAAGCAGGTCCAGTACGAGGCCGAGATCAACTTCGGGGGCGGCTCGGTCGCGCTCGAGAACTTCTACAGCGATCTCGAGCTCGGCCCGGTGCAGCTTCGCGTCGGTCAGTTCACTCGCCCGTTCTCGCGCCAGCAGATCATCTCGAGTGGCGCGCAGGAGTTCGACGACCGCGCGATCACCGACAAGGCGTTTGGCGCGGGTCGTGACATCGGCCTCGCGATCCACGACGACTACACCAAGTCGCCGCCGTTCGAGTGGGCGTTCGGCATCTTCAACGGCACCGGCGAGGCACCACAGTTCACGGGCACGGTGGACCCCGACACCAACGCGGTGACCGGCGCGTTCAGCAACGTGCCCGTCAAGTTCAAGCCGGTGTTCGTCGGTCGCGTCGGCGCGAACTTCAACAAGATCAAGGGCTACTCCGAGGGCGACCTCGAGGGTGGCGCGCCACGCGCCGCGGTCGCCGCGAGCGCATACGTCGAGGGCGACGTCGACAACGATCACGCCAAGGCGATGCGCTTCGAGGCCGACTCGGTGTTCAAGGCGTATCATTTCGAGGCCGACCTCGCGCTCTATCAGGAGACCGCGCAGCGCATGGAGTGGACCGATGGCGCGCACCACCAGCGCGGCTTCCACACGCAGGCGAGCTACGCGATCGACGGTCACCACCTGATCGGCGCGCGGTTCGCCGTCGTCGTGCCGGAGCAGGCCCACGCGTACACGACGGAGACCACGTTCGGCTATTCGCTGTTCATGAACGGTCATGACCTCAAGTGGCAGACCGATCTGTCGATGATCCACGACGTGAGCAAACCCATGGGCGACGACCTCCGCGCCCGCACCCAGATCCAGATCGGCTTCTGACCATGACGAACATGAAAATCTCTCGCAAGATCGCCCTGCTCACCTCATCCGTGATGGTCGTCGGCATCGGGCTGTCGATCTATCTCCTCCTCAACCTCGAGCGCACGCGGGACAGCTACAACGACGTCCAGAACACCGTGATGAAGGCGCGAACCGGCACGCGCGATCTCGAGATCGACTTTCGCACGCAGGTCCAGGCGTGGCAGGACATCCTGCTGCGCGGCCACGTCCAGGCCGACCTCGACAAGTACAAGGCCGAGTGGACCGCGATGGCGCCCAAGATCAAGGCGGACGCCGCCGAGGTCAAGGAGGCGTCCCCGAGCGCCGAGGTCGATGCCGTCATCGACGGGTTCGTGACCCAGTACGACACGCTGATGAAGGAGGAGCGCGAGGCACTCGCGGTCTACGAGAAGACCGAGGAGGCGGCCGCCCCGACCGCGGACGCGCTCGTGCGCGGAAAGGATGTCGCGGTCGTCGACAAGCTCGACGAGGCGGAGGCGCTACTCGTCAAGCTCGCCGATCAGCATGAGAGCGCGGCGGCGGCCGCCGCCGATGCCGCCATTCACCGCAGCATCATCCTCATGATCGTCTGCTACCTCGGGCTCGGCTTCATCGCCTGGAGGCTCGCTCGATCGATCGTGCACCCGCTCAACCAGCTCGCCGAGGCCGTGACGCACATCTCCGACGCCGACGCCGGGGATATCCAGTTCCGCACCGGCGACGATGAGATCGGCAAGCTCGGCGCCGCGTACCAGGAGCTGATCGGCTACATCACCGAGATCGGCGACGCGACCGCGCAGCTCGCGGCCGGCGACTTCACCGCCAAGGTCAAGCCGCGCTCGGCCGACGACGTCCTCGCGAAGCGGTTCACCACCGTGACCACCACGCTGACCTCCGCGCTCGGCGAGATCGGCAAGCTGGTCAACGCGGCCCGCGAGGGGCGCCTCGATCAGCGCGCGAGCTCGACCGCCTTCGAGGGCACGTATCGCAGCGTGATCGACTCGGCGAACGGCCTGATGGACGCGGTCCGCGGGCCGATCGACGAGGCCGTCAAGGTCATGGAGCGCATGGCGCAGCGCGACCTCCGCGAGCAGATGCACGGCACCTACGCCGGCGACTTCGAGCGCCTGAAGACCGCGATCAACACCGCCGTCGCCGATGTGTCGTCCTCGATCGGCCGGGTGTCCTCGGCGTCCGAGCAGCTCGCCCTCGGCTCCTCCGAGATCCAGCGCGGCAGCGCGAGCCTGGCGCAGAACACGACCGAGATGGCCTCCGCCGTCCAGGCGATCTCCGAGCGCACCGGCCAGCTGTCGACCGCCGCCGAGCAAGCCGCGAACCGCGCCCGTGAGAGCGAGAAGGCCGCGTCGAGCGTCGCCGACCTCGCGACCGCCGGCGTCCGCCGCATGGATCAGCTGTCCTCCGCGATGACGAAGATCAAGGAGTCGTCGGTGGCGACCGGTCGGATCATGCAGGCCATCAACGAGATCGCGTTCCAGACCAACCTGCTCGCGCTCAACGCCGCGGTCGAAGCGGCGCGCGCCGGCGATTCCGGCAAGGGCTTCGCGGTGGTCGCCGAGGAGGTGCGCAGCCTCGCCCTGCGCTCCGCGGAGTCGGCCTCGAACACCGGCAAGCTCATCGAGGAGTCGATCCGCGCCGCCGACGAGGGCGTCCAGGTGAACACCGAGGCGACGCAGAGCCTTCACCAGCTCGCCAAGGAGATCCATCGCGTCGCCGGCGAGATCTCGCACGTCGCCACCATCGTCGACGACCAGAAGGTCGGGCTCGTCGAGATCAAGCAGTCGGTCGTCGAGATCAGCGTCGCCACGCAGAACACCGCGGCGCTCGCCGAGGAGTCGGCCTCGACCGCCGACGTGCTCAACAGCCACGGCCAGAAGTTGCGTCAGCTGGTCGACGCATTCGAGCTCGACCGCCGCGAGGTCGGATCGGCGCGCGAGTCGAAGCACGACGACGGGCACAACGGGCACAACGGCCACAACGGCCACGCCAAGACCAACGGTCACAAGAACGGTCGCACCGCGACCGCCCTGCTGTCCGCGTTCTGAGACCGGAGCAAGCCCATGACCGAACACGTCGAGATCGAAGAGCTGCTGTTCGAGGTCGCGGACCTCCGTGAAGCCCACGCCAAGGCGCCCGCGATCCTGCGGTGCCTCGATGGTGCGGAGTCGCAGCTGATGGCCGCGATGAACGTCGCTGGAACCGCCGCGTGTCGCGGCCTGATCGATGCGGCCCTGCGCCTCCTGCAGGTCGCGCGTCCCGAGATCGAGGTCGAAGCCGCACCGGTGGCAGCGCCGCCACCCGCCGACGATCTCGATCCGGAGCTGCTCGACTCGTTCCTCAACGAGTCGATCGAGTACCTCGCCGAGGCCGAGTCGTCGGTGCTTCGTCTCGAAGCCGATCCGCGCCTGAAGGATGCGATCGATCAGATCTTTCGCGCGTTCCACACGGTCAAGGGAACCGCCGCGTTCCTCGAGCTCGACAGCATCACCGAGGTCGCACACCGCAGCGAGAACCTGCTATCTCGCGCGCGCAATGGCGAGGTCGTGCTCGCCGGCGGCGCGGCCTCGGCGGTGCTGTCCGCGATCGACGTCCTGAAGGCGCTGGTCGGCGAGCTCAAGACCACGCGCTGTCGACCCGGTCGCCCGGCAAATCTCGCTCAGCTCCTCGCCGCGCTCGACTCCGCCGGCGAGGGCGCAGTGCCCCCCCGTCTGGAGCCCGCCGCGGCAGAGCAGGCGGTCGCCCCCTCGGCTGCCCCTGTCGCGGCGGGATCCGCTCATGCCGACGGCGAGTCGGCGGACAGCGTCCGCGTGCGCGTCGATCGGCTCGATCGTCTGATCGACGGCGTCGGCGAGCTCGTGATCGCGCAGTCGATGGTCGCGGCCGATCCGTCGGTCGGCAAGGAGGCGTCGCGCGAGCTGCTCAAGAAGGTCGCGCACGCCGGCAAGATCGTTCGCGAGCTCCAGGACCTCGCGATGAGCCTGCGCATGGTCCCGCTGCGCGCCACGTTCCAGAAGCTCGCCCGCGTCGTGCGCGATGCGTCGCGCAAGCTCGGCAAGCACGTGCAGTTCGTCACCGAGGGATCCGAGACCGAGATCGACCGCGGCATGGTCGACGTGATCGGGGATCCGCTCGTCCACATGGTGCGCAACGCGTGCGACCACGGCCTCGAGACCAGCGCGCAGCGCCTCGCCGCCGGCAAGTCGTCGGCCGGCACGCTCACGGTGCGCTCGCACCAGTCGGCCGAGAGCGTCGTCATCGAGCTGATCGACGACGGCCGCGGCCTCGACCGCGAGAAGATCCTCGCCCGCGCGGTCAAGCAGGAGCTGATCACCGCGGACCAGGCGGCCGGGCTGCCCGACGCCGACGTCTACCGCATGATCTTCCTGCCGGGCTTCTCGACCTCCGAGAAGGTGACCGACATGTCCGGCCGCGGCGTCGGCATGGATGTCGTCCGGCGCGCCGTCGAGAGCCTGTCGGGTCGCATCGAGATCGACTCGACGCTCGGCCAGGGCACGACGTTCCGCATCCGGTTGCCGCTCACGCTCGCGATCACCGACGGCATGCTCGTGCGCGTCGGCGACCAGCGCTTCATCATCCCGACCGTCTCGATCGCGATGAGCATGCGCCCGGCGCCAGATCAGCTGTTCTCGGTCGGCGGTGCGGGTCGGATGGTCGCGTTTCGCGGCCGCACGATCCCGGTGTTCCGGCTGTCCGATCTGTCGAAGAGCGGCGACGAGCCCGGCTCGCTCGCGGTCGTGCTCAACGATGGCGACGGTCACACCGCGGTGCTGGTCGACGAGATCCTCGGCAAGCAACAGGTCGTCACCAAGACGCTCGGCGACGGCATCCCCGCGACGCGCTGGATCGCGGGTGGCGCGATCCTCGGCGACGGCCGCGTCGGGCTCATCATCGATCCTTCCAACCTGCTCGCTCGGTTCCGGGAGTCCGGAAGCGAAACGACCTTCCTGAGGTAACCCCATGCAGACATCTCTCGCCGGTAAGTATCTGACCTTCGCCCTCGCCAACGAGGAGTACGGGGTCGAAGTGTTGAAGGTCCAGGAGATCATCCGCCTCCTGCCGATCACGCCCGTTCCGGAGGTGCCCGCGCACTACCGCGGGGTGATCAACCTCCGCGGCAAGATCCTGCCGGTGATCGATCTGCGCACCCGGTTCGGGTTGCCGATCGGCGAGGCGACCGACAAGTCGTGCATCGTCGTGATGCGCACCGGCGGCACCACCCGCGGCGTGATCGTCGATCGCGTCATCGAGGTGATGAAGCTCGAGGACTCGATGATCGAGCCTCCACCCGACCTGTGCGGCGACGTGCGCGCGAGCCTGCTCGCCCTCGCGAAGGCCGACGGCCGGATCAAGTTGCTGCTCGACATCGACCACGTGCTGCGCGACGTCGCCGCGCCGGCCGCCGAGCGAGCCGCGGGATGATGGAGCGCGCCTTCGGCGAGCCGACCGAGCTCCTGCCGGTCGACTTCCAGCGGCTCGCGTCGCTCGTGCGCACGGCCACCGGCATCAACCTCAAGACCGGCAAGGAGAGCCTCGTGCGCTCGCGGCTCGCCAGCCGGATCCGCGCGCTCGAGTTGCCGACGTACACCGCGTACATCGATCGGCTCGCGCGTGACCCGCAGGGCGCCGAGATGGACACCGCGATCGACCTGCTGACGACGAACAAGACGTCGTTCTTCCGCGAGGAGCGCCACTTCGACTTCCTCACCGAGCAACTCGCGACGCCGCGGAGCTCGCTGCGGATCTGGAGCGCCGCGTGCTCGACCGGCGAGGAGCCGTACTCGATCGCGATGACCGTGGCCGCGACGCGCTCGGTGCGCGACGTCCGCATCCTCGCGACCGATATCTGCCGCGACGCGCTCGCGACCGCGCAGGCCGCGTCCTACACGCGCGCGAATGCCGCCGACATCCCGGGCCCGCTCGCGTCGAAGTACACCGACGCGCCCCGCGGCGGCGACACCGTGACGATCCAGCCGGTCGTGCGCGACCTGGTGTCGTTCGCGCGGCTCAACCTGATGCAGCCGTGGCCGATGCGCGGGCCCTTCGACTTCATCTTCTGCCGCAACGTCATGATCTACTTCAACGACGAGACGCGCGAGAAGCTCGTCGAGCGGATGCGCATGCTGCTCGCGCCCGGCGGCTACCTGTTGATCGGGCACGCCGAGAGCCTGTCGGGGCTGCGGCACGGCTACACCTACGACAGTCCGGCGGTGTATCGCCGATGAACGCCTCGACCTACATCGCTCGCGCGCCGTCGCAGCACGGGCTCCGCGTCGTCGGGATCGGTCAACTCGTGATCTCGCAGGATCCGAGCGAGACGATCGTGACGTACGGGCTCGGCAGCTGCCTCGGGGTCACCGCCTACGATCGCCTCGCGCGCGTCGGCGGCCTGGTCCACGTGCAGCTCCCGCTGACCCCGGCGCAGACCGACGAGGCCGAGCGCTGGCCGGCCAAGTTCGTCGAGTCCGGCGTGGCGCTCCTGTTTCGCGAGATGTACGCGAAGGGCGCGCGCAAGGAGCGCGTCGAGCTGCGCGTCGCCGGCGGCGCGCGCACCACTGGTGAATCCGTGGACGAGGTGTTCGAGATCGGGCGCCGCAACGTCGTCGCGCTCAAGAAGGTGCTCTGGCAGAACGGCGTGATGATCCGCGCGCACGATCTCGCCGGAACCACGAGTCGAACGCTGTCGATCCGGATCGAAGATGGAATGGTCGTGCTTGCAACCCCGGGCACGTCGCGGCCTCTGGGAGGAGATCTGTCATGTCCTTGAACGTGATCGTCGTCGACGACAGCGCCACGATGCGCATGGTGATCGGTCGCGCGCTGCGGATGATCGGCTTGCCGATCGGACGCATCGACGAGGCCCCCGATGGCTCCGCCGCGCTGATCGCGCTCCGTGCCCACCCGTTCGATCTCGCGATGATCGACATCAACATGCCCAAGATGGACGGCCTCGCGCTGATCGATGCCGTCTCGAAGGACGCGACGCTCGCGCACGTGCCGATCGTCGTGGTCTCGACCGAGGCCAGCGAGGCTCGCCTCGCCGCCCTCAACGAGCGGGGCATTCGCTTCGTTCGCAAACCTTTCGATCCCGAACAACTCCTCGATGCGGTCGTCGCCGCGATCGGACGTGCTCCGTGAAAGTTACCGCCACCATTCGTGTCATGGGTGAGATCGACGCGCTGCGCACCGCCGTCGTGCTCGCGATGGAGCGCCTGTGCTTCGCCTCCGCCGAGGGCTTCGCGGACGAACGCCCGAGCGGGAGCACGATCGACGCGTCGGTCGCGTTCACCGGCCCGTCGTCGGGCGCGGTCGGGATCTCGATCCCGAACGAGATGCTGATCGCGCTCGCGGCCGATCTGGTGCCGCCCGGCGAGCCGCCACCCGACATCGCCTCGACCGATCTGGTCGCCGAGCTCGCGAACATCATCTGCGGCAACGTCGTGCCGCGGATCTTTGGCCGCCAGGTCTACGCGCTGTCGCCGCCCGATCTTCACGCCGCCTCGCAGCCAGTCCAGGCGCGCGCGGTCGTCATGTTCGGCAACGGTTGGGTCGAGGCGACGCTGCACGGTGTGTCGTGAAGCGCGTCCTCATCGTCGATGACTCGTCGGCGTTCCGGATGATCGTTCGCCGCATCCTCGAGGCCGATCCGGAGCTCGTCGTCGTCGGCGAGGCCGCCGATCCGTTCGAGGCCCGCGAGCGCGTGATCGCCGACAAGCCGGACGTGCTGACGCTCGACGTCAACATGCCGCGGATGAACGGCGAGGACTTCCTGCGCCACCTGATGGCGTCGTATCCGCTGCCGGTCGTCGTGATCACCAGCGAGGCGCACGATCCGGCGCGCGCGACGGCGCTGCGGGCCGCCGGCGCGGCGGGCGTCGTGGCCAAGCCGATGTCGTCGGGCAAGGCCGCGTTCGCGCTCGAGCTCGTCGCCGCGGTGCGGTCCGCGACCAAGCGCGAGCGCATCGAGGCCACGGCGAACCCGAACCTGCCGGACCTGATCGCGATCGGCGCGTCGACCGGCGGCGCGACGACGACGTCGCAGCTGTTGATCGGGATGGGTGCGGACTGTCCGCCGATCGTGATCGCCCAGCACATCCTGCCCAAGCACGCCGGCTCGTACGCCGCGTGGCTCGGCCAGACCGTCCCGATGCGCGTGCGCGAGGCCAAGGACGGCGATCCGCTCGAGCCCGGCCTCGTGCTGTTGCCGCCGTGCGATCGGCACCTGCGCGTCGTGCGCACGCACGATCGGCTCCGCGTCGTGCTCGGCTCGGGCGAGAAGGTCAACGGTCATCGGCCGTCGGTCGACGTGCTGTTCGGCTCGATCGCGGCAGTCGACAAGATCCGTGCGACCGCGATCCTGTTGACCGGGATGGGCGTCGACGGGGCGTGGGGGTTGCTCGAGCTCCGCCGCGCGGGTGCCCGCACGTTCGCACAGGACCCGAGCGAGTGCATCGTCCCGGCCATGCCGGCGAGCGCGATCCGGCTGGGTGCGGCGCAGTCGGTGATGCCGGTCGCTGGCATCGCGCGCGCCTGTGTCTCAAGCCATCAGTAGCTCGTCGACGATCCGCTTGGTGCCGTCGCTGTCGGCGGTCGCGAGCGCGCGCCCACGCTGCAGGTTTCGCCCGTCGTCGTCGAGCAGGAACGCGGCGAGGTCGGCGGCGATCACCGCGTCCTCGGTCTCGCCGAGCTTGCGGCCGCCGCTGATCAAGCCGTCGCGCACCTGCTGGCGCGCCGGGACGACCTGATCGGCGACGATCGCGTAGGCGATCGCCGGGCAGCCGAGGTAGGCGAGCTCGCCGAGCGTGCCGCCGGCCGCGCAGATCGCGGCGTCGGCGCTGACGAACAGACCGGCGGCGTCATCGGGCGAGCGCCGGATGTCGACCGTGTGACCGGCACCGACGACCTCCGCGACCGCGATCGCGAGGCTGCCGTCGTCGTGATAGCCCGGGCCGAGGATCACGACGAGCTCGAGCGAGCGGTCGTCTGGAACCAGCCGCATGATCCGCGCGGTGTCGTTGTGCGGGTCGCTGCCGCCGAACGTCACGACGACGCGCAGCCGCGCGCCCGACATCGGGCGACACGAGCCGCGCGTGAAGCGCCGGAACTCCTTGCGGAGCATCATGTAGCGGCGGCCGAGCAAGCAGTGGCGGGCGCCGGGATACTTGCTGGCCAGCTCGGGCGCGTGGATGTTGTGGTTGACCACGGCATCGACCGCGAGCGGTGTGCCGCGGTCGTCGATCAGGATCGATCGAACCTTGCGTCGGGTCAGCTCGGCGACCAGCGAGTTCGCGATCGCGGGCCCGTCGATGATCACGGCGTCGAGTCGGCGCTCCTCGGCGAGGTGCGCGACGGCGATCGGCGTCCAATTGTCGAGCGCGACCGAGACCCCGCGCTCGCGCAGCCACTGCGCGACGTGCACGCCGTCGCCGCCGAACAGCACGAGCGGCCTGATGCCGCGAGTCTCGACCTCCTCGATCAACGCGCACAGCCGCGCGACGTGTCCGTAGCCGAGCTCGTGAGAGGCATCGGCACGAAACGCGACGCGAGGCACGCGCGCGATCCGCGTGGTCACGCGACGCGCGCGATCATCTCGCGGGTCTCGGCGAGATCGAGTCTCGGTTCGGCGCAGTCGCTCGAGTAGGAGAACCCCTCGGGGAGCGGCTGGCCCGGGCGAACTCCGGCGAGCGTCTGATGAAACGAGAACTCCGGCCAGATCACGAGCACGTCTCCGAGGTCGCTCGTGCGGCGGGCTTCCTCCGACGAGATCAGCGTCTCGTGGAGCTTCTCGCCGGGGCGGATCCCGACGACGGTGCGCGGCACGCCGGGCGCCACGGCCTCGGCGAGCGTCTCGATGTCGGAGGTCGGGAGCTTCGGGATCACGATCTCGCCGCCGGCCATGAGGCCGAGCCCGCGGAGCACGAGCGCGACCGCGTCGTCCATGTCGATCCAGAACCGCGTCATGCGCGAGTCGGTGATCGTCAGGCGACCCTTGTCGCGCTGCGAGCGGAACAGCGGGATCACGCTGCCGGCCGAGCCCATCACGTTGCCGTAGCGCACGCACGAGAACCGCGTCGCGCGGTCGCCGGCGTACGCGTTCGCCGCGATCAGGAGCTTCTCCATGCAGAGCTTGGTCGCGCCGTAGAGGTTCGCGGGCGACACCGCCTTGTCGGTCGACAGTGCGAGCACGCGCTCGACGCCGTTCGCCATCGCGGCCTCGATCAGGTTGCGCGCGCCGTTGACGTTGGTCTGGACGGCCTCGATCGGGTTGTACTCGCAGATCGGCACGTGCTTCATCGCGGCGGCGTGGATCACGATGTCGACGTCGCGCAGCGCGGTCTGCAAGCGGTCGCGATCGCGAATGTCACCGACGAAGAAGCGCAGGCGGCGATCGGACAGCTCGCGATCCATCATGTAGTGCTTCTGCTCGTCGCGCGAGAACACGATGATCTTCTTCGCCTTGGACTTGAGCGCGCGGTTCACGAACGCCTTACCGAACGAGCCGGTTCCCCCGGTGATGAGGATGGACTTGCCGTCGAGGGTCGAGGTGGTGGCGGACAGGCGCTGGGTCATCGTGATTCTCCGAGAACGCGGTGGAGCGCGGACACGACATGCGAGACATCGCTGTCGGTCATCGCGGGAAACATCGGGAGGCTCAGCGTTCGCGCGTAGTACTGCGCGGCGCCGGGGCGCGACCGCGCGAGCTCGCCGGGACAGCGGGCGGCGTGGAGCGGGTGATCGAGGAGCGGGATGTAGTGGACCTGGGTGCCGACGCCGAGCTCCCCGAGGTCGGCCATCACGCGCGCGCGCGACGTGCCGAATCGCGCGAAGTCGATCGCGATCGCGAACAGGTGGTAGCTCGACACCCGATCGCCGGCGGTCGCGGGCAGCTCGACGCCGGGCATGCCGGCGAGGGCCCCGCGATACGCGGCGGCGAGCTCGCGACGCCGCGCGACGAAGCGGTCGAGCTTTGCAAGCTGCGACACGCCGAGCGCGCACGCGAGATCGTCGAGCCGGTAGTTCCAGCCGAGCTCCTGCACCTCGTAGCTCCACGGTCCGGCGGCCGGGGTCTGCAGCCGGGTCGCGTCGCGCTCGATGCCGTGCTGGCGCAGGCGGCGGACGCGACTCGCTTGCTCGGGGCTGCGAACGATGACCGCGCCACCCTCGCCGGTGGTGATGTGCTTGACGGGATGGAAGCTGAACACGACAGCGTCGCTCGCGCCGCTGCCGATCGGGCGATCGGCGTACGTCGCGCCGAGCGCGTGACAGGCGTCCTCGATGACGCGCAGGCCGTGGCGGCGCGCGATCGCGAAGATCGCGTCCAGGTCGCACGGCAGCCCGCCGAGGTGAACCGGCACGATCGCGCGCGTGCGCTTCGTGATCAGCGCTTCGACCGACGCCGGGTCGAGGTTGCCGGTGCGGGGATCGACGTCCGCGATCCGGACCGTCGCGCCGGTGTAGTACGCGGCGGCCGCGGTCGCCGAGAACGTGATCGGGGTCGTGATGATCTCGTCGCCCGCGCCGATGCCGAGCGCGGCGTACGCGAGGTGCAGCGCGGCGGTGCCACTCGCACACGCGATCGCGTGGTCGGCGCCGGTCGCCGTGCGCAGCGCGGACTCGAACTGCGCGACCAGCGGCCCGCAGGTCAGGAGCGGGCTGCGGAGCGCGGCGACGACGGCTTCGATGTCGTCGTCCTCGATCGTCTGACGGCCATACGGGAGCACGAGCCGGGTCTTTGCGACCGGCGTGCCCGGCCGCATCCCAGTCGCGACGCGCACTTGGCGGTGTAGGTGAACGTCGCCGTCGGCAGGTCTGACGCGATCGTCAAGGCCGGAAGCGGTACTGGAGCTCGACCCAGTCGAGGGCGGGCTCCTCGTCGGTCGTCGCGGTCAGATCGACGCGGACCTGGGCGTAGCGCCGGGGCTCCGAGGTCACCGGGTCGCCGGACTGGTACGGCCCGGTCCACGGCTCGTCGTCGCACGGCGTGTCGTCGCACGTGCGCACCCACGCCGCCGCGCTCGAGCCGGGCGGCACGATGGCCGCGAACGTCACCGTGTCGATCACGGTCGCCGCGATCTCGTGGGTCGCCGAGGTCCATGACGAGGCCGGCGCGAGCACCGGTGGGCCGCCGGTGACGAACGCCGCGATCGACCAGCTGTCGAGCGACCCGGTCTGCCCACCGGTCTGATCCTTGACGACGAGCTTCCACAGGCCCGCGAGCAGCTTGCCGTTGAAGTTGGCGAGCCGGACGTGCTTGGGGTTCGTGGTGTCGTTGTCGTTGTCTCCGCGGAGTGTCGCGCTGGTGCCGTCGGGCCCGATCAGCGCGAGCGCGAGCTCGTGCGGCTGCTGGTGCGTGTACTTGTAGGTCACCCACAGATCGGTGATCGCCTCGGTCGGGAAGCTCTGCGCGCGCCAGCTGCGGGTCTGGCCGTTCGCGTCGGTCGGGATCGCCTGGCTCTGATCGTCGTAGAACGTGACGACGCGCGTCGCCGAGGTCGCCGCCGGACGCAGGCGGTCGACCGGGATGGTGTCGCCGTTGAGCTGGAACCGCGCGCGGCCATCGCCGCCGATGTTCATGTAGTCGAGCGCGAGCGGTCGCCAGCCGACGCCGAGCGGCGTGGTGACGTCGGTGATGATGTTCGAGCCTCCCTGCGTGAGGTGGTCATCCGAGCTCGTCTCGCCGAGCACGATGCGGGCGCCGTCGTCGGTGTCGGCGTGCGCGAGGAAGCTGCCGGCCGTCGCGATCTTGGTCTCGCCGACCCAGCGGATCGCGAGGTCGCCGGGGTTTTTCGGGCCGGGCGGTGGCGGATCGAGCGTGTCGTCGACGAGCGGCGCGGTCCACAGGCTCGACGACGCGCGCATGCCGAACGACTGCTGGTCCCACGCGGTCGCGATCAGGCCGCGCAGGCCGTCGACGCGTGCGCGCAGGCGCTTGCGCGGGATCGCGGTCGCCGGCGTGGTATCGGGGGTCGCGAGCAGCGACAGCCGGTAGCCGCCGCCGAGCTTCTGGCACATCGGGATCCGAAACGGGTACCAGCCGGCCGCCGTCGTGGTGTACGCGGCCGTGGTCGCCGGGCCCTGGAACTGGTTCGTCGTGACGCGCGCGAACGCGGTCGAGTGTGGCGTCGCGATCTCGAGCGCGGCGAAGTCGTCGGCCGAGAGCGTGAAGCTCGTCGTGCCGGCCGGCAGCTGCATCTCGCCTTCGATCCACACGGCGAAGTCGCCGTCGTTGGTGTCGGTGCGAAACCCGGCGGGCGCGCGCTGATCGGGGATCTCGATCGTGTCGATGAACGCGATGCCCGACGGCGTGAGGCCGGCGAAGGCGGCGTAGTCGAGCGTGTTCTGATCGGCGACCGGGCACGTGCCCGCGGCGCGCGCGACGAGCCCACCCCACAGGTACGCGGCCGGCGTCAGCGCCGCCTCGTCGATCGCGATCGCGTCGAACGCGGCACCCGGCTCGCCGAAGTCGGCGGCCGAGTCGGCGCGCAACCAGCCGAGCTGGTTGCCACCGTCGTCGAAGATCACCGGCGTGTCCGGACTGCCGGCGTCGCCGAGCTCGTGGTGAAACGAACACCCGGCACACGCCGCCAACCACCATGCGCGCCGCATGCGTGGAATGTACGACAGCGAGGGCTGAAGGATTACCGATAAACGCGGCGCGCACGACCATGGGCGATCCGCGCCGCGCCCACGCTGGCGCGCGCCGCGACCAGACGGGTCTCCCACATGTCCTGACGCCGCATCAGTTCCGCCAACAGGTCTGCGCGCGCCGGTTCGGGCACCGCGTCGCGGAGGATCGCCTCGCGAAGCTGCATCATCTGATCGGCCGCAGCGAGCAACTCATCGACGTCGTCCGTGGTGGGCGGCGGAGGGGTCGCGTCGAGCAGGCGGGCGACGATCACGGTTCGACCTGGGCGAAGGCCGCGCCGAGCTCCTTCATGACGCGCGTCGCCTGGTCGAGCGGGCCGACGCTGAGCCCGAGGTTGGCCTCCGCGAGCCTGGCGACCACGAAGCGATAGAGCGCGTCGAGGTTCTTCGCGAGCTCGGGGGCAGCCGCGTGGTCGAGCGCCGCGATCAACTCGGTCACGATCTGGCTGGCGTGGTCGAGCGAGGCGGCCTTGGCGTGGATGTCCTTGCCGGCGATCGCGCGGCGCGCGTCGTCGAGATCTCGCGCGAAGCGTTCGAACAGACGGACGAGGACCTGCGACTTCGGTGCCGATTCGAGATCGACCTTCCGGTACGTATTGGCGGCGCGTGCGCTCATGAATCTCCTAACCGAGCATCCGGGTGAGGTAGCTACTCTGGCTCTTCATGTTGGACAGCATGCTCTCGAGCTTGCTGAACTGGGTCTCGAGCTGAGCGCGGGAGGCTTCGGCGTGGGCGTTGATCTGATCGATCTCGTGCTGCATCAGCTTCGATTGCGACGCGAGCGCGGCGGACTTGCCGGCGAGGATGCCGTCGCCCGCGCGATCGTAGTCATCGGTCATCTTCGCCATCGCATCGGCGAAGCCGCCGCTCGTCATCACCTTGCTCACGATCGACGAGTCCTTGGTCAGCGCCGTGGTCAGCTTGGCCTGGTCGAGCGACAGGATGCCGTCCTTGTCGCGCGACAGCCCGATCTCGGAGAGGTTGTGCCCCCCGAAGGTGCTCGTCATCAGGTTCGTCAGGCGACCCTGGATCTGGCGGAGCGTCGAGTCGCCGAACAGCGTGTTGGCGCCCTTCTGGGTCTTGCCGTCGCCGGTGTAGCTCAGCTGATCGTTGAGGCCCGCGGCGATCACGTTGTAGGCCTTGACCAGCGCGTTCAGCTTGGTCCCGACGCCATTGGTGTCGAGCGCGACCTGGACCTGCGCGTCGGGATCTGCGGCGGCGTGCGTCGAGACCGCGGTGATCGTGACGCCGGAGATCGCGTCGTCGATCACGTTCTTGCTGCGAGTGACGTCGACCCCGTCGATCGAGATGATCGCGTCGCGCGCCGGGATCTTGACGTTGGCGGGGTCGGACAGGCCGAGGCTATCGCCGGTGTCGACCATCGGAACCGCCCCGGCGGTGCCGGTCGCGGTGGACGTGACGACGAGGCGGAACGTGGTGCCGTCGTTGAGCACGGACGCGCTGACCCCGGCACTCGCGTCGTTGATCTTGGACGCGACGTCGGCCAGCGAGTCGGTGGCCGAGTAGTTGATCGTCGAGCCGCCGATCGTGACGCTGCCGTCGCCGAGCACGCCGGCTCCGGCCGAGGTGAACGTCCGCGAGGTGGTGACCTGCGCCTGCGCGGTCTGCTTGACGCGAATATCGTGCGTCGTCGGCACGGCCGACGACGAGACCGCGACGGTGAGGTGCGAATCGCTCACCGTCGCGGTATGGGGCGAGAGCTCGGTGCTCCCGGCCTTCATCGTCGTCGCCAGCGAGCCCAGCGCCCCGAGGGCGGTGGACAGGTTGCCGACGATCGACTTCTGACTCTCGAGGTTCGATTGCTGTTTCGTGTAGGTGGCGGCAGCGACCTTCTCGGCGTTGACCAGGCCATCGATGAGCGCTTTCGTGTCGATGCCGCTGACGAGACCGTTGAACGAAACGCTCATGAATCAAACCTCGGGGCGGCTTAGCCGCGGAGCAGCGAGAGCGCCGACTGCGGGATCTGGTTGGCCTGGCCGAGGACGGCCATACCCGCCTGGCTCAGGATCTGGTTCTTCGTCAGGTTCGCGGTCTCCGCGGCGACGTCGACGTCGGTGATGCGCGAGTTCGCGGCGGACAGGTTCTCCTGGGCGACCGAGAGGTTCGAGATCGTGATCTGCATGCGGTTCTGCACCGCGCCGACCTTCGCGCGCGAGCTCGACAGCTGCTGGATGGCCTTGTCGAACACGCCGATCGCGGCCTGCGCGTTCGTCGCGGTCGACAGGCTCGCCGAGGCGAGGTGCAACGACGTCGAGCCGAGGGTCGACGTGGTGAGCTTGGTGATGCTCATCGACAGGCGGTCGTTCGACGTGTTCTGGATGCCGACCTGGAACACGAGCCCGGCCGACGCGCTGCCGTCGAGCAACTTCTGGCCACCGAACTCGGTGACCGAGCCGATGCGGTTGATCTCCTGGCCGAGCTGGCCGAACTCCGTCTGGATGTAGCCGCGCTCCGTCGAGCCGAGCGTCGAGTTCGACGACTGGACCGCGAGCTCGCGCATACGCGAGACGATGTTCTGCATCTGGTTCATGCCGCCTTCGGCGACCTGCGACAGCGAGATCGCGTCGTTCGTGTTGCGCTGGGCCTGACCCATCGAGCGGATGTCGGCGGACAGCGCCTGGCTGATGCCGAGGCCGGCGGCGTCGTCGGCCGCGTTGTTGATGCGCATACCGGACGACAGGCGTCCGATCGACTGCGCGAGGGCCTGCTGGGTGCCGTTGACATTGCGGGCGGCGCCCATTGCGGCGACGTTCGTGAGGATCGAGATGGCCATGACGAGACTCCTGCTGATTCTGGTTGGTGCGGGTAGGTGAGACCTCGTGGGTCCCGACAATGCTTTGGTTCGTCCCGATCGCCGGCCCGTATAGGGCTCGACGATCAGGTGATCAGGTCGACTGCGCCTTGACCATCGCGATGACGTGCGACGACACGGTCTGCGCGACGTCGAGCGCCTGACCGGCCTGCGCGAGGTTGCTCGCGGCGGTCACGATGTCGGCATCGACATAGTTCGACGCCGCGGTCACCAACGTCTGGTGGAGCGCATCGTGCGCGGTCTTGACGTCGTCGAGCACGTGCATCATGCCGTCGACGCGCGTGCGCACCCCGCCGACCTGATGGATCGCGGTGGTGAGATCGTCGAGCGAGCTGCGGATGCCGGGAAGGTCGTTGTTGGACAGCGCGGTCGCGACACGCGAGAGCAGCGTCATCACGTCGACCCCGCCGGTCGAGGTCAGCTCGGAACCGGCGATCGACGTCGCGTGCGTCGCGTTGTCCTCGGTCGCGACGTCGCGGGTCGCCGCGTCGCCGACGTACGTGCCCGTGGCATCGAACGGTGGGACGAGCGAGGCGCTGCCGGCGAGGATGTAGGCGCCGTCGGGAGACTGGGTGTTCGCGGCGCCGATCGCCGACTCGAACAGGCCGCGCACCTGGGTGCCGAGCTCGGCCCGCGAGGTCGGGTTGTAGCTCGCGTTGCTGCCCTGGACCGCGAGCATGCGCACGTCGGAGACGATCGACTGGATGCTGGCGAGCGCGCCGTCGGTCTGCGCGAGCCGCTCGCGGCCGTACTGCACGGCCTGGCTCGTGCCGTCGACCAGCGCGGTCCGCAGGTTCGCGCGATGCGCGGCGAGCCAGGCGGTCGGATCGTCCGACGGCATGGCGACCTTCAAGCCCGAAGACACCTGGCTGGCGGCCGTGGCGTAGCGCGCCTGGGCGGACGAAGTAGCTGCCGCGGACTGCTCGATCAGATGCGTGCTGGTGATGCGCATGGCACCACCTCCTTCTAGAGATTCTGGATGAGCGAGCCGAGCAGCTGGTCCACGGTCGACACGACCTTGGTCATCGCCTCGGAGGCGTGCTGGAACTTGGAGAGATTGGTGAGCTCTTCCTGCGTGTCGACACCCGACAGGGAGTCGCGTAGATCGCCGAGGTGGGTGTTGACGAGCTCGTCGCGCAGGACATCGCCCTTCGCGGTCGCCCCGGCGCGCCCGACATCGGCGACGATCGCGAGCGCGGCATCGCCGAGCGTCTTGCCACCGGCGGCGACCGGCTTGCCGGCGAGCTGGAACAGCGCGACCGCGCCGGCGTTGTCGCCGGGACCGTTGCCCACGGTGCCGAGCGCGAGGTTCGCCGAGCTCGCGGACAGCGCGGGATCGACGACGAGCGCGGCGGCGGCACCGGCGACACCGGCGAGCGCGCCGAACATGCGGTGGCCGGTCGTGCCGTCGAGCGCGGCGTTCGTGGTGTGGACCGCGTCGAAGCCGGTCGCGGTGTCGTAGGCGAGCTGATCGAGCTGCTGCGCGGTGGTCGCGAGCGTGTGATCGCGGAGCTGGAGGTCCGCGCCCATCGAGCCGCCGCCGAGCTGCGCGGTGACGTCGCGGCGGACCGCGCCGTCGACGACCTCGAGCTTGCCGAAGCCGGTCGCCGGGTCGGTCGTCGCGGTCATCGTCGCGGCGTGGGCGCCGTCGACGAGCACGGCGCCGCCGTCGAGCGTGACGCGCATCATGCCGTCGGCATCGGTGCGGGTGTGCGCGCCGGTGAGCGACGCGAGCTGGTTCGCGAGCTGGTCGCGCAGGTCGCGCGCCGTCGGGTCACCCGACTTTGCGACCTGGGCGTTCGCGGCGGCGAGCTGGCTCGCGAGCGCGGTGGCCTGCGCGGCACCGTCGGCGATCCGGTGATCGGCCTCGCCGCGAGCCGCGGCGACCTGACCGGCGCGCATGTTGATGCCGGACACCAACCCGCGCAGCGACGCGACGACGCCGTCGCGCGCCGCGGGATCGGTCGGCGAGACCGAGGCCTGCGACATCGCGGTGAACACCGACGCGAGCTGGGTATCGATCGTGGCGCCGGCGGTCGAGACCGCCTCGAAGTCCGACAGCGCCTCGCTGTACGCCTTCGACATCCCGAGCGAGCCCGACGCCGTGCGCATGCGCGACGCCAGGAGGTCGCTCGCCACGCGCTGCGGCGATCCGCTGCGCACGCCACCGACGAGCGGGGCGGCGAGCATCGACTCGAGATCGACGCGCTGGCGCGAGTAGCCCTGCGTGTTGGCGTTGGCGACGTTGTTCGCCGCCACGCTCACGCCGGTGTTCTGCGCGGCGATGCCGGCCGAACCGAGCGAGAGGATGGACAGCAGGTCGGACATGGTTCAGTACGCGGCGAGCAACCGCGCGGTCGGCAGCGGCATGGTGCGGTTGGCGCGCCGGTCGTAGCCGTTCGGCGTCGGGTCGATGCCGAGCAGCGCGCGGACGGTGTCGGTCGCGGCGCGCGCGAGCAACGCGTTGGCGTGCGCCTCGCTGCGGATCGCCTCGAACAGCGCGCGCACCTCCGGCGAGCGGGGGACCTTGTTGCGGGCGCGGCCGAGCTCGTCGGCGATCGCACGCTTGCGATCCGACAGGACGTCGAGCGCGGCGTGATCGAGCAAGCCGATCGCGTGGCGCTCGTCGGCGAAGACGATGCGAAGCTCCTCGCCCAACCTGCGGATCAGGTCGAGCTGCTGGGCCTCGTCGTCGGTCACTTCTTGGCCCCCGGACCGCGGAGGAGCTCGTCGTCGACGATGCGGCTGGCGAGCCGGTCGAGGTCGACCGGGTAGGTCCCGGTCGCGAGCTGCGTGCGGATGGTGGCGAGCTTGGCGGTGATGCCATGGTTCGCGTCCGTCGATCCCGACGCCGCGACACCTGCCGAAGACAGCTTCACCACCGACGCGCCCTCGACGCCACTCGTGGTCTTCGCTGGCTGCGACGACTCGCGCGTGGTGGCGGAGGGGGTGGGGGTGACGACCTTGGGCTCGATACGCATGACTAACGGTTCGGCCGGGTCGAAGAGGTGTTGAGGGGTAAAAGCGGAGCAGGATCGATCGGATGGCCGTCGTGGCGCAGCTCGAAGTGGAGGTGCGGGCCGGTCGAGTAACCGGTGGTCCCGACGTCGCCGACGTGATCGCCGGTCGCGACCGTGTCTCCGACGTGGACCGCGACTGCCGACAGGTGGGCGTAGCGGGTCTCGTAGCCCGAGGGATGCTTGACCGTGACCAGGTTGCCGTAGGTCCCGGCCGGGCCGGCGTGGGTGACTGTCCCACCTGCCGCGGCGGCGACCGGCGTGCCGGTCTTGGCCGCGAGGTCGAAGCCGGGATGCAAGATGTCGGAGTGCTGGATCGGGTCGTGGCGCATGCCGTAGCCCGAGGTCGCGCGCGCGCCGGTGATCGGCATCGCGAGGCGGGGGGCATCGCGGAGCTCCGGGAGCTCGGAGACCGGGCCGATCTCGCGCGGGCCGTGCGGGATCGCGTTGGCGATCGGCGGCGGCGTGGCGATCTCGGTGCCGCTCGTGCCGAGCTGCTTGGCGAACATCTTCGCCATGCCGATGCCGCCGGCGGCGGACATCTTGTCGGCGATCGCCTCGTCGAGCATCGACTTGAACGTGTCGCCCGCGAATCCGCCGTCGAGTCCACCGCCGCCCTCGGGGCGCGCCTCGGCGAGCAGCCGGCGGAGGAAGAACGCCTCCAGCTGCTTGGCCGCGGTCGCGGCGCTCTGCGCCTTGGCCTCGGGCTTCGGTAGATCGTGGGCGGACGCGAGCTTCACAGCGTCACGATGTCCGCGCGCAGGGCGCCGGCGGCGGCGAGCGCGCGCAGCACGGAGACCAGGTCGCGCGGCTTGGCGCCGAGCGCACCGAGGGCGGTCGCGACATCGGCGACGGTCGCCGCGGGCTTCACGACCTTGATCGTGTTGTCGTCTTCTTTGACCTTCACGGTCGTCTTCGGGACGACCTTGGTCGTGCCGGCCGCGAATTCGCCGGGCTGCGAGACCTCCTTGGCCTCGTCGACCTCGACGGTGAGCGCGCCGAACGTGATCGCCGCGGCGCGCAGCCGGACGTTCTCGCCGACGACGATCGTGCCGGTCTTCTCGTCGATCACGACGCGCGCCGGAAGGTCGGGCTCGACCTCGATCGCCTCGAGCTTGGTGATCAGGGCGGCGACCTGCGGGCGCTCCTCGGCCGTGATCGCGACCACGACCGAGCCGGCGTCGGGGGCCCGCGCGCGACCCGCGCCGAGCACGGCCTCGATCGCGACCTGCATGCGCGACGCGGTCGTGAAATCGGGCTTCTTGAGCACCAGCACGATCTCCTTCGCGGGCATCGTGGTCGGTGCGCTCGCCTCGACCGTGCCACCGCCAGCGATCGTCCCGACGGTGACGTGGTTCTTCTTCGCCGACGATCCGGTCGCGCCCTCGGCGACGAAGCCGCCGACCGACAGCGCGCCCTGCGAGATCGCCCAGGTGTGACCGTCGGGACCCTTGAGCGGCGCCGCGAGCAACGTGCCGCCGGCGAGGCTCTTGGCGTTGCCGATCGAGCTGACCGTGACGTCGATGCCCTGGCCGGGCTTGGCGAACGCGGGGAGCTCGGCGGTCAGCGCGACCGCGGCGACGTTCTTCGACTTGATATCGTTCGGATCGACGGTGATGCCGAGCCGCTTCAACATCTTGGCGAGCGAGCTGCGCACCATCGGCGAGCGCGCGTCGTCGCCGCTGCCGTCGAGGCCGACGACGATACCGAATCCGGTGAGGTGGTTGTCGCGCACGCCGCCGATCGTGGTCAGGTCCTTGATCCGATCGGCGTGCGCGAGCGAGCTCGCGAGCACGAGGAAGATGGCGAGGGCGCGCATCAGAAGGGCCACACCTTCGACAGCACGCGACCGAGCCAGCCGCGGCGCTGGGTGTCGCTGACGTCGCCCTGGCCGGCGTACTCGATCTCGGCGTCGGCGATGCGCGACGACGGCACCGAGTTGTCCTCGGCGATATCGATGCGGCGCACGATGCCGCTGACGTAGATGTGCTTCTCTTCGTGGCCGACCATCACGACCTTGGTGCCCTCGACGAACAGGTCGCCGTTGGCGAGCACCTGGACGACGCGCACGGGCAGCGTCGCGGTGACCTGGCCCTGGCGTGCGATCGCCCCGTTGCCGGTGAACTTCTGGTCACTCGTCGACGCGAACAGCTTCGCGGGATCGACGCCGGGATACTTCTTGGTCAGCGCGGCGACGATGCCGAGCGCGTTCGGCATGCCGTAGGTCGTCGCATCCGACTTGTTGAGCTTGGTGTCCGCCTGCGACGTCGCGAGATCCTTCTCGTCGATCTTGACGACGATCAGGTCGCCGACGCGGGTGGCGACCGCATCCTCGAACAGCCCGGGTGCGCCTTCGGCATACAGGCTGCCGTTCGCGGCCTCGGAGCGCACGCCGAACGTGCCCGGGTCGAGCTTGCGATGCTTGGCCTTGTACGGCGCGATGTGATCGGCGCAACCCGCACCGAGCGTCGCGATCGTGAACAGGAGGGTGATGGATTTCATGGCGCGTCTCCGATGACAACCACGTTGGATGCGAGGAGCGTGCCGTGGACGACGAGCTTGCCGCCGGTGAGCCGGACGCTGGCGGGCTGCCCGATCCGGGCGGCGAGCTCGAGCGTGCCGCTGCCGTGGACGCGCACCGATCCGCGGCGAACCTCGACGGTGACGGCGGTGCCGCGACCGACCGGTGCGGGCAGCGTGACGTCGCGCGCCCCGACGATCGCGTCGCTCGCGATCGGGTGGACCACGGTCGCGCCGATCAGGGTGTCAGCCGGGGCAACGTTGCCCGCGCTGGCGCGATCGTCGAACGCGAGGTCGGCGGCGGTGACGAGGTCGCCGATCGCGAGCGCGCGCCGGGCGACCGCGACATGCACGATCGGCGCGAACGTGACCGGCAGCCAGCGCGGCTTGCCCTTGACGTAGACGCGCACGCTCTGGCGGCCGGCGTGGATCTCGCGCGGCGGCTCGACCGCGATGGTCTCGGGAGCGACCTCGTCGGTGGCGTGGAGCTCGGCGATGCCGAGGCCGGCCGGCAGGTTCGGCGCGAGCCGCGCGCGCACGACGTCGGCGAGCGGATCGGCGGCCGCCGGGACACACATCAGCGCGACGACGAGCAGCGATCTCATCGCAGCTGCGCGGTCTGGCCGAGCATCTCGTCGGCCGCCTTGACGACGCGCGAGTTGACCTCGTAGGCCCGCTGGCCGGAGATCAGGTCGATCATCTCCTCGACGACGTTGACGTTGCTGACCTCGAGCATGCCCTGGCGGAGCGTGCCGGCTCCGCCTTCGCCGGCGTTGCCGAGGACAGCGGCGCCAGAGGCCGTGGTCTCCTTGAACAGCGTCGAGCCCTGCGCGGCGAGGCCGCCGGGGTTCGCGAACGTGGCGATCTGGATCTGGCCGAGCTCGGCGGCCTGGGTCTGGCCCGGCAGCATCGCGGAGACCTGGCCGTTCGCCGCGATCGACACCGACTGCGCGTCGGGCGGCACGGTGATATCGCCGGCGATCGGATAGCCATCCGAGGTCACCAGCTTGCCCTCGCTGTCGAGCTGCAGCGCGCCGTTGCGCGTGTAGCCGGTGCCACCGTTGGGCAGCGTGATCGCGAGGTAGCCCTTGCCCTCGATCGCGACGTCGAGCGTGTTGCCGGTCGTATGCAGCTCGCCCTGGCCGAGCTCGCGCGAGGTGGCGACCAGGCGCGTGCCGAGGCCGACCTCGGTCGCCGACGGCGCGACCGTGCCGTTGCCGGTCGGGGCACCGGCGGGACGGATGGTCTGGTACATGAGGTCCGCGAAGTCGGCGCGCTGCTTCTTGAAGCCGTTCGTCGAGACGTTCGCGATGTTGTTGGCGGTGACGTCCAGCTTGGTCTGCTGGGCTTCCATTCCGGACGCGGCCGTAGCGAGGGAGCGAAACATGTGTGCCTTCCTTACTTCGGGGTACCGAGGTCACGCGCGGCGCGACTCTCGACATCGTGATAGCCCTGGATGACCTTCATCAGCGATTCGTAGGTGCGCGACACCTTCACGAGATCGACGACGCTGTGGACGACATTGACGTTGCTCGACTCGAGCATCCCGGCGCGAACCTTCGGTGGATCGCCGGCCTTCTGCTCGGGGCCTCTCGCCGAGAACAGCGTGCCACCCTCGCGCTTCATCTGCGACGGCGTGAACCGCGCGAGCTGGAGCTTGCCGACCTGGGCGCCGTCGGCGGTGATCGAGCCATCGATGCCGATCGCGATCGTCGAGGCGGTCGGCGGCAACGAGATCGGCTGGCCGCCCTGACCGAGCACGGGAAATCCATCGGCCGAGACCAGCTGGTGCTGGTCGTCGAGCTTGAAGTTGCCGGCGCGCGTGTAGCGTTCGCCCTGCGGCGACTGGACGGCGAAGTAGCCGTCGCCCTCGAGCGCGCAGTCGAGCGGGTTGTCGGTCGGGGCGAGCGCGCCGGCCTGCGAGTCGACCCGCGACGTGCCGGCGCTGACCATCGCGACGTCGGCCGACTTCGCGCGGCCGAGTTGCTCGGCGAACGTCACGCGATCGCCATGAAAGCCGGCGGTCGAGGCGTTCGCGATGTTGTTCGCCGTCGCGTCGAGGGCGTTCGACTGCGCGATCGCGCCGGCCGTCGCGACGTACATGCCGCTGGAGCTCACCTGGCCTCGAGGGGAGCGCCGTCGGCGCGCTCGATCTCGGCGCGGAGGCGCGCGATCGCGCGTCCGTGGAGCTGGCAGACGCGCGAGGTCGTGACGTTGAGGACCTGCGCGATCTCGGCGTAGGTGAGCTCGTCGTTGTAGTACAGCGACAGGATCACGAGGTCGCGTTGATCGGTGAGCGCGCGGAGGGCCGTGCGGACCTTGCCGAGCGCCTGGTGGCGGCCGGCCTGGACCTCGGGTGAGTCGCTGGTCTCGTCGGGGATGCTGGCATCCTCGCCTTCGAGCGCGCCGACCGTGACGTGCACGAGCTGCTCGAGCTCGGCGCGATACTCCTCGAGCGGCACGCCGAGCGCCTCGGCGACCTGTTCGTCGGTCGGCGGACCGCCGTGCTGGCGCTCGAGCGACTGGATCGTCGCGCCGATCTTGCGGGCCATCTGGCGCACGCGGCGCGGCATGATGTCGCCGCGGCGAAGCTCGTCGAGCACCGCGCCCCGGATGCGCTTCTCGGCGAACGACAGGAACGGCTCGTTGCGCGTGTCGTCGTAGCGCTCGGCGGCCTCGGTCAGCCCGAGCATGCCCGCGGCGACGAGGTCCTCGCGGGAGATCCAGTCGGGGCACCGCCGCGCCATGCGAAGCGAGATGCGGCGAGCGATCTCGACGTGCTCGGCGATCAGGCGATCGCGTTCGGGGAACGGGCGGCGAGACTGTGCGGCGTAGGCCTTCATCGAGAAACTCCTTGGGACGTGGGCGCGAGAGGACCGAGAGCGCGAGTGAGTTGACGGATCGCGCGCGCGGCAGGCGAATCGGGGGCGTGAACGAGGAGCGGCACGCCGATGGTGGCGGCCTCGCTGACCGCGGGGTCAGCAGGGATCGGAGGGAGCGCGGTGATCTTGAGATCGAGGAACCGCGAGACCAGCGCACCGAGTCGCGTGGTCAGCTCGTCGGCCTGCGCGCGCGAGACCACGCGGTTCGGCACGACGTACGCGTGGCGCACGCGGTGCTCGGTGGCGAGCACCTTGAGGCTGGCGTACGCGTCGGCCATCGATAGCGGCTCGGGGTTGACGACGACGATCGTGTCCGGCGTCGCCGCGGCGAACGTCGACTGCATCTGGCCGATGCCGGCGGCGACGTCGACGATCATCGCGTCGTAGCGCGCCGCCACGCTGGCGACGATGTCGAGGATCCGGCGGTGACCGGCGGGGCCGAGCGTCGCGAGCAGGTAGCTGCCGTTGACCGCGGGGAGGAGATCGATGCCGTGCGCGGCGACGATCACCTCGTCGACCGGCGTGCCGCCGAGCAGGTCGAGCACGCTGCGCTCGGGGGCGATGCCGAGCAGGAGGTTGAGGTCGGCCATGCCGAGGTCGCTGTCGACCACGAGCGTCTTGCAGCCGGCCTGGGCGTAGGCGACCGCGAGGTTGACGGCGACGGTGCTCTTGCCGACGCCGCCCTTGCCGCCGCCGATCGCGATCCGGCGACCGGTGACCGAGGCCATCACGTGCGGCGCGCTGCCGCGACCACCCCGCAGAACCCGCAGCGTCGCGGCCTGGTCGGTCACGCGGCGGCCTCGAGTCCGGCGAAGCCGTGGGTCGCGAGCTCGACGATGCGCGCGGCGGTCGGCTCCTCGAGATCTTCGGGGACGGCCTGGCCGGTCGTCACCCAGGTGATCGGGAGTTCGGCGCGCGCACAGCCGGCGACAAGCTCGGGACACGCGCCGATCTCGTCGAGCTTGGTGAACAGGATCCGCGACGGCCCGAGCGGCGCGTAGCGGGCGACGAGGTCGTCGATCGTCGCGGCGCTCGACCACGCCGGGATCACGAGGTGGACCTCGACGGGAGGCAGGTGCGCGAGCTGCGCCGCGAGCTCGGCGATCGCACCGGCGTCGCGCGGCGAACGGCCCGCGGTGTCGATCAGGATCAGCTCGCTGTCGTCGAGCTCGATGATCTCGGCGAGCGCGGCGGTCGTCGTCGCGGTCTGCAGCGGCACGCCGATCAGGTCGGCGAACGTGCGGATCTGGTCGACGCCACCGACGCGGTAGTTGTCGAGCGTGACGAGCCCGACCGTCCGCTGATCGATCAGCGCGGCGCGCGCGGCCAGCTTCGCGATCGTCGTCGTCTTGCCGGCCCCGGTCGGGCCGACGAGCATCACGATGCGACCCTCGCTCGGCGCGACCCGCGCCTTGGGCGGGATCGTGACGCGCGGCTTGGCGACCGGCGCGGGAGCCGGGCGCGGCGCGGGAGCCGGCTTCTGGATCGTCTCGATCAGCGAGCGGAGCGCGGCGAGCTCGGCCTTGAGCTCGGTCGTCGCGCGGCCATCATTATTCGACGTGCGCACGATCGCGCGGAGCGACCGCAGCTCGCTGCGGACCGGCGCGATCATCTTCTCGAGGTCTTCCTCGGCGTGGCGCGGCGCGGGCGCGGGCGCGGCGGGCTGGACCGCGAAGCGCGGCGTGCGCGCCGGGCCGGCGCCATCGTCCTCGTCGATCGCGGCGGAGATCTCGATCGCCGAACCACCGAGCAGCCCGCGGCGGATCTGCCGGGTCGACACGATGACCGCGTCATCCCCGAGATCGGCCTTCACCTTGGCGAGGGCATCGCGCATCGTGGCGCCCTCGAACTTGACGATCCTCATGCGGCCTCCTGAGCGGAGATGACTCCGCGCGTGACGAACGGAACGGACGGGTCGACTTCGCGATAGCTCATGACGGCGAGCCCGGGGACGTGGCGAGCGGCGATGCCGGCGACGGTGCGGCGGAGGTCGGGCGCGACGACGAGGACGGTCGGCTCGTCGCGCATCGCGAGGTCGCGGCAGCGGTTACCGAGGTCGTCCGCGAGCTTCGACAGCCCGCGCGCGTTGCGACCGTCGCGCAGCATCTGTTCGGCGCGCGGGTCGAGCACGAGCGGACGGAGCGAGCCGTCGGCGCCGAGCTGGGCGCGCGTCAACCGGCGCGCGAGGCGCTGGCGGACGTGCTCGGTGAGCTCGTCGGGGTTCTTCGTGGTCGGCGCGTGGTCGGCGAGCGCCTCGAGGATCGAGCGCAGGTCGCGGATCGAGACCGACTCGCGCAGCAGCGAGCGCAGGACCTGGATGACCTGGCCGAGCGACATCAGGTGCGGGATGAGCTCCTCGACGACCTTGCCGTGCGTCTTGCCGGCGAGATCGAGCAACTCCTGCGCCTCGCGGCGGCCGAGCAGCTCGTGCGCGTTGCGGCGCAACAGCTCGGTCAGGTGCGTCGCGATCACCGCGGCGGCATCGACGACGGTGCAGCCGGCGGCCTCGGCGCGCGTGCGCTCCGACGGGAGGAGCCACTTTGCAGGCAGCCCGAACGTCGGTTCCGTGGTCGCTTCGCCGGGCAGGTTCTTGGTCGCCGAGCCGGTCGGGTCGATCGCGAGGACCCGGTGGACGTGGACCTCGGCCTCGGCGAGCACGACGCCCGACAGGAGGACGCGATAGCCACCCGGGCGCAGGCGCAGGTCGTCGCGGATGTGGACCGGCGGCACGATGACACCGAGCTCGGACGCCAGCTGCTTGCGGAGCGACGCGACGCGCTTCAACAGCTCGCCACCGCGCGCGGCGTCGACCAGGTTGAGGAGGTCGAGGCCGACCTCGAGGGAGAGCAGCTCGACCGGCAGCGCGGACTCGAGCTCGAGGCGCTCCGAGGCGGGCGCCGAGGCCGGGCTGCCCTTGGCGTTCGGCGTCGCGGCATCGGCCTCGACCGCGCTGTGGATCGCGGCGGGCGACTTGCCGTCCTTCGCCTTGCGCGACGCGTAGTACGCGAGGCCCGAGAGCGAGAGGAACAGGATGTGCGGCATGTTCGGCAGGAGGCCGATCGCGGCGAGCACCGCCGCGGTGATCGCGAGCGGCCGACGGCGCGACAGCATCTGACCGGCGAGCGCGCCGCCGAGCTCGGCGTCGTCGCCGCGCGTGGTGAGCAGCGCGGCGCCGGTCGACACCAGCAGCGCGGGGACCTGGGCGACGAGGCCGTCACCGATCGACAGCACGGTGTAGGTCTCCGCGGCGTGGCCGATCGACATGCCCTTCTGGGCGACGCCGATCACGATGCCGCCGACGATGTTGATCGCGAGGATCATCAGGCCCGCGATCGCGTCGCCGCGGACGAACTTCGAGGCGCCGTCCATCGCGCCGTGGAAGTCGGCGTCGCGCTGGATGTGCAGGCGGCGCTGGCGCGCCTCCTTCTCGGTGATGAGGCCGGCGCCGAGATCGGCGTCGATCGCCATCTGCTTGCCGGGCATCGAGTCGAGGGTGAAGCGCGCCGAGACCTCGGAGATGCGCTCTGCTCCCTTGGTGATGACGATGAAGTTGACGATCACCAGGATCATGAAGATCACGGCGCCGACGACGAAGTTGCCGCGGATCACGAACTCGCCGAACGCGGCGACCACCGCGCCGGCCGCGTGCTTGTCGGTGCCGGTCAGGATGAGGCGGGTCGACGCGACGTTGAGCGCGAGGCGGAACAGCGTGACGAACAGGAGGAGCGACGGGAACGACGTGAACTCGGTGGCGCGCTCGACATAGAACGCGACCAGGAACGTCAGCGCGGCGAGGCAGAGCGAGACGCCGATCAGGAGATCGAACAGCTGCGACGGCAGCGGCGCCATCGCGATGCCGAGGATGCCGATGAGGGCGCCGGCCATCACCCACTGCCCGCGGCCTTTGTTGACGGTGCTCGACACTCGGGCGGGACATTTGCAGCCGGTGTGCCCGCTCAACTTACTGGAATCGTTCGAGCCTCCGACGAGCCGACCGTCAGTCTCGCCGCACCGACATCAGCGGTGGCGGAGCCGATAGACGTACGCGAGCACCTCGGCGACGGCCTTGTACAGGTTGGCCGGCACGGTGCGGCCTTCCTTGACGTGCTTCCACAGCGCCCGCGCGAGCGGCGGCCGCTCGAGCACGGGGATGCCGTGGTAGCGCGCGATCTCGCGGATCTTCGCGGCGCTCTCGTCGACGCCCTTGGCGACGACGACCGGCGCGTGGTCCTTGCCCTCGGTGTAGCGCAGCGCGACGGAGTAGTGCGTCGGGTTGACGATCACGACGTCGGCGGACGCGACCGCGGCGGCCATCCGGCGCTTCGCGAGCTCTTTCATCTTCTGGCGGCGCTTGCCCTTCACCTGCGGATCGCCGTCGGACTCGCGGTGCTCGCGCTTCATCTCCTCGGAGGTCATCTTCATCTGCGTCGTCATCCGGCGCCGCGCGAGCAGGTAGTCGATCGCGGCCAGGCCCGCGAGCGTCGCGGTCACCGACCAAAGGACGCGCGAGATGATCGTGCCGGCGAGCGCGGCGAGCGCCTGCGGCGGGAGCGAGTGGCGCACGAGCGCATCGCCGCCGAGCGTGCCGGCGACGATCGCGCCGACGACGACGAGCTTGGCGAGCCCGGTGCCGGTGCGGCGCGCGATCGCCGCGAAGCCGAACGTCTGCGGCAGGTTCTTCGCCGGCGACAGCTTGCCGAGGTCGAAGCCGATGCCTTTCCACGCCGGCGGCCAGCCGAGCTGGCCGAAGATCGCGATCAGCGCGGCGACCGCCGCCCCGACGACGACCGGGAGCACCGCGCTGACGAACGCAGCACGCGCGGCCTGCGGTAGATCGTAGGTGCTGGTGCCGTCCATCGCGGTCACCGCGTTGCGGCACAGCTGCGCGAGCGTGCGGAACGTCGTCGCGCCGCAGGTCGCGAGCCCGATCGCGCCGCCGAGCAGCGCCGCGGTCGACACGACGTCGCGCGACAGCGGGATGTCACCGCGCTTGCGGTACTCCTGTCGGCGCTTGGGTGACGCCTTGTGGGTGCGTTGCGGATCCGCCATCGGCTACCGGATCACGTCGGCGGCTTCGCGGGCGATCTCGACGACGGATCCGACGAAGCCGGCCGAGCCGGCCATCAACACGATGCCGCCGATGATCAGGATCAGCGGGAGTGACACCGAGAACACGTTGACCGCGGGCGCGGCGCGGTTCATCACCGCGAGCCCGATGTTGCCGACGAGCGCGGCGAGCACGATCGGGCCGGCCAGCATGAGGCCGTGGCCGAACGCCGAGGTCCCGGCCTGGATCAGGTCGGGCCCGAGCGACATCAGCTGCGTGATGTGCGCCGGACCGGCCGCGGTCGCGCGCGCGATCTGATCGAGGCCACCGACGGAGATGAACGCGATGCTCGCGAGCGTGGTCGCCAGCATCCGGAGGGTCTGCGCCGACTCGCCGGCGTGGACGTCGTACTCGCTCGCGAACCCGAGGCCGAGCGACAGGCCCATGAGCTGCCCTGCGTTCGCGACGCGGGTCATGATGAAGCGCGCGGTGAGGCCGGTGAGGATGCCGTACGCGAGCTCGACGAGCGCGCTGGCGGGGACGTTCGCCAGCGGGATCGGGCTCCGGTTGATGCCGATCGACAGCCCGAGCGCGACGACGAACACGAGCTTCGCGCGCATCGGAACGCCGGTCTCGCCGATCACCGGCGCGGTGCCGGCGAGCGCGCCGGCGCGCGCGATGGTCACCAGGATCGCGCCGATCTGCCCCTCGTCGAGGCTGGACAGCGCGCCGGGCAGACCGGGCAGGGTCATGGCGTGGGCGACTCGATCGGGTCGACGTCGGGCGATCCGCTGACCACCGTCGCCGAGGCCGACGTGAACGACGCGGTCGTGAAGCGGCCGAGCCGATCGAGCATCCAGTGGCCCGAGAACGCGAGGACGAGCAGGGTGGCACCGAGCTTGGGGACGAACGTCAGCACGCTCTCCTGGAGCTGCGTCGCGGTCTGCAGGATCGCGACGGCGAGGCCGACCGCGAGACACGAGATCAAGAACGGCGCGGCGACCGAGAGCATGACGGTCAGCGCGGTGCGCCAGAGGTCGAGGACCGAGCCGGTGCTCACGACCCGAACGCTCCGCGCAGCAGCGATTCGACGATCAGGTGCCAGCCGTCGATCATCACGAACACCAGCAACTTGAGCGGCAGCGCGACGGTGCTCGGCGGCACCATGACCATGCCGAGCGACGTGAGGATCGTCGCGGCGACCAGGTCGATCACGAGGAACGGCAGGAGGATGGTGAGGCCCATCGTGAAGGCGGTGCGGAGCTCCGACAGGATGAACGCCGGGATCGCGATCTTGAGCGGGACCTCGTCGCTCGAGGCCGGGCGCGCCGCGCTCGACACCGAGTAGAACAGCTCGAGATCCTTGTCGGACGTGCGCTTGAGCAGGAACTCGCGCAGCGGTGGCGTCGCCTGGTCGAGCGCCTGGCCCTCGGAGATCTCGCCGGCGAGGTACTGCTTGCCGCCGAGGTCGTACATCTTGGTCGCGATCGGCGCCGACACGAACACGGTCATGAACAGGGCGAGCCCGACGAGGACCTGGTTCGGCGGCGCGGCGGGCGTGCCCATGCCGGTGCGCACGAAGCCGAGCACGATGATGAAGCGGACGAACGTGGTGCACGACAGGACGATCGCGGGGAGCAGCGTGACGAGCGTGAGGACGACGATGGTGCCGACCGCACCGAGGGCGCCGGCACCCTCGTGGGCCGAGCCGGCCGCGGTGAGCGCGTTCATCGGCGACCTGCCACCGCCGTCGCGGCGCGGATCTCGCGGGCCCACATCTCGTCGGCTTCGTAGTCACCGGTCGCGATGTCCTCGTTGATCGCGACGGTGCGGGCGGCGCGCAGCGACGGGATGTCGTCGCCGCGCTCGCGCAGCTTGAGCAGGCCCGAGATCGTCGGGCTCGACGTGCGGGTGCGCAGGTGCGGGATCGGCGGCGCCGCGGGCTCCTCGTGGATGATGTCGGGGAACGAGTCGTGCGACTGGCGCGACGCGCGGGGCTCCATCAGCTCGCGCTCCTCGCGCGCCTCGCGGATCTTGCGTGCGCGCGCGCCGATCGACGACATCGGCTTGTCCTCGCGCTCGGTCTTGATCGCGGACTGGTGCAGCATGCGGACCTGCTGCGGCGTCACCGCGACGACGAGGTCGCGACCGGCGGCGTTGAGCCACACGATGCGCGCCTTGCCGCCGAGCGAGCGCTGGGCGACGACGTCGATCGACTGACCGGGCGTCGCGATCGCCTTCTTCTTCTTGACGAGCCACATCGCCCCGCCGCACAGGACCAGGCCGCCGGCGATGATCATCGAGAACGGCGTCGACGGCTCGTCGGCGGGCGCGAGCTGGATCGGCTTCTTGGGCTCGACCTTGGGCTCGACCTTGGGCTCGACCTTGGCGGCCTCGACCTTGGCGACGACCGGCTTGGCTTCGACCTTGGGCTCGACCTTGGGTTCGACCTTGGCCGCGACGACGACGGGCACGGGAGTCGGCGGCATCGGGCCGATCGCGGGCGCGGCGGCGACCACCGGCATCGCCGGCATCGCCGGCATCGTCGGCTCGGGCAGGTGCGCGACCTGACCGGCGGCCGGGACCTGGCGGGGGACGAGGATGTGCAGGTCGTCGCCGACCTGGACCGCCTGGGCAAACCGCGCGAGTGCGCGGACGTCGTCGCGCTCGAAGCCGAGCTTGACGCTGACGCTGCCGTCCTCGATCGCGATCTGCTTGACCGTCGCGTCCTTGGGGAACACGCGGGCGGCGCCGCCGGCGACCGGCGCGATCGGCACCTCGAGGTGCGAGCGGATCGGCGAGATCGACGTCTTGGTCGCGTGCATGCCGTGGGCGACGACCTCGACGGTGTCGCCGCGATCGAGGACCTCGAAGCTCGGGTCCGCGTGAGCGACGACCGGAGCGGCGGTGAGGAGAGCGAGCATGATCCAGGTGCGCATCTCAGGCGTCCTTTTCGTGAGTGCCGACGAGCTCGACGATGCGAATGCCGCAGCGCTCGCCGACGGCGATCGCCTCGGCGCGGGCGACGAGGCGGTTGTTGACGCGGACATCGAGCGGCGCGCCGGTCGCCTTGTCGAGCGTGATGATCGAGCCGGGGCCGAGGCGGGCCGCCAGATCGGACAGGTTCATGCGAATGCGGCCGAGCTCGACGCTGACCTCGAGCGGCACGTCGTGCAGCAGCGACTCGAGCGCGGCGGGATCGAAGCTGGCGGGATCATCGGTGACAGAGCTCATGACTTGCTTCCTTGTCCGTGAACGACGGAGATGATCTGGACGGCGAGCACGCCGCGCGAGACGACGGGCTTGCCCCACGCCTTCAACACGCCCCCGCAGTAGACCGGGACGCGCGAATCGACGAACTGCGGCAGGGTGTGCGTGGCGCCATGCTCGAGCTTGTGGAGCTCGCCGAGCGACATGCGGAGCGTGCCGAGCTCGACGGTGAGCTCGACGGAGACGTTGGACAGCGCGTTCGCGATCAGCGCGGTGGTCACGCGGTTCGCGGCGAGCCCGGGCGGCCGCACCGCGAGGCTGTCGGGGCGCGTGAAGATCATGACGCGGCCGCCGACCTCGTTGGAGAACTGCAGCGTCGCGCGGATCACGGTGCGCGCCTCGACGAGGCGGCTGACGATGCCGAGGTCGGTCGACGGCGAGATCGCGACGTCGAACGCATCGGGCCACACCGAGCAGAAGCTCTCGATCATCGACTTGCCGGCGCGCTCGAACAGCCGGAGCGAGACCGACGATGGCGTGCGGGCGGCGTCCGGCAACAGCTTCTGCGCGCCGCAGCGCTGGGCGGCGGCGAGGTCGATGACCGAGCCCTGCACCGCGATCACGATCTCGGAGTGGGCGTTCATCGCGCCGGTCACCCAGGCGCCGCGGAGCTCGGCCTTGGCGGTCGCACCGTCGACCACATCGGCGCCGATCGCGTCGAGCTGCCAGGTGCCCGTCAGGTGACCCCGCAGCGTGCGCGGCGCGACGGCGCTCCAGCGAGCCGCGAAGTCCATCAGCGCGGGCCTGGCGGCATCTGCGCTGCGGTCGTCGGCGATGAGCGCCAGCCGCGTCGGCTCGGTCGCATCGAGCTTGGCGCGTCGCCCGCTCGGTGCAGACTCCCGGACCGCTGCCTGGATCGCAGCGAGCTCGTCCGCGTCGAGAATTCCGTCGGCCACGAACCAGGGGAGTTGCAACGCGCGCGCCGCGCCAACTCCGCGAATCCTCGAAGCTAGCGCTTGAGGTTCGTCACGTCAGTCATCATCTCGTCGGCAGTCGTGACGGTCTTGGCGTTCGCCTGGAACGCGCGCTGGTACGCGATCAGCGTGACCAGCTCGCTGCCGAGGTCGACGTTGCTGCCTTCGAGCGCACCAGAAGAAATCGCACCGCGACCGCCGGTGCCGACCGCGCCGACCAGCGCCTGGCCCGACGCGTCGGTCGCGCTGTACAGGCTGTCGCCCGAGCGCTGGAGCCCCTGGTCGTTCGAGAAGTCGGCGAGCGCGACCTGCGCGATGTCGATCCGGTCGCCGTTGTCGTACACGCCCTGCACCTTGCCGTCGCTCGCGATCACGATGTCGGTCAGCGAGCCGGCGCCGTGGCCGTCGGTGCTCGTCGCCGTCGTGGTCGACGGGCCGACGTAGCTCGTCGAGCCGGTGCCGGCGACCGGGTCGCCGAACGAGAAGTCGATCGCCTGGCCGGCCTGGGCGCCGGTGAAGCTGACGCTCGACGAGCCGACCGTCTGTGCCGTCATCTTGCCCATCGCGTCGAACGTCAGGTTGCCGTTCGCGATCAGCGTCGGCACGCCCTTGGTGCCACCGGTGACGTCGCCGCCATCGACCATCGCGTTGTAGTCCCAACCCGCGGCGGTCTTGGTGAAGAACATCTGCGCCTGGTGCGCGCCGCCGAGCGAGTCGTACACGGTCTGCGACGTCTGGTAGTCGGAGGTCGCGGTCGGGTTCGTCGGATCGAACGTCTTGGTCGGCGCGAGCGACGCGTCGAGGTTCATCGTCATCGACGCCTTGGTCGTCGCGACCGGCGGACTCGTGGTCGCACCGAGATCGAGATCGCCGACCGCGGCCGAGCGCTGGCCGGCGGTGATCGTGTAGCCCTGGAGGCGGAGGCCCTGCGGGTTGACGACGTAGCCCTTGTTGTCGAGCGAGAACGTGCCGTTGCGGGTGTAGAAGCTCCCGTTCTGACCGTCGTGGCTGCCGCTGACCTGGAAGAAGCCCTTGCCGCGGATCGCCATGTCGAGCGGCGCGCCGGTCTGCTGGATCGCGCCCTGGTCGAACAGCGACTCGGTCCCGCCGAGCCGCACGCCGCCGCCCATCCGCTGCGATCCGAGCGCGCCACCGAGCATGTCGGAGAACTCCGCGCGCGAGCGCTTGTAGCCGACGGTGGAGGCGTTCGCGATGTTGTCGCCGACGACGCTGATCGCATCGCCGTGGGCCTGGAGGCCGCTGATCCCGATGTAGAGAGAATTCGTGATGCTCATGAGGAAACTCCAATGGTGCGGATGTCGGAAGGTGCGATCAGGACGTCGCCCATGCGGAGGCGCGGGCCGTCGGCGGTGAGCTCGACCGCATCGACGCGGCCGGTCCACTGTGCGGTGATGTCGGACGTGGTCTTGCCGGGGTCGACGCTGACCTTGTAACTGCCGGGTGCGACCGGGCGACCCGAGCTGTCCTTGCCGTCCCACGTGACGGTCGCGTCGGTCGAGCCGTCGGGGATCGCGACGCACCGGATCTCCTTGCCCTGGGCATCGGTGATCACGATCGATGCGCCGGTGGTCGGCCCGGTCGAGCTGATCGACAGCGGCGGCGGCGTGCCGCCGGTCGCGTCGAGCGTGAAGCTGCCGGCGGTGGCGTCACACGCGCGACCGACGAGCGTCGCCATCCCGGCGCTCGCGCTCGAGGCCTGCGCCGCGGCGAGATCGCCGAGCTGCGAGTTGGTCTGCTGCGCCTGCTCGACGGCCGAGAACTGCGCGAGCTGCGCGACCATGTCGGAGCCGGTCTTGGGATCGAGCGGATCCTGGTGCTCGAGCTGGGCCATGAACAGCTTCAGGAACTCGTTCTTGTTGCCGGTGAGGGCGCCGCTCGTCGCCGAGGGGGCGGTCGCGGGTGAACTGGTCGCGGAGATCGGATCGAGACTCATGAGGGCTCCTCGAGCGTGAAGTGCTCGTCGGGGTGATGGCGTGGCTCGGGCGCGGGCTCGCGATCCGGCGGAGACCGGCGTTGCCCGTCGCGATCGGACCGGGTGTCGAGCTCGGCGAGCACGAGGCCGCGCGCGCGCATCGCATCGTCGAGCGATCCGGCGTTGCGCGACAGCGCGGCGGTGATCTGCTCGTCATTCGAGCGCAGCGTCGTGGTGACGTGGGCGCCGCGCACCGCGACGGTGACGACGACGCGCTGGGCGTCGTCGCCGAGGACGAGGTGCAGGTGGCTGGGCGACCCGATCATCTCGGGGATCGCGCGCGGCTCGGTGACCGGCGCGACGTGGAGCGGCGCCATCGGCCCGCGCGGCGCGGCGTTCGGTGCGGTCGGCGCGGTCGGTGCGACGGCGACCGGCGGGGCGGCGGGCGGCTCGGCGGTGGACTCGCGGTCCGGGCGCGCGGCCTTGTCGGGCTTGCGCGTCGGCGAGAGCTGCGCGATCAGATCCTGGATCGCCTGCTCGATCGGCGTCGGGGTCGGCACCCACGGGGGCGGCGCGACCGCGGTCAGCTTCAGCGCCGAGAGGTCGATCGCGCCCGCGTCGGCGCTCGGCGATGCCGCCGCGGTGGTCGGCGAGGCCGCGGTTGGCGTGGTTGGCGCGGTCGGCGTGGCCGCGGTCGGCGTGGTCGGCGCGGTCGGCGTGGTCGCGGTCGGGGCCGCGTCGATCGCGGTGGGCGGCGGGACGGCGACCGCGATCGCCGGCATCGTCGGGAGCGCGGGCGGTGGCGGGATCGCCGGCATCGCCGCCATGAGCGCGTCGATCGCAGGGGGCTTGTCCGTCGGCTTGACGGCCTGCGGCTTGATCGGCTTGGGATGCACGCCGCTGCCCTCGGCGAGCAGCGCGTGCTGGAACTCGTCGGGCGAGGTCGGCTCGCCGACGAGCTGCGCGGTGCGGCCGGTCGGTGGCCGCGTGCGCTCGGGGATCGTGATGCGCATCATCGCCGCGCTCCGCGGTCGTCGGCGCTGCGTTGCTCGGCGCGGGCCTCGCTGGTGGCGCGCTCCTGCTTGCTGATCTCGACGAGCTTCTCGGCGGTGCGCAGCTGGCGCGTGCGATCGCGGAGGCGCTCGGCGGCGCGATCGACCTCACCCGAAGCGTCGGCATGTGCGCGCGTCGCGTTCGCGATCGAGCCGTGATGCTCGTCGACCAGCGCGGCGACCAGGACGAGCTGATGGATCGTCCGCGCGCTCGCGAGCTCGTCCGAGGCGTCGTCGAGCTGCGCGGTCAGCGCGTCCCGCTCGCTGGCGAGGTGCAGCGCGACGCGCTCGCGGGCGCCGGTCGCCTGGCCGTGCTCGGCGGCGGCGATGTCGCGCAGGCGGGTGCGGGCGTCGCGGAGGGCACGGATGGCGCGGGGATTGATCGTCACGGTGCGAGCTCCTCTCCGATCGCACCCGCGAGGGCGCGCACGGTGTCGTCGTAGGTGGTGGGTTCGTACGGTGCCTGGCGCGCCCAAATATCCACGCGTTCGCCGACGGCGAGCGCGACATCGAGCCCGGCGTTGGCGCCCGGCGTGTAGGCGCCGAGCGACTGCAGCTCGGCGGCCTGGCGGCGGCGCGACAACAGCTCGCGCGCCTTGATCGCGAGCCGCGCGCACGCCGGCTTGGTGACTCGCCGCGCGACGCGCGACGCGCTGGCGAGGATGTCGACCGCCGGGAACTGGCCGCGGCCAGCGAGGTCGCGCGACAGCACGATGTGGGCGTCGAGCAGCGAGCGCGCCGAATCGGCGACCGGATCGCTGAGGTCATCGCCCTCGACGAGCACGGTGTAGAACGCGGTGATCGCGCCGCCGGTCGCCGCGGGCGCGACGCGCTCGAGCAGGCGCGGCAGGGTCGCGAACACGCTCGGCGGATAGCCCTTGGTGGCGGGTGGCTCGCCGAGCGCGAGGCCGAGCTCGCGGAGCGCCATCGCGTAGCGCGTCAGCGAGTCGATCACGAGCAGCACGTTCTTGCCGCGCGCGCGAAAGTCCTCGGCGATCGCGGTGGCGGCCTGGGCACCGCGGATGCGCTCGAGCGGCGACCGATCGGCGGTCGCGGCGACGATCACCATGCGATCGCGGCGCGCCGAGCCGAGCATCTCGCGGACCTCGCGGCCGCGCTCGCCGACGAGCCCGACGACGATGACGTCGGCATCGGCCTGGCTGGCGATCTGCTCGACGAGGACGCTCTTGCCGCAGCCGGCGCCGGCAAAGATGCCGACGCGCTGGCCGCGGCCGCAGGTCAGGAGGCCGTCGATCACGCGGACGCCGGTGTCGAAGCGCTCCTCGACCTCGCCGCGCTGGTCGATCGGGAGGCCGGGGCCGTCGACGACGACGCGGCGATCGCAGATCGGGCGCGGCAGGCCGTCGAGCGGCTCGCCGAACGGATCGATGAGGCGGCCGATCAGCGCGTCGCCGACCGCGAGCGCGGCGATCGCGGGCCGCAACCGCGCGGGTGCACCGGGCGCGATACGGCGCGCGGGCTGGAGCGGAATGACGAGCAGGACGCCGCCACGAAATCCGACCACCTCGCACGACACCCCGCCGGCTTCGCTCTCGATCTCGACGATGTCACCGAGCTGGCCGCCGGCGATCGCGACCTGGATCACCGTGCCGGCGACCTCGATGACGCGACCGACCGGTTGCGGTCGCCGCCACGCGGCGACGAGCGACGCGACCGGTTCGAAGCTGATCATGCATCAGGGCTCTTGCACGTCGCGGGCCGCGACGATCGCGCACGCGACCGCGTCGCGGAGCTCGCTGATGCGGGTCCGCCAGCCGACCACCAGCTCGTGCTCGCCGCCGCGCACGCGAACGTCGCCAGAGATGACGGTGGGGTCGGTGACGACAGTGATCGCGGCGTCACCGATCGCCACGCGCATCGCGTCCGCGTCGCTCGGGTGCACGGTCGCGGTCGTTCCCCCGACGCTACCCGACGGTGCCGCGCACCAGTCGTGTACGAGCGGCGCGAACAACACGGCGTGATCGGTGGTGCCGAGCCACGCCTCGACCACGGCACCGGCCGCACCGGCGGCGAGCTCGGCGACCTCGGTGACGGTCACGGCACGTGCCGCGGTCATCGCCTCGACGAGCGCGGCGAGCCGCGCGCGCAGCTCGCCGGTCTCGCGCAGGCCTTCCGCGCGACCCGCCTCGGCCGCCTCGCGCCGGATCGTGGCGACGTCGACGACCGGCTGGACCTCGGGCGCGCGCGGGCTCCACGGCGACGGCGCGCGCGGATCGTCGACGCTCGGCAGGGACAGGTCCTGCACGATCGGCTTGTGGCCGATCGCGACGAGGAACGGGACGAGGTCCTCGCTCATTCACCACCGCGCGCGGGCAGCGTGAGCTTGCCTTCGCTCGCGAGCCGCATCGCCGCTTCGACGATCTCGCGCTGGGCATCCTCGACCTCGGAGACGCGCTTGGCCGGCGCGGCCGACAGGTCGTCGCGCAGCGTCGCGGCCGCCCGCTGCGACAGCGCGGCGAGGAAGTGGTCCTTGAGCTCGCTCGGCGCGGTGAGCAACGCGGTGACGAGCGTCTCGCTCTGGACCGCCCGCATGAGGCTCGCCATCTCGCGCGTCGGGATGCGCTCGAGGTCTTCGAACGTGAACATCGCCTCGCGGATGCGGCTCGCGACCAGGTTGTCGGTCTCGCCGATCTTCTCGAGCAGCCGATCGCCGTCTTCGCTGCGCATCTCGTTGACGATGGCGGCCGAGAACGCGAGCCCGTCGAACACGGCGCGCTGATCCGAGCCGGCGAGGCCGCTGGTCGCCTCGAGGGCGCGCACGAGGCTCTCCGAGACCTCGGTCACCGCGTTCTCCGGAATCTCCTCGAGCTCCGAGATCCGCGACGCGAGATCCGCGGCGACGGCCGGCGGCATCAGCGCGAGCACCTTGGCGGCGACGGCCGACGAGATCTGGGTGAGCACGACGGCCGCGATCTGCGGATGCTCGTCGCCGAGCAACGTCGCGAGCGAGGCGACCCGCGCGGTGCGCAGGAGGACGAGCGGCTCCGGCGTCGGCGGGGCCGGCGCGCCGAACAGCTTGAGCGCGCGGTCCGAGCCGATCGCCTTGTCGACGAGCTTGCGGACGTAGGCGTGACCGCCGCCCTTCACCATCGCCATCGGGCCGGTCACGCTGCGCTCGAGATCCTCGAGCACGAGCGCGATCTGATCGCCGGCGACCTCGCCGATCTCCTCGACCGCCTCGCACAGGCGCCGGATCTCGGCCGACTCGAGGCGCCCGAGCACCTGCGAGGCGAGCTCCTCGTCGAGCGAGAGCAGCGCGATCGCGGCCTTGCGCGGCCCGGACATGTCGGCCGCGCGAAGCGGCTTGGCGGTCTCGACTCCCATTACTTGGCTCCTCGTGGCGCGGATTCCTGCAGCCAGGCCGACAGCACGCTCGCGGCACGCTCGACATCCGCGCGCACCGCGTCACCGACGCGCTCGTGAACCGGGCGACCGGCGGGAAGGCCGAGCGCCTCCTTCTCCGAGCCTCTGGCGAGGGCGTCGAACGGACGGACCTCGTCGATGATGCGCTCGAGATCGCGAGCGGCGAGCGGCAGGCTGAGCCCGGAGCTCAGCTGCGCCTGGTGCTGACTGCGACGTCCGCGACGGCGGCGAACCGCCATCACGAACACGAGCAAGACGAACACGCCGCCGCCGATCGCGATCCACATGATCGGCAGCTCGCTCGCGATCGAAGCGGTCGAGGGGGCGGCGGCCGCGGCGGCGACCGCTTCGGCATCGGGAGCGAACGCGATCGAGCGCATCTCGATCTTGTCGCCGCGGGCGGCGTCGAGGCCGGCGGCCTGGCTCGCGAGCGCGGTCAACTCGGCGAGCTCCTTGTCGTCGCGCGCCACGAACCCGGCCTTGCCGTTCGCCTTGTAGTCGACGACCACGGCGAGGTGCAGCTTGGTGAGCAACGCATCGGGCTTGGAGATCTGCCGCACCGTGCGGCTGACCTCGTAGTTCTTGGTCTCCGACAACTTCTGCGCGCCGGTGCCGGGCACCGCGCCGCCTGCGAGGTTGCCCCGCACGCCGGCGATCCCGTTGCTGGTGGTGGCGGCCGCGATCGCGTCGGCGCCCTCGACGGTGCGCGCCTCGCTGCGCAGCGCCTGCTTGTCCTTGTCGTAGATCTCCTCGGTCTCCTGGACCTTGCGCTCGTCGATCTCGGCGGAGGTCACGACCGACACCTTGCCGATGCCGACGACGCGCTCGAGCATGGAGCGCACGCGCGCGGTGACCAGGCGCTCGATGTCGGCCTTGCGATCGGCGGACGACGGGTTGCCGGTCTCGAGCAGGTTGCCGTGGTTGTCGACGAGGACGACCGCGTCGGGCTTCAAGCCCTCGATGCTCGCCGCGACCAGCGCGCGCACGCCGTTGGTCTGCTCGGGCGACAGGACCTGCCCGCTGTGCAGGTGCAGCGCGACCGAGGCCGATGGCGCCTCCTCGCGATCCTTGAACACGGTGCGCTTGCCGAGCGCGAGATGGACGCGGGCGCTCTCGATCTGCGCGAGTGACGTGATGCTGCGCGCGAGCTCGCCCTCGAGCGCGCGGCGATACTTGACCTGTTCGGTGAAGCTCGACTCGCCGAGGCTCGAGCCGTCGAACAGCTCGAAGCCCTTGCCGGTGCGCGGCAGGCCGGCGGTCGCGGCGATCGCGCGCGCGTCCTCGGCACGCGCGGCCGGGACCTCCAGCTTGGTGCCGGTGAGCCGCGCCGGGATGCCTTCGCCCTGCAGGCGCGCGAGCAGCTCGTGAGAATCCTCCGGCGACGATCCGCCGCCGAGCTCGACCCAGGTCTCGCCGTGGGAGAACACCGTCGTCCACACCACGCCGCCGATGATGCCGAGCACGAGGAGCATCGCGAGGGTCTTGCGACCTCTCGGCTGCTTCTTCCAGAGCTCCCCGAGCTGGCCGAGGAGGACGGCGGGTTTGGTCGGTTCGGCCATGGCTTACACCTGCGTGTTCATGAGCTCGCGGTACGCCTCGAGCGCCTTGTTCTTCAAGGTCGTCGTGTAGCGAACCGCGAGGCTCGCCTTCTCGGCCGCGATCATCACTTCGTGGATCCCCATCGACGGGTCGCCGTTCGCGAACTGCTCGGACGCCTGGGTCGAGGAGTGCTCGAGCTCGCGCGCCTGGTGGAGCGCGTGCTCGAACGCCGAGCCGAAATCGGTATCGGACTTGGCCTCGCCGACCCGGGGCGCCTCGATCGACGGCGCGACAGGCGGCTGGATGGTGATCGGCGCGATGCTCATCGACCGATGCTCAGCGCGCGCTCGGCCATGTTGACCGCGGTCGACATCGACGTCACGCCGGCCTCGTAGGCGCGCGACGCGGTGATCATGTCGACCATCTCCTCGACGGGATTGACGTTGGGATACGCGACGTAGCCCTGCGCGTTCGCCTGCGGGTGACCGGGGTCGTACTCCATGCGCGGCGGGGCGGTGTCCTGCGTGATCTGCTGGACCGCGACGCCCTTGACGACCTGCGCGAACGGGCCGGTCGTGTTCGGCATCGCGATCGCGGCGGCGACGACGTTCTTGCGCTGGTAGGGTCCGCCGCCGGCGACCGTGGTGGTCTGCGCGTTGGCGAGGTTCGAGGCCGCGACGTTCATGCGCGTGCGTTCGGCGGAGAGTCCGGAGGCCGAGACCTCCATGGCAGTGAAGAAGTCCATGATCAGCCTCCATCTCCAGCGGCATACTTGAGCAGCGCGAAACGGCGCGAGACCAGCTCGGCCGTCGTTGCATAGCGTGCGCGGTTGGCGTCGATCTTCGAGAGCTCGCGCTCCATCGAGACCGCGTTGCCGTCGGGGCCCTGCAGCTGGCCGCCGTCGTCGAACGTCCGGATCGAGTCGCCGCCGCCTTCGGTGACCGCGGCGATGTGACCGGCGTGCGTGGTGTCGGCCGCGAGGCCCGGCGACGCCGCCTCGATCTTGCGATCGAGATCCATCGGGCGATAGCCGGGGGTATCGAGGTTGGCGACGTTGCCCGCGAGGACCGTGTGGCGCTCGCGGTGGAACGTCAATGCGGACTGCATCGTGTCGATTGCGCCGAAGTCGAGAGCCACGAGATGGCACAGAGCAAGCGGCGGGCCGATCTCCGATCGAACCATCTCGATGGGTTACGGGTGGAGTCCCCGCGATCGTCGTCGGCCTTGACGTGGTGCGAATCCAGTCGACTTCACTTTCGTGGGCGACGAGATAGCCAAGGCCGTGTTCGGGTTGCTGTTCGCGACCAGCGCAGAGGCCTTGTTCATCGTCGACCGGACGACCCAGCGCATCGTGTCCGCCAATGTGCGCTTCGCGGAGCTGCTCGCCTGCGACGTCGACAAGTTCGTCGATCTCGCGGCAGCCGACGTGCTCGGCGACCTGTCGCGCGACACGACCACGCCCGGGCGCTACGAGGATGTCGCATTCCGGCGCTCGGATGGCTATCTGGTCTATGTCGAGCTCGACTGCGTGTGGGTCGACGATCCGGTCCACGGCGCGCTCACCGCGTTCATGGCGCGCGACATGAGCGAGCGGCGCCTGCTCGAGCTCGAGCTCGTCACCAAGCACTCGGCGCTGTACGCCGCCTACGCCGATCTCGAGCGCGCCTGCGCGGCCCTCGAGATCGCCAAGCGCCAGCTCGAGGACCGCAACCGCGAGGTCGCGCTGCTCGCGATGCGCGCCGGCGTCGGCGAGCTCGTCGCCGGCATCGCGCATCATCTCAACAACCCGGTCGGCGCGCTGTCGTCGACCTTGCGTCGCCTCGGGACCGAGGTCGGCACGCTGCCGCCTCAACATCGCACCGCGCTCGACCGCTTGCTCGAGCGCGCCACGCAGGTGTCGCGACGCATCGAGTCGAACGTCAACGCGATCGTGCGGGCCAGCCAGGCCACCGCGACCCGCGAATCATCGCTTCAGCTGGAGCTGCCGAACGAGGTCGCGAGTGCCCTCGCGTCGTTCGTCGGCAGGCTCGACGACATCCCCACGAAAGAGCAGTCATGAAACCCACCGCCCGTATCCTGGTCGTCGACGACGACGACCACGTTCGCGACGCCCTCGTCGACGAGCTGTCGGTGAGCTACCTCGTCGAGGCCGTCGGGTCCGGCGACGAGGCCTTCGATTGCCTGTCGACCCAGCAGTACGACGTCATCATCTCGGATCTGAAGATGCCCGATCACGACGGCATCGAGGTCCTCGAGTTCGCGCGCACGCATCAGCGCGACGCGGTCCGCGTGTTGTTGACCGGCTACCTCGACGAGCGCGCGCACCGCGCCCTCATGAGTCCCGACGCGCCCTACAAGGTGGGCAAGCCGTGGCACGACGAGGTCGAGGTGATCGTGCAGCGCGCCCTCGAGCAGCGCGATCTCAAGCGGATGCTGAACGCCTCGGTCGAGGACGCGCTCCGGCTCGTGCAGTTCGACGAGGAGCTCGCCGCGACGACCACGCCGCTCGAGCTCAGCGAGTGCGTCGTCCGGCGCGCGCTCACGATCGAGGGCGTCATCGCGTGTGCCACGGTCGCGCGCGGCGAGAACGGCGAATATCCATCGGGCGGCGTCACCAAGGACGGCCCGAGCTGGTACCTCGATCTCGCGCTCGACGATGGCGACCTCCGCCTCCGCGCCCGCGGCATCGGCGAGGGCGCACGCCAGCTGGTGTCCTACATCGCGCACCGCGCGCAGCGTCGCTGCGGCGTGCTCGAGGCACGGGTCGGCAAGCTCCGCCACGTCTGCACCAGCGGCGAGCGCGTCAACCACCTCATGCGTCAGGCGACGATCGGCGCGCTGACCTCGTCGCTGCTCCACGATCTCGCGTCGACCGTCCAGGCGCTGTCGGCCGCGCTCGGCGAGGTCGCCGCGGCGGCCGACGAGCTCAAGGGCAACCCCGCCGATCTGCTCGCCTCGGTCACCGATGCCAACGTCGCCGGCGAGGAGATCGTCCAGCTGTTCGTCCAGATGCGCAAGTTCATCCGCGACGGCGAGGTCACGATCAAGCCAGTCAACGTCGAGAAGATGGTGCGGAGGACGGCGCGGCTCGTCGGCGGCTACGTCCGCGAGCGCGCGCAGTTCCGCGTCAGCGAGATCCCATCGGACGCGACCGTCGACATCACCGAGGCGCTGTTCCTCCAGGTGCTCGCGAACCTGCTGCGCAACGCCTCGAACGCGTCGCCGGTGCACGGCATCGTCGATCTCGACGTCAGGGTCACCGCAGACGAGATCGCGTTCGTCGTCACCGATGATGGACCCGGCGTCGCCGCCGGGATCGCGGACCACATGTTCGAGCCGTTCGCGTCGACCACGACCGAGGGCACCGGCCTCGGCCTCGCGATCTCCGCGTACGTCATGCAGCTGCTCGGCGGCCGCATCACGTACCGCCGCTCCGCCGAGCGCGGCGCCTGCTTCACCGTCGTCTTGCCGCGGAGCAAGCCGGCCGCGCCGGGCGGGCCCCGCGCGACGACCGAAGGGAACTGAGTCAGCCGACGAGCGAGAGGAAGACCTTGCTGCGCTCGAGCTCGGCCTTCGTGCGATCGCGCAGCTTGCCGAGCTGGACGTCGGTGAAGCCGTTGCGCTCGAACAGCTTCGGCTTCTGACCGTCGCTGTCCTCGCCGCGCACGTCGCCACCGAACGTCGCGACGCAGTCGGACGACACGAAGTCGGCGGCCGCGACGACCTCGGTGATCGAGCGCAGGCTCGGCGCGAGGCGATCGCGCACCTCGGGACGATGGATGTCGTGGTGCATCTCGATCGGCGTCGCGAGCGTCGCCGGGAACTTCCACTGGCGCGCGAGCTTGCTGCCGACGCGCTCGTGCGAGGCCAGCCCGTGCAGCTTCTCCGCCGCCTCCATCGAGATGCCGTCGACGGTCATCGACCGCCAGACCGCCGCGAAGCCCTGCGGATCGATCTTCGCCAGCGCGATCTTGCCCATGTCGTGGAGCAGGCCCGCGGTGAAGCAGGCCCCGACATCGGCGACCTTGAGCTCGGTCGCGAGCTCGCGCGCCGCGGTGGCGACGGTCAGCGAGTGCAGCCACAGCGCCCGCGGATCGAAGCCGTCGGCGGTCGTGGCGTGGAGCGTGTCGAGCACGCCGATCGAGAGCACGAGCTGGTAGAGCGTGTTGAACCCGATGAACGGGATCGCGCGCGCGACGTCGGAGACGCCACCCGGGATGCCGAAGTAGCTCGAGTTGACCAGGCGCAGGAGCTTGGCCGAGGTCGCCGGATCGGTGCGCAACAGGCGCGCGACCTGGTCGACCGAGACGTTCTTGGCGTGGATCACCTCGCCGATCTGCAGCGCGACGATCGGCAGCGTCGGCAGGCTGTCGATCGCGGCGAGCACGCGCCCGCTGTCGGACAGCGGTGGCTTGGCGACGGTCCTGGGATCGAGCGTCGCCATCACGTGCCTCCATCGAACACGATGCCGAACGCGAGCTGCGCCTGGGTCATCGCGTGCTGCTTCGGGAGATCGGTGCCGGCGAAGTACTCGACGAGCTGGAGGTCTCCGCACGCCTTGACCGTCCTGCCGATGCGGTGACAGGCGCCGAACGTCGCGGTCGCGCCCCACAGGGTGTACGGCGCGAAGATCCACACGCCGCCCGCGGAGATCTGGAGCGCGCCGAGCGCCGCGAGCTTGACGCCGGCGACGCCGCCGATGCTGTTGCGATCGAGTGTCTCGAGCGTGAACCCGCCGTAGCCCATGAGGGGTGGATCGTCGGAGAACGCCCAGGCCGCCATGCCGGTCACGGTCAGCGGTGAGGTCTTCGTCGTCATCCCGGTGGCGGTCTGGCCGCTGGTGACGCCGTAGCCGAGCCGGAGCTCGGCGTCCCACAGCGTGTCGGCGTGCGCCGGGCTGACCCGGAGGAGCAGGACGAGGAGGACGATGGCGGCGAGCAGGATCGACTTCGGCACATCGCACCGTTCTGCGAACGGGATGCCTACTTCGGTGCAGTGATCTCGCCGGGTTGCGCCCGGGTGAACGGCTTGGTGTCGGCAGGCTTGGCGATCTGCAGGAGGATCGAGAGCCGGCGGTTCGAGGACGACATCGGATCGTCCTTCACGTACAGCTGCGACGAGCCGCGCGCGAACACGCCGACGATCTGGCCGTTCGGCACGCCGGACGATTCGAGGATCTCGCGGGCCTTGGCGGCGCGCGCGTACGACAGGTCCCAGTTCGACATGCCCGTGCCGGACGCGAAGGGGCGCGCGTCGGTGTGCCCGTTGATCACGATCGGCACGCCGACCGCGTTGACGATCGGCGCGAGCACGCGCAGGAACCGCTCGAGTGGCTCCTTGAGCTTGGACGACGCGCTGTCGAACAGCAGGCCCTTGTCGGCGTCGACCGCCTCGATCAGGACGCCCTCCTCGGTGACCTTGATCGACACGTTGCTCATCACGCCCGCGAGCTCGGGATCGACGGAGGCGAGCCGACCCAGCCGATCGGAGACGACCTTGGCCGCGGTATCGGTCAGCGACTCCTCGCCGGGCTTGGGCGGCACCGGCGCGGCCTCGATCACCGACGGCATCCACTGGGCGGCGTGGTTCATCGCCATGTCGCCCTCGGCCATGATGCCGGTGCGGAAGTAGTTCGAGATCTCCTTGCGGCTCTGCGAGTCGGTCGACGCGAGCAGCCAGAGCACCATGAACAGGGCCATCATGGCGGTCACGAAGTCGGCGTAGGCGACCTTCCAGGCACCGCCGTGATGGCCGTGCCCCGCGATGCGCTTGATGACGCGCTTGCGGCTCGGCTCGCCAGCCACGGCTCAGGCCGCCTTCGTGACGGTCTGCAGCGCCTTGTCCATCTCGACGAAGGTCGGCCGCTCGTCGGAGAAGATGATCTTGCGACCGAACTCGACCGCGGTCGGGGGCGCGACGCCGCGCGCCGAGGCGACGACCGCCGCCTTGATCACGGCGAGGAAGCGGAGGTGGTGCATCTCCTGGGTCTCGGCGTTGCCGGCGAGCGGCGCGAGCACGCCGTAGCACAGCAGGATGCCGAGGAACGTGCCGACGAGCGCGGCCGCGACGTGGTGGCCGATCTCGGCGGGCGGGGCATCCATGTGTCCCATCGTCACGATGATGCCGAGCACGGCGGCGACGATGCCGATCCCGGGGAGCGCGTCGCCGATCGTCTTCACGAGGCCGGTCGCGACGTGGCCCTCTTCCTTGAGCGTCTCCATCTCGGCGTCGAGCAGCGCCTCGAGGTCGTCGGGCGAGATGCCGTTGACCAGCTGGGCGAGCGCCTCGGCGAGGAAGGTGCGCGCGTGGTGGCTCTTGGTCAGGCTCGGGTACTTCTTGAAGATGTCGGACTTGGCCGGCTCGTTCGCGTGCGACTCGAGCGCGAGCACGCCCTGGCGGCGGGCGAGCAAGAACAACTCGTACTGGCACTTCAGCAGGTCGACGTAGTCACCCTTCTTGGGGATCGTGTCCTTGAACGCGGTCTTGAACACGTGCTTGACGCGCGCCTTCATCTTGCCGGGCGAGGACGTCATGAACACGCCGAACGCGGCGCCGATGATCACGACGAACTCCGATGGCTGGATGAGCACCGGGACGTGCCCGCCGGCCATCGTGAACCCGCCGAACACGGCGCCGATGACGATGAGAATACCTGCCATGACTCTCGACGAATCGGCCACCGCGGGGGGTGAGTGAGGCCTCGACGGATCGCGGATTTGGTATCGTGTGGCATCGAGCCCGCGCCGCTACGTGTCCACGTCCTCCTGATCGCGGGTCAGGTGTGCTTCGCGTCGCTCGCGGTCGCCGGCAAGCTCGCGATCGGGCACATCCCACCCGCCGGGATCGTGCTGGTGCGGATGCTCGGTGGCGCGATCGTGTTCGGGGCGCTGGCCTGGCGCCGCGGCACGTTCACGTTCGTCCGGTCCGACCTGCCGTTCCTCTTCCTGTGCGCGATCCTCGGCGTCGCCGCGAACCAGGAGCTCTTCATCCACGGCCTGGCGCGCTCGACCGCGATCAACGCGAGCGTGCTCGGCACCACGATCCCGGTGTTCACCGCGCTGACCGCGATCGCGCTCCGGCGCGAGCCGGTCCACGTCCGCCGGCTCGTGGGGATCGCGATCGCGTTTGGCGGCGCGATCGCGCTCGTCGGGATCGACCAGGTGTCGACCTCGTCGGAGCACGTCGCCGGCAGCGTGATGGTGCTCGTCAATTCGGCCTGTTACGGGGTCTACCTCGTGATCGTGCGACCGCTCGCGAGCCGCACCGATCCGATCGCGCTGCTCGCCGCGCTGTTCTGGATCGGCGTGCCGATGGTCGCGCCGCTCGGGATCTACGCGTTCGCGTCGATGCCGGGGCTGACCTGGGCCGATGTCGGCTTCCTCGCGTTCCTCGTCGCGGTGCCGACCGTCGGTGCCTACATCCTCATCCAGATGGCGCTCGCCCGCGCCGAGGCTACCCTGGTCGCCGCCTACATCTATCTCCAGCCGGTCGTCGCGCTGACCGGCGCGGTGATCCTGCTCGACGAGCAACTGACGGCGCGATTGGCGGTCTGCGCGCCGATCGTGTTCGCCGGCGTGTGGCTCGCGGCGCGGCGCGTCTGAATTGACGATATCGCGCGATCGAACACGCGTGAATCCAACGAGTTCGCGCTGGCATTCCAGCTGCACTAGCCGTCGTCACAACATGATGGCCCCGACCCAGCCTCTCGATCGCACCACCAGCGGCGAGATCATCGAGCTCGCGACCGCTCGCGCGAAGACCGCCGAAGCGCAGAAGGGCTCGGGTTCGCTCGATCATTACGAGGTGGTGGCGCCGATCGCGCGCGGCGGCATGGGTGGCGTCTATCTCGCGAACGATCGCCGCACCGGCGAGATCGTCGCGCTGAAGCTCCTCGATCCGCGGTTCGCGAACTATCCCGAGATCGTCGAGCGCCTGTTCGGCGAGCGCGTGGTGTCGGAGCGCGCCAAGCACGTCAACCTGGTCGACGTTCGCGCCGCGACCTACAGCGAGGACGGCGTGCCGTACCTCGTCATCGAGTACCTCGACGGTGAGAACCTCGGGGCGCTCGCCGAGCGCGGCCGGATGGAGAGCGTCGCGGTGATCGGCATCTGCCTCCAGGTCGCTTGCGGCATCGCCGCGATGCACGCCGCCGGCGTCGTCCACTGCGACCTCAAGCCCGACAACATCTTCGTGCTCTACGAGCCGGAGTGCACCGACTTCCCCCACATCAAGGTGATCGACTACGGCGTGTCGCACGTCGTCGGCAGCGTACGCGACGAGTCGACGATCGCGGGCACGCCGGCGTGCATGGCGCCCGAGCAGTGGCGCGGCCAGCCGACGCCGGCGACCGACGTCTACGCGCTCGGCTGCCTGCTGTTCGAGCTGCTGACCGGCGACAGCGTGTTCAACGGGACGCTGCCCGAGCTGATGGTCGCCCACACCAAGACGCATCCGCCGCGCGCGTCGTGGCAGCGCGACGATGTCTCGCCGGTGCTCGACTCGCTGATCGCGCAGGCGCTCGCGAAGAACCCCGAGCTGCGGCCGACGATGCGCGAGATGATCGACACGCTCGCCGACCTGCTTCCGGGCCGCGCGCTGGCCGCCGTCGGTTGATCAGGCGGTCGCGTGCGCGACACGCTCGTTGATGCCGCCGGCGAGCCGATTGATGATCGCGTCATCGGCGCCGAGCATCGAGCGCCCGACCATGATCAGCGCGTCGACGTCATCGGCGTCGATCTCGCCGGTCACGAAGCCCTCGCGCTTGGCGAGCGCGTTCGCGAACCGGACGACGTTGGCGACGCACTTGCGGTTGGCGGAGTCGTAGTCGCTGCAGTCCCGGATCCCGGCGGCGACATCCTCCGGGAGCTTCCACGCCGCGGCGATCGCGGTGCCGACGGTGCGATGGCACTTCTCGACGGTGGCCGCCCACACGCTGGCGTCCATCCAGCCGGGCATGTTCTTGCCGAGCTGCTTCTCGGTCTCGAGCAGCATCGCCGCGATCACCGGCTTGCCGACGTCGTGGAGGAGCCCGGCGAGGTAGCACACGTCGCTATCGATCCCGCCGGTCAACGCGGCGATGTCGCGCGACAGGTGAGCGACCGCGAGCGAGTGCACCCACACGTTCTTGCTGGCCTGCTGGATGCGCGTGTCGCTCGAGCGAAACAGCTCGCGCGTCATGAACTCGACGATCAGCGACTTGAGCGTCTGCACGCCGAGCCTGCCGACCGCCTGATCGAGGTTCGCACTCGCCATGCCGACCGCGGCCGACATCGCGTTCCGCAGGATCAGCGCGGCGAGCAGCGGCTCGGTCTCGATCTGGGCGACCAGCTTCTTCTGCTGGAAGTCGGGGTCGCGCAGGATCGCGAGGCACTTGGTCGCGACGAGTGGCATCACCGGGAGGACGAGGCGTCCCGCGGTGATCCGCGCGAGGATGATGCGCTCGAGCTCGGCGACGATCTTGGCGGTCTGATCGACGGTTCCCGACACGTCACGCCGCCTTGGCTTCGCCGAGCGTCTGGAAGAACGGCAGCGACGCGGTCTCGACGAGCGCGCTGAGCGCCTTCTTGGCATCGGGAGTGCCGACCAGCCGGAGCGCGATGCCGAACTTCTTGGCCTCGGCGTCCATGTCCATGACGAGGCGCGGGAGCTTCTCGCCGTGGAGCGGGACGTGGCTAAGGTCGACGATCGAGTCCTCGTAGCAGGCCGAGGCCAGCTTCTCGAACGACTCCTTGACCAGACCGCGCAGGCGCGCGAAGTGGCTGTCGAGCTTGTCCTGCTTGCCCGCGAACTCGGCGAACGACAGCACGTTGTCGTTGACGGACAGGATGTCCTTGACGTCGAAGTACTTGGCGCGCCAGTCGTCGATCGCGCCGGCGTCGAACGGCTTGTACATCACGTCGTGAAAGCCCTGCGAGCGGACCTCGGCGCTGAGGTCGTTCGCGGTGCGCAGCGACAGCGCGATCATGACGGCGTGCGGCTGGAGCACGCGGAGCTGGTTCATCAGCGCGACGCTGTTGACGTCGGGGATCACGAGATCGACGAGCACGACGCGGTAGACCCGCTCCTGACAGTGCTGGAGCGCGTCGCGCGCACTCGCGCAGGTGTTCATCGACAGCGGCTCGGGCAACAGCGAGCGCATCTTCTTGTGGACGTTCTCCATGTCGTCGACGAGCAGCACGTCGATGAACTGGCGACTGGCACCACCGCCGACACTCGGTGCGGGCGCCGCGACCTGCGCGACCGCCGCGAGGCTGGGCTCGCTCGAGATGGCGACCGGCGAGCTCGGCGCGGTGCCGTCGAGCTTGAGCGTCTTCATCACCTTGGCGCGCAGCTCCTCGGGCTTGAACGGCTTGAGGATGTAGTCCTCGATGCCGAGCTTCATCGCGCCCGACACGATCGAGCGCTTCGATTCGCTGGTCAGCATGATGACCGGCGTCTTGTTGCCGGTCGCGCGGAGCTTCTCGAGCATCGTCGGCCCGTCCATGACGGGCATCGTGACGTCGAGCAAGATCAGGTCGACCGTGATCTCCTCGAGCTTGCTGAGCGCGATCTGGCCGTCTTCGGCCTGCTCGATCTCGAAGCCGAGCTCGGTGAGGTTCTTGGTGATGATGCTCCGGATCGTGGAGGAGTCGTCGACGGTAAGAACGCGGGGCATGGCAGTCTCCTTGGAATCAAACGAGCTTGGCGACGAGGGAAATGACGAGGTGGATCGAATTGCAGTCGAGGATGTGATGGGTCCAGTCGCCCGGTCGCGCGAACATCGGTTCGCCATCGAACACGTGCGGAAGTCCGAGCGCCTGGTCGAGCCGGAGCTCGCTCTTGATCTGTCCGGCCGTCATGTTGACGAGCTCTCGCAGGAAGTCGTCGATCATCGCGAGGTCGAGGTCGTCCTCCTCCATCCCCAGCATCGCGGCGGCGAGCGCCGAACATCCGCGCCGATCCGACGACATCGCCACGGTGACCGGTTGCTTGCCCGGAATCGAGAGCATCGCCGTCCGCCACAGCATCGGACGCATGGTCTGGATGGCCGGCTGGAACGTGAGTCCGAGCATCGTGCTGGTCACCCGGGAGACCGAGGTCGCGAGACGTTCTGTAGCCAGGATGGGGGACACGTAGCTCCTCGAACGACCGTTCCGTTCCCTGATGCGATTCGGCCGGCTGGGACGGAGATGTAGTTGCGCTCGGGGGTTGATCGAACGCGGGCTCGGTCGACCTCTCGATCAATGCGAGCACTCGTCGTAGATGACTCCAAGGCCATGCGGATGATCCTCGGGCGCCTCCTCAAAGGTGCCGGCTTCGAGGTGAGCGAGGCGTGTCACGGGCGCGATGCGCTCGCGCAGCTCGCCGCAAACGGCACGCCCGATCTCGTCCTGGTCGACTGGAACATGCCGGAGATGAACGGCCTCGAGTTCGTTCAAGCGGTTCGCGCCGACGCTGCATACGGCGCGATGAAGGTGATGATGGTGACCACCGAATCCGAGGCCGCGCGGGTCGAGATCGCGATGGCGGCCGGCGCCAACGAGTACGTGATGAAGCCGTTCACGCCCGACGTCCTGAAGGTGAAGTTGACGACGCTGGGGCTGGCGTCGTGAGCGTCGCCTATCAGGCCGCCGAGATCGTCGCGCTCGCCGCGGATCGCCAGAGCTGGGTGAAGGCCGCGGGCGACGCGCTGCGCGCGGTCGCCGACACCGCGATGGGCTTCGCGACCACCGTGCACGGGGTGGTCGCCGCACCCACCGGGACCGCGCTCGCCGCGTACATCCCGATCGTCTCGCCCGACGAATCGCTGCAGATCGGCATCGTCGCCGACGACGCCTCGGCCCGCATCCTGGTCCGCGCGCTGCTCCAGATGACGCCGACCGAGGAGCTCACCGACGCCGTGATCGTCGACGCGTTCGGCGAGGTCGCCAACATGGTCGCCGGCATGACCAAGGCCGCGATGTCCGCGTGGACCGGCCTCGTCGCGCTCGGTCTGCCGATGGTGATCCACGGCTGGGTCGCGCCGAGCGACGGCGTGGTGCTCGATTGCCTGAGCGCCCGGGTCGGCGACGCGACCGTGACGGTCGTGATCGCGCGCTCGCGCCGGAGTCGTTAGGCTCGCGTGACGGCGCTGCTCGCGGCACCGCGCGACGTGATCGCGGTCGGCGCCTCGACCGGCGGGCCGCACGCGGTGTTCGAATTCCTCGACGCGCTGCCGGCCACGCGACGCACGCCGATCGTGGTGACCCAGCACATGCCGGAGCCCCACGTCGCGCACTTCGCGGCCACGCTGCGCGATCGCACCGGGCTCGACATCGCGGTCGCGGTGCACGGCGAGCTCCTCGCGCCGGGGCGGATCTACATCGCCCCGGGCGGTGCGCACCTGCAGGTCGTGCGACGCGGTCGCGCGCTCGCCCTCGTCCACGACGACGGCGTCGCCGAGCACCGCTGTCGCCCGGCGGTGGATCCGATGTTTCGCTCGGTCGCGGCGGCGTGCGGCGCGGCCGCGATCGGCATCGTGCTCACCGGCATGGGTGTCGATGGCGCGATCGGCGCGATCGCGATGCGCGCGGCCGGCGCGCCGATCCTCGTGCAGGATCAGGCGTCGAGCGTGGTCTGGGGCATGCCGGGCGCGGTCGTCGCGCGCGGCGCCGCTGACATCGTCGGTACGATCGCGGAGCTCGCCAGCTGGGTCGACCGCCTCGATCGGGCATGATCGTCCGACGCGCATTCCCATCGAGCGCCGACTGCAAGGGAACTGGCGTGGGTCGTACAGCGGCGCGGCGGCCGACTGCGCGCCGTCGTGTTGCGGTCTCTGATCAGGCTCCGGCGAGCGGAAAGCGGATCGAGAACCGGGTGCCGCGACCGGGCTCGCTGGTGACGCTGATCGTGCCCTGGTGGGCGAGCACGATCTGGCGGGCGACGTGGAGGCCGAGCCCGGTGCCGCGCCCGGCGACCTTGGTCGTGAAGAACGGCTCGAAGATCGTGTCGAGGCGATCCGGCGGGATGCCGCTACCGTCATCGCGCACGACGATCTCGATGTCCTCGCCGGGGTGGACCTCGACCATCACGGTGCCGGAGCGCCGCCCCGAATCCTCGATCGCCTCGATGGCGTTCTTGACCAGGTTGATGAGGAGCTGCTCGATCTCGCCGCGGTTGCCGGTCGTCCACGCCGGGCCGTCGCTCGCGACGCCGAGCGTGACCCGCCGGGCGATGCCGAGGCTGCGCAGCAGCTCGACGACCGAGCGCACGGTGTCGCCGAGATCGAGGCGGCCGCTGGTCGCGCGGTTCGTGCGCGCGAGGCCGAGCACGCCGCCGGCATGCTGGCGCAACCGGCGCTCGCCGGTCTCGAGCAGCGTGACGGTCTCCTCGTCGACCATCTTGCCGGCGTCGTAGAGCATGCGCACCTCGTCGACCGCCGCGCACATCACGGCGAGCACGTTGTTGAGCTCGTGGCTCATCGCCGCGGTCATCGTGCCGATCATCGCGAGTCGCTCGGCGTGGATCAGCGACGCGCTCAGCTCGGTGACCCGGCCGGCCAGCAGCTCGCGGTCGCCGTGGATCAGCCGGCGCTGCTCGAAGCCGGCGCGGAGGGCGGCGCGCAGATCGTCCGGCGTGCACGGCTTGATGAGCAGGCGGAAGATCGAGCTCTGATTGACCGCGCGCACCGCCGTGTCGAGATCGGCGTGGCCGGTGAGCAGGAACCGCACGGTGGTCGGCGCCCGCAGGTTGACCTCCCGCAGGAACGCGATCCCGTCGGTCGTCGGCATCCGGAGATCCGAGACCACGAGGGGGATCTCGCGGTGCTCGAGGATCGCGAGGCCCTCCTTCGCGCTGTTCGCGGTCACCACGTCGTACTCGCGGAACAGGAGGTCCTGCACGGTGTCGAGCAGCATCCGCTCGTCGTCGACGAACAGGACGACGGGGCGGACCTCGGACCTCACGCGCCCAGCCCCGGGTGGATCGCGTGTTGCGCGGCCGTGTTGCGGCCCTCGGCGAGCGCGCACGCGACGTAGACCACGCCGCCGAGATCGAGCGAGCCGTGCTCCGGAGGCGGCGTGTGGTGATCGGCGACGGCCGTGGCGAGCGCTTGCGGCAGCCCCCACAGCTCGAGGAGGTGCGCACCGATCTCGGCGTGCGACGTGCCGAGCACCGCGAGCTCGGCCTCCTCGATCGGGACTCGGTGAGACATCACGTAGTCGTCGACCGCGTGTGCGCGCTTCGGCTGCGACGCGATCACGAGCTGGCCGACGTCGTGGAGCAGCGCGGCGGTGCCGGCGAGCTCGCAGATCGGCGCGGCCGCGATCCGGCGCGCGGCGCGGGCCGCGGCGATCCCGAAGCTGCCGACGCGATCGAGCGTGGCGCGCGGGACGCCGGAGAATCCCTCGGCGACCTCGCTGACGAGCACGAGGGCGGCGACGCCCTCGAAACCGAGCCGGCGCACCGCGGTCTCGAGCGTCACGAGTGATTGCGTGCCTCCGAACGCGGCCGAGCTCGCCAGCGACAGCATGCGCGCGCACACCGCCGGCTCGGTCTCGATCGCCGCGACCATCTCGCGCACCGTGCTGGCGGCCGAATCGCGGATCGCCGCGACGCGCATGTAGAGTCGCGGCGCGGCGGGCAGGTGGTGGAGCCCGAGCACGATGTCGCGGACCTCCGGCCGCGCCATACGGCGCACCACGTCGATCGTGCGCTCGATCGTCTCGCGCAGCGTCTCGGGCGCGCACGGCTTGGCCAGCGTGCGATGCACGAGGCCGCGGTCCTGGGTGATCGCCTCGGGTGCGACGACGCCCGACAGCACGATGCGGACGGCGTCGCGCGCGTGGGCGCGGGCGTGCAGGAGGACGGCGAGTCCGTCGACCTCGGGCATCCGCAGATCGGTGACGATCGCGTCGAACTTCTCGCGGTCGAGCAGCCGGAGCGCCTCGGCTCCGCCGCTCGCGAACCGCGCCGACATTCGATCGCGCACGGCGCGGAACTGGAGCTCGAGGCCGTCGAGCACCTCGATCTCGTCGTCGACGACGAGCACCCGGATCACGGAATCCTCGCCGGTTGCGTGCGCGGGAGTCGGACCCGGATCGTCGTGCCCCGGCCGACCTCGGATTCGAGGAGGATCTCGCCGTGGTGGCCGCCGACGATCACGGCGTGGGCGAGCGCGAGGCCCTGACCAGTGCCGCGCCCCGGAGCCTTGGTCGTGAAGAACGGCTCGAACACCTGCTCGCGCAGCTCGACCGGGATGCCGCAGCCGGTGTCGGCGATGGCGACCTCGACATGATCGCCGTCGTGTCGGGTCGTCACGGTGATCGTGCCGCGACCGGGCTGGTTGCGATCGACGATCGCGTGCGCGGCATTGACGAGCAGGTTGAGGAAGACCTGGCCGAGGTCGCTCATGTGGCCCGCGATCGGCGGGACGCCGCCGAGCTCGGTCACGACGTCGGCGATGTACTTGTACTCGTTCGCCGCCATCACGAGCGTGGTCTCGATGACCCGGTCGAGCTCGACCTCGCCGAGCTCGTTGCGCGGGTGGGAGAACCGCTTCATCGCATCGACGATCGTCGTGATGCGCTCGAGGCCGTCGAACGTTCGCTTGAAGCTGCGATCGACCCGCGGCAGCACGTACTCGAAGTCGCAGGCGAGCTCGGCGGCGTCGACCGCGTGCAGGAGATCCGGATGGACCGAGCCGGTGGCGGCGGCGTGGCGAACCGCCTGGAGCGCCTCGACGAACGTCAGCACGCCGTGGACTCCGTCGCGCAGGAAGTGGAGGTTGTCGGTGATGAACTGCAGCGGCGTGTTGAGCTCGTGGGCGACCCCGGCGGTCAGCTGGCCGAGCGACGCGAGCTTCGCGTGGTGGCGCTCGTGGACCTCATCGCGGTCGCGGGCGCGATGGCGCGCTTCGAGATCGGCGATCCGCGCGTGGAGCGCGGGGACGTCGGACCGATCGGGCTCGCGAGACATCTGATAGCTGAACCGACCAGATTCCCGGCGCATCGAGCCGTTGCGGGCGACGGAGATCGTGCCACCTTGTGGGTGTGACCCTTCGCCGCTCCTCGCACGCGACGCTGGTCGCGCTCGCGATCGGCATCTGCATGCTGATCGCGAACGGCGGTCGGCCGCGCCTCGAGGTACGCGGTGGTACCGAGCGCGGTTCGGTCCTCGCGTCCGCCGCCGACCTGCCCGCCACGGTCGGCGCGCGGCGCGGTAGCGTGTCGGTCCTCGACCTTCACCTTTCGCCGTTCGTGGTCTCCGAGCGCGTCGCGTTCGGAGTTCCGCCGCGCGAGGGCGCGCTGCTCGCGACCCACGTCACCCACGCGTCCATCGCTTCCCGCTTCGTCCCGCGATCCTCGCGGGGTCCTCCAGTCGGCTGATCGCAGCTCGATCACCACTTCTTGGACTCTCACGTCCAGCTCGCGCTGGAAAGGATCTCTCATGACCGAAGACAATCGCAACCTCACGTTCGGCCAGCGCCACGGACTCTCCATGCTCGGCATCGCCATGATCGTCGCGCTCGTCAGCGTGATGGTCGCCCAGGTCGGCTGTTGAATCCGTTCATCCTCGCGGCGCTCGCCAGCGTGGTCACCATCGAGTGCCCGCGCTGCCACTGCCACGAGCAGTTCCCCGATCCGAAGCGGTAGGGTCAGATCGCCTCGACTGGGATCCTTCGCGATAAAATCAGGTGTGCGGTTCGCCTCGCCGCATACATCTGGTGACGCCGCCGCTGCAGATCTGTGCGTAGATCGTGCGATGCGCGTCTGGCCGTACCTGTTCCTCTCACTCGCCGCGTGCAGTCGATCCTCCGACACGGTCGATGCGGCGGTCGTCCCGCACGACGGCTCCCGCGACGCCGCACCCGACGGCGCGGTCGTCCATGTCGATGACGGCACGCCGACCCGCCAGGCCTGCACGAGCACGTTCGGCACCGCGCTCACGAAGACGTTCGGGCGCATGGATGGCTACCTCGTCGCGATCGTCCCGCCCGGCAACGGTGGGTGCAACGCCGATAGCAATCACCTGCACCTGCAGGTTCGCGTGAACGGCGCGATCTACGATGTCGCGGTCGACGTCGATTCTCCGACGATCGAAGACGTCCACACCGGCACGCGCGACCTCCCGCTGATCGGTGCTGCGTGGAGCGAGGGCTGGCACCCGGGAGGCCTGGTCGACTACGTCTCGCTCGGCGTGCACTCGGTCGATCTCCCGCTCGGCACCAAGCCGGGCCTGGTCTCCGAGATGACGAACGACCTCGCGAGCGCGAACCACGTCAGCATCTACGCGACCGGCTATGGGCCCGACGGCGCGCACCTCGTGCACCGCAACGGCAACGGACACGACGGCGTGATCGTCACGCAGCCGCTCTCGAGCCCATCGCACATGCGCTTCTTGTCGTTCACGAGCCAGAGCTTCTAGCCGCGACGGGTTCGTCGCCGGCGGACGCCGAACACCGCCAGGAGCGCGCCGAGGCCCGCCGACGCCGAGTTGCAACCGCACGCGCCGCTGCTCGGGGTCGCGTGAAAATAGAAGTGGCTGGTCACCAGGATGCGCTCGTTGAGATCGTTCAGCAGCTCGACGCGATAGCGGTAGTCGCCGGCCTCCGGCGCGTCGTTCAACGTCACCGTGAAGTCGTCGCTCGTGACGTCGGTGCGGGAGATCTTCACGCCGTCGCGGTACAGCTCGAGGAACGTGTCGTGGCCGCCGGTCACGTGGACCGGGATCTGCGCGGCCGCGCCGTCGACGTCGTCGCCGATCTCGGCGAGCGTGCCACCGCTCGCCTTCATATGGACGTCGACGTCCGGATCGTCGGGCGCGCGCAGCTTGACCATCGTGCGCCCGTGCTTGACCGCGTCGATGATCGCGGTCTCGGACAGCGCGTCGGCGAGCACGAGGGTCGTCGGGCTCCCGATCGGCGAATCGTTCGCGCCCATCGCCATGCCGGCGCTGTGATCGTCGCTGCCGCCGATCGCGGCGATCCGGTTGCCGGCGGCGAGCTGGGTCTCCCACAGCGCGATCGCGCGCGGCGTGAAGCCGCGCACGCCGATCTCGAAGTTGCCGGTGATGATCTCGATGCCGGAGACCTTGTCCCACGGCGTGTCGGGATGGTTCCACGCGCAGCCGATGCACACGGTGCCGAGATCGAGCGCCGGGTGGTTGACGATGAAGATGCCGCCCTGGGCCTGGACGTCGCCGATCATGTCGACGGTGGTGCGCCCTTGAAAGCCGATCCGGTGATCGACGTAGCTCGAGATCCCGACGGCGTTGCCGTGGCCCTCGTACGTCGTGATCTCGGCGCCGCGCGTGATCAGGAGGTCCGGCATCATCGGCTGGATCGCCGCGATCAGCGCGTGCTGCGAGACCGTGTTGTGATCGGACAGGTTGACGAACTCGAGGCCGCGCGACGTCGCGAGCGCGTGGATCTGATCGAACGTCGCCTGCGCGTCACCACTCTCGGTCGAGTGGACGTGGAAGTCGCCCTTGTACCAGCGCCGCTCGGTCTTCAAGATGACCGGCGTGTACGCCGCCTTGGTGCGCGGCGTCAGCGTGATGTCGTCTCGGCACGTGACGTCGGCGTAGTACATGTTGCCGGACGCGACGAGCCGCGCCTTGCCGACGATCAGGTGCCACGTGCCGGCCTCGATCGTGCCGGGCAGGTAGCTGCGCGACGACTGATCGATGCCGATGATGATGTTCTCGGAGTTGCCACCACCCCAGCCGCGAAACCCCGACGGGCTCCACACGCCGAAGTCGAGGATCACGTCGGTCGACATGTCCTCGTGGTGGATCTCGATCTCCTTGGTGCCGGCGGGCACGTCGAAGGTGACATCGAGATAGTCGCCGTCGGTCTCCGGGACCGGGCCCTCCAGGTGCATCGAGGTGAGGACGGCGGCGAGCGCGAGCATCCCGCGAGTGTAGCGCCTAAGCCGGTAGCCCCGTCCACTCGGCGCTCTTCTGCCACAGCGTCTTCGCGAGCTCGACGTCGTCCGCGACCTTGCTCGGGCGCTTCTCGACGCCGCCGACGTCGTAGTAGTGGCCGGTCTCGGTCGCGAGCTCCGGGGCGGTCGCGCAGCGCAGGCTCGCCGCGGCGCCCTGCTCGGGCGTGATCATGAAGCGCTTGATCAGCCAGCGGAACGGCGGCGGCACGCTGCGCCACACGTCGGTCGCGACCACGCCCGGGTGCACCGCGTACGTCGTGATCTTGGTGCCGTCGAGGTGGCGGGCGAGCTCCTTGGTGAACAGCACGTTCGCGAGCTTCGAGACCTCGTACTCGTGCAACGCGGTGATCGACTTGGTCGGCTTCTTGACCGCATCCCAGTCGATCGCCTTCGCGCGGTAGTGCGACTTGCTCGAGACGTTCACGATGCGCGCCTCGGGCGACTCCTTGATCCGGTCGAGCAGCATGCGCGTGAACAGGTAGTGGCCGAGGTGGTTGGTGCCGAACGCGAGCTCGAACCCGTCCTTGGTCTGGCCGCGCTTGCCCGCCAGGCCCGCGTTGTTGATCAGCCCGTGGATCGCGATCTTGCGCGCGAGGATCTCGGTCGCGCACGTGCGCACCGATGCCAGGTCCCCGAGGTCGAGCGCGACGTACTCGCACTTCGCGTCGGGAACCGCCTTGGCGATCTCGTCGATCACCGTCTGCGTCTTGGCCTTGGAGCGACACGCGAGGATCACGTGGGCACCCTGGCGCGCGAGCTCCAGCGCCGTGATCTTGCCGATGCCCGTGTTGGCACCGGTGACGATGAACGTCTTGTTGGCGAGGGGCTTGGTCATGTTGCCGCACCATGGTAACGCCGCACCCGATGCGCAAGCTCTGGGTTCTGTTCATCGTGCTGGGGGGCGGGCTCGCGCACGCCGACGACGGCTCGGGTTCAGCGACCGAGCCGGAGGAGCATCACGAAGGTTCGGCGACGGCCACTCCGGAGGCGCACCCGGCGGAGCACGAGGCACCCGCGCCCGAGCACCACGAGGCGCCCGCGCCCGAGCACCACGAGGCGCCCGCGCCGGTCGCGGTCGAGGCGCACGAGGCCGAGGAGCTCGATCCCGAGGATCCGCCGACCGATCCGTACGACGAGGACGGCGACGGTGTCGTCGAGCCGGACGAGGTCGCGGCGCGCGAAGAGGACAAGGCCGCGTTCGCCGACATCCCCGACGACGTCGACGACGCCGCGCTCGAGGCGCGCGGCAAGGATCCGCTGACCGAGCTGAAGGCCTCGCTGACGGTCGAGAACTTCCAGAAGCTCGTGCGGCTGACCAAGAAGATCGTGCTCGCCAAGATGGAGAAGAAGATCGCGATCAAGAGCGCGGAGAAGATGCAGAAGTTCTCGCTGCTCATCTTCGGCTTCTCGCTGTGCGGCCTGTTGCTGTTGCTGATGCCGCTCGCGCTCGCGAAGAAGTATCCGGGGCAGGGCAAGCTGTTGCTCAAGTACTCCGGGCTGGCCGCGCTCGTGTTCTTCGTCACGGTGAACATGTTCGGCGGCGTGATCTACGGGTTTCGCACCGTGCAGGGCGCGATGTCGGACTTCACGAATCCGTCGACCGCGATCGCCGCGGGCACGTTCGACACGCTCGATGATCACGCCGACTACTTCATCGTCATGGGCAAGGAGCTGTTCGCGCCGACGCTCGATCAGATGAAGGCGCACCCCGACGAGCAACCCAGCGTGCTGATCCTCGAGAACGGCGTGAAGGTCGTGCAGGACGCCAAGGTCTTCCTGTCGATCGCCAAGCTCGTGAAGAAGCTGAGCTGGCTCTTCTCGATCCTGCCGATCGTGCTGATGGCGCTCACGCTCGTGCTGTTCGTCCTCGCGATCCGCCCGACGCTGACCGCGATCGTCAAGCTGCCGGCGATGGCCGCGGCGGGCAACCAGTCGGCCGGTCGCGACGTGATGAAGCAGTCGCTGGCGCGCGTGTTCGGAGAGCTCAAGGCGACGATCTGCACGATCGGAGTCCTCGTCGGCCTGACGTTGCTGTCGGGCTTCCTGCTCGGCCAGATCGTGAAGCCGGCGATCATGGCGCTACTCGAGTACTTCGCGCTCGCGGTCAGCTACCTGCAGTTCGCGCACGGCGCGTCCTCGGGGCTCGTGTTCCTCACGCTGTTCGGCGTGGTGCTGTTCCTCGTCTTGAACCTCGCGTCGCTGATCCTGTCGATGGCGTTCTTCCTCGGCAAGAGCCAGAAGATCTTCCAGGCGCGATTCAACGACGGCACGCCGCTCGCGAGCCACGCGCGGTTCTGGAAGTGGGGCATCCCGTCGGTGCTGCTCGTCCAGGTGTTCCCGCTCGTGTTCGTGCTGATCGCGGGCAAGGTGCTCGCGTGGATCGAGTCGAGCCGCGACGGCCTGTTCGACGCCGACCAGGTGCCGTGGAGCAAGATCATGCTCGCCGGTCCGATCTTCCTCGTGGGCGGGTTCCTCGTGATGTTCTGGGCGGTGCGCGGGATGAAGGCGCTCAAGTTCCTGGCGACCTACAAGGCGAAGCCCAAGGCCTCGAAAACCTGATACGAATCGCGGTCAAACATGCGCCTTCAGAACCTCGTCGTGATCGGCCTCACCGGCCTCGCCCTGTCTGCGTCGGCTTGCCACAAGAAGGATGCCGGCGGCGGCACCACCACCGCGCCGGCCGGCGACAAGAAGCTGTTCGATCGGCTCGGCGGCCTCGACGCGATCAAGGCCGTGGTCGATGACTTCGCCGCCAACGTGCTCGCCGACGAGCGCGTCAACGTGACCTTCAAGGGCGTCGACCCGGTGCACTTCAAGGCGATGCTGGTCGATCAGATCTGCAACGCGACCGGCGGCGACTGCGCGTACAAGGGCAAGGACATGGTCACGGCCCACAAGGGCATGAACATCACCGAGGCGCAGTTCAACGCGGTCGTCGAGGACCTCGTGAAGTCGCTCGACAAGTTCAAGGTACCCGAGAAGGAGAAGGGCGAGCTCCTCGCCGCGCTCGGCGGCATGAAGCCCCAGATCGTCGGTCAGTAAGCTTTTCCGCCGCTGTTCCCGGCCGGGCCGTAGTCGCAGACGATCGAGCTGCCGTACTGGAGGCCGGGACAATCGTGCAGCGCGCAGCCGACGTGCGTCGTCGTGCGCCACACGATCTGCGTGTAGTGCCCGCAGGTGCCCGTGCAGTTGCCGGTCGCCGGATCGTAGGCCGACTTCTCGCCGGCCCACGAGTCGACCGCCTGCTTCGCGCTCGCGGCGGCGCCGCCGGAGCCGAAGATGTTCTCGCCGATCTGCGCGTAGCCCGCGACGCCGGTGCGGTTCGGATCGTGGTCGATGAGCCCGATGGGTGCATCGGTGTCCTTGCACATCGCCGCCCACGTCGCGGCGTAGCTCGCCAGCTGCGGATCCCACTCGAGCGGCGGCAGTGGCGTCGGCGTCGCGACCGCCGCGCGGACCTGGTTGTGATAGAGCGTCATGCCGGCGAGCTCGGCCGGCTCGCCGGTGCCACCCGGGATGAACGCGTCGACGTGGTTGCTGCCGCTGCCGCTGCCACTGCCCGGCGCGTCGATCGCCGACACCGAACCACCGTCAACACCGCCGCACGCCGCGGCAAGGACGAACACGACCCAGGCGTTGCGCATCGCGAAATTATAGACTACGACGGCCCCGAGACCTGAAGTCTCGACTTGTACGCGATAGGTCGACGGAAGCGAGGAAGTCGGTGAAAAACCGACACAGCCCCCGCTACTGTAACCGGGGACGAATCGGCAACTGCCACTGGGAAACTGGGAAGGCGCCGACGAGGACGATCCGGGAGTCAGGACACCCTTCCGTCGCGGTCACGTGGGGTGACATGCATCGATCCTCGATCGTTATTGCCGTTGTTTTGTGTCGTGCGTCGTTCGCGCGGGCGGACGAGCGCGCGGGCATCAAGGACGAGACGATCGTCATCACCGACGATCGCCCGGCCGAGATCAACCGCGATGGCGCGCGCGCGCTCGGCGACGCGCCGTTCGTCACCGTGCTCCACCCCGACGAGCACGGCGCGGCCGCGACGGTCGCCGATGCCGCGGCGACCGCGCCGGGCGTGCAGGTCCGGAGCCTCGGCGGGCTCGGCAGCTACCAGTCGATCTCGATCCGCGGCGCGGCGCCGGGTCACACCGCCGTGCTGGTCGACGGCATCCCGCTCGCGCGGCTCGCCGAGGTCACCACCGATCTCGGCCGCTTCGCGCTGGCGAGCTTCGCGCGGGTCGACATCTATCGCGGCGCGGTGCCGATCGAGCTCGGCGGCGCGGGTGTCGGCGGTGCGGTCAACCTGATCACGCGGGTCGGGCCCGGCGAACACGGCGAGCGCGTGTCGGCGTCGGCGGGCTACGGCTCGTACGGCGCGCGCCACCTTCGCGCGCACTACGGCGACACCCACGCGCACGGGCTCGAGTCGTCGGTGACGGTCGGCTACACCGGCGCGTCCGGCGACTACACCTTCTTCGACAACCACGACACCCAGCTCAACAAGTCCGACGACGGCTACACGCGCCGCGGCAACAACGGCTTCGCTCAGGTCGACGGGGCCGCGCGCCTCGCGACCGGCGCGACGAGCGGGGGCGTACGCGTCGCGTACAAGGGACAGGGCCTGCCGGGCACGACGTCGCTGCCGGCGCCGACCGCGCGGCTCGGGACGCTCGACGCGATCGGCGACACCCGCGTCGTGCGGGCGATCGGTGGCGCGCTCGCGACCGGCGCGCTCTACGGGCTCGTCGAGCGCCAGGCGCTGCACGATCCGCACGGCGAGCTCGGGCTCGGCGTGATCGACCACGTCTACACGACGCTGTCGGGCGGCGCGACGACGACGTGGAGCGCGCGCCGCGGCACCGCGCGCGGCTCGATCGGCGCCGAGCTGCGCGGCGACCGATTTCACGAGTCCGATCGCGCGGGTGGCAAGCCCGGCGTGACCGGCGATCGCGAGGGCGCGGCGCTGCTCGCCGAGCTCGAGATCGCGCTCGCGCCGCAGCTCGAGATCACACCGGCGATCCGGCTCGATGCGGTGCGCACGGTGCCCGCCGCGATCACCGTCGGGCCGATGCAGGACGCCACCCCGGCGCCGCGCTCGGACGTCGTGCCGAGCCCGCGGCTCACCGCGCGGTTCGCGCTGCGCGACGACGTGACGCTCAAGGGCAGCGCCGGCTACTACGTCCGCCTGCCGACGCTCGTCGAGCTGTTCGGCAACCGCGGCTACGTGATCGGCACGCCGGACCTGCGCCCCGAGCGCGGCCCGAACGGCGACTTCGGCGCGGTGTGGGCGCCACCACCGGTGGGACCACTCGATCGCGTGCTCGTCGAGGCCGATCTGTTCGCGACCCACGCGCGCGACACGATCTCGTTCGTCACGTTCGCCGGCTACATCGCGCGCGCGATCAACATCGGCCGCACGCAGACCTACGGTGGCGAGCTCGCGGTGACCGGCCGGATCGCGCGCGCGGTGTCGCTCACCGCGAGCTACACCCGGCTGGCGACCGAGCAGATCACCGATGACGTCACGCTCGCCGGTCGCGCGCTGCCCCGCACGCCGGGACACCGGCTCTACGCACGCGCGGACGTCTCGCAACGGGTCGCCGAGCGCCGCCTGACCGCGTGGTTCGACACCGCGTACCAGGCGACCAGCTTCCTCGATCCCGCGAACCTCGGACGCGTGCCGGCGCGCGCGCTGTTCGGCGCCGGCGCGAGCGCCGAGATCGCCGGCGGCGTCACGCTCGCGGTGTCGGTCGAGAACCTCGCTGGCACGCGCGTCGTCGACCTGCCACTCGTGCCACCGCCCGGCCCGGCGTTCACGTCGACCCCGATCGCGCTCGCCGATCTGGCCGGGTTTCCGCTGCCCGGCCGCAGCTTCTACGTCTCGGTGCTCTGGACTCACTAAGGAATCAACCATGAAGACAATCGCCACGCTCCTGACCTTGCCCCTCGTCCTCGCCGCCTGCGGCGACGACAAGATCTCCGATCTGCCCGATGCCGCGGGCTCCGCGGACGCGCACCCACCCGCCGCGCCCGTCGCGATCGTCGTGTCCGGTGACTTCACGCCCGGCGATCCCGGGATCATGGCGTCGATCGATCCGGTGACGCAGAAGGTCACCAAGGCGATCGCGCCGCAGGGCGCGGTCGGCGACGACCCGGTGCTGCGCCACGTCGGCCACGAGCTCCTGATCGTCAACCGCAACGATGGCAACAACGTCACGATCCTCGACGATCAGTCGTTCACGCTGATCGCGCAGCTCGGCACCGGCACGAACACGAACCCGCAGGACGTCGCGGTCAGCGGCCAGAAGCTCTACGTGCCGACGTTCTCCGGCAAGGGCGTCGTCGTCATCGATCGCGTCTCGATGGTGAAGACCGAGATCGATCTCGGCGCCGACGATCCCGATGGCCAGCCGAACTGCGAGTCGATCGCGCTGGTCGGCGGCAAGCTGTTCGTCGCGTGCGGCCTGCTCGACGACACGATGATGTACAAGCCGCCCCGCGGGCTCGGCAAGATCTACGAGATCGATCCGGCGACCGATCAGAAGGTCGGCTCGATCACGCTGACGACCAAGAACCCGGTCGGCTTCCTCGAGGAGTCCCCGGGCAGCGGCGGCGGGCTCGTGGTGCCGACCAACGACTACGCGACCGGCGAGGGCTGCATCGAGCACATCCCGACCTCGGGCGGCACGGCGACGGCGTGCGTCGTGATGAATGCCGACATGGGCTCGTTCTTCGCGTCGAGCCGCGTCGCGTTCACCGGCACCGGCGACGCCGCGATCATGTACCTCGTCGCATCGGCGTATCCCGACGGCAAGGTGCTCGGCTACGACTACGCGACGCACGGTCTGTTCCCCGCGCAGCTGACCGCGACGACCCAGGTCGCCGGCGATCTCGCGGTGTGCCCGGGCGGCCAGGTCCTCTATTCGGATCAGGCCGCGGCGGCGAGCGGCATCCGCGAGCGCGACACGACCAAGGAGCTGACGACCGCGCCCCTCGATGTCGGCCTCAAGCCGAACTCGACGCACGGCATCGTCTGCTACTGAGCGAGCGCACGCGCGATCCGCGCCAGGCTCGCGATCACGACGACGAGCTCGGCCGGATCGACCGGCTTGGGCACGTGCATGTTGAAGCCGGCGTGGAGGGCGCGCTTGCGATCCTCGACGCCGGCGTACGCGGTGAGGCTCGCGGCCGGCGTCATGCCGCCGGCCGAGGTGGGGCGCGCGCGGATCTTGGCGATCAGCGAGTAGCCGTCCTCGCCAGGCATCCCGATGTCGCTGAGCAGGACGTCGGGGCGCTCCCGATCGAACGCCGCGAGCGCCGCCGGTACACCATCGGCGAGCGTCACGCGCACGCCGCAGGTCTCGAGGACCGCGCCGATCATCTCGCGCCCGTCCTCGTCGTCGTCGACGACGAGGACGCGGAGGCCGGCGAGCTCGGCGGGGCGATCCCAGCGCTGAAGCTTGACCGGCGCGCCGGTGGGCGGCGTGGCGCTCGCCCGGATCGGGGCGACCGGTAGCCGCAGGGTGAACGTCGCGCCGGTGCCCTCGCCGTCGCTGTGTGCGGCGATCGTCCCGCCGTGCATCTCGACGATGCGCTTCGAGATCGCGAGGCCAAGGCCGAGGCCACCGTGCTTGCGCGTGGTCGTCGAGTCGGCCTGCTTGAACGCCTCGAACACGTACGGCAGGAACGCGGGGTCGATCCCGCTGCCCGTGTCGCTGACCTCGAGCTCGAGCACCGAGTCGTGCCGCGTGACGTGGATCTTGATGCTGCCGCCCTTCGGCGTGAACTTCGACGCGTTGGTCAGCAGGTTCCACACGACCTGCTGTAGCCGGGCGGCATCGCCCATCAGCGCGACGTGCGCGGTGTCGATGATCGTGCGGATGCGCAGCTGCTTCGCGGCGATCGCCGGACGCGCCGACTCGACGGCGGCCTCGACGATCTCGACGAAGTCGAGCGTGCGAACCTCGAGCTTCAGCTTGCCGCTCACGATCCGCGAGACGTCGAGCAGATCCTCGATCAGCTGCGACTGGTTGAGCGCGTTGCGCTCGATCGTCTCGAGGGCCTGGGCGTGTTTCTCCGGCGGCAGCTCCGTCGAGCGCAGCATGCGGGTCCAACCGAGGATCGCGGAGAGCGGGTTGCGCAGCTCGTGGCTCACGATCGCGAGGAACTCGTCCTTCGCGAGGTTGCTGCGCTCGGCCTCGGTACGCGCGGAGGCCTCGGCAAGCCGCGCCCGGACCTGCGCCGTGATCTCGATCGCGAACACCATGAGCCCGACGATCGCGCCGTCGGCGTCGCGCATCGTCTGGATCGTGAAGTCGAAGTAGCCCTGATCGAGTTGCTGCCCGAGGCGGGCGAGCTTGATCGGGACCTCGCGGCCGGCGAACGGCTCGCCGGTCTGATAGACGCGATCGAACAGGTCCCAGATCCCCTGGTTGGCGAGCTCGGGCAACGCGTCGCGCGCCGGGCGACCGATCAGATCGTGGCGACCGACGAGCTCGCAGCACGCGCGGTTCGCGAGCTCGAACACGTGCGCCGGGCCATGGAACAGCGCGATCGCAGCCGGGGCGTGGCTGAACAGGCTGCGCAGGCGCTCCTCGGCGATCCGCTCGCGTGCGAGCAACAGGCCGCGCTCCTCGGCGAACCGCGCGTTCGCGATCGCCCGGGTCGCCTGCTCGGCGACCAGCTCGAAGAACGTCGCGTGCGGTTCGTCGAGTGCGCAGCGCGGGTTGATCCCGATCACGAGGTACGCGATCGCGCCGAACTCGTTCGGGCGGACGAGCGGGAGTACGACCGCGCGCGCGACCGCCTCGGGATACGCGCCGGCGTGAACCGCGCCGTAGCGCGGCGCGAGCTCGACCGTCGCGCGCGTGTTGTCGAACGTCCAGCCGCTCGCGAGCGGGCTGTCCGGCGCGACGCCGACCTGATCGACGAGCCGCACGGCGCCGGTGTCGGGCTCGACCACGAACACCAGCGCGAACGGGATATCCGCCGGGTTGTGGGCGAGCGCGGCGGCGATCCCGCGGCACGCCTCGGTCATCACGGTCGCCGCCGACGCGCCCGACAGTTCGCGGAGCGTTCGCAGGCGGCGCTCGGCGAGGACGCGTGCGGTGGTCTCGGAGACCACGCCGAGCACGCCGCCGATCGTGCCGTCGTCGTTCGCGATCGGCGAGTACGACAGCGTGAAGTAGCACTCCTCGAGGTAGCCGTTGCGATCGAGCGGCAGCAAGCGATCGTCGAGCGCGACCGCCTCGCCCGCGGTCACCCGCTCGAACAGCGGCCCGACGATGTCCCAGACCTCGGCGAAGCTCTCGCGCGTCCGGCTGCCCATCGCCGACGGATGCTTCGACGCGCCGAGGACCGGCCGATAGCCATCGTTGTAGAGGAAGATGAGCTCGGGGCCCCACAGCACGCGCATCGCGAAGCGCGACGCGAGCATGATCGGGATGATCGTGCGCAGCGACCGCGGCCAGCCGTCCGGCGGCCCGAGCGGGTTCTTCGACCAGTCGAGCTCGCGCATCAGCTGCGCGGCTTCGCTGCGCGATTCGAACAGATCCATCACGCGCGATGGTTGTAGCAACGTGATCCCGAGACGTAAATGTGCCTTTGCGCACAGTCAGTCGCGTGGGCGCACGCAGTAGGCCTCGGCGACGACCTCGATCGTCGAGCTCGCCGACGTGTTCCGATAGTCGCAGCGCCAGCTCGCCGGGTTCGCGAGGTCGGTCATCGCGATCGGCCGCGCGGCGACCAGCTGCGCCATCCACTGCGGATCGGCGTAGCAGCCGCCGGTCACCAGCAGATCGACCGCGCGATCGCAGCTCGCGACCGCGGTCGCGACCATGCCGGCACCGACGGAGATCCGGGCCTCCTTGCGCACGAGATCCGACTTGGTGCCGAACGCGCCCGTCGGGCCCGGCGGGCCTTTGGGACCCTGCGGACCCTGCGGACCTTGCAGGCCCTGCGGACCCTGGAGCCCCTGCACGCCCTGCGGCCCATCGGGGCCGGGCGGTCCCGGATCGCCCTTGCCACCGCGCGCGCCCTCGGGCCCCACCGGTCCGACTCCACCGGGTCCAGCCGGACCGATCGGTCCCGGTGGCCCGAGCGAGCCCTGAGGACCTGAAGGTCCGGACAGTCCCGCCGCCTTGCCGTTCGCGAGCAGCTCGACCGCGACCGCGTGCGCGTCGACCTTGCCGCGTCGCTCCATCGTCGCGATCCGCTGATCGTGATCGTCGATCCGCGCGGCTGCTTTGTCGACGCGATCCTCGGTGTCGCCGGCGCGACAACCGGCGATCGCGATCAGGAAGACGAGGGCGCGCACGGGTATCCGAGCGTAGCCGGTTTTTTGACCCCGCCCGTGGGATGGGCGTACCCATGAAGTCGATGACGATCAACCTGGTCGATGTATCCCTCGACCGCCCGGGCGGGGGCGTGCCGTTCGTGCGCGGTGCGAACATGGTGGTCGGGCGGGGCGAGGTCGTGCTCGTCGTCGGTGCCGCGGGTGTCGGCACGTCACGCATCGTCGCCGCCGCGCTCGGCGAGCTCGCCGCGAGCGCCGGACGCATCGAGGTCCTCGGGCGCGACGTCGGCAAGCTGCAGCGGTCGTCGCTGCGCCTGTTGCGCCGCAACGTCGGCATCGTGCCGCAGGATCTGCTGCTGCTCGACGATCGCAGCGCCCAGCTCAACGTCGTCCTGCCGCTCGAGATCGACGGCGTGCCGCGCTCGGTGTCGCTGCTGCGCGCGCACGACCTGCTCGTGCAGCTCGGCCTCGAGTCCGAGGCGTCGCTGCCGGTCGACTGTCTGTCTCAGTCCGCGCGCCAGCGCGTCGCGGTGGCGCGCGCGCTGATCCGCAACCCGGCGCTCGTGATCGCCGATCATCCGACGAGCCTGCAGGACGCCGCCGGGGCCGAGCTCGTGTGCGCCGCGCTCGCGACCGCCGCGGCGGCCGGGGCCGCGTGTCTCGTGTTCGGCCGCGATCCCGCGCTGCGCGCGATCGCCGAGCGCGAGGGCTGGCGCCAGCTCGTCATGCTCGACGGCGCGCTCCGCCCGATCGGCGAGATCGCGCTCGAGGGCACCACGATCGAGGAGCTGATGATCGCGATCGAGAGCGCGCCGCTCGCGGCCGGCTCGAGCCCGAACGTCACGCTGCCAGCGACCGACGACGATCGCGACAACCTGCTCCCGTTCCCCGCACTCGCAGGACACCGCCCTTGAGGATGAAGACGCTCCGCCGCATCAAGAAGCTCGTCGCGCCGCGCATCGTCCGCCGCTTCGATCTCACCGACGTCTCGATCGATGTGACGGTCGAACCCGATCAGGGGCCCGCACCCGAGGCGGTGTTCGATCGGATCACCGGACCCTACGGTCGCCGCCACAACGCGTGGTCGAGCGGCGCGTGCGACGAGGAGACGTGATCGGTTCACTCGCGCGCCGCGCGGCGCGGATCGTCTCCGACCAGCCGCGCTCGACGATGTGGACGCTCCTCGTCCTGACCTGCGCGCTGATCGCGGTCGGCATCGCCGGCGTCGCTGCCGAGAACGTCGATCGATGGAGCGACGCGTCGCGCGCGACGTCGCGCGGCGCGAGCATGGTCGTCTACCTCGGCGACGCGGTCGGCGACGAGCAGGCGCGCGCCATCCTCGCGAAGCTCCAGCAGCAGTCGGGGGTCGAGCACGCCGAGCTGATCGGCAGCGACGAGACCGTTCGCCGGCTCGAGAGCTCGCTCGCCGGTGACAAGGCGCTGTTCGCCGGGCTCGACGCGCGTGGCCTGCCCGCGTCGATCGAGGTCACGTTTGCACCCGGCGTGCGCGACGTCGTCGCGATGAGCCCGACCGTCGCGACGCTGCGCGCGGTGCCCGGCGTCGACGACGTCGTCGTGGAGGAGGATCGCGAGCCCGCGCGCGCCGCGGCTGGCTCGCTCGCCACCGTGCGCGCCGTCGCGTGGGCCGGTGCCGGCGTGTTCGGGGGGCTCGCGCTCGTCGTCGTGCTCGCCACGATCCGCGTGCGCCTCGATCGCAGCCGCCAGGAGCGCGCGGTCGCGCACCTGCTCGGCGCCGATCCGAGCTTCTTCGCGTTCCCGACCGCGCTCGCCGGCGCGATCCTCACGGCGGTCGGCGCGCTGTTCGCCGGCGTCATCATCTACTGGGGCATCCAGCTCTACGGTGCCGACATCGCGGGCGCGCTCAGCGGCACCCTCGGCACCGTCGACGTCGTGTTCCCGCCGGTCGGCGAGCTCGGCCTGTTCGTCGCCGGCGCAGCGCTGCTCGGCCTGATCGGCGGCGCGCTCGCCGGTGCGGGCACGTCCGCCGGCTTCCCGCGGGGCGCGCGTGCGACTGCCTAGCGCGGTCCTCGCGTTGCTGCTCGCGACCGGCACGGCGAGCGCCGACGAGCACGAGCCGCCGCCGCTGCCGACCGTCGTCCACGACGACGGCGTGCACCACGCGTTGCCGCGCGACGTGCTCGCGTCGCTGCTCGCCGACCAGGCCGCCTCGGTCGATCGCGCGGTCGCCACGATCACCGACAAGGTGACAGCGCTCGATGCCGATCGCATCGCGCGCGCGCGCGCCGCCTACCGCGTGCTCCACGCGCCGGCCGCCGATCCGATGGCGTCCGCGCGCCGCCGCGCCGCGATCCGGCTCGTGCTCGGCCGCGATGCCGACGAGCGCGCCGCGCTGGTCGCCGAGCTCGCGGAGCTCGCGGTCGCGCGCAGCCGGATCGCCGCCGACACCGCGCACCTCGCCGAGCTGACGTTCCCGACCGCGCTCGCCCGCGTCGCGCACGGCGAGATCGCGCGCCACTTCGGCATCCTGGTTCACGAGCGCAGCAAGGCCACGCTCGCGCGCCGCGGCATCGATCTCGAGGTCGACTCCCACGCGGTCGCGCGCGCGCCGGCCCGCGGATCGATCCGCTACGCCGGCCCGATCCGCGGCCTCGATCGCGGCGTCGTCATCGATCACGGCGACTACTACTCGATCGTCGCCAAGCTCGGCGACCTCACCGTGCCGGTCGGCGCCGTCGTCGAGCCCGGCGACAAGCTCGGAACCGCGGCGCGCCACCGGGTGTATTTCGAGATCAGGATGAGGGTGGGCCCGGGGGGACTCCCGATCGACCCGGAGCCCCTGTTCGGCGGCAAGGCAGAAGCGGGATCGAGTACGAGTACGACGACCACGGCGAAACGACGACGACGATAGCGACGAGCGACAAGAAACGACGCAACCTCAAGAAACGACGCAACCTCGGGACGAGGCGGTCGACATCGGGTTGGTGTTCGACCACGAGAAGCTCGATGTCTATCAGGTGAGCATCACGTTCGTGGCCTGGGCTGGGATGCTCGTCGATTCGAGGCTGACCAGGGCGAAGCTCGGGGTGGTGCGTCACCTCGACGACGCGGGCTCGTCGATCGCCCTCAACATCGCCGAAGGCAATGGCAAGCGGTCGCGGCCAGATCGAGCGCAGTTCCTCGACATGGCACGTGGATCGGCGCTCGAGTGCGCGGCCTGTCTGGACATCCTCGTGGCGCGCCGCCGCCTGACGGTCGACGACGTTCACATCGGCAAGGATCACCTCGTCCGCATCGTCTCGATGCTGACCCGCCTGATCGATCGCGTCCTCGCCGACTGAGTCGCCGACCGAGTCGTCGCTGGTCGTCGGTGGTCGTTGGTCGTCGTCGCTGGTCGCTGTCGTCGCTGTCGTCGCTGGTCGTCGCTGGTCGTTCGTGCTCGTACTCGTACTCGTACTCGGACCTCCTTCTGCCCCGTAGAGCGTCTACAGTCCCCTGGTGCGCATAGCCAGTCACGTCGCCGCCTTCGTCGCCGGCATCGCGGTCGCCACGACGATCACCGCGGTCGCGCTTCCGCCGGCGGCCCCCAAGCCGGACGTCTCGCGGTTCAAGACGCTCGACGCGTTCGCCCAGGCGCTGACCACCGTCGAGACGACGTATGTCGATCCGGTCGACGAGAAGAAGCTCGTGTACGACGCGGTGAAGGGCATGGTGCACAACCTCGATCCCAACACGACGTTCCTGCCGCCGCAGCGCTACCAGCACGTCCGCCAGGACACCGAGGGCGAGTTCGGCGGCATCGGCGTGACGCTCGGGCCCGGTGAGATCGACGACGCGCGGCCACGCGTGCCGCCGTACCCGGTGGTCGACGAGGTCGTGCCGCACTCGCCGGCCGACGTCGCCGGGATCCAGCTCGACGATCTCGTCGTCAGCATCAACCAGGGTGCCCAGCCGGGGACCAAGGAGATCACGGCGGAGCCGGGCAAGGAGATCCACGAGGCCGGGCAGTGGGAGGTCAAGCTGCGCGGGCCGTCGGGGACCCGGGTCACCGTCGAGGTGCTCCGCGTCGGCTGGAAGGAGCCCCGGGCGTTCACGATCGTGCGCGCGCAGATCAAGCTGCCGACCGTCGCGCAGCACGTGATCGAGAAGGGCATCGGCTACCTCCAGATCAACCACTTCGCGGAGGCGACTGGCAGCGACGCGGCCGCCGCGCTGGCGACCCTCGGCAAGGCCGGCGCGCTCGACGTCCTCGTCCTCGATCTGCGCGGCAACCCCGGTGGGCTCGTCGATCAGGCCGTCGCGATCGCCGACCAGTTCCTCGACAGCGGCACGATCGTGACGATCCGCGGACGCGCCGGCGCCGTCGAGAATCAGGTCGCGCACAAGGGTGGGCTGGCGACCCGGACGCAGATCATCGCGCTCGTCGATCAAGGAACCGCGTCGGCAGCCGAGATCCTCGCGTCGTCCTTGCACGACGCCGGGCGCGCGAAGCTCGTCGGACTTCCGACGTACGGCAAGGGCACGGTGCAGACGTTCTTCGATCTTGACGATGGGTCAGGACTGAAGCTGACCACGGCGCGGTACTACACGCCCAAGGGCAACTCTCTGGAATCCAAGGGGATCATTCCCGATGTTCGCGCGGAAGCATTCGTCCCGGTCGCGATCGTCGTAGGTCCTGGCTCGGGCAGTGGCGCAGGCTCGGGATCTAGTGCCACAATCGATTCTGCGAACGGGGACGATCCACAACTGGTGACTGCCGTGAAGCTCGCGCGTCAGGCCCACGGTGGGAACAAGTAATCGACTGCTGAGGGGAAACGCTCGATGTTCAAGCTTGTGATCCAGGATGATGAGGGAAAGACGACTGTCGTCCCTCTGATCCGCGACGAGATCACGATCGGCCGCAAAGAAGGAAACACGATCCGCCTCACCGAGCGGAACGTGTCGCGCCGCCACGCGCGCATCGTTCGCAGCAACAACGAGGTCCAGATCGAGGACCTCGGCAGCTACAACGGCATCCGGGTCAACAACGCGAGGATCGCCGAGCGCGTCTCGCTCCGCATCTCCGATCAGGTCCAGATCGGTGACTACAAGCTCTACCTGAAGGCCGAAGGGGTCGAGCAGGTCGACGACGCGCGCACGATGCCGATCGAACGCGTCGACGCGCCGACCGACATCGTCGCCGCGATCCCGGCGAACGGCGCCGCGACGCTGCCACAGGCGACCTCGCCGACCGCGCCGGTCGCCGCGCAGCTGGTCGGCAATGCCGCCCGCACGCAGGTCGCGATCGCGGACACCGATCCCGCCGGTCGCCCGGTCGCCAACGCGGCCGCGGTCGCCGCGCTGTCGCACTCGGTCGGCTACGGCAAGCTTGTCGTCCTGTCGTCGAACTTCGCCAAGCGCGAGTTCGAGCTGTCGCGCCCGCAGATGATCATCGGGCGGACCGACGAGAACGACATCGTCATCAACCACCGCTCGATCAGCCGCAACCACGCCAAGCTGGTTCGCGAGCCCGACACCCAGCGCTACACGATCAGCGACCTGCAGTCGTCGAACGGCGTTCGCGTCAACGGCCAGGACTACGGCAAGGTCGAGCTCCGCCGCGGCGACGTCGTCGACCTCGGCCACGTCCGGCTCCGCTTCGTCGAGCCCGGCGAGGACTTCGTGTTCGATCGCGATGCGGTGATCACCGATGTCCCCGACGGCGGCAAGAAGGGGATGATGATCGCGCTGATCCTGGGCGCGGTCGTCCTGATCGGCGTGATCCTGTTCTTCGTCCTCAAGAACGGTGACAAGGCGACCAACCACGGTGCTGGCAACGGGACCGGCAGCGCGACGATGGAAGTGATCGCCGATGCGTCGCAGATCGCGGTCGTCGCGATCGACGCCGACGTCACGACCAACAACGGCAGCGGCACCGGGTCGCAGGAGCCGACGGTGACGCCGGACTCGGCGATCGCCGGCCCGCCGAACGAGCAGCTCACCAAGTGCGTCGAGCTCCAGAGCGCACGCAACTGGACCGACCTGCAGACCTGCGCCAACGGGCTCGCAACATCGAACCCGGCCAAGGCCAAGGAGCTCGGTCAGAAGGCGAAGGACGAGGTCGCCTCCGAGAGCTTCGCGAACAAGGTGACCGAGGCGGTCCACGACGAGAGCCTCAAGAAGGCCGCCGACGCGCTCTACAAGATCAAGAAGGACTCGGTCTATCTCAAGGACGCCCAGAAGTCGTACGACGACCTCGAGAAGAAGCTGTCCGACGACATGATGAAGAAGGGCCACGCGGCCGCCGACAGCAAGCACTGCAAGGACCTCGCGGTCCTGGTCGATCAGGCCCAGAGCGCCGGGATCGCGGCGCAGCTGCGCAAGATCCCGTGCGAGAAGGAAGTCGCCGTGATCCGCCCGAACGGCAATGGCTCGGGCTCGAGCACCGTGGTCACGCCACCGCCACCCGCCTGCGATCCGCAGAAGGCGGCCGACATGAAGGCCAAGGCGGTCTCGGACATGAACGTTGGCGCCGATGCCGCCGCGCTCGTCGAGTTCGAGCAGTCGTATCACTGCAGGCCGGACTCCTCGATGTTCCCCGTGATGGTGCTGACCGCCTGCCGCTCGAGCAACGCCGCGAAGGCCAAGCAGTACTTCGCCAAGTGCGGCTCGGCCTGCAACTCGGTCGAAGCGCGCTGCATCCAGCTGAAGATCACGCTGCGGCCCTGACCTTCGCAAAACGAGTGTTCTCGCTTATTTGACCCGATCTCGGGGCAGATGGTACGAGGGAGACGGAGGCGTCATGTCCATCCGTTCGTTCGCACTCGCTACCGCCACGATCGCGACGATCGCTGGCTCGTCCGCGGCCCACGCCGACACGGGCGGAAACGTCGATCTGAGCTCGTTCCGACCGGCGATGGACTCGCGCGGTTACCTCACGATCAACGCCTCGCAGGTGCTCGGCGACAAAGAAGTGTCGTTCGGCCTCGGCTCGCTCGACTGGGGACACCATCTCCTCGAGCTGAGCGGCAACGGCGACCACACGTACACGATCAACAACATCATCACCGCGACGCTCGTCGGCGCGTTCGGCATCCACGCCGGTCCGGTCGAGCTCGAGTTCGGCATCTCGGCGCCGTTCAAGCTGATGGCGGGCGACATCGCGCCCGACAAGACCAACCAGCCCAACTCGAACGACAACAAGGACTACAAGGTCGACGGCCAGGGCATCGGCAACATCGGCCTCCACTTCAAGACCCGATTCCTGAAGACGAGCAAGGGTCCGCACATCGGCCTCGGTGTGATCGCGAGCGTGTACCTCGGCCAGACGACGAGCCCCAAGGGCGCGTTCCTCGGCGAGAACACCGCGGTCCCGCAGGTCATGGGCATCCTCGACAAGGAGTTCGGCCGCGACGGTCGCCTGAAGCTCGCGCTCAACGGCGGCATCCGCATCCGCAAGAGCACGACGTTCACCAACGACGATCCGGGCAAGGACCCGATGACGCCGACGACCGGCGCGAGGATGACCGCGGGCACCGAGATCCCGTACGGCTTCGGCATCTCGTACGCGATCTCGCGCCAGAAGTTCGATGTCGTCGGCGAGATCTTCGGTGCGCTGCCGCTCGGCGATCACGAGAACTACCAGCCGCTCGAGGCGATCGCGGGCGTCAAGCTGTACCTCGCGCGCAACTCGTTCCTGTCGCTCGGCGGCGGGCGCGGCCTGATCCCGAACAAGGGCGCGAACCCGGATCTGCGCGCGTTCATCGGCATCGTGTTCGAGCCGAGCCTGGGCGATCGCGATGGCGATGGCCTCAAGGACGATGTCGACAGGTGCCCGAACGAGCCCGAGGACTTCGACGCGTTCGAGGACGAGGATGGCTGTCCCGAGCCCGACAACGATCGCGACCAGATCCTCGACGAGGATGACAAGTGCCCCAACATCCCGGAGAACCGCGATGGATTCCAGGACGAGGATGGTTGCCCCGACGATCACGTGAACGATCGCGACGGCGATCGAATCAACGACAACATCGACAAGTGCCCCGACGATCCCGAGGACTACGATGGCTTCGAAGACGAGGATGGCTGCCCCGATCCGGATAACGACATGGACAAGATCCTCGACGTCGACGATCTGTGTCCCAACGATCCGGAGGACTACGACAAGTTCGAGGACGAGGATGGTTGTCCTGATCTCGACAACGACAAGGACCGAATCCTCGACAAGGACGACAAGTGCATCAACGAGCCCGAGACCTACAACAACGTCGATGATCAGGATGGCTGCCCGGATCGCGGCATCACCGAGCTCACCGGGAGCGGCATCGTCACGCTCGAGCCGATCCAGTTCGAGTTCAACAAGGCGATCATCAAGAAGGCGAGCTACCCGATCCTCGACGCGGTGATCGCGACGATGAACGGCAATCCCGATATCGAGCTGATCGAGGTGCAGGGGCACACGGACGAACGTGGCGACGACGCCTACAACCTCGACCTCTCGGAACGGCGCGCCGCGGCGGTCGTCGAGTACCTGACCACACACGGCACCACCGCCGAGCCCGTCAAGCCCGTGCCGGCGAATCGCCTGACGTCGCAGGGGTACGGCGAGACCCAGCCCGTCGACCGCCGCCACAACGAAGCCGCATGGGCAACCAATCGCCGGGTCGCCTTCATCATCCTGAAGCGCGCGACCGACTGAGCCCGACTGCGTTACGCTGCCGGCCTGATGCGCGTCGGTCTCCTCGCCGCTTGCTTGATCGCGGCAACGGCGCATGCATCGCCGAAAGCCGAGGTCATCCCGCCCGCGACGTTCGAACAGCCCGCCGCGCTCGATGCGTTCCGCGCGGCCCTCGCAGCGCAGCAGGCCGGTACCGCGCCGCACGCGCTGCGGATCTCGTACTTCGGCGATTCGCTGACCGCCGACGATCAGATCACGCACGGGTTGCGCGAGAAGCTCGATGCGCTGCTCGGCGATGGCGGACCTGGCTTCGTGTGGGCCGCGCCGCCGCATCCCTACTGTCAGCATCGTGCGATCGCGCGGGTCGCGACCGGGGCCTGGCGCGTGCACGGCATCTCCACCGTGCAGCCCACCGATCATCTTCTCGGCCTCGGCGGCAGTGCGGAGTCCGACGGCGGCGGCGTGATCCGGATCGTCTCGAAGGCGAGCGTCACCAGCATCGATCTTCACTACCTGGCGCAGCCGCGCGGCGGCGAGCTCGCGATCTACGCCGAAGGCAAGGAGGTCGCGACGGTCCAGACCGCAGCCACCACCAAGCAGGCGGCCTTCGCGCAGCTCGCGTTGCCCGATGGGGCGCGCAAGTTCGAGCTCCGCGCGCGCGGCAAGGTCCGGCTGTTCGGTGCTGCGCTCGAGAATGCGCACGGCGCCGTCGTCGATAACCTCGGTGTCGTCAATGCCACGGCGAAGCAGCTCGCCAATCACAACCTGCCGGAGCACTGGCAGAAGCAGCTCGCGCATCGCGGCTCCGACCTCGTGGTGATCATGCTCGGCACCAACGAGGCCGAATGGCTGGCACCGCGCGGCGCCGGGATGGCGGAGCACGAGAAGCTGTACGGCGATCTGCTCGCGAGCGTGCGTGCGGCGAACCCCAACGGATCCTGCCTCGTGGTCTCCCCCCTCGATCAGCTCGACTACACCGCCGAGGCCATGCCGCCGCGCGAATCGATCCCCGCGATGGTCAACGCACAGCGCCGGGTAGCGGCCGCTCATGGTTGCGCGTTCTGGGACACGTTCGCGTGGATGGGCGGCAAGGGCGCATCGCGCAGCTGGTACAAGCGCGGCCTCGTGGTCAAAGATTTCCAGCATCCGACGACAACTGGCGCGCTGCGGATCGCGAACGCGCTGTACGCCGGTCTCGTCGGCCGCTGAGCTGCAACTCGCCGGGCGTGGACGTGTCCTCTCCGCGTGAGGATCGTGGCCATCGCGTGCGTGCTCGTGGCACGCGTCGCACATGCCGAGCCGAGCGAGGACGAGCTGATCGGTGTGATCACGATGCAGCCGCGCTCCG
>JBBQEX010000011.1:0-162565 GCA_038321315.1 Haliangiales bacterium | reverse complement strand
CGCCCGCATGGCGCGCTTGGGGCGTGCCCCGTTGCGCGCCCCCCCCCCCCCGGGGGGCGGGCGCCTGTTCTTTTGGGCCCTCTCTTCCTTTTGGCCCTGGTGCCCGCCCAACCCCCCGCAACTCGGAAAAGCGTCCCTAATTCACAGGCAGCCGCAGCACTTGGTCTGGGCCTCGACGCAGCTGGCCTGACCATCGCTGCACTTGCCGGCGGCCCAGCGGTCCCCGGGCAGCTTGTCGGCGAGCGCGCAGATCTTGCCGGCGTTGTCGCAGATCGAGTCGGCGATCGTGCACGCGCTGGTGCAGACGTCGCCGCCGCCGTGGTGGCAGCTGTCGTCGCTGCTCCTGGGCATCACCGACATCGGCTCCGCCAGCGGCACCGCGGTGGAGGTGAACCCGTCGGTCTGGCGCTGCTGGGCGATCTCGGCCGCGAGCCGCTCGATCTCGGCGTGGTCGGGATCGCGACCGACCGGCAGCCCGGCGTCGGCCTGGGCCGGCGCGGTCGAGCGCGCGGACATATGACCGGCGGCGCACGCGACGATCGTGGTGCACGCGAGGCCGAGTGCGAGGCCCGCGCGCACTACTTGGCTTCCTTGGTCGGATCGCAGTCGCAGCAGCGCTGCTTGCTCTCGCGACACGAGGCCTTGGCGCTCGTGCACTTGTCCTGCGCCCACGTGTTCGCCTTGCCGAGCTCGGCGGCGAGCCCGCAGATCGCCTCGGCGTTGTCGCAGATCGCATCGGCGATATCGCACACGTCGTCGCACGCCTTGGGGACCTGGTGGTTGTCCGGGCAGACCCGCTTGGTGTCGGGGACGCTCTTGGCGATCACGGCCTGCAGGTCGCTCGGCGTCGGCTCGAGATCCATCTTCGCGTCGTGACGCCAGCCGCGGATCTGCGTCCACAGCGACGTGATCTCGTCGGACTTCTGATAGGTGATCGTCTGCGACATCGTCTGCGGGCCGTGGCAAGCGACGATCAGGACGGCGAGCGCGAGGCCGGCGCCGAGCGCGGCGAAGATCGACCTCACCGCTGCTCCAGCAGCCGCTTCTGCAGGGCCTCGTTGATCTTGATCGAGCGGTCGTACTCGGTGATCGCGTTCGCCGCCTGCCCCTGCGCTTCGAAGATCTCGCCCTTCACGGTGTGCAGGTTCGCGACGAAGAAGCTCTCGCGCTGGCTCTGCGCGATGCCCTCGTCGACCACGCGCGCGGCCTCGTCGAACTGCGCCTTGCCGACGAGCAACTTCGCGAGCATCGCGCGCGCGTCGTTGCGGACGTCCTCGGCCTCGGGCGCGCCCTTGGGAAACGGCAGCGACAGGATCTGGCGAACCGCGGCGATCGCGTCGTCGACCTTGCCATCGGCCATGAACAACTTGGCCTTGTGGTGGAAGTTCTTGGCCTGACCGAGCGCGACCATCAGCTCCTGATCGATCGCGTCGCTCGGCTCGGCGAGCTTGGTCGCCGGCGGCTTGGGCTCCGCGCGATCCGAGGTGCACGCGGCCAGGAGCACCGCGATCACGATGGCGAGTTGCTTCACGGCTTGCCTCCCCCGAGCGTACGATCGCGGTACCCGTCGAGGCGATCGGCAAAGATGGTGTCGATGCGGGTCGCCGCGTCACCGGCGCGCTCGCGCGCGATCGGCCCGATCAGCGCGTCGGTCGGCCGCGAGCGCTGCTCGGTCGGCACGACGCGCGCGGTGTCCACCTCGTGGATGACCGTCGGCGCGCGGACGACGAGCAGCACGATCGCCGCGGCGGCGACGAGCGTGCTGACGCCCGCGATCGCCCACGGCACGAACCGGCGACGCTCGCGACCGGCGAGCGGGATGACCGCGGCCGGTGCAGACGGCAGCTCGGCGGTCGTCGTCGTCGGTCGGCCACCACCGATCGCCTTGGCCAGCGCGGCCTCGACGATCGAGCGCTGCTTGCTCGCCGCGAGCGGCAGGCCGCCGCTCGTCACGCGGATCACGGTGGCGACGTCGAGCAGCGCGCGGTCGTCGGCGCTCATCGCGACCGGCGTCTGGCCGACGAGGGTCTTGTCGACGAGCTCGGCGAACGTGCGCGCGTGAGCCCGCTCGGCCGGCGTGGCCTCGTCATCGGGATCGGGCACGGCACCGAGCATCAGGTCGTCTTCATCATCGGTGGTCGGCATCAGGATCCCTTCGCTTCGCCAAACTGCTTGCGGAATGCGCGGACCGCGCGGAACAGCAACACGTCGAACGTCCCGATCGTCACGCCGAGCCGCTTCGCGCAGTCGTCGCGCGACAGCTCCTGCACGAGGCGCAGCTCGATCGCGAGCCGGTAGCGCTCGGCGAGCAGCACCATCGTCTCGTCGATCTTCGCGCGGTGCGCGGTGCGCTCCTGCTCGGCGATCAGCTGCGCGTCGGCGTGGCTCGACGGATCGGTCTCGGCCGCGACCTCGTGCACCATCGCGTCGGCGAGCCGGCGCGACCGCTTCGACTGACGGTGGACGTCGAACACCTTGTTGATCGCGATCTGCCGCAGCCACGGATAGATCGACTTGCCCTGCCAGGTGAACCGCTTGATCTTCTCGACCGCGGTCGCCAGCGTGTCGCGCAGGACCTCCTCGGCGGACGCGGTGTTGCCGAGTCGCGGCAAGATCACCGTGCCGTAGAGCGGCTGGGCGTAGCGTTCGAGGATGGGGCGCATGGCGTCGAGGTTGCCTTGTTGGGCCGCTTCGACCAGACGCTGTTCCTCTTCGAGGAGAGCTACGTCGCCGGCTGGTTCGGAGGCCACGGACACCTATTGAACGCCGAGTGGATGCCGCAGCTTACACATCAGCGACCGCCACATTGTAATAGACCTCGACGAGCTCGAGTCCGTGCGCCGGCGCGGTGATGCCGCCGATCGTCCGGTCGCGCGACGCAAGGATCTCGGCTACTTGCGAGATCGGGCGGTCCCCGGCACCGACCTCCACGAGCGTGCCGGCGACGATCCGGACCATGTTCCGCAGGAAGGCGTTGCCGCGAACGTCGATCTGAACCAGGTCCGGTTCGGGAGTGGAGACCTCGATCGCGCTGATCCGGCGGACCGTCGTCTTGGCGCTACACCCGGCGGCCCGGAACGCGGCGAAGTCGTGCTCGCCGATCAGGGCGGCCGCGCCGGCCTGCATCGCGGCGAGATCGAGCGGGCGATGCAGGTGCCACGCGCGATCGCGGAGGCGCGGCGAGCGATGCGTCCGGGTCAGGATCGCATAGCGGTAGTGCTTGCCGCGCGCCGAGAACCGCGGGTGGAAGTCGTCGGGCACCTCGTCGGCGCGCACGATCGAGATCTCGGGCGGCAGGCGGCCATTGAGCGCGCGCTGGATCCCGCCGACCGGGATCGTGCGCTCGGTCCAGAACGCGCAGACCTGACCGCGCGCGTGGACCCCGGCGTCGGTGCGCGACGCGCCGATCACGGGCGTCGGGGCGCCGAGCAGATCGGCGAGCGCATCTTCGACATGGCCCTGCACGGTCGCGCCGTTGGCCTGGCGCTGCCAGCCGCACAGCGACACGCCGTCGTACTCCACGACGAGGCGGATGTGACGCACGCCGATCTTTTAGCTCAGAACGTCCACTCGAAGCCGACCGTGCCGGTGTTCTCACCTGTCTTCGTGCCGGCATTCGAGATCAGCGCGCCGTCGTAGCGCAGGTAGGCTCCCGGGCCACGCAGGTGCGGCCGGATCCGCAGCGACAGCGAGCCCGCCGGGCCGAAGCCATTGCCCGTCACGTGGACCCCGGCGCCGGCGCCGAGCTCGAACCAGCGCGCGATGCCGCGGCGCGCGATCGATGCGAGCACGCTGCCCTGCGCGTGGATCCCGTCGACGAACCACAGCGACACGTCGAGCCCGCCGACCGTCAGGTAGCCGACCTCGAGGCGGCCATCGACGACGAGCGTGCCGGCCGTCGCACCCGCGGCACGTGTGGCGCCGGCGCCGAGGCCGAGCGCGAGCCGGATCTTCAGGCGCCGCGAGTAGCTCGAGGTCTGCGCGATCTCGACGTCCATCACGCCACCGGTCGCCTCGCCACCCAGGGTCGAGGTCGGCTGCGGCGCCGGGGAAGGTCGGCGCGGCGAGTCGTCGGCCTCGCCGTCGCGATCGGCGCCCTTCTCGTCGTCACCGCGGTTCTTCTTCGGCTCGTGGTTGCGCGTGTTGCGCGTGTCCTCGGCCGCGGGCGGCGTCTTGGCGACCGGGCGCTCGCCCTTGCTCACGCGATCGCCGGGCTCCTTGGTCTTGTCGAGCGTCGTCTCGGTGTCGACGTGGACCTGGCGCTGGACCTCCTGCCAGCGCATGCCCGCCGGAACCGAGACCGGCACCGTCGTCGAGTGCTTGACGCCACCCTCGACGACGACCTCGGTCCCGATCGCGACCATCGTGGTGTACGGCGAGACCAGGCCGTAGCGCAGCGCGTGCGCGGTCGTCGCGGTCGCGTCGCGCTTCGCGAGCAGCTCGTCGAGTCGATCGCGCGCCCAGCGGCGGGCGATCGCCCCACCCGGCGCGGTCGCGCCGTCGACGACGCGCGGGTTCGGCATCGTCTCGATCGCGAACACGTCGCTGCGCGCGCGGGCATTCGCGCGCTGCGCTTGCTTGACGCGCGCGAGCACGAGGATCGCCTGGCCGACACCGAGCCGCGGCAGCGTGGCCGGGACGACGTCGCTCGCCGCGAGCGCACCCCAGGTCACCGCGAACGGCACCGGTGGGCTGGCGGCGTCGATCGCGACCTCGCGCGCGAGGCCGTGAAGGTCGTCGGCGGTCGACGCGAACCGCACGGTCCCGCCGGTCGCGGTCGCGATCGCGCCGAGCAGGCTGCGGTTCGGCGACGGGCCAAAGCCGATCACGTGCACCGGCACGCCGAGCTTCTGCGCCGCCGCGATCGCCGCGGCGTCGTCGGCGACCAGGCCATCGCTGACCAGCACGATCGCGCTCGCGCCATCGCCCTTCACCGCGCCGAGCGCCCTGGTCAGATCGAGCGCCCCGGCCGGGCGGGCCCAGGCCGCCTCGATCGCGCGCGCGGCGTCGGCCGGCGACGTCGTGGCGACCGTATCGCTGCCGGCGACCGCGACGCGATCATCCTTGGTGAACGACTCGAACAGCGCGCGCACGAGCGGGTGCATCACGGCATCGGCGTCGCCGCGCGTGGTGGCCGCGCGATCGAGCACGATCGTCGCGCGGATCGCGCCGGCCTTGCGCACGAGGCTCGCGCCGCTCTCGACCACGATCGCCGCGTACCCACCGTCGCTGTCCTGCTCGACCCAGCCGGCGTTCGGCGCCGTCGCGCGCCAGCGGACGAGTGCGTCGTGATCCGACTTCGGATCGATCAGCTTCCACGCGCGGCCCGCCCCGGTGATCGCGTGGCTCGGGCTCGCGACGTCGACGACGGCGTCGGCGAACATCAGGTTCATCTCGGTCTTGCCGCCGGCGCCGGGCGCGCCACCCGGCGTCACCCGCGACGCGTCGGGTGCGCGATCGGTATCGGGCGCGCGACCGACGCCCGTGGTCGGGCGTCCGCTCGCGGTGCCGGGCACGAAGCGCGGCGCGACGACGAGCGGGACCGCGAGCTCCCAGGTCGTCCCGCGATAGCGCGCGACGGTGTCGAACCGCAGCGTCACGGTCACGCTGCCGTGCGCCGGGATCGCCGACACGGTCTGCGTGAAGATGTCGGGGCGCTCCTGTTCGATCACCGCGGCGGCCACGCCGTTCGCGACCGCCTGCTCGTAGCGGCGCTGGGCATCGGCGCGCTTCTCGATCGCCGCGTGGATCGTGCGCGTCCCGTAGGTCATCGCCATGGCGGACACCGCGGCATCCGCGGGCAGCGGGAAGATGTACGTCGCCTCGGTCGCGCGATCGGTGTCGTTGCGAAACGTCTGGGTCACGGTCGCCTCGACGATCGGCCCGCGGATCGCGATGTCGATCGTGCTGTCGAGCATCGCGAACGCGGCCCCACCGCCGGTCGGGAACATGCCGACCCGTTTGGGCAGATCGGTCGCCATCACGGTGCGCGAAACCAGCAGCGCGACCACGAGGACCAGGCGACGCATCGTGCTGACATTACACGTCCATCGTCGAGAGCGGATCTAATGAGGTACGGGTGTAGGTGATCGACCTACGGGCACCCGGGCGATTGGCGCGTTATACTTTCGCCCGTGCACCACCGCGTAGTTCTCGTCGCGCTCGCGCTGGTGATCGCGACCGGTTGCCAGGGGGGTGATGCCCTGCCGCTGTCGCAGACCGGTCAGGACACCACGATCCTCAGCGGGGTCACCGCGTTCGGGACCGTGACGGTCGGTCAGACCTCCGGGGCACTGGCGTTCGTGGTCAAGCCCGCGGCAGGCGCCCAGAACGACACGATCGACGCGATCACCTGGTCCTGTCCCGATTTCACGGTCACCGCCGACAACCTGCCGGCCTCGGTGATCCGCGAGATCGAGTGCGGTTGCACGTTTTGCAAGCAGAACACCTGCACGACCACGACGTACCAGACCTATCCGTTCAGCGCGACGTTCCATCCGTCGGTCGGGGGCGCGCAGAGCTGCGTCGTCACGCTACACATCGACAGCGACACCGCGAACCAGACGATGACGCTGAGCGGCACCGGCATGGTCCCGCCGGTCGACATCGACGTCCAGCCGACCAGCATCGCGTTCGGCGACGTGCGCGTCGGCAGCCCGTCGTCGGTCGCGACCGTGAACGTCCGCAACCTCGGCGGCTCGACGATGACGGTGTCGGCGGCCGGCGTGTCGCCCGCCGACTTCACGATGACGGGGGCGACGTCGTTCGATGTCCCGGCCGGTGGCTCGTACCCACTCGGGGTCCAGTGCACGCCGCCGGCCGCCGGTGGCCTCGGCGGCTCGCTGTCGATCGATAGCAACGACGCGAACCAGCCAAATGTCAGCATCCCGCTGTCGTGCAACGGCGTGATGTCGAGCCTCGATCTGTTGCCGAGCCCCGCGACCCTGCCGCTCACCCGCGTCGGCAGCCCGTCGACGATGTCGATCACGATCCAGAACGCCGGCACCGCGTCGACCAACCTGGCGTCGGTCTCGATCGACGGACCCGGCCTGACGATCTCGAGCGATCCGGGCGCGCAGGCGATCGGCGCTGGGGGGTCGGTCGCCGTCGGCATCACGTTCGACGGCGCGACCCACGGCGACGTCAGCGGCACGCTGACCGTCGTGACCGACGAAGGAGCGCGGACCGCGCAGGTCACCGCGCGCGCCGTGGAGCCCACGATCTCGCTCGCGCCCGACGGTGCGGTCGACTTCGGTCCGGTCTGCATCGGTCAGATGGCGACGCAGATGTTCACGATCCTCGATCTTGGCGACGGGGACTTCGCGGTCACCGACGTCAGCACGCCCGACGCGCCGTTCACCTCGCAGTTCGACGGCCCCGGCACGGTGCAGGCCTCGGGCGCGAACATGGCGAAGTTCGAGGTCACCGCGAAACCGACGGATGCAGCGGTCGCGACCAGCGCCGTCACCGTGACCACCGACATCGCGGGCGATCCTGGCCACGTCATCGCGGTCTCGGTCACCGGCCTGCCGAGCGGCGCGAGCGCGACCCCGGCGACGCTCGATCTCGGCTCGAACCCACTCGACACCACGACCGTCGGCCAGACGATCACGTTGACGAACTGCGACGTGACGGCGGTCGACTTCACGAACGCGCGGATCGAAGGCCTCGACGCCGACGCGTTCACGATCGTGCAGTCGCCGACGTCGGCCACGATCGCGGCGAGCGGTGCGGCGAACTGGCTCGTCGTGTTCGCGGCGCACGCGGCCGGCGCGAAGACCGCGACGTTCTCGGTCGACTACACCGGAGGCACCGCGACCGTCGCGCTGCTCGGCGAGGGCCTCGACCCGTCGATCGGCGCGGGCGGCGGCAGCGAGCACAGCTACTACACGTGCAGCGCGGGCGGCGCCTCGGCGGCGTGGCCGGTCGGGCTCGCGCTGCTCGCGTTCGGGCGAAGGCGCCGGCGGGCATGATCGCACCGGATCCCACCGCGCCCGATCCGATGATCGGGCAGCTGCTCAACAATCACCGGATCCTCGCGCGCGTCAGTGTCGGTGGGATGGGGACGATCTATCGCGCCGAGCACGCGCTGATCGGGCGCCACGCGGCCGTGAAGGTCCTGCACCCCGAGATGTCGACGAGCAAGGACATCGTCAATCGCTTCTTCAACGAAGCCAAGGCGACGACCGCGATCAAACACCCCGGCATCGTCGAGATCTTCGACTTCGGCTACATGCCGTCGGGCCACGCGTTCATCGTCATGGAGTTCCTCGAGGGCATGACGCTCGGGCAGCGGACCCAGATGCGCGGGCCGATCCACGAGGGCGAGGCCGCGATGATCCTGCGCAACGTCGGCTCGGCGCTCGCCGCCGCGCACGCCAAGGGTATCGTCCATCGCGACCTCAAGCCCGACAACATCTTCATGATCCCGGATCCCGATTCGCCGCTCGGCGAGCGCTCGAAGATCCTCGACTTCGGGATCGCGAAGCTGACCGACATCGGCCTCGCCGGCAGCGTGACCAAGACCGGCGCGGTGATGGGCACGCCGACGTACATGTCGCCCGAGCAGTGCAAGGGCACCGGCGACGTCGACCATCGCGCCGATCTCTACTCGCTCGGCTGCATCTTCTACGAGCTGCTGTGCGGACGCCCGCCGTTCGTGTTCGAGGGCGCCGGCGAGCTGATCGGCTCGCACCTCTACATGCAGCCCGATCCGCCGTCGCGCCACGTCGGCGGGATCACGCCGACGACCGAGGCGCTGATCATGCGACTGCTCGACAAGCAGCCCGCGCGCCGCGTCCAGACGATGCGCGAGCTCGGCGGCATGCTGACGCAGATCGCGCTGGCGCACGGCTGGGCCCCGAACGCGACCGATCTCGACGTCCGCGTCTCGGTCCCGAACCTCAGCTTCGACAGCCCCGATCAGCCGACGCAGATCGGCGCGCCGCTCGCGCTCGTCGAGGCACTCGAGGCTGGTCGCGAGGATCGCGACACCGAGTCGGTGCCCGCGATGAACCACGACGGCGCGACGGTGTCCGAGGGCGCGCCGTTCCGCCCGACGCCGACGCCGATGCCGATGGTCGCGCCGGTCTCGGTCGTGACGCCGATGCCGGTGTACCTGCCGATGCCGACGCCGATGCCGCCGATGTCCGGCGAGGCGAGCCCGATGCTGCCGGCGCCGAGGTCGCGAGCCGGCTTGGTGATCGCGCTCGGGCTGATCGCGCTACTCGTCGGTGGTGGGGTCGCGTTCGTCGTCGTGCGAGGCGGGTTCGGCTCGACATCGCAAGCCGTGCCGACCTCGATCCCGCTCGCGAGGCCCGAGCCTGCACCTGCACCTGCACCTGCACCCGCCCCTGCTCCTGCTCCCACGCTCGTCCCCGCCGTACCGGTGCCCGCGCCAGAGTCGATCGCGAAGCCGGAGGTCCGCACGGTGACGCCGTTGCCACCACCGAAGCCCAAGCCGAAAGGCGCCACGCCGGCCCCGCGGCCGAAGGCCAAGGGCCACGACTTGCTCGAGACCGATCTCTGACCTCCATGCGCATCCTGGGTTCGCTTGGCGTGATCGCCGCGCTCGCGACGGTCGGCCACGCCGATGGTGGCGTCGACAAGACCGACGCGAAGGCGCTGCTCGCGTCGGGCCTGAAGCTGTACGCCGCCAAGGACTACCTCGGGGCGCTCACGATCTTTCGCGACGCGTACCTGCGGTTCCCGAGCGCGAAGCTCCAGCTCAACATCGCGACCACGCTCGTCAAGCTCGACAAGAAGCCCGAGGCGGCGAACGCGTACCAGAAGTACCTCGACGCCGACGACGCCGATCCCGCGAAGAAGCCCGAGGTCATGCGCGTGCTCGCCGAGCTCGACAAGGCGGTCGCGACGCTCGCGATCACGGTGACGCCGGCCGACACCGAGCTCAAGATCGGCGACGACGAGTACGCCAAGAACATCGCGATCTATCGCGTCGTCCCGGGCGACGCGGTGATCCGCGCGCGCCACGAGGGCTACTCGCCGGTCGAGACCACGGTGCACGGCGCGCTCGGGACCTCGACGCCGGTCGCGATCGTGCTGTTCGCGATCCCGAAGAAGCCACCGCCGCCGGTGCCGGTGATCCCGATCGAGAAGCACGTCGAATCGCCGCGCTCGCGGTTCGGCGCGCTCGCGCTCGCCCACGTCGACATCCAGAACCGCGGGGCCGCGGCGCTGATCGGCGCGACCGCCGACGTGATCGATCGCGTCCAGCTCCAGGCCACCGCGTTGATCGGCCCCAAGTTCGGCGGCTATGTCGGCGGCGATCTCGCGATCCTGACCGGGCGCGTGCGGCCGCTGATCTCGGTCGGCATGCCGGTGTTCGTGTCGAACGGGCCGCGGTTCGCGGTGCGCGGCGCGGTCGGCGTCGAGCTCGTGCTCGATCGCCACCTGTCGGTGATCGCCGAGGTCGGGTTCGAGCACGTGTTCGCTCCCGAGATGGACGTCATCGCGAACCTCGTCATCCCCGCGCTCGGCGTCGCCGGGCGGCTATAGCCCGGCCCGCGCGCGATCGGCGTCGGTCGGGACGAAGTAGCGCGACGGCACCAGCACGACCGACGACGCCCGCGTGCGCGCGCGAGAGATCACCTTCTCGAGCTCGGTGAACGATCCGAGCGGCGACCAGCCGGCGAGCTCGATCTCGACGCGATCAGAATCGCGCACGTGCGTCGCGTGCCAGCCGACCGGATGACCGACCTCGCCCGAGGGACCGAACGCGACCGCCGGGAGCGCACGCACCGCGGGAAGATCGAGCACTCCCTGCGATTCGTCATCGAGCACGGTCAGCTTCGCGAGCTGCGACCACCAGGTCGCCGCGCCGAGCACCGCGATCGCGCCGGCCGGCCCCTTCAGGATCAGGTGGCGCAGCGCTGGCAGCGTGCGTGCCGAGCCGAGCCGCGCGGCGTCGGCCATGTCGTCGAGCTCGATCTCGAGCGTCTCGATCGCCCACGGGCGCGACGCGGTGACCAGCACCTCGAGGTCGCCCGCGTCGATCACGCCGACGGTACGCAGCGCGATCATCGCCGGATCGAGCACGCCCATCGAGCCCCGCAGGTACCGCAGCGACTCGACCGTGCCCCACATCTCGCTGCCGCGCGCGCGCTCGATCGCGTTCGCGTCGTCGGTGTAGATCTCGACGTGGCTGACGAACCCGCGCGCGAGCCGCGCGCCGTCCTCGGGGATCACCGCGCCGAGTGGCGCGATCCACTCGACCAGGTGCTCGGCGAGCATCGCGGCGCGCCGCGCGTGGGCGGCGGCATCGCGCGTCGGCGCGAGGTCGAGGGCGAGCAGCTCGCCGCGTGGGTCGTCGCGCTCGAGCAGATGATCGGCGAGGACGTGGCGAGGGCCGTCGTCGGCCGGGTGCGCGCAGATCTGCGCGAACAGGGTCTGCGCGCGCGCGTCCGGCCATGGCGCGCGGTCGGGGTGGCCGTCGCCGATCATCGGGACGTGATCGGTGCGCAGGCGCGAGCCGACGTACTCGAGCTCGACGAACCCGTCGCGCCGGTGCGCAATCGCGTACGGCGTGTAGTTGTCGGCCGGCATCGCCTCCTGGCTGCCGCCCTCGGTGCAGAACGTCTCGAAGCCCGCGATCGAGTCGCCGTTCGCGTCGCCGGGCAGATACGGGAACTTCTCGGCGCACGTGCTGCAGTACTCGCCCGCCACGCGCGGGAAGTCCTCATCCCAGCTGTTCTCCTCGGAGTCACACGAATGCGGCCACAGGGGCGTCTCGCGATCCGACGCGATCAGGTGGCTGTGAACCGCGTCGTCGGCCTCGTCGGCCCAGTACTGCGCGAACCCGACCATCACCGAGCGCGCGGCCGGGAACTGCGTGAAGATCTTCGTGGCGACGTCGCGGAATCGCTCCATCGCGGCCTGCCGGATCTGCTTGGGATCGGTCATCAGTGCATCACTCCGGGGATCAGGGCGAGGACGATCTCGAGCACGATCAGCAGCACGACCGTGATCTCGAGCATGAGCGAGCGGCGCATCTCGACCTCGCCCTTGAGCATCTCGTACGCCTTGTTCACGAGCTCCTGCTTGCGCTCGATGCTGTCCTTCCAGGCCTCGACCCGCAGCCGCTTGATCGCGGCGCGATACACCCGCGCGACGTAGTAATCGCTCGCGACCTTCGTCGCGTTGTCGATCCGCTCGGAGATCTCGGACAGCCCGACGAGCTGCTTGAACACGTCCTGGGCGAGCCGACCGTACCGCCGGTCGAGGATCCCGGCCGACTTGTGGGTCGACAGCTCGCCATAGATCCGCTTGGTGTGGCGGTCGAGCAGGTCGTCGTAGTAGCGCAGGTTGAGCAGGTGACAGTTCGCGTACTCGAGCATCTCGACGAGCGTCGGATCCCGCCGCGGATCGAGCAGGAACGCGCTGTTCCAGTCGACGATCACGAGATCGTCGTCGAGATAGCCGAACGTGTACTCGAGGATCTCGGCGCGGTGGCGGTCGGCGAGCATGTGCGTCGACTGCTCGCCGATCAGCAAGCGACCGAGGCCCTGCCAGTCGAGTAGCGCGGCCGGCGTCATCGCGTCGGCGAGCTCGTGGATCCGGATGATCGTGTAGTTCTCGTGGCCGGACCAGTCGTGCGCGCCGGTGATCGCCGGGCGCAGCTCGGGCAACAGCTTGGCGACCTCCGCGCGCGCGAGCGTCTCGAGGTCGCGCGAGTTGTACAGGGCCGCGCAGCGTGACGTGAGCTCGCCGAGCGGCGTGCCGTCGGCGATCGCGATCGTGTAAGTGACCGCGATGCTTCCGGAGTCGTGGATGTGCGCCGACAGCGTCGCGGCGAACGCGGTCGGCAGCTCGATGATCTCGACGTCTCGCGCGCCGAGCTCGACGCGCAGGGGCACCGCGAGGGCCTCCATCTTGGACATCCCGCGCCGCTGGCACGCCTCGACGAACGGCAGCTTCGCGAGCGCCGCCTCGGCGCGATCGAGGTTGATCTCCTCGCCGACATCGAACAGCCGGAGGCAGAGGATCTGCCCTTCCCGCACGACCGGTTCCGTACCCATGTTCCGGTGTTACCGCAGATCAGGCTTCGCGCGCCTCGACCCCGCGCGGCGATTGCGGCCGGGTCGACGCGACGACGCTGTCGGCGATCGCGAGCGCGGTCTCGGTCAGATCGGCGAACGCGTCGGCGCCGACGACGTCGTGCGATGCCGGGTAGACCAGCACGAGCGATCCGATCAGCTCGATGACGAGGTCGCGGCGACCGGCCTGCGCGAGCGTCGCGGCAAACCCGCCCGCCAGCATCGCGCCGAGTTGTTCGGCATCCGCGCTGTACGCCCGCCAGCGTGCCGGCAGCGCCACCGCGACCTGTACCTTCGACAGCGAGCTCGGCGGATCGGCGGCGTACGACCGCGCGATCCCGAGCCCGTCGCGCGCGAGCTTGTGCACGCTCGCGGTGCGCTCGAACCAGCTGTCGTCGGTGAGCTCGTCGCCGTGGCCGGCCCGCTTGAGGAGGACGTGGCCGAGGTCGCGATCGATCTGGCACACGACGACGCTGACCAGCCCGCCGATCCGGAACGGTGGCTCGACCGCGAGGTAGGCCCACTCGCCGCGGCGTTCGCGCAGCGTCTCGAGGTCGAACGCGGTGACGTCGATGTCGTGAGCTCCGCGCGCGATCACGCCGTGCGCGACGCGGCGCTCGAAGCCGCCATCGGAGAGCAGCCACAGCGCGCTGCGCTGGAGCTCGCCCGGCACGTGCGTCAGGTCCGCGATCGGCACGAGGCCCGCGGCCCGCGCCGCCGCGTCCTGGCTGCGCTTGCGAAACACGCCCCGCCCGACGAGCGCGGCCGCGCCGACCGCCAGGAAGCTCGCGAAGTACCAGACGGGCACGCGCTACCGTAGCACCGGCACGCGGCGGCGCAGCGCGAGCCACGCGAACCCGAGCAGCTCGAACAGCGCGAGTGCCGCGATCGCGAGCGCGACGATCCGCAGCGCGAGGCGCGCGGTGCCCACCGCCCCGGAGACCGGCAGGCCCGCGACCGCCGGGATGGCGATGCGCGTGTGTGCCTTGCCGTGCTCGAGGATCAGCGTGTCGGGAAGTGTCGCGATGTCGACCTCGGCGATCGCCATCGTGCCGGCGAGCTGGTCGATCACGGTGTCGAAGTCGGTCTCGTAGCGGAACGTGCCACCCGACGTGCGCGCGAGCTCGCCGAGGTTCACCAGGCCCACGGTCGGCGTCGAGTCCCCGATCGTGTCGATCGGGATCCCGAGCTGGGCGGCACGCAACGCGAGCGCATGCGGCGTCGGACCGAGCTCGTCATCGGAGCCGGACGCGACGACGAGCAGCCGCGCGTGCGCCGACCTCGGATAGCTCGCCGCGATCCGCAGCCCGCGATCGACGGCGGCACGCAGGACCGGGGCCTCGCGCGCGTGCCGAAGCGGCTCGAGATCGCCGACGTCGCGATCGTGCGGGAACGTCGTGACGCTCGCCGAGAACGCGACGAACTGCCGGTGCGCCGATCGCGGGATCCGCGACACGAACTGCTCGAGCGCGGCGCGCTCGGTCGATGAGGCCGGCGGCTCGACGACGACGATCAGCTCGATCGGGCGCGCGTCGCGATCGACCTCGAACGGAAAGTCGCGCTCGTCCTCGACGTCGTGGAGCCGAACGCTCGCCGACACGGTCTTCTCGAACACCGGGATGCGCAGCTCCGCCCGCGTCGCGTCGATCGCCACGAGCTCGACACCCGGCGTCGGGGACGCCGCGCGCGGCGGCGTGTGGGCCGCGGTGCGCCCGAGCGGATCGAGCCCGAGCACGAGGAGCGCCGCGCCGAGGCCGGCGTACGCGGCGAGCGCGCGGCCGCGGCGATCGCGCAACCCGAGCGCGGCGAGCTGACGCCGCGCCGCGGGTGCGAGCGGCGAGCTCGTGATCCGCGCCGCGATGATCGAGGCGCCACCGCGATCGCCACGCTCCGCGAGCCGCGTCGAGACATCGAGCTGCCACGCGAGGTGCGCCGCCGATCCGGCGGCCGGCTCGCTCGCCGCGAGCAGGCGATCGGCGAGCGGCGCGACCCGGCGCACGAGCTCGGGCGAGGCCGCGGCGATCAGGCGCTCGCGCTGGCCGTCGTACCAGATGCCGCTCGCGATCCACGGCAGCGTCGCGAGGTTCAGCCACGCGGTCTCGTCGAGCCCGACCGCGAGTTGTTCGCCGAGCCAGCACAGCGCCGCGATCGTCGGCTGGCCGGCGAGCGCGACGCCGCACAGCAGCCGGAACGCCTCGTCACCGAGATACGCGCGGAGCGCGATCACCGCGCCCGCGCTGCTCGGGCTGCGCTCGATGATCGCGGGGAGCGCCCGCGCCGGGGCCGCGGCGACCACCGCGCCGCGCAGCCGAGCGACGCCCCGCGCGACGCCGCGCTCCATCGGCGTCTCCCGCGCGATCATCTTCGCACCCGCGCTCCAGGCTGCCTCGGGCAGCGGGTTGATCCAGATCCGGCGCGGCACCTGGCGGAGCAACGCGATCCACTCGGCGGGTTGATCGGTGTCGGGGTCGAGACCGCCGTTGCCGTCGCCGATCGCGATCAGCGCGTCTGCGTGCTCGACGATGTCGCGCAGCGCCGCCGGGCGGCCCTCGGGCGAGCCGCAGGTCTCGGGGACCGCGTCGAACGTGTAGCGCACGAGCTCGACGCCCTCGCGCGCGAGCCCGCGCAGCAGCTCGTCGTAGAGGAACCGCCAGCGCTCGGTGCCGCGGGCGGTGTCCTCGAGCACGACGTAGACCGGCGCGGCGTGCGGCTGCTGGTAGACCGGCGTCAAGAGGCCACCGGCGGCCAGCGTGCGATCGACCGTGCGTCCGAGGTCGAGCTCGGTGCCGGCCGCGTCGGCCTGGAACGTCAGCGCGCTCGCCGTGTCCTCGATCGCGAGGCTGCCGAGGATCGGGCGCGTCGTCGGCGGGATCGTCGCGCGATACGTCCACGGTCCGGGCAGGAACTTCTTGCGCCGGCGCGCCGCATGGAGCGCGAGCACGATCGCGACGGCCGCGAGCATCGCGCCGACGATCGCGGCGAACATCGCCACCAGCGGCCCGATCGATGGCGCCGGCTCGACGACGATCGGCGGCGGAGGTGCGATCGGCGCGGCTGGCGCGACCGCCGCGGCGATCGGTGCCGGCGCGGCATCGACCGCCGCGATCGCGGCGTCGAGGACGACGTGCGGCATCGCGGTGAGATCGCCCTGCGGCGCGGTGGTGACGGCGGCGCTCGACGCGGCCGCATCGCGGAGCTCCGCCGCGTCGGGCGCGACCGTGGCGACGACGGCCGGGGCTGCGGCATCGATCGCCACGGGTACCGCGATCGGCGACGGCCGCGGCACGAGCCAGGCGACGATCGCGGCGAGCGCGACCGCGACGAGGCCGCCAGCGACGACCCGGCGCACGACGTGGCGCGCGACCGGGGCTGCCGCGAGCGGTGCCGGTGCGACCGCGGTCGGCATCGCGCTCGTGCTGCCGAGCCACGCGGTCCACGCGGCGTCGAACGCGGCGCGATCGCGCACGTCGGTCGTGACCAGCGACGCGATCGCGACCCGGAGCGCGGCGAGCGTCCACGTCGCGTCGCGCGTGATCAGCCGGCCGATCCGGACGTGGTCGTCGACCCCGATCGCGAAGCCGCGGGCGCGCAGCTGCGCGTACAGCTCGGCGAGCGGTGGCCCCACGTCCCGACTATCGCGCGAATATTGGCTACGATGCGGAGTGGCCAACGCGATCGTCATCGCCGGGCAGCTGTTCTCGATCGACGCGAAGGTCGTCGGCTGGCAAGAGAGCGGGTGGGACGCGACGATCCAGGACTGCATTCATCCGGCCCAGCCGTGTACCGATGGCGTGCCGTACGGGACCATTCCGGTGCCGTACAAGCAGCGCTACTCGATCCGCCCGGCCCTCCGCAGGTACAGCGGGACGCCGCCGCTCGACGCGGTGAAGGCCACGATCCACCAGGTGATCGTGCACTCGGCGACGACGCGCACCGCGGCGCAGATGTTCGAGAGCCTGCACAACGAGCGCGGCCTGTCGACCCACTTCCTGATCGACGACGACGGCACGATCTACCAGACGCTCGACGTCGCGCTGATGGCGTATCACGCGGGCGATTGGAACCTCGAGTCGATCGGGATCGCGATCACGAACCGCGGCGACGCGAACAAGGAGCCGAACTTCTACGGCGGCAAGCGCCCGGTCGTCGCGATCAAGATCAACGACTACACGATGCATGCCTTCGACTACCTACCGGCACAGTACGCGGCGTTCCGCGCGCTCGCCGCCGCGCTGCTCGGGATCCTGCCGCGGCTCACGGCGAACTATCCGCGCGTGCAAGGCGCGCAACGCTGGACCACGATGCCCGAGGCCGAGTCGAAGGCGTTCGCCGGCTTCCTCGGCCAGTACCACTACACGAACCAGAAGTGGGATCCGGGACCGTTCGACTTCGCGCGCGCGCTGCCGTCGACCGGCGTGACGTCACCGGTCGAAGCGAAGCAAGCGGCGACCACCGGCTTCCCGATCGGTCCCTGGGGCACCGATCACCTGTGGCACGGTGGGCTCCACCTCACCGCGCCCGAGGGGGCCGAGGTCCGCGCGGTGCTGCCTGGCGTCGTGGTCGCCGCACGCAGCGGCGCGGCGCAGGGCACGACCGGCTCGGTCGACTTCGTGCTCGTGCGCCACGCGGCGACGCTCGGCGCCGTGAAGCTGCGGTTCTACTCGCTGTCGATGCACCTCGGGCCGATCGCGGGCAAGCTGCAGCCGCGCTGGATGGCCCACATCTCGCCGTCGGGATCGGTCGAGCTCCTCGACATCCCGGTCCAGAGCGGCGAGGTGATCGGCTACGTCGGCGTTGCCGGACCGGCGGGTGTCGCGAAGCCACAGCTCCACCTCGAGATCTTCTCGCCGGTCGAGCTGTTCACCGAGCTGTCCACCTCGCCGTGGCAGACGGTGATCGGTGGCGAGCGCCAGCGCGTCTGCGACCGGCAAGCGATCGTCGCGCTCGCCGCCGACGATCCACGGCTGCGCGACCTCGCCACCTATCACGTGTCGGAGTGGAATGGCGAGCCGGCGTGGGCCGACGCGCTGATCGCGTCGCCGGCGATGAAGCAGCAGGATCCCGACGCGATCCGCCAGCTCGTCGCCGACCAGATCACGCCGACGCTGTGGTGGGACGCGCGCGTCGCCGCGGCGTGCGACCTGCCGACCGACGGCATGGTCTACCACTACCATCCGCTCGCGTTCCTCGAGCGCTACGCGGCGCTCGACGCGAACCCGCCGCCGAAGCTCGATCCGGCCGACCGCGCGGCGTGCGTGAACGCGTTCACGCTCGACGAGTTTCGCCTCGGTGATGCGGCGCCGACGTGCGCGCCGAAGCCGTGACCGTGCGCTCGTGCGCGAGCAGCCACTGCTTCGCCGCGAGCCCGCCGGCGTACCCGGTGAGCTCGCCGCTCGCCGCGATCACGCGGTGACACGGCACGACGATGGAGATCGGGTTCTTGCCGTTCGCGGCGCCGACCGCGCGACTGCCGGTCGGGCGTCCGAGGCCGATCGCGAGCTCGCCGTAGCTGCGTGTCACGCCGTATGGGATCGCCACGAGCGCGTCCCACACCTCGCGCTGGAACGCCGTGCCGACCGCGGCGAGCGGGATCGCGAACGTCGTGCGCTCACCCGCGAAGTACGCGGCGAGCTGCGCGGCGGCGAGCTCGAGCACCGCGGCGCGCCCCGCCCGCGCGACCGGCGCGGTCTGCACCGGCAGGTACAGGCCGACCAGGTGATCGGCGTGCGCGTACAGGCGCAGCGCGCCGAGCGGGGAGTCGAGGGTCGTCGTGACGAGGTCGGTCATCGTGCGCTCCGGTCCAGAGGTGAAGGACGGCGTACGACCGGAACGGTCGCCAGCACGTCGCGTAGGCTTCGGCCGCGCGGGCATCGAGCCCGAGCGCGTTCTTGACGCCGAGATCGCCGGCGGGAAAAGCGTCGGGCAGATGCAGCGCGCGCATCGCGAGGTAGTGCGCGGTCCACGGGCCGATGCCCGGCATCTCGATCGCGGCGGCGACGAACCGGTCGAGCTCCTTCGCGCCGAGATCGAGCGTGCCGTTGACGATCGCGACGGCGAGCCCCTGGATCGCCGCGGCGCGCTTGCCCGGCAAGCCGACCTTCGCGATCGCGTCGACCGTCGCGCGCGCGACCTCGGCGGCGGTCGGGAACCGGTGCGTCAGCGGCCCGACCGGCACCGCGAGCGGCGATCCGAACCGCGCGGCGAACCGACCCGCGAGCGTGGTCGCCGCGGCGACCGAGACCTGCTGGCCGAGCATCGCGCGGATCGCAGCCTCGAACGGATCGATCGCGCCGGGCACGCGCAGGCCGGGGCGCGCGGCCACGTGCGGTGCGAGCCGCGGATCGCGTGCGAGCACGCCGGCGATCACGTCGGGACGCGCGTCGAGATCGAACATCCGGCGCACGCGGACGACGAGCGGCATCAGCGAGCCGACCAGCTCGGCCCCGACCGCGAGCACGAGCGCATCGCGCGCCGGATCGTGGCTCACCTCGATCGCGGCGACCGCGCCGTCGAGGTGCACGACGCGCGCGTAGCGCTCGCCCGCGACGTGCTCGACGCCGGGGATCGCGCGCGCGGCGAGGAACGCGAGGATCGCGCCCCAGTCGTACGGCGGTCGATAGTCGAGCCGCAGCGTGATGCCGGCGACAGTCGCGGTTCCGTTGGTGCGGCGCACGTCGCGCGGCGCGACCTTCATCACCGACTTGAACGCGGCGTTGAACCGGCGAACGCTGCCGAACCCGGCGGCGAACGCGATCGTCGTGACCGGCATCGCGGTGTCCTGTAGCAGCTGCTTCGCGAGCGCGACCCGCGCGGTCTGCGCGAGCTCGACCGGCGACACCCCGAGCCGCGCCTCGGTCGCGCGCCGCATGTGTCGCTCCGACACGCCGAGCTCGGTCGCGAGCTCCGCGACGCTCGCCGCGTTGAGCGCGCCTTCGGCGATCCGCGCGGCCGCCGTGCGCACGAGCTGATCGATGCTGTCGACCTCGGCGTTGCCGGGCGCGAGCTCGGGGCGACAGCGGAAGCACGCACGGAACCCGGCCTTCTCGGCGAGCGCGGCGGTCGGGTAGAACGCGCAGCGCGTGCGGCCCGGCGTCTTCGCCGGACAGATCGGGCGACAGTAGATCCCGGTCGTGTGCACGGCGACGTAGAACACGCCGTCGAACCGGCGATCCCGCGCCGCCAGCGCCGCGTATCGCGCATCGTCGTTTTCCGTGACCACGAGATCCAGTTACCACGCACCCCCTGCGTGGACTGGCCGGATCCGGACGGCGCTGCAAATCAGTTCAGGCTTCGGGATCGGCCGGCGCGGCGTCGCCCGTCGGGTCATCCCACTTCATGACCGCCGCGACGAGCTGGGCCCGCGCGATCGTGTCGAGCTCCTGCCACTCCTCGACGGTCATGACGAAACCGGCAAGCGCGATTCCCTTCATGCCTCCACCTTCGACGTCGTCGCCCCCACGCGCAACTTTTCGGGGTAAGTGATCCGCGTGTCCCGTTCGATCATGCAGCGTTACGTCGACCCGCTCGCGCAGGTCTGGCTCGGCGCGGCACGCCAGATCGGGCTCCGGGTCGAGCGCACGCCTGACGCGTACGCGGCGACCGACGGCCGCGGCACGCTCGCGATCGCGACCGACGACGCGCTCGACGCCGACGACTCGCTCGCGCAGATGATCTTCCACGAGCTCTGCCACTCGCTCGTCGAGGGCGAGGACGCGTTCGCCCGCCCCGACTGGGGCATGGACAACATCGACTCCGTCCCCGACCACTGGCGCGAGCACGCGTGCCTGCGCACGCAGTGGGTCCTGAGCGGCCGCCACGGGCTGCGCGCGGTGTTCGCGCCGACCACGGACTTCCGCACGTCATTCTGGGACACGCTCGCCGGCGACGTGCTCGCCGATCGCCGCGATCGTTCGACCCGCGCCGCGATCGCCGCGCTCCGCCGCGCCGCGCTGCCGCCGTGGGCCCCCGCGCTCGAGGCCGCGCTCGCCGCGACCGCACGGATCGCGGCCGAGACCGCGCAGTTCGCGCCACCCGCGACGTCGCTGTGGGCAAACCGGTCGGCGCCGGCGCTCCACCCGACCGGCCTGCCGCTCGGCGACGCGACCGGCACGTGTGGCTCGTGCGCGTGGCGCTACGCCTCGCGCGGCGGCAACGCGCGCTGCCGCCAGATCGCGGGCGCGATCGATCCCGCGTGGCCGGCCTGCGAGCGCCACGAGGTCGCGCTCGACTGCCAGACCTGCGGCGCCTGCTGCCGCGAGGCGTATCACTCGGTCGAGGTCGCCCGCCGCGACCCGGTCGTCAAGAAGCAGCCGAGCTACATCGTCGATCGCGTCACGTACCTCGAGGTCCTGCGCGAGGGCGACCGCTGCGCCGCGCTCGGTGGCGGTGCGCCCGACGGCGAGTCCACCACGGCGTACGCGTGCGCGATCTACGACGACCGGCCGCAGACCTGCCGCGACTTCACGCTCGGCTCGAACCACTGCCTGACCGCGCGCCGGCGCGTCGGCCTCTCCCTGTGAACTAGGGACGGTGTCAATAGTTGCTCGGTTTGGCCCTCCTACGTCCGCCCTGCGGACGTAGGAGGCCAAACCGAGCAACTATTGACACCGTCCCCACAGCCTAGCCCTTGATGGTGCGCTGGCCGGCGAGCGCGGCGAGCGAGCCGGCGACGTCGACGCCGAGGAGCTGCTTGAGCTGCTCGTTCTGCACGGCGGCCTTGACGGCGAAGTTGCCACCGCCGCTGCCGCCGGTCGCGAGCTCCTTGTCGATCACCGTCATCTTGTCGATCCGGAGGTTCTCGCCGACGGTCTTCATCATCGTGGAGATCAGGCTCTGGAGCTTCTGAGCGACAAAGATCTGCCGCGCGCTGTCGCCGGCGGCGGTCCAGGTCGCGCCGAGGGCGCGGATCGCCTGGGCGGTCGCCTTGCCCTCCTCGACGATCTTCGAGGCCTGACCGCGCGCGGTCGCGATCATCTTCTCGCGGTTCGCCTCGGCCGGCTTCACCTTGTCGGCGATCAGCTGGAACCGGACCTGCGCGAGCCGCGCGCGCTGGACCTCGACCTCGGCGGTCGCCTTGGCGACGAGCGCGTTGACCTGGCCCTTGCTCTCGGCGATCAGCGCGCCCTTGCGGGTCTGGGCCTCGACGACGCGCCGCTGGCCCTCGGCGCGCGCCGTCGCGATCTGCGCGTCGATCTTCGAGAGCTCCTGGCTCTCGGCGTTGCTCGCCGCGTTCTCCTGCGACAGCGCGTGGTTGTCGGCCTCCGAGATCCGCGACTTCTTGAGCAGCTCGGCCGTGGTCTTGCGACCGATCGACTCGAGATAGCCCTTGTCGTCGGAGACATGCTGGATCTTCAGCGTGTCGAGCTCGAGGCCGAGCTTCGCGAGGTCGTGGTCGGCCTCGTGCAGCAGCTCGCCGGCGAACTTCTCGCGGTCCTGGTTGACCTCCTCGGGCGTCAGCGTCGACAGCACGCCGCGGAGGTTGCCCTCGAGCGTCTCGCGCGCGACGGCCATGATCTGTTCCTTCGTGTAGCCGAGGAAGCGCTCGATCGCGTTCGCGAGCTGCACGCTCTTGCTCGACACCTTGACGTTCGCGACGCCCTGCACGTTGAGCGGGATGCCGCCGCGCGAGTAGGCGCCCTGCACGCTGAGCTGGATCGGCATGTTCGTCAGGTCCATCCGATCGACGACCTCGATCAGCGGGATGCGCACGCCGCGACCGCCCTGGATCACGCGGTAGCCGAGGATGCGCTCCTCGCCACCCTCGAGCGCGACCTTGCGATGGCCGCCCGAGAAGATCAGGACCTCGTTCGGAGGACAGATGTAGACGATGCGCGACACGATGATCGCGAGCACGACGAACGCGACGAGCACCGAGACCGAGCCGACGATGAGGATGTTACCCATGACTAGACCTGGCCTTTCGAGTTCCCGGTGATCACGCGCGGGATGTCGACGCCGAGCGTCGTCGTCACCTGGTTGAGCAGCGCGCTCATCGTCGCGGGGAACGAGGCGACGTACGCGGGCATCGTCGAGCCGTCGCCGCCGTCGATCAGGTTGACCTCGTTGACCTTCACGCGCTGCGCGGCGTTCGCGACATCGAGGAAGATGCCGTCGAGGTTCTGGAGCACGAACATGTCCATCGCCTTGCCGCCGCTGTCTTTCCAGGCGCCCGCGACCGCCGCGAGTGCCGCCGCCATCGCGTCGCCGTCGGCCGCGATCGTCGCGGCCTCGCCGGCGGCGAACAGCTCGCGCACCTGCTGATCGATCTCTGCCGGGATCTTGACGTCGGCCTCGAGTCGCAGCTGCTCGAGCTCGCCGCGGATCTGCTGCAGCGATAATTCGGCCTCGGCGCGCGCCTGCTGGCCAGCCGCCTCGGCGCGGACCTCCTCGGTGCGCGCCTCGGAGTCGACCTCGGCCTTGATCTGGCGCAGCTCGTTCTGCTTGCGCTGGACCGCGGCCTGCGCGTTCGTCATCGCGACCTCGCCGCGCGCGCGGGCGGCGGCCTCGGCCTGCTCGGCGGTGCGGGCGGCGTCGGACTCGGCGACCTCGGCGCTGCGGAGGATCTCGGCGATCTTCTGGCGGCCGATGCTCTCGAGATAGTTGCGGTCGTCGGTGACGTGCTGGATCTTCAGCACGTCGAGCTCGAGGCCGAGCTTGTCGAGGTCGCCCTTCGCGGACTCCTCGAGCTTCTTCGCGAACTTCAGGCGGTCCTCGTTGACCTCCTCGGGCGTCAGCGTCGCGAGCACACCGCGGAGGTGACCCTCGAGCGTGTCCTTCACGACGCGGGCGATCTCGGCGTTGCCCTTGCCGAGGAAGCGCTCGATCGCGTTGCCGATGTGACGGCGATCGGTCGACACCTTGATGTTCGCGATCGCGTGCATGTTGAGCGGGATACCGCCCTCGGAGTACGCGCCCTGCACGGACATCGGCACCGAGATCAGCGAGACGTCCATGCGCTCGACGGTCTCGACGACCGGCACCCGCACGCCGCGTCCACCGAACACGACGCGATAGCCGACGGTGCGACCGTCGTTCGTCTTGTGCTTGCGTCCCGAAAAGATCAGGATCTCGTTCGGCCGGCAGATCCGCAGCAGGTAGCGATACGTGATCATCAAGACGAGGACGGTCAGGCCGCCTCCAATGCCGATCAGCATGGCCGGTGGTAATCCGTGCAGCATCGTTCCCTCCCAGGTTGTAGTAGTGCCGCCGCTATAACATCACTCGGGCGAGACCAGCACGCTGCCGGCCTTGCCCTCGGCGACGATCAGCACCCGCGTGCCCGACGCCATCGGCGCGAGGTCGTCCGCGACGACGTTCGCGACGAGGTCCTCGATCTTCCCCTTGTGATCGATGCGGACCTTGCCGGGCTGATTCGGGCCGACCGGCAGCACGAGCTTGCCGGACGTCCCGACGAGATCCGCGTTGTTGAGCTCGCTCGACACGCTGTTCTTCGACAGCGTCCGGATCGCAGTGACCGCGACGACCCCGGCGACCCAGCCGATCACGCCGGCGCCGATCGCGGCGATCGCGACGCTGCTGTCGAGCGCGGTGAGCACGAGCCCCGCGGCGCCACCGAACGCGAACAGGAACACCCAGAACCGCAGCGAGGCGACCGGAAACATCGCGCCGATGCCGAAGCCACCGCCGGCGTCACCGTGGGCGTGGTGGCCCCCGTGGTCGGTGTCCTTGCCGCCAAGGACGAGCGACGCGATCAACAGCGTGAGTCCGAAGGCGACGGCTCCGACGTAGATCGTGTTCATATTGGCCCCTTTTACCTGCGCAACGCTTCGGCGTTGCTGCGCGCACAGCCAGAGGCTGGGCTTGCTGATTGGATGGTAGAACGATGGCCATCGTTGCCATGAGTTGCAAGGTCCTTCTCTGTGTCGCGATGGTGACCGCCGCGTGCACACCTGCACCCGCAGTGCCGACGGCGAGTGCCTCCAATGCCCTGATTTCCATCGAGGCGAGCACCGATCTCGACGGCAAGGTCGTCGGACACGCCGCGTCACCCACGCTGGTCGTGGTGTTCGCCTCGTGGTGCCCGCACTGCCGTGCCGAGCTCCGCGAGATCGCCGCGCTGCGCACCGCCCACCCGGAGCTCCGTGTCGTCGGGATCGACTACCGGCCACAGGAGGAGTACGCCGACCGCGGTGGCCCCACCCAGCTGCGGACGTTCGTCACCGCGAGCGTGCCGTGGCTCGACGTCGTGCAGGCCGACGACGCGCTGTTCGCACAGCTCGGCTCGCCGCCGCACCTGCCGACGACGTTCGTGTTCGATGCCTCCGGCGCGCCGCGCGGCCGCCTCGACGGCGAGGCGTCACGCCTCCGGCTCGGGCGCGCGCTCGGATTTTGATCGCCGCACGACGAGCGCGTACCACAGGCCGCCGAGCGCCATCACGCCGACGCCGAACGCGCTCTCCTTCGGTGCGGTGTACAGCGTGTTCGCGAGCAGCAGCGCGGCGAGCGCGACGAACACGATCGGCACGATCGGATAGCCCGGCACGCGGAACGGCCGCGTTCGCTCGGGCTCGCGGCGGCGCAAGAGGATCACCGAGCCGGCGTTGAGCGCATAGAACAACCACGACGCGAACACGACGGCGTTGGTCAGCTCGTCGAACTTGCCGCTCGCCGCGAGCACGCTCGACCACAGGCCCTGCACGACGATCGCGACGATCGGCACGCGACCGCGCGCCGACAGCGTGCCGAGCACGCGCGGCATCAGGCCATCCTTCGCCATCGCGTACGGGATCCGCGCGTTGGTCAAGACCGAGCCGTTGAGCGCCGACAGCGCCGACAGCGCCATCGCGCCGGCGAGCAGGAGCTGGGTGGTCGAGCCGAGGAACTGCGACGCGACCTTCTCGGCGACCGGCGCGGCGTGTGGATACAACGTCGAGCTCGACGACGCGACCTCGCCGATCGGCAGCGCGTAGAAGTACGCGACGTTGATCAGCGCGTAGATCGCGAGCACGCCGAGCGACCCGAGCACGAGCGCGCGCGGCAACACGCGTCCCGGATCGCGCACCTCACCCGCCGCCATCGGCAAGTTGTTCCAGCCGTCGTACGCCCACAGCGCGGCGAGCACCATCGCGCCGAACGGGCTCCAGCCCGGGAACCCGCCGGTCGCGACGACGCGGGCGAATTCGCCGTGCGTCGCGCCGAACAGCGCCCCGAACGCGAGGCCGAGGATCAGCAGCACCTTCAGCGCGGTGAGCGCCGTCATCAGGCGTCCGCCGGCGCGCACGTTCGCGCAGTTGATCGCGGTGAAGATGAGGATCACCGTGATCGCGAGCGGCACGCCGGTCAGTGGCAGCCGATCGCCGATGAACGTCGCGGTGCCGACCGCGTAGGCCGCGATCGAGCCCGGCGCGCCGATCCAGAACCGCGTCCAGCCGTAGAGGAACCCGAGGCCGCGCCCGTAGCCCTCGCGCAGGTAGACGTACTCGCCGCCGGCCTCGGGCAGCATCGCGCCGAGCTCGGCGTAGGTCAGCGCGCCGGCGAGCGACAGCGCGCCCGCGACGCCCCACGCGACGAGCACCCAGCCCGCCGAGCCGCCGAGCTGCGTCATGACCGCGGTCTTCAGGAACACGCCGGTGCCGATGATCGTGCCGACGACGAGCGCCGCCGCCGACCACGCGCCGAGCCCGCGAACTAAGCCGCGATCCACGCGCGCACCCGCTCGGCGAGCACCGGCAGCGTGACCGCGCCGGCCCCGAGCACGACCTGGTGGAACGCCTTGCGATCGAAGCGTGCACCGAGCGCGGCCTCGGCCTCGGCGCGCAGCTTTTCGATCTCGAGCTGGCCGACCTTGTACGCGAGCGCCTGGCCGGGCCAGCCGATGTAGCGATCGACCTCGTTCGAGATGTTGAGCTCGGTCAGCGCGGTGTGTGCACGCATGAAGGCCTCGGCGTCGGCGCGCGTCCAGCCGAGCGCGTGCAGCCCGGTGTCGACGACGAGCCGCGACGCGCGCCACGCGTCGTACGACAGCTTGCCGATCCGATCGAGATCGCCGCTGTAGAGGCCCATCTCGTCGGCCAGCCGCTCGGTGTACAGCGCCCACCCCTCGACGTATGCGGTCGAGCCGTCGAGCTTCCGGAACATCGGCATCGCGCCGAGCTCCTGCGCGAGCGCGATCTGCAGGTGGTGCCCGGGCACCGCCTCGTGCCACGACAGCGCCTCGAGCTCGAACCGCGGCCGGGTCTCGGGCTGGTACGTGTTGACGAAGTACTCGCCGGGCTTGGTGCCGTCGTAGTGCGGCTGGCGGTAGTACGCGATCGTCGTGTACGGCGCCTCGTAGTCCGGAATCTCGCGCATCACGCACGGCGTCTTCGGCAACACCGAGAAGAACTCCGGGATCGCGGCGTTCGCGCGATCGAGGCAGCGCTGGGCGACGTCGAGGATCTCCTCGCGCGTCGTGAAGTACAGCGCGCGGTCGTCGCGCAGGCGCGCGATCGTCGTCGCGAGATCGGTCGTGCCGAGCGTGCGCGCCCCGAGCTCGGCGAGCTCGCGATCGGTCCGCGCGATCTCGGCGAGCCCGAGCACGTGGAGCTCGGCCGGCGCGATCGCGATCCCGACGTGCACCGCGATCGCCGCCCGGTAGCAGGCGTCGGCGTAGTCGACCGGCAGGCCCGCGAGGCCCTCGCGCTCGCCGCGCGCCACCGGCAGCACGCGATCGCCGAGGAACGCGTGCAAGCGTGCGAGCGCCGGCGCGATCTGTGCGGCGACCAGCGCGATCAGCGCGGCCGCGTGGGTCGGATGCTCGGCCGCCCACGCCGGCGACGCCATCGCCCAGCTCGCGATCGGCTTGGCGAGCTCGGTCGCGAGCTGCTCGATCGCGCGCCGCACCTTCTCGGCGCCGGCGACGCGATCGCGGGCGAGCCCCCGCGCGAGGTGCGCGATCGTCGCGTCGATGATCGCGGGTGCGTGGCCGAGCCGGGTCACGACGTTCCGCGCGTCGGCCTCGGTCGTCACCTTGTGGGACTCGACGATGTACGACAGCTCGCCGACCAGGCTCGCGCCGCCGACCTCGATGTTCCACTCGTGCAGGTCGCAGTGATCGATCGCCTGCTCGGCGAGCAGCTTGTCGAGCAACAGCGCGCGCGTGACCCGATCGGTCGCGTCGAGCGCCTCCGGATCGATCGCGGCGAGCGCGGCGATGATGCCGTCGCGCTCGAGTCGCGCCCGGCCGATCGCCTCGGCATCGCGCGGCGCGAGCCGATCGTCGTAGCGGTGGTCGCCGAGCGTGGTCGCCCAGGTCGGCGCCCAACGCATCAAGTACTCCCAGTGCTGGCCGACGGCCGCGCCGAGACGTTCGTCGGTGATCCCCGCAATGGCCTCGTCGGCGAGGGGTGAGCGCATCCCGGCGATGCTACAACGGCCGCGTGCAGGTCCATGTCGTCGACGGCACCTACGAGCTGTTCCGCGGCTGGTTCGGGGCGCCGCCGTACCAGCACGCCGGGCGCGAGGTCGCCGCGACCCGCGTGATCCTGTCGGGCATGGCGCGGCTGTTGCGCACCGGCGTGATCACGCACGGCGGCGTCGCGTTCGATCACGTGATCGAGTCGTTCCGCAACGGGCTGTTCGCCGGCTACAAGACCGGCGAGGGCGTGCCCGAGGGGCTGTTCGCGCAGTTCGAGCTCGCCGAGCGCGCGATCGCCGCGCTCGGGCTCGTCGTGTGGCCGATGGTCGAGTTCGAGGCCGACGACGCGATCGCGACCGCGGCCGCGCGGTGCGCCGCCGATCCGCGCGTCGACCAGGTCCGCATCACCGCCGTCGACAAGGACATGTGCCAGTGCGTGATCGGCGATCGCGTCGTCGTGTGGGATCGGTTCAAGGACGTCGCGCTCGACGAGGCCGGGGTGATCGGCAAGCACGGCGTGGCGCCGCACGCGATCCCCGACTACCTCGCGCTCGTCGGTGACACCGCGGATGGCATCCCGGGCATCCCCGGCTGGGGCAAGAGCTCGGCCGCGAAGCTGCTCTCGGTGTATCCCGGGATCGAGGCGATCCCCGATGACCCGACGCTGTGGAACGTCCAGATCCGCGGCGCCGAGCGGCTGGCGACCTCGCTCCGCGAGCGACGCGACGACGCGATGCTCTACAAGGTGCTCGCGACGCTTCGGCTGGACTGCCCGATCCCGTGCACGCCCGACGAGCTGCACTGGCGCGGTCCCGATCGCGCCGCGCTCGCGTCGGTGTGCGCCGAGCTCGGCATGGATCCGTCGGCGCTGAAGATCTAGCGCTGCAGAACGAGCGGCATCGTGAACGTGATGGCGGTGTCGGCCTTGATCGCGCCGATCTTCCCGGCGATGCACTTGGCGACCGTGGCGTCGATGCTCGCGTCGGGCACCATCACGCACGCCCGGGCCGTGCACTTGACCTTGATCTGCAGGCGTTGCCCCTCGGCGATGCACGCACCCAGCGCGATCTGCAGCTTGAACCCGGTCGCCCTCGCCGCGGCCTTTGGATCCTCGGCGTCCTCGCCACCGCCACTCGCACCGATCTCGTGCGGCCCGGAGTCGTTCATCAGATCGTCGAGCGTGTCGTGCTTGGCGTGCTTGGGTGGCGGCTGTAGCTTCGGTGCGGCCGGCTTCTGCGCCTTCTGCGCCTTCGCGAGCTCCTCGGCGAGCTTCTGCTGGGTCGCCGGATCGCTCGCGCCGCCGAGCGGCTGCTCGAGCTGCTTGGCCTTGGTCGCGGTCGACTCGGCCGTCTCGGTCGAGCTCTTCTCCATGTGACGCCCACCCGCCGACATGTCGCCCTCGACGGTGCCCGCCGGGCCGGTCGCCTTCGGCAGCGTCCACGCGACGCTCTCCGACACGACGCCCGAGCGGTTCGCGCCGAGCGCCCAGTGCGCGCTGTTGTGCGCGAGCTCGATCGTGACCCGCGAGTCGTCGCCGGTCGCGATCTTGTCATCCGCGCTGACCTCGCTGCCCGCCTTCAGATCGCGCGCCTGCCCCGCCCGGGTCGCGGTGACCTTGCCGCCGATCTCGATGACCGTGCCGACCGTCGCCCCGACCACGACCGTCGGGGCCGCCTCGTCATGCTTGCTGCATGCCGGCGCGAGCCCGAACACGAAGCCGGCGACGAGGAGCATGCGAAACCGCGACATTGCGTGGATACTGACACGAGTTGGACACCACGCCGCGCGTTTCGCTCCTCGTGCTCGTCGTCGCGCTCGTCGCCTGCGGACCGCGCCACGCGAGCGTGCCTCGCAAGACCACCGGCGCGGTCGTCGGGATCGCGCGCGATCACGACACCGGCGATCCGGTCGCCGCAGCCGACATCCGCGTCCGCGCGCAAGGTCAGCTCGGCGCCCCGGCGGCGACCTCGACCACCAAGCAGGGCACCTACACGATCGATCACCTGCCGCCCGGTCGCTACGATCTGACCGCGCGCTTCGCCGGCCAGCCGATCGAGGTCGCGAACGTGATCGTCGCGGCGAACGAGGTCACGGTGGTCGATCTCGTGTTCACGCTCGGGCGCCCCGATGCGGTCCACGCCGATTTCGGATCGCCGCTGAGCACGATCGATCGCTATCACCCGAAGTCGCTGGCCGCCGCGGTCGGGATCCTCGAAGGCAGCGTCGGCGATCTCGGCAGCAAGGAGCGGATGCCCGGCGCGGTCGTCACCGCGGTCGGCCCCGAGGGCCCGCACACCACGACGGCCCAGACCGTGACCGACGACCAGGGCCGCTTCAAGCTCGAGGTCGCGCCCGGGACCTACGTGGTCAGCGCGTACTACTCGGTCGAGGGCCACGGCCAGATCGAGGTCCGCCGCAGCGACATCGCGGTCGGCGGTGGCGAGGCCGTCATCGTCCCGCTCTGGATCGAGTCGACGCGATGATCACTTGAACCAGTAGCGCGCGCCGATCGAGAACTCGAAGTCGCTGTAGAAGCCGTTGCCGTAGCTGTCGTAGAAGTCGGCCGTGTAGCAGAACTGCACGAACGCGTCGAACGGCACGTTGTTGAAGTCGAACGCGAGCCCGAACGGCACGCGCAGGCCGATCGTCGAGTCACGTCCGTTGTTCTTGGGGCCGTTGTAATCCCAGCTGATGAACCGACCGCCGACCCCGACGTAGAACGGCAGCTCGAACGCCTCGGCCGAGACCAGCGAGATCGGGTGCCACAGGTAGTCGAGATAGATGTTGAAGCCACCGTTGTAGCCCGCGCGATCGCGGAACCCGTAGTAGCCCCACGCGCCGATCCCGAAGTCGAGCGCGTGCGACGGCGCCAGGAAGTACTTGCCGTTCAGGCCGGTCGGGGCGCCGAGCTCGATCCCGAGCCCGAACACCTTGTTCGCCTCGAAGTTCGAGCTCGACCGCACCGGTCGAGGTCGAGCCTCGGCGGTGGTAGCCGTCGCGAGGGCGAGGGCGAGGGCGATAAGCAAGGAGATGCGCATGGCGCCGAGTTTATCGCGCGTTCGCTTCCCTCCGACGCTTCGTGCCACAATAAGTCCTGTGCGAGTTCGCTCATGCGTCGTGATACTGACGTGTGTAGTCGGGTGTGGCTCACCGACGGGCCCCGCCGGCCTCACCACCGCACCGACGACCGAGAAGCCTCCCAAGCACGTCGACAAGCCCGCGATCGACGCCGGCGTGCCCGACGTGCCACCGCCGCCGAAGCTCGCGTGCGATCCCGGTACGACGCCGACGCCGGCGGACAAGCTCGAGCCGACCTGGGCGTGCGTGCGTGACGACGGCACGCGCGACGGCCCGTTCATCACCCTGTTCCCCGATCAGACGATCCAGATCTCCGGCGCGTACAAGGCCGGCAAGCTGGCCGGCGCGTGGCAGCGGAACTATCCCGGCGGCGCGATCGCCGAGACCGGTCAGTACGCCGACGGGCTCGCGACCGGTCACTGGAAGCAGCTCGCGCCGACCGGCGCCGTGCTCGGCGAGTACGATCTCAACGCGGGCACCGGCCTCGAGAAGCGCTGGTACGACAGCGGCCCGCTCTACAGCGAGCGGCCGCTCCAGGCCGGCGTGCTGCACGGCACCGCGAAGATCTACGCGCCCGACACCACGCTGCTCGCGAGCGCGCGGTACTTCCACGGCAAGCTCGACGGCGCGCACAACGCCGGCACGCGCAACACGTTCCGGATCGAGGAGACGTTCTCCGGTGGCACGCGCACCGGCAAGCGCACGATCTGGCAGTTCTGGGCGCTCGTGTTCGAGGAGCAGTACGACTTTCACGGTCGGTTCGACGGCCCGTACGTCGTGTGGCGCGACAAGAAGGTCGCGCGCTTCAAGGGCGACTACGAGCACGGCAAGAAGGTCGGCCCATGGGTGTGGAACGATCGCGCGAACAACAAGGAGCGCGAGGGCAGCTACGTCGCCGGCAAGCGCGACGGCGTGTGGAACGAGTGGTTCGAGAACAAGCTGACGTTCACCGGCACGTACGTGACCGGCAAACCCGACGGGACGTTCATCTACAGCGATCGCAACGCGAACGAGCTCGGCCGGTTCGACATCAAGGACGGCACCGGCACGATGCTGACGTTCTACGGCAACCGCAAGGTCGCGACCAAGGAGCATGTCGTCAAGGGCGCGCACGACGGCGTCTATCAGGAGCTCACGCTTCGCGGCAAGGTCGAGGTCGAGGGCCACTACTCGAGCGATCTCAAGTGGGGCAACTGGAAGGAGTGGACGCCGGATGGCGTGCTGCTGCTCGACGAGACCTATCGACGCGGCCGGCTCGAGGGCGCGGTCAAGAAGCTGATCGACGGCAAGCCGTCACTCCAGGCGACCTACAAGGACGGCAAGGCGGAAGGCCCGTACACCGAGATGCGCGACGGCAAGCCGGCGGTCACCGGGCAGTTCGCGAACGACCTGCGGACCGGCACGTGGACCTACTACGACCCGGCCGGCAGCGTCACGCTGGTCGCGACCTACGACAAGAACGTCGTGTCGGGGCCGTGGCGCCAGCTGGTCGGAGGCGTCGTCATCGAGGGCACGATGACGAACGGTCGCCGCACGGGCACCTGGACGCGCACCGACAAGGCCGGCGCGGTCGTCACGACGACCTACAAGGCACCGTGACAATTGTCCGGAGCTCGCGAAAGCTCGCTTCGCCTCGAAGGCTGCTTCGAGGCTCAATTCGACGACACCTGTTGCGGGATCGCGACACCGCGATCCGGTTGTAACTGCTGATACCTCGTCGATATTCCTGCGCGACGAAGATCACGAATGGTGCAACCTCTCCGGGGTTCGCGCGTTCTTATCAGCAGAGGCTCTGCCGTGAACCGCGACGCTAACTCTCGATCTGCTCTCCTCGCGCTCGCGCGTTCGCGGCGCACGCAGCGCGCGCTCGCGCATGCGTACCTGCATCGGCACGCGCCGATCCCGACGCTGCGCACGTCGCTCGGCTTCATGACGTCGACCGCGCGCATCGCGCTCGACGAGCCGGTGCACGAGCGCCACACGATGTCGCTGCTCGGCGTCGCGATGTACGAGGGCGTGGCGTATGTCGTCGAGGAGCTCGGTGCCGGCGAGGTGCCGATCGTGTATCGCCTGTTCCTGCATGGCGAGCGCGAGGGCCACCTCGTGCCGCTGCACACCTGGTACGAGCAGAACCTCGGCGAGGTTGCCCTGCGCGCCAGGATCGCCGAGCTCGCGCGCGGCCTCGTGCCCCTGACCCGCACGACCCACGAGTCGTGGATGCTCTCGACCCGCGTGATCCAGCGGCGTGCGCTGCGAGCGACCGGCGACAACGCGGCGCTCCCACCGATCCGCAAGTTCGCCTTGCAGCTCTCGGTCGAGCCGGTCAGCGGCCACGGCCCGAGCGGCAAGACGACGGTGACGGCGTTCCTGCGCCCCGATGCCACCTTGGTCGAGGCGTGGGCACTTCCGGAGCGGGGCGCGATCGCCCGGATCACCTACACCGGCATCCCCAGCGGCCTCGGTCAGCCCAAGGACACCGTGGTGCTGCTCACGGATTGATCACGGATCTCGCCCTGTTAGCGGGGCTGATGATCCTTCTGCGCGCGCAGGTCGTACATCGGGGTAACCTTTGGCGTTCCAGCCGCGTAGGAGCCCTCATGCGTACCGCGATCACCACCGTTCTCCTCGCCGCTTCTTTTGGCGCTTGCACGAGCAGCACCAGCAACGGCGACGACACCGGGCAGGTCAACTGCGCGACCGAGACCCGCGCCGACCACTTCGTCATCGGGCTCGAGAAGCCCGGCGAGGCCGGCATGCTCGACTTCAAGCTGATGCAGGCGACGCCCGCGCCCCCCGCGTCGGGCGACAACGCGTGGCAGATCCAGATCAACACCATGTCCAGCGGCGTCGTCGGCAACGCGCTCACCGGCGCGACGATCAAGGCGACGCCGTACATGCCGGACCACATGCACACCTCGCCGATCAAGGCGAAGATGACCGACCTGGGCAACGGGCTCTACGAGCTGTCGCCGATCAACCTGTGGATGCCGGGCCTGTGGGAGACGACCGTCGAGGACACCGGCACGACCGACAAGGCCGTGTTCCGGTTCTGCATCCCGAACTGATCTAGAACTTGTTGCAGCCGCTGATCGCGTCGGCGGTCGCGCGCGTCCAGGTCGAGACCGCCCCGGCCGGATCGACGGTCTGGATCTTGGCGCGGAAGCTCGGGTCGAGATCGCCCGAGGCGATCAGCTCGTCGATCGTCGCGAACGGGAACGCGCGCAGGTGCAGCTTGACCTCGATGCGATCGATGTTCGCGGTCGTCCCGGCGACGCCGTACTCGAACGTCTTCGAGTGATCGAAGCGCGGATCGTTCGGATCGATCGTGACCGCGGGCCTCAGCGTGCTCGGCTGTTCGGTCGCGACGTCCCAGAAGAAGTGCGCCGGCGTCAGGTCGGCCTTGAACGTCGAGTCCCACATCCCGGCGAAGTTCGCGGTCGCGACCGGCGGCGGATCCTGATCGTCGGGCACGACGCCGCTCGAAAACACCACCGCGTTGCTCGCGTCGAACGCCTGGACCTCGAGCCACATCCGGCGATCCTGGGCCGCCCCCGACGGGAAGTTGTGGCCGGCCCCGATGTTGTCGATCCGGACGGTGAACGTGTTCGCGGGCGAGACGCAGATCCCGCCGAGCGGATCGGCCGTGCCCTTCCGCGGGCTGATGATCACCGCGGCCGGATCGAGGATGCCGTGGATCTTCTCGACCAGCTTGTCCTGTCCGGGGAACGTCGTCATCGCCTGATCGAGCGCGGCGAACGAGTGATCGTGGCGCCCGCCGATCCGGCGCGGCACGTTCGCGTTCGGATCGTCGGCGACCACGTCGTCGAACGGCTGCATGTGGCAGCCGCTGTTGCACGACAGGTGGCGCTTGTCGTCGTCGGAGGCGAAGATCGTGCCCTTCCACTCCTCGAACGTGCGCTCGATGTGGACGTTGCTCGGCGTCACCACGTCGTGGCAGCTGCCGCACATCGCCGAGTCGTTGCCCGCCACGGTCATCGTCGGATCGAACTTCGCGTGGTGCGCGGTCGTCGTGACCGGATTCTTGATCCCGCCGCGCATCGTCTGGTCGAGCGCGATCTGGAGCCCGTTGTTGTGGGTGTCGGCGATCGACGCGACGTTGTGGCAGAAGTAACAGGTGATTCCGCGCTCGGTCGCGGGGAGCTTCGTCGGATCGAAGTCGAGCCCGTTGGTGTCGCCGAGCGCGACCGCCATCGGCGCGTGGCACTGGACGCAGAACGTGCCGAGGCTGTTGTTGGTCTCGCGCTGACCGCGCTTGTTCATCGCGACGAACACCGGATCGTCCGACGCGTAGGCGTGCATCGACATCGCCCAGTCGTCGTAATGCGTCGCGTGGCACTCCTTGCAGGTCTCGGGATCCTGGAGGTCGGCGACCGACCTGGACGGGCCGTCATCACCGCAGGCCGCGACGAGGACGAGGACGACGGCGAGTTGCTTCATGGAGTATCCGGAGGTGCGTCGACGCCGGCGTCGACCAGTGGCTGGCCCGGGCCGGGGGCATTGTGAAGGACCCACTGGATGATCGCGCAGCGCTCGAACTTGGTCAGCGCGGTGCCGGGTGGCATCTGGTAGTCGGCGCCCGGCGAGTCGGTGCGCACGACCATCTGGCTGCAGCCCGGATCGCCGGGCGTGACGTGGCCGTCGAGCAGCGCGGCGTACGCGTGGGCCTCGTCCTCGAACGACATCCCGCCGCGCTGACCGACGCGCGAGTGACACGCGTTCTTGGTCGAGCCGCAGCCGTCCTTCAACGTGTTGTTGTACAGGTTGTCGAACGTCGGGACGTATTGGAGGTCGCACATCTCGTCGACCGTCTTGCAGGCCGGCGGGTCATCCTTGCATGCCGCGAGCGCGGCGAACGCGAGGATCAGGCGCGACATCGTCGACGACTGTAGCCCGAATTCAGCGGTCGGCCCAACGCGTGATCTGGATCGCCTCGAGCGCCGTACACAGATCGCGGAAGCGGCGATATGCCCCCGCCGCGGCGGACGCGTTTCGGGGATCGGGGTCGATGATCTCCGTCGGTGGCGGCACGCGCGCGGCCGCCGACGCGAGGTCGGGCGCGAGGTCAGCGGCGACCACCGCGATCATCGCGGCGCCGACCGGTGCGGTATCGTGACGCGGGGCGATCGCGTGCGGCAGCCCGACGAGGTCGGCGCGGATCTGCAGCCAGGTCCGGCTGCGCGCGCCACCGCCGAGCGCGACGACGCGGTCCGCCGGCAGCCCGAGGGCACGCAGGCGATCGACGACGTCGCGGCACGCGCACGCGAGGCCCTCGAGCACGGCGCGCGCGACGTGGCCGCGATCGTGGCCCGCGGCGAGCCCGTGGAGCGTGCCGGTCGCGTTCGGGCGCCACACCGGCGTCATCGCGCCGGCGAGCGCCGGCAGGAACGTCACGCCCTCGGCACTCGGCGCGATCGCGGCGTCGAGCGCGGTGGCATCGGGAAACCCGAGCAGTCGCACCGCCCACTCGACGGCGCCGCCCGATAGCCACCCGGGATTCTCGACGAAGAACCCGCCGCTCGGGTACGCGTGGGTCTCGACCATCGGCTCGGGCGAGGCATCGACCACGCGGGTCGCGGCGATCGCCCCGACGACCTCGGCGGTGCCGAGCGCGCACGCGATCGCGCCGGTCGCGACCAGGCCGGCACCGAGCGGCGTCGCGAAGTCGTCGCCGGTGCCGACCGCGACGCGGGTGCCGGTGCGGAGGCCGGTGAGCCGTGCGCCCCGCGCGTCGAGCGTGCCGGCGACCGCGGTGGCCGGCGCGATCGCGGGGAGCGTCGCGGGATCGATCGCGAACATCGCGAGCAACTCGGGCGACCACGCGTCGGTCGCGAACAGCATCGTCGTCGAGGCCAGCGCCGGATCGATCGCGGCGTGCCCGGTGAGCCGCTCGACCAGGTACGTCGTCGGCGTGTGGTAGCGCGCGGCGACGATGCCGGCCGCGCGCAGCCACGCGATCTTCGGCGCGAGGTGCGATGGATCGGCGACCTGCGCCGCGAGCGCGAACACCCGGGTGCGATCACCGAGCTCGGTGGCGCGGCGGTCCTGCCAGATCAGCGCCGGGTGCAGGGGCTCGCACGAGGCGTCGACCGCGACGCAGCCGTCGAGCTGGCCGGTGATCGCGAGGGCAACGATGTCCGCTGCGGTCGCGCCGGCCGCGGCGAGCGCGCCGGCGATCGCGGGTGCCAGCGCGGCCTCCCAGTCGCGCGGATCCTGCTCGGCGCGATCGGGTGCCGGCCGCCGCGTCGGATAGCCGACCGCGTGCTCGCCGCGCACCGCGAGCCCCGCGTCGCACACGACGGCCTTGCAGGTCTGCGTGCCGAGATCGATGCCGACGACGAGAGACACGCTACGATGCTAGCTCTGAATTACTTCGGACACTCGGTGATCGCCTCGTGGCGCGACGCACCACCGGCGACTGTTCTCGGCGCGATGCTGCCCGACTTCGCGAACATGTGTCGCGGTCGACTCGCGCGCGAGCAGCCCGATGCCGCGGTCGCCGAGGGCGTCGCGCTGCACCATCGCACCGACGGCGTGTTCCACGACCTCGCGCCGGTGCAGGCCCAGATGCGCGAGCTCGACGCGCGGCTCGGCGCGCTCGACGTCGCCCGCGGCCCGCGGCTCGCGGTCGCCCACGTCGGCATCGAGCTGATGCTCGACGGCGTGCTCGTGGTCGAGCCGACCTGGCGCGCGACCTACGAGGCCGCGATCGCGGATGACACCGAGGTCGCGTGGCGCGAGCTCGAGGACACCGCGCGGTTCGCGGAGCTGCGCGCACGGCTGCGCACGTCCGGCGTACCCGACGATCTCGCGTCCGTCGAGTCGATCGTCTACCGGCTGCAGCGCGTGCTCGGGCCGCGGCCGCGCCTCGCGCCATCGGCCACCGATCTCGTCGGGATCAGGACCGCGCTCGTCGCCCAGCAGCCGCGGGTCGCGATCGCCGCCGAGACGATCATGCGCGCCTTACGTGCGGCGCTCGGCTGACGCGAAACGTCCGGTGGATCTTGCGGTCGCGGAAGTCGGTCGGCACCGTCAGGTAGGACATCTCGTCGGTGCTGCGGTCGGTCGGCTCGTAGTTGAACTTGAAGCGCTGGCTGTTGGTCGCGAACCAGATCGCGCCCTGCCCGCTCGTGATCGCGGCGAGATCGGCGAGCAGCGCGGCGTGGTCGCGCTGGACGTCCCACGTGTACGCCATGCTCTTGCTGTTCGAGAACGTCGGGACGTCGGCGATCACGAGGTCCCACTTCTTGTTCGCCGCACGCGCCTCGGCGAGGAACTCGCGGACGTCGGCGCGGATGAACTCGCCGGTCGTCAGCTTGTTGAGCGCGAAGTTCTCGCGCGCCCAGTCGAGGTAGGTGTTCGACAGGTCGACCGTGGTCACCGCCATGCCGGCCGCGGCGGTGTACACGCTGAACGAGCCGGTGTACGCGAACAGGTTCAGGCAGGTCTTCGCGGTCTCGGCGGCGACCACGCGGCGGGTCGTGCGGTGATCGAGGAACAGCCCGGTGTCGATGTAGTCCGACAGGTTGACCTTGAAGCGGTGGCCGCCCTCAATAACAGTGCGCCACTGCTCGCGCACGATCTCGCGCTCGTACTGCTGGCCGTCACCGCGGTGGCCGAGGCGCTCGCGCTGCTTGACGAAGATCTCGCGCGGCTCGAGCGCGTCGCGCGCACCGGCGACCATCGCCTCGAGCCACGGCTCGCCGCCGCCGCGATCCGACGCGCGGAAGTCGTTGAGCACGAGGTCGTCCTCGTAGAGATCGAGCGTGATCGGGATCTCGGGGATGTCGCGGTCGTAGACGCGGTAGCACGACACGCGCTCCCGCTTCGCCCACTTCTGCAGGTGCTTCTGGTTCTTGCGGATGCGATTCGCGAGGACGTCTCGCAGGACTTCGGGAGGATTTGCCATCAGATTCCAGCGACGCCTCGACTGCTCTTGACCTTGTACTCGAGCGTGACGGCCCGTCGCCCATGCGGCGGGAGCTCGACCGACCACGAGATCAACCCGCGGTCGTCCATCGCGCGCGCGGTGACCTGCGTGATCTCGTCACCGCCTTCGTGTAGCAGGTACGCGTCGGGGGCCGCGAGCTGGACCTCGACCTGCTCGACCTCGGAGATCGGGATCCGCTCGGTCACGACGACGTCGCGGCGGTTCGCGCCGAGGTTCGAGAGCCGGACCGCGACCCGCGTGAGCTGGGTCGTCGTGCCGGAGATCAGGCCCGGTTCGTCACGCTCGCGGGTCTCGGTGCGGTGGATCCTCAGATCGGCCTCGGGGCCGAACCCGAGGTAGAACTTCTCGCCGGCGGCGACGAAGCCGACCTCGGCGCGCCCGACATAGCCCGACGCCATGATCAGGTCGACCGGGCCGGCGAGCACCGGCAGCGCGCCGGTGTTGACGACGCGCGCGCGCAGGTGGACCCACGGCGAGCGCAGCGGGATCGCGACGTAGGTCAGCTGCACCGGCGTCGCGAAGCTCGCGACGTCGATGCGATGCGGTGCGCCGTCGGCGCGGACCGTGACCTTCGCGGCCGCGAGCGTGATGCCGAGGCCGCCGTCGTCGATGCCGGGGACCTCGAGCCCGCCGAGCCCGGTGGTCTGCGGCTCGTGATCGCGCGCCTCGACGGTGACGGTCTCGGGTCGTCGGCGCACGGCGAGCTCGTCGTCGCCGAGCTCGGGCGGCTCGCTGCCGAGCGACGGCCGCTCGAGCGAGCACACGAGCGCGGCATCGACCCAGTCCTCACCAGTCGCCTGCCAGATGCACGCGGTGGTCTGCCACTCGACGCGCGGGTTGTCGCCGGGGACGAGCGTCGCCCGGTGGGACGGCCGCCACGCCGCGCCGGGCACGACGTACGCGACCGCGAGCGTCGCGTCGCCGGCGGCCTCGGCGACGACCTCGAGGACCAGGCGCGCGACCTCGACGCCGGCGTGGGCGCGGGCCTGCGCGACGCGGTCGTCGAGCCGCGCGAGCGCGCGCGAGGCGTCCGCGATCGCGAGGTCGCCGTCGACGATCTCGCGCGCCGCGGCGGCCTCGAGCGCATCGAGCTCGGCGAGCGCGCGGCTCGCGTCCGGCGTCGCGATACCGCGTGCCGCGGCGCGCGCGAGATCGGCGAGCGCGGCGGCGATGACCTGGCCGAGCCCGTCGACCTCGGCCTGCGCGGCCGCCGCGCGGGCCTGCCGCGTCGCGAGCTCGCCGGCGAGCTTCGTGCGCTCGGCGACGAGCTCGGCGAGCCGCGGATCGCTGCGGTCGGCGGGTTGCACGATGCGGCGCTCGCAGCGGACGTCGAGGATCTTCGCGCCGGTCGCCGTCGCGGTCAACGACTTGTCGACCAGCACGGGCGCGACGTCCTCGATCACGATCCGGCTCTGGCCGGCCACGATGGCAAGCGTCGCGCGCCGCGTGACGGTCGCGCGATCTTCGAGCACGGTGACCGAGACGATCGGGAGACTCACGACTCCCTCCGGTTGCCGCCGACCAGCTCGTGCTTGCTGGCGATCTTGATCTCGTAGCTCGCCTTGAGCGCGCGCTTGGTGTTCGCCGGCAGGTTCAGCCGCCAGCGGTAGCCACCGCGCAGGCGAGCCGCGTCGGGCGCCTCGGCATCGGGCGTCCAGCGCTCCCACGCGGGCTCGACCTTGCCGACGGAGAGCTCGACGTCGTCGGCGCCCTCGCGGACGACCGGCACGCGCTCGCGGACCTCGAGGTCGATCGCGCGCGGCGAGCGGTTGTCGATCTCGATGGCGATCGCGTGATGCAGGCGGAGCGCGCCGCGCAGCATGCCGCCGACCTCCTCGCGAAACTCGGTGTTGCGCGCGAGCTTGACGCTCGGATCGACGCCGAGCCCGACGTCGACGCTGCCGCCCGGCGCGGTGAGCTCGACCGCGGAGGTCAGCACGAACTGGCCGCGATCGTAGACGTCGATCGGGCCCGGCAACAGCGGCCCGTCGAATGGGTTCGCGATCGCGGCGACGCGGAATACGTCCGCCTGTTCGCGCGGCACCGCGACGTGATGCACGCGCACGGTGCCGGCCTTCGCGAGCAGCGGCACCGAGGTCCACGCACCGTCGGCGCGCACGTCGAGCGCGCCCTCGGCGGCGAACGCGTAGTCGTAGCCCTGCGCCCACCCGACGACGCAGCCCGGCGGCAACGCGAGGTCGGCGAGGCACGCGTCGCGGGTCGCGAGCTCGGCGGCGACGATCTGGAGCGCCGGATCCGCGGTCTCGGCGACGAGGGTCCCGCGCTGCGGCGAGCGCGCCGGGGCCATGCGCAGCGCGCCGTAGTCGAGGCGCGGCTGCGGGACCGGTGGCGGCGGTGGTGCCGGCACGCGATTCGCGCTCGGGGCCGCGGCACCGCCGCGCCCGACGTCGAGGCTGGCCATCTTCTTGAATTCCTGCGGCGCCAGCTTCGGCCGCGCCATCGCCGGCGCGACCCCGACCGGTGGCGTCTGAAACGCGTCCTTCTCGTTCGACGATCCGTCGTCCCAGACCTCCTCCGCGAACGTGTCGGGGCGCTGCGTCGACACCGACTCGTCGCGCGGCGTGGCGTGCGGGCGCGGCGGCGGTGGCGGTGGGAACGCGCGCGCGTAGTCGGCGTACAGCGCACCGGCCCCGATCGGTGCCGCGCGGAACCCGGTGCGCGCCGGCGCGTCCTGACGGCGACCGATGCGCTGTGCCGCGAGCTCGGGCAGCGCGGAGAACCGATGCGGCGCGGCGGTCGACAGCGCGAGCGCGACCGAGGTCCAGTCCTCGCCGGAGTCCTGCGCGATCACCGCGCGGAGCTCGAAGTGCACCGCGTCGCCGTCGAGCCGGGCGACGTAGGTCGGCGCCCACCGCGCGGCCGCGATCTGGTACTCGAGCCGCAGCGTGCCGTCACCGGTGACCTCGAGCTCGACGGCCTTGCGGAGCTCGTGGACGCGCGGCGCGCGCGCGCTGCCGGCGCGACGCTCGCGATCCTCGGCGACGGCGAGCGCCTCGGCCGCCTCGGTGGCCTCGCGGCCGGCGACCACGAGCGCCTCGCGCAGCGCGCGCTCGCGTGCGGTGCGGGCCGCGACCACGCCGCGGCGGGCTGCGAGCACGTCGGCCCACGCCGCCGGCGGGGCGTCGTCGGGCGGCTCGGCGACGACGGCGGCCTCGCTCGCCTGCTCGATCGCCGCGGCGAGCCGCGCGTGCTCGGCGGTCGCGAGCGCGGCCCGGCGGCGCGCGGCGCGCAGCTCGGCGGAGTCCTCGGCGACGGTCGCGTCGGTCGCGGGCGCGTCGATCGCGACGCGGATCGCGCGGACCACGCCGCTGTCGAGCTCGGCGCGCACGGTGTCGTCGATCACCGCGAGTGGCAGGCCGGCGATCCGCACGCGCGTCTGCCCGGCGGGAACCGTCGCGACGCGACCGACGCGTGCCCCGGTCGCGTACACCGTGACGCGCGCGATGCGCGAGTCCACCGAGATCACCATGGCCGGTAACGTCGGCTCTCGCCGTCCTGCCGTCAAGCCATTGCTCGACGCACGAACGCTGTACTACGGTCGGAACAGTCAGCCACAACCAAAGGGACCAGACATGCTTCGCAAGGCTTCACTCGGATTGATTCTCGCCGCGGCGCTCGCCGCCTGCGGCAGCGCGCGGGAGATCCAGCGTACCCAGACCGGCGGCACGGTCGAGCTTCAGGGCGATCGCGGCAAGGCGATGGAGAACGCGCACCAGATCATGGCCGGCCACTGCGGCCCGGGGAACTACCAGATCATCCAGGAGGGCGAAGAGGCGATCGGCACCGACACCGTGTCGCGCGAGGACTCGTCGGACGTGAACCACACCTCGCGCAACGGCCGCACGAACACGAACGACTCGTCGACCGTCGGCCAGACCCAGACGCGCACGGCGACCGCGTGGCGCGTTCACTACCAGTGTGGCGCCGCCGCCGCTGGCCCGCCGCCGATGAACCCGGCACCGCAGGGTGGCGTCGATCCGAACGCCGGCGCGGGCGGCCCGCCGCCTCCCGGCTACTAGCTGGCTTCCCTGACTTCGGACCTCGGCGGGACGGACACGACGATGCAAACTGGCCGAAGCCTGGAGTCCGGGAGCCGAGGCCTGACCCGGTGGACGCCCGCCGAGGCGTGGCTCATGGTCGAGCTCGCGCGGCGGATGATCGTCGCGTCGCTCGACGGTCGACCCGCGATCCACGCGACCGAGGCCGGACCGTTCCGGATCTCGATCGCCGAGGACACCGCCGAGGATATCAGCCTCGTGATCGCGCTCGACGCGGACGCGACCGCGCGGCTCGAGCTCGACGAGGCGCCGGTCTCCGGCCACGCGTGGCGCACGGGCTGGACCCTCGAGCTGTCGCGCGCCGGCACCGTGCTCGGCACGCTCGCGCCGAACAAACCGCTCGAGGTCGGGCTCGGCGGCTCGCTGCGCGCCGCGCTGCGCGTCCAGCAGCGCGGGATCGTGCGCCCGCTCGGCGACGGCGACGAGGTCGTCCCGATCGTCGATGTCGCGCACCACCGCTACACGCGCCAGTCGTCGGCGATCGCGGTCGATCCCGAGGACGGACTCGCGCCGTACGCGGAGCCGACCGAGCGCGAGGCCGCGCCGTGGTGGGAGCTCGATCTCGGACACGCCTGGTACATCGGCTGGTTTCGCATCGATCTCGCGGCCCTCCCCGACGGCGCGCGCGTCGTGTGCCGTGCCTACGGATTCCAGTCGCCGCACGGGGATCCACCGCCGCACAGCGAGATCGAGACGACCTACGAGCGCGACGGCGCGCGCGGCTGGGTCGTCGCCGAGCCCAGGACGGTCGCGCGCTTCCTGCGGATCGACGTGATCGCGGCCGCGCCGGTGACGCTCGCGGTCCTCGGCGCCGAGGTGCTCGCGAGCGAGCTCCATGCCGACACGCTGCTCGCGACGCTGCGGCGCGCGGTCGCGATCTTCCGCGAGCGTCCGCTGTGCGTCGATCCGGTGCTGACGTACGCGAACGCGTGGCGGCGCGCGATGGCGATCGCGCGCGCCCTCGCCGCGCGGCTCGAGGGTGGTGCGCGCCCCGTGATCGCGGTGATGATCGGCAATCGCGCCGAGTGGCTGCTCGTCGAATTCGCCGCGATCGCGCGCGGCTACGTCGTCGTCGCGCTCGCGCCCGACGATCCCGATGATCGGATCGCGTCGATCCTCGCGCGCACCCGGGCGGTCGCCGCGATCGCTGAAGGTGACACCGCGGTGCGCGTCGCGGCGATCGCCCCGCAGCTCGCGCTGATCGTCGGGCTCGATCGCACCTCTGCGGGCGCGGTCGTCGGGTTCGACGCGCTCGAGGCCGAGGGCAAGTCGCTCGACGATCCGCCCGCGGTCGCCCGGCGCAGCGAGGACGATCCGTTCGCGCTCCTGTTCACCAGCGGCTCGACCGGCACGCCGAAGGGCGCGATGCGCAGCTACGGCGCGTTCTTCGACGTGGTCGCGAGCTACCAGATCAACCACTCGCCGCGGCACCTGTCGTTCCAGCCGCTGTCGCACCTGTCGGAGCGCATGTACCTGCCATCGGTCGCGATCTGGGGCGGCACGATCGCGTTCTCGCGCGGCGGGGCCCACTTGCTCGACGAGCTGCGCGCGTTCGAGCCGACCACGGTCGGTGCGGTGCCGCGCGTGTTCGAGGTCGTGCACGCGGCCTACGCGCGCCGGCTGCGCGCCGCGATCGCCGCCGAGCCCGAGACACCGCGCGGCCGACTCGAGGCCCGCTGCCTCGCCGAGGCGCGCGCGACGTTCGGCTCGCGCGTCATGGCGGTGTCGGTCGGCAGCGCGCCGGTCAGCGCCGAGGTGTTCGCGTTCATGAAGCGCTGCTTCCCCGACATCTGGGTCAGCGAGGGCTACGGCTCGACCGAGGTCGGTTCGATCGCGTTCGACGGCAAGATCGCCGACAAGGTCGACGTGCGGCTCGTGCCCGGGCCCGATCGCGGCGAGATCTACGTCAAGTCGCCGCACGCGATCACCGGCTACCTCGGCGACGACGGCTACACCTCGCCGCTCGACGCCGACGGCTACTTCGCGACCGGCGATCTCGGCGAGCGCGACGCCGAGGGCAAGGTTCGCGTGATCGGGCGGCTGCGCAACACCGTGAAGCTCGCGCAGGGCGAGTTCGTCTCGGCCGAGCGCATCGAGATCGCCCTCGCCAGCGACCCGGTGGTCGACCGGATCTACGTGCACGTCGAGTCCGGCGCGCCCGGCGTCGCCGCGCTCGTCGTGCCCCACGCCGACGAGCTCGCGCGCCTGCTCGGCACCGATCCACCCGCCATGGCCGCGCTGCGCGTGATGGCGGCACTGCGGGCCCGCGGCCGAGGCGGCGGCCTCGCGGCGTACGAGATCCCGCGCGCCGTGTTGCTCGAGGAGACCCTCGCGCCCGACCTGCTGACGACCAGCGGCAAGCTCGCGCGCGCGACGCTCGCCGAGCGCTACGGTGCCACGCTCGCCGCGCTCGCGAGCGGTGGCGTCGTCGCCGACACCGAGCCCGAGGTCGACGATCGCGACCTGCTCGCGCGCGTCGTGCGCGCCGCGCGCACCGTCACTGGCACCGACGTCGATCCGCGCGAGCCGCTCGGCAGTGGCGTCGGGGTCGACTCGCTCGCCGCGGCCGAGATCCTCGCGGTGCTCGCCGAGGACCTCGGGCGCGAGGTCCCGCTCGCGTGGTGGTTCGAGGCGCGCACGCTCGAGGATCTCGCGAACCGGCTCGGGCGCTTCGCGGGTGGCGAGGCCGGCGCGCAGACCGAGCTGGCGATCGCCGATCGCGAGCTCGCCGCCGCCGGCCCGACCGCCCCGCCGCGCCCACAGCCACCGCGCCGCGTGCTCCTGACCGGCGCGACCGGGTTCCTCGGCGCGCACCTCGTCGAGGCGTTCGCGGCGCGCGGGATCGGCGTGACGTGTCTCGTGCGCGCGACCGACGACGCCGCGGCGACCGTGCGCCTCGCCGCCGCGCTCGCGAAGCACCGCGTGCCGGCGCCCGCGAACGTCACCGCGATCGCGGGCGACCTCGCGCACGTCGATCCCGCGCTCGCGATCGGCGCGTGCGACGCGATCGTCCACGCCGGCGCGACGGTCAGCTGGCTCGCGAGCTACCACGCGTTGCGCGGCCCGAACGTGCTCGGGACCCAGGCCTTGCTCGCGGTCGCCGCCGCGCGCGGGCTCGCGATGCATCACGTGTCGACGATCAGCGTCGCGCCGCTCGGCGGCGACGAGTCGACGACGCTGCCGTTCGAGGCCGCGCTCGCCGGCACGCCGTACGGGCTGTCGAAGTGGCTCGCCGAGCGCGTCGCGCTGCGCGCGCGGGCCGCCGGGCTGCCGGTGGAGATCTATCGCCCGGCGATGATCGCGAACCACTCGACGCGCGGGGCCGGCAACGCCGACGACTACCTCAACCGCTACTTCACCGGGTGCAAGGAGCTCGGGCTCTACGTCGATCGCGACGACGCGATCCTCGATCTCACCCCGGTCGACTTCGTCGCGGCCGCGATCGCGGCGCTCGTCGTCGCGCGCCCGGCGCCCGACGCGACGTACCACCTGGTCAACGTCGATCAGTCGCCGAGCTTCGCGGCGATCGGGCGCGCGTTCGTCGCCGCCGGCCACGCGCTCCGACCGGCGAGCTACGCCGAGTTCCGCGCCGCGCTGCTCGCCCACCCGACGTCTCGGCTGCACGCGCTCGCCGCGTTCTTCCCCGAGCGATTCGCGCTCGGCATGGGCCCATGGCCGTGCGCTGCGACCCTCGCCGCGCTCGGATCGCTCGGCGTCGTGCGGCCCGCGATCGATGCCGCGATCCTCGAGGTCTACGCGCGCAGCGTCAGGTGACGCCGAACAGCGCGCGGATCTCGGTGACGTCCCCGGTCAGGAGGCCGATCCGCAGCGTGATCTTCTGGCCGCCGCCCCACGGCCACCACAGGCCGAACAGCGACGCGCAGGCCAGCTCGTCGCCGGCGAGCAGGCGCTGACCGGCGCGCAGCCCGGTGCGCTCGGCTAGCGCGCGAAACTCGGGCGGCGCGGTGTCGATCGACTTCGCGGTCCAGCCGCGCGGAAACGCGAGCACGGCACTCGCGCGCACCGCGGGCTCCTGCGCGGCCTCGAACGAGCTCGCGACCGTCGAGAACCGGCCGTCCCACTCCCACGCCGGTACCGGCCAGGTCGCCTTCAGGCGCGTCAGTCTCTCGAGGATCACGCGAGCAACCTCGTGTCGGCGCTCGCGGTGTCGCCGACGAGATCGACCCCGTTCTGCGCGAACCGGCGCGCGGCCGCGGCCATGCGCGGCGCCTCGGCGCGACCGTGCTCGGCGCACCACGTCGCGTGCCCGACGAGCAGCGCGAGCTCGAGCGTGCGCCCGAGCGTCATCGCGAACCGGCGCGCGCCGGCCTCGAGGCGCGCGGGCTCCGAGAGCGCGCCGGCGATCCAGCCGGTCGCGTGCGCGAGTGCCGCACGCGCCGCCGCGATCGGCTGCGCGAGGCCCGCGTCGCGCGCGCCGCCGAGGTTGCGCTCGACCTCGACGCCGATCGCCTCGAGCGCGCCGCCCTTGCCGAGCGCGCGCAGCGTGTCGAGCGACAGCACGTTCGTCGTGCCCTCCCAGATCGGCAGCACCTGCGAGTCGGCGAGCAGCCGCGGCAGGCCGGTGTCCTCGACGTAGCCGGCGCCGCCACACGACTCCATCGCCTCGGACGCGATCGCGACGGCCTGCTTGGCGGTCAACAGCTTCGCGATCGGGATCAGCGCGCGCGACAGCCGCTCGTCGGTCTCGCGCTGCTCCGCGGTGCCGCGCTCGAGCGACCCGAGCAGCTCGACCGAGCGGAACGCGAGACAGAACGCGCCGGCGTACTCGGCCGCGAGCCCGGCGAGCGTGTCGGCGTGCAGCGGCTTGTCGGCGAGCAGCGCCCCGAACGCCTTGCGGCGCCCGGCGTAATCGTGCGCGAGGGCGAGCGCGCGCCGCATGCCCGACGTCGCGCTGACCGCGTTCCACGTGCGCGTGACCGACAGCATCGGCGTGATCTGACGGACGCCATCGCCCGGGGCGCCGACGAGCGTCGCCGGCGTGCCCGCGAGCGTGAGCTCCGCGGTCGGCACCTTGCGCGTGCCGAGCTTGTCCTTCAGGCGATTGACCTGGATGTCGCGCAGCCGGCCGTTCGCGTCGCGCAGCTCGACGAGGAACAGCGCGAGGCCGCGGCTGCCCTCGGGGTTGCCCTCGGGTCGCGCGAGCGTCAGCGCCATCTCCGACGTGGTCGCCGAGGTGAACCATTTGGTGCCGTAGAGCCGCCACTGGCCGTCGGCGTCCTGGCGCGCGACGGTCTCGGTCTGCGACACGTCCGAGCCGCCGGTGCGCTCGGTCATCCACTGGCCGCTCGTCCACATCGTCGCCGGATCGCGGCTGAGCAGGCGCGGCACGTAGCGATCGATCAGCGGCTGGTTGCCGCTCGCGAGCAGCGTCCGCGCGGCGCCGTCGGTCATCGCGAGCGGGCACGAGTAGACATCGAGCGACGGGCCGAGCACGTGGACGACGGCGAACTGGTGCGTGCGCGCGCGCGCGCCGAGTCGATCCTCGTACGCCGCAGCGACCATGCCGGTGCGCGCCGCGATGCCCTGCGCCTCGCGCCACAGCGGCGAGACCTCGATCCGATCGATGCGGTTGCCCCACGCGTCCCACTGGGTGAGCACCGGCTCGTTCTCCCGATCCAGCTGCTGCTTGCCGTAGAGCTCGACCGCGAGCTCGCCGTGCGCGTGGAGCTCCTGCGCGACGGCGTCGTCGCCGACGAACCGCGCGACCCAGCTCGGCAGCATCGGGTCATCCGCGAACTGGTTGCCGAGCCGCGGGGGATCCTGGAAGAACGCCATATCCGCGAACCTACCGCGGTAAGGTCGCGGCGTGAACCTCGTCCTCGTCGAGCCCGCCGAGATCGCCGAGGACACGGTCGTCCTGACCGGCCGGCGCGCGACCCACGTGACGAGCGTGCTCGGCGCCACCGTCGGAGCGACGATCCGTGCCGGTGTTGTCGGCGGCCCGCGCGGGACCGCCGAGGTCGTCGCGCTCGCGCCCGACCGGGTGACGCTGCGCCTCGCGCTCGACGAGCCGGCATCGCGGCCGCTGCCGCTCGAGCTCGTGCTCGCCGTGCCGCGCCCGAAGGTCCTGTCGCGCACGATCGAGATCGCGGCGTCGTTCGGCGTCGCGCGGATCGAGCTGACCAACGCGTGGCGCGTCGACAAGGCGTACCTCAAGTCGCCGCGGCTCGCGCCCGACGCGCTTTCGCTCGCCGCCCGGCTCGGCGCCGAGCAAGGCGCGACGACGCACGTGCCCGCGATCCGCACGCACGCGCGGCTGATGCAGCGGCTCGACGAGCCGTGGCCCGACGGCACCACGAAGCTGCTCGCGCATCCCGGCGGCACGCCGATCGTGCCCGGGATGCTCGCCGCGCCGTGCGTGCTCGCGATCGGCCCCGAGGGCGGCTGGATCCAGCGCGAGGTCGACACGTTCGTCGCGCGCGGCTTCGCGGTGGTCTCGCTCGGCGCGCCGATCCTGCGCGTCGAGGCCGCGGTCGCCGCGCTGCTCGGCCAGCTGATCATGGGAATGAACGCCGGCGCGCCGCGGTAGGTGTCCCTCGTGAAGCTCGCCGCCGTCTTGCTCGTCTGTGGATGCGCCCATCCCGCACCGAAGGTCCCGCTGTCGCCGAACCTCGCGAGCTTCGCGTTCTACGTCGGCGACTGGACGTGCGACGGCACGCAGTACGATGCGACCGGCAAGGCGACCGAGCACCTGAAGCTCGCGATCGCGGTGCGGCCCGACATCGAGAACTGGTTCCACATCGGCGTCCTGCTCGATGGCAAGCCACTGACCTCGGAGCTCAAGGGCTACGACCCGGCGTCGAGGTCGTGGCACCACCTGTGGACCAGCACCGACGGCACGTCCGGCAGCCTGACATCGACGACCGGCTGGCAGGGCGACGCGATGGCGTTCGACGAGGATCATCCGGATCCGAAGGAGAGGACGCGGATGACGTTCACGCGGATCGACGCCACGCACTACACGCACCGCGCCGAGGTCGACACCGGCGCGGGCTACCACCTCGACTTCGAGAAGCGCTGCACCAAGTCCTAGCGAACGACCAGGCAGCTGTCGCCGAGCTCGTGGCTCGACAGCCCGAGCGCGCCCGCGAGCTCGATCGCCCGCACGAGGGTCTCGCGCGGCGCGAACGCCCCGAGCAACTCGAAGTGACTCTCGCCGGGCGCGTGCAGGCCGCTGACGACGCCGTCGACGACGCGCGTGCGATAGGCCGGATCGAGCCGCAGGCGCGCGATGCCTGCACCCGCCGCGCCGCCCGACGCCTCGAGCGCGCGCACCACGGTCGTGCCGATCGCGATCACGCGCCCACCCGCCGCACGGGTCGCCGCGATCGCGCGCGCGGTCGCCTCGGGGATCTCGTAGCGCTCGGGCCACGGCAGCGCCGCGTCGAGCCGCGCGTCACCGGTCGACGACAGTCCGGCGGCATGCGTCAGCGTCGCGATCGCGATGCCGGCGCGCCGCAACCCGACGATGACGTCCCAGGTCAACGGCCGCCCCGCCGACGGCATCTCGGCCGCCCACGGTCGCGTCGCATACGCGGTCTGCACCGCGTCCAGCGGCAGCGCGTCGCGGCGATGCGCGTACTGCACCGGCGCGCCGCTCGCGTACAGCGCCTGCCACAGCGCGTCGCCGTCGCCGTCGACGACGAGCTCGACCCGCCGCCCGTCGCGCGCGACGATCCGCGCGGCGAGCGCGCCGAACCGCAGGGTCGTCCCGATCGCGAGCTCGCGTGGCGCCGGCCGATCCTCGGTGCGCGTGTGAAAGTCGCCGGCGCCGAGCAACACGCCGCACAACACGTTGCCCTCGACCGGGCCGCTCAGGCGCAGCTCGACGTCGCCCGCCCGCAGCGAGCCCGGCAGCGTCGCCGCGTCGTTGACGACGACCAGATCGCCGCGCCTCAGCTGCGCCGGCAACTCGCGAAACGGCACGACCTCGCCGCTCGCGACCACCACCATCCTGACGTCGTGCCTGGCGACCTCGTCGCTCCGCAGCGGCGCGTCGTACGCGTAGGCCAGCGCGCCCATCAGCCACCGACCTTCACGCGGGTGCCGGTCTTCCAGTCGCCGCGCTCGATCATCGCGACCAGCTTCGCCGCGATCTCCGCCGGGCGCTGCAAGGTCGCGCGATCGGCCTCGGGGATCGCCGCCGCGTGCATCGCGGTGTCCATCTCGCCCGGATCGACCGCGACGATCGTCACGCCGGTGCCGTCGAGCTCGGCCGCCAGGATCCGGCTCAGGTGATCCTGCGCGGCCTTCGAGATGCTGTAGGCGCCCCAGCGCGGATACGCCTCGACCGCCGCGTCCGAGCTGACGTGCACGATCATCCCGGCACCGCGGAGTGCCATCGCGCCGGCGAGCACCTTGGTCAACCGGAACGGGCCGACCAGGTTGACCGCGAGCACGCGCTCGAGGTCCTCGCACTCGGTGTCGAGCAGCAGGCGCAGCGGCGTCGGGCCGAGCGTGCTCGCGTTGTGCACCACGATCCCGATCTCGCCGACCAGGCCGTGCGCCTGGCCCGCGATCCGGTGGATCGCATCCTTGTCTCCGATGTCCGCCGCGATCGCGTGGACGTCGAGGCCGCGCCCGCGCAGCGTCGCGACCGCGTCCTCGAGCGGCCCCACCTCGCGCGCCACCATCGCCACCCGCGCGCCGAGCAGCGCGAGGGCTTCGCTCACCGCGCGGCCGAGGCCGCGGCTCGCGCCGGTCACCAGTGCTCCCTGTCCGTGGATCTTCGTCATGACCTCACGATGGGCTCAACCAGCCAACCTGTCATCCACCCTGCTAATATGTTGCCCGATGGCCAATTCGACCGACCACCTCGCGGACAACATCAAGCAGCTGCGCGAGACCCGCGGCCTGTCGCAGCAGCAGATCGCCAAGCTGGCCGGCATCCCGCGCGCGACGTGGACGAACCTCGAGTCCGGCGCGGCGAACCCGACGCTCGCGGTGCTCGTGAAGGTCGCCGACGCGCTCGCGGTCCGGCTCGACGAGCTGCTCGCGGCACCGCGCGGCGCGGCGCGCCTGATCCGTGCCAGCGAGTTGCCGACGCGGCAGCGCGGTCAGGTCGCGATCCGGAAGCTCCTACCCGAGCCGCTGCCCGGGCTCGATCTCGAGCGCATGGTGCTCCCACCCGGCGCACGCATGGCCGGCGTGCCGCACACGCCCGGCACGCGCGAGTACCTCACGTGCGAGCGCGGCAGCGTCGAGCTTGCCGTCGCCGGCCAGCGCTACACGCTCGCCGAGGGCGACCTGGTCACGTTCCGCGGCGATCAGCGCCACGCCTACGCGAACCTCGGGACGACGACCGCGATCGCTTACTCGGCGATCGCGTTCGCCGCCACGCACCAACCCTAGAACTTGTAGGTCAGGCCGACGCGCAGATAGAGGTTGAAGTCGGTGTCGAACATCGAGTGCGCGAACCGGTTCGTGAACAGCGCGCGCTCGCTCTGGAACGGCGCACCCTCGAGGATGCCGAAGAAGTTCGTCTGCTGGTTGATCGCGATCTCGGCGATCGCGCTCGCCATCAGCCGGATGCCGTTGTCGCGATCGAACACGTCGGAGTCCTTCGACCAGCCGGTCAGCGTCTTGATCTTGTCGCCCTCGGGCGTGCCGTCGTACTTGCCATCCTTGAAGTCCTTGCAGACCTGGAGCGCCTTGCCGTCGAAGCCGTCCTGGCTCGCATCGACCGTCGTGGTCGCCGCGACCGGGCAGTGGCGATCGCTCCACGCCTCGAGGTAGAGCCGGCCGGTGATCGTCACGTGGGTCGCGGCGGTCAGCGAGCCGAGCACGCCGGCATCCCAGGTCACGCCGTTGCGGCCGGTGTCGTCGAGCAGCTTGCTGCCCCAGTACAGCTCGGTGAACGCGCCCGCCGCGAACGGCTCGGCGTCGACCAGCATCATGCGACCGCCGAGGCCGAGCTCGGAGCGCGCGCCCATCGTGCGCACCGAGACGTTGGCGTCGAACCCGAACTGCTTGTTGATCTTGCCGGCGCCGACCGTGACGCGACCGTCGAGGTAGTACGGGTAGCCCGCGCTGAAGTCGACCGTCGAGCGGCCGCGGCCGAGCGTGCGCGCGCCGTACGACGACAGGCTGCGCTGCTCGCGCTCGATCTCGGCCTCCGACGGGCCGGCGATGGGGAGCTCCTTGCTGATCGTCTCGGTCTTGCCGCCCTCGATGGCGATCGTGGCCTCGAACGGCTGGAAGCCGGCGAGCTCGAGCCGCACGACCTTCTCGCCGACTTCGACCTCGGTGTCGAGCGGCGTCTTGCCGGTCGGGATGCCGTTGATGAGGACCTGCGCGCCGACCGGGGTCGACAGGATCACGAGCCGACCGACCGCCTTCAGGTCGGCCTGGATCGTCACCGTCGCGCCGGCGTCGATCTTGGCCTTCGCGTTGAACTCCTTGTAGCCGGTGAGCCGCACGACGACCGTGTGGTCACCCGCCGGGATCTTCTTGTCGTACGGCACCTTGCCGACCGCCGCGCCGTCGACGAACACCTCGGCCTCGGGGACCATCGAGACGACCTTCAGCGTGCCGCCGTCGGCGACCTCGGAGTTGAGATCGAACTTCTCGACCGTCGAGCCACCCGAGGTGACGACGATGTTGCGCTCGCCGGCCTTCATCCCCGGCGCCTTGACCTGGAGGATGTGCGGCCCGGCCTTGATGTCCTTGATGTCGAGCGGCGTCGGACCCATGTCGGTGCCGTCGAGGAACGCGTGCGCTTCCTTCGCATCCGTGAGCACGCGCACCACGCCGGTGCCGCCGTTCATCAGCGCGGCGAGCTCGGCGTGCACCTTGACCTGCTGGGTCGCGACGACCTGCACGGTCTGGCGCCACGGCAGGCCCGGAGCCTTCTTGACCTCGATGACGTGGATGCCCTCGATCACGTTCTGGATGATCGTCGGGGTGACGTCGGGGTGCTTGTTGCCGTCGATCGAGACCTCGGCGCCCGGCACGTCGGCGTCGACCAGGATCGAGCCGTACTTCGGCTTGTTGTCCTTGAGCGTCGGCGCGATCGACTGGATCTGATCGTTCTGCAGATCGACCCACTGCGAGAACGGATCGAAGCCGTCCTTCTTGATCTCGAGGAGGTGGCGTCCCGGCGTCGTCGTCACGGTCACCGGGGCGACGCCCTGCGGCTGGCCGTCGACGAACACCGCGGCGCCCGCGACGCTCTTGTCGGCCGCCTGGATGTCGATCTTCGGCGGGTTCGGCAACTTCACCATCGGAATGAACGTGTCCTGCTCGGTGCGGACGCGCGCGACCTTGATGACCTTCTCCTGGGACACGTAGCCCGGCGCCTCGACCGTGATCGTCCACTCGCCGGCGTTCAGGTTGCCGGTCCACGGCGACGTGCCGACCGTGCAGTTCGCCTTGTCCTTGTTGGTGTAGACGATCGCGCCCGGGGGCGACGTATCGATCTTCACCTTGTACTTGCCACCCTTGGTGGCGGCGCAATCCGCTGCTGCACCGTGCGCCGATACCAGCCCCAGCAACAGCGCCAGCGGCAAGACGAATGCGATGAACCTCATGCCGCGGAAGTTAACAGATCCTGCGCCCTTCGGCGCCCTGCCTAGTCGATCAGCTTCGTGACCAAGGCCGCGATCAGCGCGAGGCCCGCGATGACGCGATAGATCGCGAACGGCAACAATTGATGCGAGCCGAGCCACTTCATGAACCACGCGATCGAGGCGTAGCCGACGACCGCCGCGGTGCCGACGCCGATCGCGAGCGCCGGGATCGCGGAGCTGCCGAGCGTGCCGAACGCGCTGCGCGCTTCGAGGATGCCAGCTCCTGCCACCGCGGGGATCGACAGCAGGAACGAGAACCGTGCCGCCGGCGCACGGGCGAAGCCGAGCAGCAGCGCCATGCAGATCGTCGCCCCCGAGCGGGACACGCCCGGGACCAGGGCGCACGTCTGCGCGAGCCCGATCAAGATCGCGTCCTTCAAGGTGAACTGCGCGAGGGTGCGCTCGCCGTTCCCCGACACCTGATCGATGATCGCCATGACGATGCCGACGCCGATCAACGCGCCGGCGATCACGTAGAGCGAGCGCAGATCGGACTCGATGTGCTTCTTCAGCACGAGCCCGAGGATCACGATCGGCAACGTGCCGACCACGATCAGCCAGGGCAACCGCGCCTCGTCGCCGAGCGGGTGCGTGACCAGCGCTCCGGCGAACTGACCGAGGTCCCGTGCGAAATACACGATCACCGCGAGCAGGGTGCCGAGCTGGATCACGGCCGTGTAGGCCGCGCCCGCGTCGGGCTGACCGACCAAGGTAGGTGCCAGACGCAGGTGTGCCGTGGACGAGACCGGGATGAACTCGGTCAGGCCCTGCACCAGGCCGAGGAACCCGGCGAACCAGAGCGGCATGACCTAGCGGACGCCGAGCAACTCGACGTCGAACACGAGCGTCGCGTTGCCGGGAATGACCCCGCCAGCGCCGCGGGCGCCGTAACCGAGCTCGGGCTTGATGTAGAGCGTGCGCTTGCCGCCGATCTTCATCGACGCGACACCCTCGTCCCAGCCCTTGATGACCTGGCCGACGCCGATCGCGAACTCGAACGGCTCGCCGCGGTCGACCGAGCTGTCGAACTTCTTACCCTTGGTGTCGTTCACCCACAGCCAGCCCGTGTAGTGCATCACGCAGGTCTGGCCCTTGGTCGGCGAGGCGCCGGTGCCGGGCACGGTGTCTTCGAACTTGAGTCCGCTTGGGGTCTCCGTCATGGGCGGCATCTTATAGATGTGTTGCAGCGACGGGGCGTGGTGTAGGTCGCTTTCGGTGAGGCCCCGCTCGCGGTACGATTTTAGGGCTCACATGACGAAACGGTTCTTTGGACTCACGGTCGTCGCGATGGTGATGGGGTTGGCGTCACCGGCCTGGGCCACGCTCGCGCTGACGGTCGATCCGATCTCGCTGGGAAGTGTGCACGTCGACAACACCGGTACCGGCAGCTGTACGACCTGCACCGCGACCATCGCCGCCAGCGTGACCGCGAGCATGGCCCCGACGGAGACCTATACCTCGATCGCGCTGACCGGCATCAGCGGTTCGAGCGATCTCGACTGTAGCTCGCAGGTGACGTTCAACCCGAGCTCGCAGACGGTCTCGTCGTCGGTCGCGAGCTCGATGAACATCATCTACAAGCCGATCAAGCGCGGCAACCTCAACTGCCTGGCGACGTTCAAGAACGGGGCGACCTCCGATGGCACGTTCACGCTGTCCGCCACCGGCCTCGCGCCGGCGATCACCGTCGCCGCGACGACGAACTTCGGCTCGGCGCGCGTCAACAACTCGGCGCTGACGTCGACGTCAAACACCCTCAGCGTGATGGTCTCGAACACCGGCAACGCTGACCTCACCCTCGGGTCGCTGAACCAGACCGGGAGCACCGACTACATGGTCTCCGGGACGATCCCGGCCGTCATCGTCGCCGGTGGCACCGCGTCGTTCTCGGTGACCTTCGATCCGACCGCGGCCGGCTCACCGATCACCGGCAACCTCCAGTTCATCGGCAGCGACGCGTCCGCGACCGGCGACCTCGCGATCTCGGCCTCGAACGCCCTCACCGGGATCGGGACGACGGCGGTGATCACGGTGCCCGCGAACCTCAACTTCAACACCGTCGCGAACGGCACGCCGAGCACGAAGTCGATCTCGGTCAGCAACACCGGCGCTGCTCCCAAGGGGCCGCTGACGCTGACGTCCGCGACGATCACCCCGACCACGTCCGGCAGCACGTGGTTCACGTTCGCCGCCAACGGCGCGTCCGCGTGCAACGGCAACACCTCGTGCACGTTCAACTCGGTGATCAACGGCAGCGCGCAGAACGTCGACGTCGTGTGCAATCCCAACCCGTCGACGATCAGCGGGACGCAGACCGCGACCGTCGCGTTCACCAGCGATACCGATGCCGGCGGCACGACCGTGACCACGCTGAGCTGCACCGCCGGTCGCCCCGACGTCAGCATCACGACGACCGCGATCGCGTTCGGCGACCAGCGCGTCGGCGCCGCGAGCGCCGCGATGCCGCTCGGGATCACCAACAGCGGCAACATCGCGACCAACTACGCGCTCGTGAAGTCCGGGACCAACAGCGCCGACTTCGCGATCGGCGGCCCCGGCTGCGCGAGCAGTGGCTCGATCGGCGCCGGCGTCACGCTCGCCTGCACCGTGACGTTCACGCCGTCGTCGCTCGGCCCGCGCGCGGTGTCGCTCACGCTGACCACCGCCGACCCCGATCCGGGTGACGACACGCGGATCATCTCGCTGACCGGCAACGGCGTCGAGCCGCAGATCTCGACGGTCGCGACGCTCGACTTCGGGACGATCGACATCGGCTCGTCGAGCGGGACCAAGACGCTCACCGTCACCAACACCGGCACCCAGGATCTCGTGATCTCGAGTGCCACGATCGACGTCGGCGGCACCGTCTACTCCCAGCTCACCGGCATGGCGACGACGATCACGCCCGGCAGCAACACGGCCTTCACGTTCACCTGCTCGCCGACCGCGCAGGGCGCCAATGCCGGCAACTTCAAGATCGTCAGCAACTCGTTCACCAACGCGACGACCAACGTCGGGTTCACGTGCAACGGCCAGCGCGGCGTCCTCGTCGGCAACCCGCTGGCGATCGACTTCGGCCCGGTGCCGATGAACATGCTGGTCCAGCGCAACCTGACGATCTCGAACACCGGCAACCTCGCGATCACCGGGCTCACCGCGACGCTGTCGTCGGCGACGCAGGGCTACAGCATCGACGCGACGACGCCGGTCAACGCCACGATCGCCGCCGGCGGCAACCAGGTCTTGAAGATCGACTTCCTGCCGCCCGACGGCAGCGCCGGTGGCCCCGCGACGATCACGTTCAACGGCACGTGGACCGGAGTCGCGGCGCACGCGGTCCAGATCATCGTGACGCTGAATGGCGACGGCCTCACCGCCGACGTCAACCTGTCGCCGATGGCGATCGACTACGGCTCGTTCCGCTGGGACGCGCCGCAGAGCAAGACGCTGTGCATCATCAACGGCTCCGAGGCCGCCGTGAAGGTGATCGACATCGCGATCAACCCGATGGTCGGCACGATGGCCGGCGAGTTCACGCGCGGCACGATGAAGCTCGAGCCGGGTGGCTGCGGCGTCGCGACGGGCTCGTCGACCGTGAACACGCTGTCGCCCGCGCCATCGCTCGCGACCAACGCCGCGCTCGAGGTCACGTTCATCGCGACGCCGGCCGCGCGCATCGGCACGCTCGGCGCGACCGTGATGGTCACGACCGACCTCGTGGTGAACCCGATCAAGACCGCCACGCTGATGGGCACGTCGACCAGCGGCATCGTCATGATCTCGCAGCCGACGCTCGATCTCGGCCCGGTCGACGTCGACACCGGCCCGGCGAACGCGACCGTCACGGTCACGAACATGGGTACGGCGACGCTCGATCTCGGCACGTTCACCAAGGTGCAGTCCGACGCGTCGCTCACGATCACGTTGCCCGGTGCGCAGATGCTCGCGCCCGGGGCCTCGGCGCAGGTCATGGTCGCCTACGATCCGAGCATCGTCGCCGCGTCGACCGCGATGATCTCGTTCCCGGTCACCCACCTGGTCACCGGCGCGTTGACCGGCCAGATCATGATCAGCGGTCGCGGCATCGATCGCCTGTTCAAGGTCACGCCCGACGCCGAGGGCGTGACGTTCGCGCCGACGTTCAAGAACCCCGGCACGATGGCGACGACCGCCGACGTCACGGTGTCGAACGCCGGCGAGGCTCCCCTCCACATCACGAACGTGACGGTGACGCCGAGCGTCTACACGCTCGCCGCCGGTGGCACCGCGGTCGACATCCCGGGCAACGGCTCGCACGTGTTCAAGGTCGCCTTCACGCCGACCGTGGTCGGCGCGGCGCCGCCGGGTCTCATCACGTTCATGCAGGACGACGATCAGCGGGTGATGGCCGCGGTGACGCTCAACGGCCTCGGGATCGGTCGCCAGGTCACGATGGATCCGATGACGACGATCGACCTCGGCTACACCGGCGTCGGCGTGCCGGTCACGATCACCGACGCGCTGCGCGTCACCTCGATGGACGCCGTGCACACGTTCAAGATCAAGAAGATCACGCTCGACCAGGACCTGCCGTTCACGATCGACAACACGCCGACCGACGCCGGCGTCGACCTCGGCCCGGCGGAGAGCAAGTCGTTCGACATCACGTTCTCGGCCGACACGCCCGGCGTGTTCACCACGACCGCGACCCTGTTCCTCGACGAGGACCCGGACGCGCAGGCGATGGTCACGCTCCAGGGCCACGCCGAGTTCGTCGATCTCCACGGCAGCGGTGGCTGCTCGACCTCGGGGCAGAACCTCGACGGTGGCGCGGTGCTCGTGCTCGGTGCGATCGGCCTCGGCATCGGTCGCCGCCGCCGCCGGAAGCAGCAACTCGCGTCGGTCGCGCTCGCCGCGGGTGCGCTCCTCGTCGCGCCGCGCGCGTTCGCGGACGGCAGCCCGGGCGATCTCGATGTCGGGGTGTTCAACCCGACCCCGGCCACCACGGTCGGTGGCTTCCAGCTGGTCTCGCCCGAGGTCGGCGCGAACGGCGACTGGGTCGCGGGCGGCGTCGTGTCGTACGCGAGCAACCCGCTCGTCGCCCAGAGCGAGCTCGGCACCGCCAAGCTGATCGGCCAGCGCACGATGTTCGACATCGGCGGCGCCTACGCGTTCCTCGATCGCTTCGAGGCCGGGGCGCGCATGCCGCTGTACTCGCAGAGCGGCGATCTCAGCGGCAACTCGCACCCGCTCCAGGGCTTCGAGGCGGCCAAGGGCACCGCGCGCGGCGATCTCTCGGTGTTCGGCAAGGCGCGCCTGGTCGACACCAACTTCGTCACGCTCGGGATCGGCCTCCAGGTCACGCTGCCGACCGCGACGAGTGGCCAGTACACCGGCACCGACATGCCCGAGGTCACCGCGCTCGCGCTCGGCGCGTTCGTGCCGCACCCGCGCCTCACGGTCACCGCGAACGTCGGTGGCATCGTGCGCAAGAAGGTCGAGGCCGCGAACATCTCGCAGGGCAGCGGCCTCCAGTGGGGCGGCGGCGTCGCGTTCCGCGCCCTCGACAAGCTGTGGATCGCCGCCGAGGTGTTCGGCGAGCTGATGCCGTCGGGCCACAAGACGCAGAAGACCGACGGCAGCAACATGGTCTCGACGACCGGGCTGTCACCGGTCGAGGGCCTCCTCGGGATCAACTACCGGCTCGAGCGCCGCCTCACGGTCGGCCTCGCCGCCGGCCGCGGGCTGTCGAGCGGGCTCGGCGCGCCCGATCTGCGCGGGGTGTTCGCGATCACGTTCGCGCCCGGCACGCCGGAGCTCCGGCCGATCCACCCGCCCCCGCCGCCGCACATCGACGGCGACGCCGACGGCGATGGCATCCTCGACAGCAAGGACAAGTGCCCGAACGAGGCCGAGGACAAGGACGGCTTCGAGGACGACGACGGCTGTCCGGATCTCGATAACGACCACGACGGCATCCCCGACGCCAAGGACAAGTGTCCGCTCGATCCCGAGGACAAGGACGGGTTCCAGGACGACGACGGCTGCCCCGACAAGGACAACGACAACGACGGCATCCCGGACGACAAGGACAAGTGTCCGAACCAGCCCGAGGACAAGGACGGGTTCCAGGATCTCGACGGCTGCCCCGATCCGGACAACGACCACGACGGCATCCCGGACGCGCAGGACAAGTGTCCGAACGAGCCCGAGACGATCAACGGCATCCAGGATGACGACGGCTGCCCCGACAAGGGCGACAGCGTCGTCGTCGTGAGCCCCGACCGGCTCGAGACGCTCGAGGCGATCCAGTTCAACGGCACGAAGATCAACAAGGCGAGCTTCAACGTGCTCGGCCAGGTCGCCGCGACGCTGCGCGCACACCCGGAGATCATCCGGGTCCGCGTCACGACGCACGTCCAGCCGACGACCAACGTCGCGAAGGATCAGGAGACCACCGAAAAACGCGCCACGGTCGTGCGCGATTGGCTGATCCAGTGGGGCATCGCGGCGAGCCGCGTCGAGGCCCGCGGGTTCGGCGGCACCAAGCCGCTCGTGCCGTCGACGCAGTCGGGGGCCGCACAGGTCAACGACCGCCTCGAGTTGATCATCCTCGAGCGCAAGTAAGCAGCTCGCGAGATGGTCAAGTCCGGGCGAGCGCCAGGCCGAGCACGATCGTCGCGCCGGCCTCGCGCAGCGGCGTCGTCGCGGCGGCGAACGTCGCGCCCGTCGTGACGACGTCGTCGACCAGGATGACGGCCCGGTTCGCGATCGCGCGCCGCACCGCGAACGCGCCGATCAGGTTGCCGGCGCGCGCCGGCTTCGCGAGCGTCGACTGGGCCGGGGTCGCGCGCGTGCGTCGCAGCGCGGAGATCGGCGGTGCGAGCCCGGCGAGCGAACACGCGTGGCGCGCGAGCAGCCAGGTCTGATCGAAGCCCCGGCCGAACCGGCGCCGCCAGTGCAGCGGGATCGGAACGACGATCGCGTCGTGCGCCTGCACCATCGCGGCGAGGACCGGCGCCCACAGGGGCGCGAGATCGCGCGCGAGGTGCGTCTTGCCGGTGAACTTGAGCCGCCGGATCGCGGTCGCGAGCGGCCCACCGAAGTGCCACGGCGCGATCACGCCGGGAGTTGGGTCGACGTTCTCGACCAGCGCGGTCGAGCACGTGGCGCAGAACGGCTCGGTCGTCGGGGTCGCACACGCCGCGCACTGGGGCGCGAACAGCCAGTCGATCATGCGAGGGGTCTCGACCACCCGCCGCAAGAGTTGCTAATACTCCCGACGAAGTGAACCGGCCACCCCCGCGCGAGGATCGCGCCGACCCCTGCTACGTCTACGAGGCGGGGTTCATCTCGGAGCCCGCGAAGGCGGAGATCTTCGCGTGGCTGGCGACGTTGCGGCCGCTGTGGGAGCTGCGGTTCTCGACCCGGCGGCCACCGCCTTCGGGCAAGCAGCAACGCCCGCTCCTGCGCCCGGTCTACTGGCTCGGCAACTGGCAGTTCGCCTGCCTCGGCTACTACGAGCCGCCGAAGCGATCGCTCGGCGTCGCGGTCGCGGCCGAGCCGTTCCCGCCGGTGCTCGCGCGGCTGGTCGCGATCATCGAGAAGCGTGTGCGGGCGGGATTTCCGCCGCGGACCGTGCCGTCGCGGTGGCACCTCAATACCTGCCTCGTGAACTTCTACGGCGATCGGCTGGTCGCCGGCGAGAAGCCGTTCGATGCCGCGCGGGTCGGCGAGCATCGCGACTTCGAGCCCGGCCCGGTCGCGTCGCTGTCGCTCGGCGAGCGTGCGCGGTTCCAGTTCGTCCGGCGCGGGAGTGGCGTCGATGCCCCACCGGTGCGGACGCAGTGGCTCGAGGACGCCTCGCTGCAGATCTTTGGCGGCCCGCGCTGGAAGGACGATCTCCTGCACCGGGTCCAGCGCGTCGACGACAAGCAGCGGCTGTCGCTGCCTCCCGCGATCGAGGGATTCCGCACGCGGCGCGTGAACTTCACGTTTCGCTACGTGCCCGACGAGCACGTCGTGCCGTTCGCGAAGCTTCCCGCCGCTGCGCGCGACGACGTCCGCGACTACGTCGCCACGCTCGCGGCGAGCTCGCGGTTCTTCGCCGCCGCGCTCGCCGCCGAGTAGTTGTATGGTCGGGCGCATGGCCCTCCACGACCGGATCATCCCGCTCTGCGACCTCCTGCTCGGCGCGGCGTACGCGGACGACGACTTCAAGGATCGCGAGGAGGTCGAGGTCCGCGGCCTGCTCGAGGATCTGTGCGGCGGCGAGCTCACCGTCGAGCTCGAGACCCGGATCGCCGGCTTCGACCCCAAGACGTTCGACTTCGCGGGCGCGGTGGCGCACTTCGCGAAGGATCCCGACGATGACAAGAAGCGCGTGCTGTTCCTGGTCGCGGCGATCAACGACGCCGACGAGGAGGTCGACTTCGCCGAGGACGAGTACCTCCGGAAGCTATGCGCGGCCCTCGCCCTTCCGGACGACAGCCTTTCGGGGATGACGATCGATGTCGAGGTCGAGGAGAAGCGCGAGGTGTTCGCGAAGGTTCGCAAGGGACCACCGCCGCCGCCGATTCCGGGCAAGAAGTCGATCGACGATTCGTTCGACGTCGACGTCTAGTGCCACCGGGTGGGATCGCACCACCTCGCCAGGTGTCGGAAACCCGGGCCACGATCTACGCGCGGAGGCATGGGAACAGTTGCGACGATGACCTGGTCCGGATCGTGGGAATCGCACCCACCACGTTCGCCATGTGAAGACGACTTCCACACTAGTGGAGCTGATCCGGATATCGAGCACTCGCCCGGAGTTGCACCGGGTTGTCCGCGATTTGCAGTCGCGTGCCTCACTGTTCGACCACGAGTGCAAACGTGGCGTCTGGTGGAAGAGGTGGGTAACGCTCCCACTAAGTCAATCTTGCAAGGATCGACTCCATCCTTATGGCACTCCCAGTACGTCGCCGAAATATCGTGGACTCGAGGGGATTCGAACCCCCGCATCTGGCGTGCGATACCAGCACCCTGCCGTTAGATCACGAGCCCATTGGTAGCGGAGAGCCCGACAGGGCTCGTCTCCGCAGCGGTTGTAACGGGGATCGAACCCGCCTAGCGCTCATAGACAGTGAGCGAACGTCACCAGACGTATCTACAACCAGAACTTCCACAGAGCTGCCATCGGGACTCGAACCCGAATTCCCGACATACCAAGCCGGTGTCTTAGCCTTTTGACGATGGCAGCCAATCGTGCGGATGGAGGGACTCGAACCCTCAAGAAGCCCAGGTTTGAGCTGAGCGCGTATGCCATTTCCGCCACACCCGCGCGACGTTCCTTCGAAGGGGAGAGTGGAGTCGAACCACTAACCTCGAGAGTTCAGAGCTCTGTGTTCTGCCAATTGAACTACTCCCCTGGAAAACCAACCCGGACGAGGCGGTCGCGCCCTGCATTTGACCGCGAGCCACACCGATGGAAGCGTTGCCGCATCTCTCACCAGCGCCCGGCGCTGCCCGTGGGCAGCGACCGCCTCGTCCTTCACGCCACTCCTACCCCGTTCTGACTGTTCAGTCGCGCTCGACGTCGCCGTCGCTCTCGACCTCGCCGGTCCAGTACACGTAGTCGCGCCACGCGTCCGGAACCGACTTCGCGCTCACCCGCACCTGCACCGCCGGCATCCACGCCGGACGAGCCGGAATGGTGCGGAGGGTCATCTTTGCCTCCGCCGGCGTGCGGTTCGCCTTGTGCGCGTTGCACGTGTAGCAGCACGACACGATGTTGTCCCAGACCGTCCGACCGCCGCGCGAACGCGGGATGACGTGGTCGTACGTGAGCTGGTCGATCGTGCACTTCACGCTGCAGTACTGGCAGCGGTACTGGTCGCGCGCGTAGATGTTGACGCGCGAGAACTTCACCGGCTTCGCGTGGCGACGATACGCCTTGCGGAGCCGGACCACTGCCGGGACCTTGACGACGAGCGAGGTCGCGCGGATGTCCACGCCGTACTCCTCCACGACCTCGACCTTGTCGAGGCTGAGCAGCGTGACGGCACGCTGCCACGAGATGATCTTGATCGGCTCGTAGCCCTGGTTGAGCAGGAGCGTCCGAGTCGCGTCGACATGCTGTATCTCCTGCATCACACTCCAGCCTTTCCGGCCCAATGAATGGGCAAACGTGCCGTCGAGAGGATTCGAACCTCCACTACGTGGCTTCTGAGACCACAGACTCTTCCAATTGGTCTACGACGGCATGAGCATCGCGCCTTCAGGCGCACCTCGGGGAACCAGGGAGAGTCGAACTCACCATTCTCGGAGCCACATTCCGATGTCCTTCCCTTGGACGATGATTCCCAAGATAAACCGCGACGGTGCCGCCGAGAGGATTCGAACCTCCACTACATGGCTTCTCGAACCATAGACTCTGCCAGTTGGTCTACGGCGGCATGGTGAGAGTGCTCGGACTCGAACCGAGTTGTCCCGAAGGCGACTGCTTTACAGACAATCCTGGTAGCCTTACCATCAACACTCCCGCAGTCCACCTGGAGTGAATCGAACACTCTCCTACCGCTTATCGGGCGGTCACACGACCCTCGTGCTACAGGTGGTCTCGCGCGTCTGGTCTACTCGGTTGGACTTGCACCAACGGCTTCATGCTCCCGAAGCATGACTTCTGCTGCTGAATTACGAGTAGATGAGTCGTCGTTTGGCACGCCACCAGCGAATCGAACGCTGCTCCTCGGACTTGGAAACCAAGGTCATCCCAGATGGTGACGTATAGTGCTACCGAGAGGATTCGAACCTCTGCCAACAGGCTTCGCAAACCTGTGTCCAGTCCTTTGAACGGTAGCAATCCTGCGAGTGTTGTCCGAACGGCTGGGATTGCACCAGCGACCACGTGGGAGTCATCCACGAGCTCTTCTACTGAGCTACGTCCGGATAGCGGGGCGCCGAAGGGCGCATAGCGGGGCGCCGAAGGGCGCAACAATGATGAGTCGCAGCTGGTGGAATCGAACCACCTCGCACGCGGGTATGGGCCGCGGCGGTGCCCTGCACTAACTGCGTCGCGTCCGTGAGGGGAGTCGAACCCCTATTGGCGGTTGGAAAGACCGCGATACTTGCCGTTGTACGACACGGACATGATTCATGACGCGAGCTGCGCGTCGAACATTCACTCGCATCCATGACGGGAATCGAACCCGTGTCCTCTGATAGAGAGTCAGAGATATTTGCCGCTATACGACATGGACAAGCTGTCTCACAGTTCAGCGCCCACCATTCTCCTGGGTGGATACGCCTACGCGAGAGACGCGGGACCGGTTGGACTCGAACCAACAACCATCCGGTTAACAACCGGCCGCTCGGCCATCGAGCTTCGGACCCAGACGAAAAGGTGCGGTCGCACGGCCGCGCCCTCGCACCGCTGCTCCAGAGCCCTCGCAAGCTCTAGGCGCGCGCGAAGTCGGCGATGACCGGTGGAGCCGACGCGTCGAAACCGACGACGTCGAGCATACCGGCGTCGTCGGGGTCAGCGATGCTGAAACCCGTCGACGTCATTCCAACCACGACCAGCTTGGCCGGAATTCCCCGTGCGTTCCGATAGTCCCGCAGAGCCGTGGTCGGGTGCACGAAACCCGTCCGTGTCTCGGTATCGGTGTAGACGACAAACGTATCTACCTCGATGCGGTTCTGATTTGCCCACGAGATCAACTTCGCGCAGTCGGTGGTGCCCGTCGGGCGATCGACCGTCGCGAGCGCGTCGGCAAGTCGCTGCGTCGCCGCGATCGGGAGCTGCGAGATGCCGCTCCCTCCCGCCGTGAACGCCACGCTGCCGTGCGCCGCTTCGGTCGCCGCCGTCACGAGTGCCATCGCCACGCTGGCGATCCGCGGTGTCATCGCTTCGACGTTCGCGACCGCGCCGCGATCCATCGAGCTCGAGATATCGAGCGCGACGAGCGTTCGCTTGTCGGTCGCGACGACGCTCGCGAAGCTCGCGTAGAACGCGGCCTCGAGGGCGTCGACGATCTCGCGCACCCCGCGATCCCGGTACGCCACGAGGGCGGCCAGGATCGAGATCGGGTGCGGCAGCGGTCCGTGCAGGAGCTGCACGATCTCCGTGGTGGCCCGTGCTCCAGGGAGCAGGAGGCCGACGCGGGTCATCGTGGTGAGCTCGGGCAAGATCGCCGCGAGCGGCAGGGTTGCACGCAGCGCATCCCAGACTTCGGGATGCTCGAGCCACGCGCTGGGCACGCACTCGCGCGGGATCCGGTGCTCGCGAACGAGCGCCGCACACGCGGGAGCATCTGCCGTGACACGGAGCTCGTCGATCGCGACGATCAGCGCGAGCGCCGCATCCGCGCGGGCGGCATCCGACAACGTGCCGGTAGCGACCCACGCGAAGAGGAGCTCGTGCGAGGTGGTCGCGCCGCGCGGGTGCGCGAGGCGAAGGAGGTCTCGCTGCGACCACCCGACCGACGAACGATGCGTTGCAAGCTGGCGCGCGAGCTCGGCTGGCGCCTGGGTGTTGAACCAGGCGCCGACCGCCTTGCGCATGCCCCGTCCCCAGCCGCCGAAACCCTGTGCGTGCTCCGCGAAGGCCATGAGGTGGCTCCCGGTGCGGCACACGGTCGGCAGCGCGAGGTAGGCCGCGCGGCGGGTGCGCTCGTCGCCGAGCTTGGCCGCCATCGCGAGGGAAAAGATCGCCGGATCGTTCTTGGGCGCGCGTCCCGTCTGAGAAACATCAACGATCCGGTGAAGCGTACGTAGGCCGTCGCTGGCAAGGCAACGGGACACGATCGAGGAGCCATCGAAGCCGTGGTCGGTCGTGTAGTAGGTGTTGCCCTCGGAGCCGAGGACGAGAAATCGATCGAGACGATCCCAGTCGTTGCGCATAGCTCTGTCCTTTCCGGCCCACGATGCGTGGACAATCCGAGCCCCCCGCCGGAATCGAACCGGCGACCGACTGCTTACGAAGCAGCTGCTGCTACCGCTGAGCTAGGGAGGCGACAACCGGAGCGGGTGGTGGGAGTCGAACCCGACGACGCAAGGTTTGGAAGACCTGCATGTCACCACAACACTTCACCCGCAAACCGCCGTACGAAAAATTGCCGCGCGTCCGAGTGGAGAAGCCTGGGTCTATTTTCCTTACTAGGGAAAGTGCCGGCCATCGGCGTTCGGCCCGTAGGGTGGACCGACCTGGAATCGAACCAAGTTACTTTTGCGTGTAAGGCTTCTCCGGCAGGACGCGCGATCGAGCGGATGGTGGGAGTTGAACCCGACGATCCCGGTGTGGCGCACCGGTGTGTCACCGCAACACTTCACCCGCTTGGCGGTCTCGTTCGAGACCTTGGTTTCATGGACCGTCGTCGGCGCCTGGTGCGCGTCCGGGATCCATCGTGGGTCGGGAGGGAATCGAACCCTCGTGAGGCGGATTAAGAGTCCGCTGCAAGGCCACTTTGCGACCAACCCATCACTTCCATGACGCGAACTGTTCGCGTCGTGCAGTCCCACCCCCTGGGATCGAACCAGGACCTCTCGGGCTTCAGCCGAGCGCGAAGACCAACTTCGCCAGAGTGGGATGTTGGGTGCCTGCCGGCACCCGTCATCGTCATCAACTATTCGGTTGTCAGGGGTCGCAGCTCCGCCGTCGGCGCGAGACGCACCTCGGGCCCGATGCGACCTCGGCGAGCCGAGTGCGCATGTTTTGCTATCGAGACCGCTAGTGTTAACTAGTGATCTAGAGTCGCAACGTTGGTAGTGCCGGACAAACGGGCCCGGGGTCTGACGTGGTCGCCGATGTAGGTGGACCGAAAACGGAAGAGGGCCACCTGGTTTCCCGGGCGGCCCTTCAAGCGTTCAGCGTGGTTCGCACGTTAAACGATGGAGGAGCCTCCGGTACCGCTATCGAGACCTTCGCCATTAAATCCACACACTTGCGTGTGCTTCATCGACCACCGGATGGTGGTCTTCGCCATGGCGGCGACTCGGACAGCGTTATATGGGCGCAGGGTCAACATGGTCTGGTTCGGTGAGGGGACCGGCGAGTTGCCGTCCTCTGATGGTTCAACGAATAACACCGGCTGATCGGTCTGTCAAAGGTGTTTTTTATCAGATTCGCAATTGCTGATTATCGCTGATGTCGTGTGTGCAGTTCTGCTGGAGCGGATGGATCGGCGCCCAGCGTGGCGACCGTGATCAGCGGCGCGAGTCCGACCTCGATCCGGCGGGCGACGCCGAGCAGCTCACCACCGGCCTCGATCGGCACGCCTTCGGGGCCTTCCTCGTCGGAGATCTCGATCGAAACGCGATCGCACAGGAAGTCGCGGATCCGGTCGCTGAAGTAGTCACCGCGGAAGGTCGCGGGGGTGTTGCGCAGCACCTCGAGCAGCTTGGGGTCGCCGCAGCGCAGCTGGAATCGATCGGCGTTCGACTCGGCATACGAGAACATCTTCAATCCGAATCCAAAATACGGAATCGTCGCGGCGGCGATCAGCGTGTAACTACCTGTCCACAAGACGGTTCCCGCCGGCGAGCTCGCGCCGGTCGGCCCGCTCCGGTCCATCGCGGTCGCCGGACTCCCGAGGTTCGTGATCACGGCCGTGGTCCGGCTGCCGATCCCGCCGACCGCGAAGCGCGGGATCGATCGGAGGCCGACCGACAACGCGTAGCGCGTCGAGGCGCTGATCCAGCGACCGCCGGGTACCCGATCGACGAGCTTACCGACCGCCACCTGATCGGACAGGATGTCGGCGTCGGCGCCGATCCCGAGGAACGGCGTGCGCATCCCGAGCACCTCGAGCATCCGCGCGGAGCGCCAGCGACCCTCGCTGCGGATCAGGCGGGCGAGATCGTCGACCGGATCGTCGGTCGCGCCGAACGTGCGCGCGAGCGCGTTGCCCGAGCCCAGCCGCAGGATGCCGACCGCGGGCTCCGGGCGGCCCTCGCCGCGACACGCCTCGGCGATCAGCGACAGCCCCATGACGAACGCACCGTCGCCGCCGCCGAAGATCACGAGATCGACGCCGCGCTTGATCTCGGCGCGCACGATCGCGCGCGCGGCCTCGAGGGTCGCGGTCGCGAACACGCGCCCCGGCAGCACGCGCTCGAGCTTGGCGACGACGCGCGCCGACACGCGCCGCGCGTTGCCGTTCACGAGCGCGATCGCTCTCACCCGGCGATCGTACGTCGCTACCGCTATGATGCGCCATGGCGACGGCGCAACCCCGGCGATGGCGGAGGCGAATCGCGCGCGCCGCGGAGGTGCTGCTGGTGCTCCTGGCGACCGGCTCGCTCGCCATGTGGTGCTCGGTGCCGAACCCCGCGCGCCTGGCGAGCGAGAATCCGGACTCGACCGCGTTCATCGACCTGCGGCGCGCCGAGGCCGCGGCGGCCGGCAAGCCGTTCGTCCTGCAGTGGCAGTGGAAGCCGCTCGGCAAGATCTCGCGCTACCTGCGCGCCGCGGTGATCTACAGCGAGGACTACAACTTCTACCGCCACGAGGGCGTCGACTGGGATGCGGTCGAGCACGCGATCGAGGCCGACTGGAACCGGGGCGCGATGCGCGTCGGCGGCAGCACGATCACGCAGCAGCTCGCGAAGAACCTGTACCTGTCGCCCAAGCGCAGCATGCTGCGGAAGGTGCGCGAGATGCTGATCGCGTTCTCGCTCGACGATCAGCTCAGCAAGCAGCGGATCCTCGAGCTCTACCTCAACGTCGTCGAGTGGGGCGATGGCGTGTTCGGCGCCGAGGCGGCGGCGCGCAAGTGGTTCGGGCACGGGGCGCAGAGCCTGTCGCCCGCGGAGGCCGCGCGGCTCGCGATCGCGCTGCCGAACCCACGCGAGCGCGCGCCGAACGTGCGCGGCGCGGAGCTCACGAAGAAGGCGGTGCGCCTGATCCGCCTGTTCCGCATGCAGGGCCTGCTCGATGCCACCCAGGAGCGCGCGGCGCTCGACCAGCTCGGCGCGACCGAGGTCAAGGTGCTGCCCGATCGCGTCGTGCCACCGCCGTCGGATCCCGTCGTCGTCGTGCCCGTGCCCCTGCCCCTGCCCGACGCGGACCCGGATGACGCGCCGATGCCTACGGAAGCGCCGTGACGAACGCGCCGACCTGCTCGCCGAACTGCTCGAGCTGATCGAGATACACCCAGTGACCGGCGGGCTCGATGCCGACCCAGCGGACGTGGTGCTGGTCGAGCAAGGCGCGGCTGTACGCGCAGATGCCGTCGGGGACGCCCGCGATGAACAGGTGCGGGCACCCGACCTTCGCGAGCCGCGGCGCGAGGTCCTCGACGTCGGACAGCGCGACGAGGTCAGTCGCGTGGGCATGGAACACGTCGGGCGACGCGAACGCCATCGCGGCGTGGTAGCCGCGCAGCGGCAGCTCGTCGAGGCCGCGGGCATAGACCGCGTCGCGCATCGTCGCGAAGCCGCGCGCGTGAAACTCGCCGAGCGCGTAGGCCGACGCCATCAGCGAGAACGTGCAGTCGCCGCGCGACAGGTTGCCGTCGATGTCGATCGCGGCGCGCGCCGCCCCGCGCTCGGCGATCAGGGTCGCGAGCACGCCACCCATCGAGTGCCCGGCGACGATCGCGAGGGGGCGCTCGCGCAGCCACCCCGCGAGGTGGTCGGCGAGCGCGCCGAGGCGCGTCGGTGCATCGGTCCACGCCGAGCGACCGTAGCCCGGCAGATCGACGAGCACGTGGGTGAACCCAGCGAGCGCGGGGTGCCCGACGACCGGATCGAAGCTCGTCGAGCTCTCGCCGAGCCCGTGGATCCACACGAGCTCCGGCCCGCTCCCCACCCGCCGCACGGACATGCCGTGCTCGATCGAGAACCGGGTCACTTGTACCTCCGCAACGCCCTTCGGCGTTGCTGCGCGCCCAGCCGCGGGCCGGGCTTGCTCAATTCCCGAAGTCCTCGACGAGCGTGGCGTCGTCACCCGAGAGGTGGATGCCGAGGCCCATCGTCTGGTAGTTGCCCATCATGTTGATGTAGTGGCCGTGCTTCGCGTAGTCGCTGCCGGGACCCTCGTTGTAGAACGCGGTGATGCAGGCGGTGACCAGCGTATCCATGTCGCCGGCGCCCTCGTGCGCGAGGCTCCAATGCGGGCACTCGTTCTCGGCGAACGCGATGCCACCGCCGTTCGTCGTCGTGAAGTGATGGTGCGGCGTCGACGCGAAGTCATCGGCGGCGCCGGCGCTCGCGAACGTGATCAACGCGCTCGACTCGGCGAGCGGCGGCTTGCCGTCCATCTGGCGAAACCCGTTCGTGACCATCAGCGCGGTCGAGCTCGCGGCGGCACTGCCGTCGTCACCGCTGCACCCGACCGCAATCACGAGGACGACCAGCGCGAGGGTTCGCATGGTCGCCATCCTATCAGCCGAACGCGCGCCGGATCCGCGCGATCGCTTCCTCGATGTTCGCGCGCGAGTTGAACGCCGACAGCCGGAAGTAGCCCTCGCCCGCCGGGCCGAACCCGGCGCCCGGCGTACCGACGATCTGCGACTCGTTCAGCAGGCGATCGAAGAAGTCCCACGAGGTCGCGCCTCCGGTGGTCCGCAACCACAGGTAGGGCGCGTGAACACCACCGAAGATCGTGAAGCCCGCGGCGCCGAGCCCCTCGCGAAGCAACCGCGCGTTCTCCATGTAGAACGCGATCTGCTGCCCGGTCTCGGCCAGCCCGGCCGGCGAGTACGCAGCGGCCGCGCCGCGCTGGACGACGTACGACGCGCCGTTGAACTTCGTGGTGTGGCGGCGCGACCACAGCGCGTTGAGCGACACGCGCTTGCCGTCGGGCGACACGCCGGTGACCGTCTTGGGGATCACGAGGAACGCGCAGCGCACGCCGGTGAACCCCGCGCGCTTCGAGAAGCTGCGGAGCTCGAGGGCGCAGTCGCGCGCGCCGGGGATCTCGTAGATCGAGCGCGGCAGCGATGGGTCGGAGATGTAGGACTCGTAGGCGGCGTCGAACAGGATGATCGAGTCGTTCGCCTTGGCCCACGCGACCCAGCGCTCGAGCTGCGCGCGGGTCGCGACCGTGCCGGTCGGGTTGTTCGGCGAGCACAGGTAGACGACGTCGACCGGCTCGGATGGTGGCTCGGGCTGGAACCCGTTCGCCTCGTTGCCGACCAGGTACGTGAGGCCGGGATAGCGACCGTCGCTGCCGAGCGCGCCGGTGCGCCCGGCCATCACGTTCGAGTCGACGTACACCGGGTAGACCGGATCGGTCACCGCGACGCGCGCCGCGAGCGCGAAGATCTCCTGGATGTTGCCGCTGTCGCACTTGCTGCCGTCGCTGACGAAGATCTCGTCGGCCGCGATGTCGACGCCGCGCGCCAGGTAGTCGTGCTCGCGGATCGCTTCGACCAGGAAGTCGTAGCCCTGCTCGGGCCCGTAGCCGCGAAACGATTCGCGCTTGCCCATCTCGTCGACCGCGGCGTGCATCGCGGCGACGATCGCGGGCGCGAGCGGCTCGGTGACGTCGCCGATGCCGAGCCGGATCACCTTGGCGTCGGGATGCGCCGCGGCATAGGCACGAACGCGACGGCCGATCTCGGGGAACAAGTAACCAGCGGGGAGCTTCGCGTAGTGCTCGTTGATGCGCGCCATGATTGGAGCGCGCAACCTAGCAGACGGTTGCCTCCAAACACGAGAGCAACCGCGCGCGCGGATCGCGAGACCAAGGGGAATGCGCCTCGTGCTCCTCTGCGTGTTCCTGATCGGCTGCGCCCACGACGTCCGCGTCCACTATCCATCGCGGCCCGACGAGCCGACCAGCTCGGTCGTCCTCCTCCTGTCCGACACCGCCGCGGGCGTGTCGGTCGCGGTCAACGGGATCCTCGTCGTCGAGGACGAGCACACGTCGAGGATCGTGATCGACCACGTGCCGATCGGCAACGCCGAGATCGTGATGGCCGCGAACGGCGCCGACAAGGCGATGAAGGTGTGGGTCGGCGACGATCACGCGACGACGGTCCCGATGGGCGTGCCCGACGCCGGCGGTGCGGTCGGGTTCCTGAAGACGATCGTCGCGTCGATCATCACGATCGCCGTCTACTCGATCATCCACTAGCCGTTCATGCACGTGGACGTGCAGCCGTCGCCGTCGACCTGGTTGCCGTCGTCGCACTGCTCGCCGGCGCCGATGTTGACGTGGCCATCGCCGCAGAAGTTGAACTTGCAGGTCGCGCCGTTGCACTGCTGCCCACCCTGAACGCCGTCGACGCCGCTGGTGTCGCATTCCTCGACCGGGCCGAACTGACCGATCGCATTTTGGACCACGCCGTTGCCGCAGATGTTGTTGAGCTTGCACGTCGTGCTACAGCCGTTACCGCTATCAACGATGTTGCCGTCGTCGCAGTCCTCGCCGGCCTGCACGTTGAGGTACCCGTCGCCGCACGTCGGCAGCTTGCACGTGGTCGCGTTGCAGCCGGGCGTGTCGAAGATCGTGTCGCACTGTTCGCCGGCGGTCGCGTTGCGCATGCCATCGCCGCAGCTCACCGCCGAGCAATCGACATCGCACGCGGCCGTCTCGGTGGTGGTGTCGCAATCCTCGCCGGTGTCGACCGCGCCGTTGCCACACGTGGTGCTCAGGCGAAACAGGCCCGATGGCGTCAACGTCGACTGCGAAGGAACTCCGTTGGCGACCAGGTGACCGCCGGCGTAGTCGGCCGGGCTCGTGACCGAGGCCAGGCGGAACACGAAGAACTGCCCGCCGCTGAACGCCTCCGCCGGGATCTTCACGGAGGTGCCGGTCGTGGTGATCGTGGCGGTGTTCGTCGCGGTCGAGCCCTGCCCGTTCGGCGTCACGCGCAGCACGGTCACGCTGTACGACTTGGTCAGCGCGACCGCGTTCCAGCTGACCGTCACCGGCGCGACGCCATCGAACATGACCTTGCCGCCCGCGGTGAAGTCGACGCCCTCGACCTTGATCGTGCTCGGCGGCACCAGCGTCGGCGTGACGGTGAGCGTGCCGGTGTACTCGAGCGCCCGCGTCATCTGGCCGAAGCCGATGCCCGCCTTGGTGGCGCCCGGGAGCTTGTAGCGGCGAAAGCGCGAGTAGGCGACCACCTCGTAGCGGTGCCACGTCGCCGGATACGGATCGGCGTACGCGACGCCGTTGGCACCGCCGGTCAAGGTCGTGCCACGCGTCCAGTCGGTCAGATCGACGCTCGCGACCATGGCACCGCTGGCGAAGTCGTTGACGATCGGATGGGCGACGAGGGAGACCGTCAGGCCCGCGAACTCGGTCGTCGGGAGGTATCCGCTGTCGAACAGCCCCCGGTTGATCGAGAAGGTCAGCGCCTGGTTGTTCGTCGCCGTGACGAACGCGCCCGCGACCGGGCTCGCGACCCCGTTCACGAGCTTCACGCCGGTCGCCGAGAACGTGTCGAGCACGTGGGTGAAGCGGCGCGGACGTCCGCCCTGGTCCACGATCGGCTCGGTGCGCGTGTGAACGACCTCGAGATCGTCGCCGAGGGTCTGATCGAGCAACCCGGGCGGCCCGCCGATGAATGGAAAGCCCGTCATCCAGTCGACCGCGGCGGTGTACGTCGTCGCCTTGCTGGTGCCACCCACAGAGTTCTGATAGGAGAGCGCGAGCGAATCGATCTCGATCCCGTCGATGACCGAGGCCGGCAGCCCGGATTCGTCGTCGGCAAACGGCTGCATGTTTGTCAGGCTGAACGCGAGGTTCGTCGGCGCGGTCGTCGGGACGATCGCCGGATCGCAACGGAACGGCTCTTCGCCGTGATCGTCGATCACGTGCGACGTCGTGACCCAGTAATTGCGATCGATCTTGAGCAGGTACTCCTGACCGTCGGGCACGTCGTGGATCACGAAGGTTCCATCGGCAGATCCGGTGCCGCTGACAACCTTGTATCCGGTCGGGCTTCCGTCGGGAATCATCGCCGCGATGATCGAGGCACTGAGATCGGTCGTCAGGTCGACCGCCGGCGCGCCGGACACCTGCAGGCAACGAAGGAAGCTCTTGCCGACGACCGTGTTCGGGGGCGCGTCGATCCCGCCACCACCGTCGTCGCCGCCGCCGTCGCGGATCGTGACGTCGTTGATCCCGAGGATCTTCGAGCAACCTCCGAGCGCGACGACCGCGATGGCGACGAGCACTTGGGCGCGCATCAGAAGTGTCCGATCGCGGCGAAGCCGGCCTGCTGCGCATCGACGACCGGCACGATGCCGACCGTCGAATCGCTCGCGTGTCTCTTGGGCGCGAGCACCCACAGGACGACGCCACCCGCGACCGCGACGCCGCCGACGATCACGAACACGGTCGAGAGCGTCGCCGCCGAGCGCGCGTCCTTGATCGTCTGCTGCCCCTTCGCGTAGTCGGCCGGTGCGCACGCGAGATCGCTCCCGCACAGCGTCTTCGCGTCGCTGTACTTGCCGCTCGCCTTGGCGCCGAACCCGATGCCGACGCCGGCGAGCACGAGGCCGCCGATCCCGACGCCGAGCCCGAGGTTGCGCTGGAGGTGCGACGGTTCGACCTCGTCGTGCACGATGCGCGGCGGAGGCTCGACCTTCGTCGGCGCGACGACGACCGCGACGGGCGACGCCTTCAGGTCGGGAATCGCGTAGGTCTCCGCCTTGCCCTCGGCGAGCGTGACGTCGTGCTCGATCGGATCGAACCCGGGTGCCTTCGCGGTGATGTGGTGCTTGCCGGGATCGACGTACAGCGCGACGCCGAACGCGCCCGGATCGATCGGCGTGCCATCGCGGTCGACCATCAACCCGGCGGGTGCGGTCGGCGGCGCGGTCACCGTGAGCTTGGGGATCCGCGGCTCGAGCGCGCTCGCCGCCTTGCGCGCGAAGTCGCGGCGCTTGGTGTCGCCCGACTTGTCGGCGAGCTCGCCCGTGTCGCGGTACATGCCCCACGCACTCGCGATCTTGCCGACGTGCTCGTAACAGCTCGCGAGGTTGAGCCGCGTCCCGATCGTCGGGTCGTAGCGAAGGCTCGCCTCGAATTTCGGGCAGGCCTCGGCGAAGTTGTTCGCCTTGACGAGCTCGCGCGCCTGGTTGAACAGCTGTTCGGCCAGCGCCTTGGTGTCACTGGGCTGAGCCAGCGCCGTTCCAGAAGCCGCCAGCAACACGAGGAGTGCACGTCGCATGGACGCTACATTATCAGTTGCGATTGCCGAGGATGTCGTCGGGAGGTGTCGTTGGTTCGCCGGGCTTCGTGGGCTTGGTCGGCGGCGCCACCGGCTTGGTCGGCTTCACCGGCTTGACGACGATGACCTTGACCGGCTTCGGGGTCTCGACGACGACGGCCGGGGCCGGCGGCGGGGTCACCGGCGCCGGCGGCGGGGTCACGACGACGGCCGGCACTGGCGCTGGCGGTGGCGGCACGACGACAGTTGGGGCAGGAGTTGGCAGTGCCGTGACCGGCTGGGTCGTCGCGGCTGGCTCATCGGGTTTCTTGCCGCCGCTGGTCGCGCCGATCAGCGCAATGACGACGATCGCGGCGACCACGCTGCCGATGCCGACGAACAGCGGCCACCGCTTCTTCGGCTGCATGCCGAGGGCGGACTGCGCGCCCGCGGCCGACGACAGCGTCGACAGCGTCGACACCGTGGCGCCGAGGGCGGGCCCGGTGTTCAGGTTCCGCGGTGGCTCGGTGCCGAGCATGCGACCGGTGCGCTGCACGCTGATCGCCGCCTGGGTCGTCGAGCCCGCATAGCGCGACAGCGACTTAGCGAGATCCGCGACGTTCTGGAAGCGCCTGGAGGGATCCTTGTCGAGACAGCGATACACGATCTGATCGAGATCGCCGGGCAGCTTGATCTGCAGCTTCGGCAGCGGATCGTTCGTCACCTTGATGACCAGCGCCGAGAACGAATCGCCGGTGTACGGCGGCGCACCCTGCAGCAGCTCGTAGAGCACGACGCCGAGCGACCAGATGTCGGAGCGGTTGTCGACATCGCGCGACGACCGCATCTGCTCGGGCGACATGTACGCGGGCGTGCCCATGACCGTCGACGTCGCGGTCATGTTGTTGTCGCCCATCGGCACCTTCGAGATCCCGAAGTCGAGGACCTTCAAGAGGAGCTCGCCGTTGGTGCTGCCGGTCACGAAGAAGTTCGCGGGCTTGATGTCGCGGTGGACGATGCCGATCGAGTGTGCCTCGGCGAGCGCCTCGCACGCCTGCAGCATGAAGTCGATGATCAGCCCGACCGTGAGGTTCTGCCGCGGGAAGTTCGACAGGTCGGTGCCCTGCAGGTACTCGAGGACCATGTACGGCGCGCCGGTGTCGAGCGCGCCGACATCGATCACGCGCGCGACGTGCTCGCTCTTCAACCGCACCGCGGCCTGCGCCTCGCGCATGAACCGGCTCACGACGTCGCGGTTCGCGAGCGCGTGCGGGTGGAGGAACTTCATCGCGACCGGCTGGTGGAGCTGGAGGTGCATCGCCTGCACGACCACGCCCATGCCACCCTCGCCGAGGATGCGGTCGACGCGATACTTACCGGCGAGGATCGCCCCCATTTCAACCACGCCCAACAGTATGCGACGCGGTGCGGTGGCGCAACGAAGGATCACCTCGCCAGGGCGCGATCGAACGTCCGGCGCTGGTCGAGCCCGTCGGCGGTGACCGCGACCGCGAGGGTCGTACCGGTGAACGACGTGACCGCGAGCGTCGCCGCGGTGCCGGAGAATTCGCGGTGACACTGATTCTCGCCGAACACCAGCGCGTAGGACTTCGGCCGGCCGACGATGCCGGTCAGGGTGGCCTTCTCGTCGCACGCGCCGAGTCGGTTGCGATCGACGTGCAGCAGGTAGCTCCCGGTCGCCTCGATCGTCAGCCGGTAGCTCCAGTCCAGGTCGTCGCTGGCGACCCACGCGCCGGCGATCGTGGCGAGCCCGGTGACCGCGAGCTCGGTCGGCGGCGGCTTCGGCGGTGGTGGCTTCGCGCAGCCGACCAGCGCGATGGCGAACCAGACTCGGAGCATGTGCCCGGCAGAGCTTACGCGTGTAAGGTTCGAACGTCATGGCCGCCGAACGCAAGGACTTCATCCGCGACATCATCGACGACGATCTTGCGAGCGGCCGGCACCAGCGGGTCGCGACCCGGTTTCCACCCGAGCCGAACGGCTACCTCCACATCGGTCACGCGAAGTCGATCTGCTTGAACTTCGGGCTCGCGCGCGACTACCGCGGCACGTGCAACCTTCGCTACGACGACACCAACCCCGCGAAGGAGGACGTCGAGTACGTCGAGTCGATCGAGCGCGACGTGCGCTGGCTCGGCTTCGAGCCGTCGGCCGTGCTGTTCTCCGCCGACTACTTCCCGCGGATGTACGAGCTCGCCGAGAAGCTCGTGCAGGACGGCCACGCCTACGTCTGCGACCTCGACGACGCCGGCATCAAGGACTATCGCGGCACGCTCTCCGAGCCCGGCCGACCGAGCCCGTTTCGCGACCGCACGCCTGCCGAGAACCTCGAGCTGCTCCGCCGGATGAAGGCCGGCGAGTTCCCCGACGGTGCTCGCACGCTGCGCGCGAAGATCGACATGGCGTCCGCGAACATGAAGATGCGCGATCCCCTGCTCTACCGGATCCGCCACGCGCACCACCACCGCAGCGGCGACGCCTGGTGCATCTACCCGATGTACGACTACGCGCATCCGCTCGAGGACGCGATCGAGCAGATCACGCACTCGATCTGCACGCTCGAGTTCGAGAACAACCGCGAGCTCTACGACTGGGTGATCGCGACCACCGGGATCTCCGCCGGCACGATCGCGCCGCGGCAGTACGAGTTCGCGCGACTCGCGCTCGAGTACACCGTGATGAGCAAGCGCAAGCTGCTGATGCTCGTCAAGGACGGCCACGTCACCGGCTGGGACGATCCGCGCATGCCGACGATCTCGGCGATGCGGCGACGCGGCTACGCGGCCTCGGCGATCCGCGAGTTCTGCGACATGATCGGCGTCGCCAAGGCGAACTCGTTCGTCGATATCGGCAAGCTCGAGTACTGCATCCGCGACGAGCTCAACCAGAACGCGCCGCGCGCGCTCGGCGTGCTCGAGCCGGTCACCGTCGAGCTGGTCAACTGGAGCGGCGACCCGGTGCGGTTCGACGCGCCGACGTTCCCGCCCGACATCGGCAAGCCCGGCACGCGCGGGGTCCAGATCGGCGCGACGATCCTCATCGATCGCGACGACTGGCGCGACGACGAGCCCGGCAAGGACTACCAGCGCCTCGCGCCCGGCCGCACGGTGCGGCTGCGCCACGGCCCGTGCATCACCGCGACCGGCGTCGAGCGCGCCGGCGACCGCGTCACCAAGATCATCGCCGAGGTCCACGCCGACACGTTCGGCGGCAAGAACCCCGACGGCAAGAAGCCGTCCGGCGTGATCCACTGGGTCGACGCCGCGACCTCGGTCGCCGCCGAGGTGCGCGTCTACGAGCGCCTGTTCAAGTCGCCGCAGCCCGAGGACGGCGGCGCCGATTTCGTCGCGCAGATCGATCGCGACTCGCTGGCGATCGTGACGACCGCGCGCCTCGAGGCGAGCCTCGCGACGGCCGCGATCGGCGACCGCTTCCAGCTCGAGCGCGTCGGCTACTTCGTGATCGACGAGGACTCGAGGCCCGGGGCGCTCGTGCTCAACCGGATCGTCACGCTGCGCGACGCGCGCGTCGTGCAGGCCGTGCCGGTCGCAGGCCCGACCGACAAGCCGAAGAACGCCAAGGCCGAGCGGCGGCCCAAGAGCAAGTCGCCGCAGGAGTATCGCGCCGAGGCGCGGGTGCGCGATCCCGAGCTCGCCGAGTCGTACGCCAAGATCGCCGCGCTGGTCTCCGCCGAGCAGGCCGACCTGCTGAGCGGCGATCACGCGACCGCGAACCTGTTCCTCGGCGTCGTCGCCGACGTCGGGTTCGCCGACATCGCCGCGAAGTGGATCATCAACGAGCTGCCGCGCGCGCTCGGGGACGCCGCGCTGATCGACAAGGCGCCGACGATCGTGCGCTTCGCCGAGCTCGTGGAGCTGATCGGCGAGCACAAGCTGCCGGGCAACACCGCGAAGCTCGTCCTCGCCGACATGGTCGCGACCGGGGTGACCGCCGAGGAGGCGATGAGCAAGGTGTCGACGTCGACGATCGACGTCGGCGCGCAGATCGCGAGCGTCCTCGTCGCCAACGCCGACAAGGTCACGCAGTACAAGGCCGGCAAGATCGGCCTGTTCGGGTTCCTCGTCGGCCAGGTCATGAAGGCGAGCCCGGGCGCCGATGCCGCCGAGGTCAACGCCAAGCTCCGCGCCGCGCTCGACGCCTGAGGTCCAGCGGCCCGGTGGTCGACGATCGGTCGGGGTTCCGCGGGGTTGGCGTGGGGTCGCCGGTCCCGGATCGGCGACGATCATCCCAGTCGTCAAGCGTACTTACGGTGACTACATTCGAGCTGTGAAAGCGCTCCTGTTCGCCGCCGGTCTCCTCGTGATCGGCTGTGGCGTGACGGTCTCCGACGGAGAACGCACCAGCGACGGGACCGGCAACGGCAACGGCAGCGGCAGCGGCAACGGCAACGGCAACGGCGGCGTCGATGCCGGCACGAACCCGGTCAACCCGCCCGACGCGGCGCCGACCTGCAGCAACGGCCGCGTGATCTACCTGAACTACGGCGGCGTGACGCTCAAGTCGACGCAGGCGAAGAGCGACGCGACCAACAACGCCGCGTTCTGGGCGGGCTCGACGCTCCACGTGCCGGCGTTCCGCGCGAATTCCGCGACCCGCGCGAGCGACATCACCGCGATCACGGCCGCGATCACCGCCGCGCTCTCGCAGTTCCCGATCACCGTGGTGACGACGCGTCCGACGACCGGCCCGTACGTCATGGTCGCGTTCGGCGGCAAGTCGAAGGCCGACTTCGGCTTCGATACCGAGTACTACGCGATCGACTCGCTCGACTGCGGCGACGCCTGGGCGAGTGACGTCGCGTGGGTCGGCGACATCGCGCCGAGCAACACGCTTGCCGCCGACTTCGCGCTCGGCGCGATCGGCTTTGGCCTCGGCCTGTCGGGCACGCTCGATCCGAACGACTGCATGTGCGGCTGGGGCTCGAGCTGCGACTCGGCCGACGTGGCCTGCACGTTCTCGACGATCGCCGCGGCGCCGCTGTGTCAGGGCGCGGCGAACCCGCAGGACGAGATCGGTGCGTTCGACACCGCGTTCTGCAAGCCGCTCAACTGATCACGGGCAGCCGCTTACCGCCCGAGACGATCGGCAGCGCGGCCGCGTGCGCGACGCGCTCCTTGGCCGGCTTGGCCGGGCGGATGTCGTCGGCGCGGGCCTCCCACGCGGCGGCGACATCGCGATCGAGCAGGTGCGACGGGCGGACATTGCGCAGCGCGTTCAGCATCACCGCGCGGACGTGCGGGTTGTCGCGCTCGAGCGTCGCGAGCAACTCGGTCATCGCGTCGCGCTTGAGCCCGTCCTGCGAGCCGCACAGGTTGCACGGGATGATCGGGAACGGCTGCGTCGCGGCGAACGCGGCGATCTCGGCCTCGCCGCACTCGATCAGCGGGCGCACGACCTCGAACCGGCCGTCGTCGGTGCGGTAGCTCGCCGGCATCGCCTGCAGCTTGCCGCTGTAGAACAGGTTCAGGAGGAACGTCTCGAGCGAGTCGTCGCGATGGTGGCCGAGCGCGAGCTTGTTGCAACCGAGGCGCTCGGCGGCCGTGTAGAGGATGCCGCGGCGCAGGCGCGAGCACATCGAGCAGTAGGTCGCGGTCGCCGGCAGGTGCTCGGTGACGACGGAGTAGGTGTCCTCCTGCAGGATCTCGAACCGGTGGCCGGTGCCCTCGAGGTAGGCGCGCAGCTTGGTGCCGTCGTAGCCCGGCTGCACCTGATCGAGGTGCACCGCGACGAGCTCGACCGAGAACGGCAGCCGGGTCACCATCCGGGTCAGCAGGTGGAACAGCGTGTAGCTGTCCTTGCCACCCGACATCGCCACCAGGATCCGATCGCCGGGCGCGAGCAGCGCGTAGCGCTCGCAGGTGTCCTTGACCTGGCGATACAGTCGCGTCTCGAGCCGTGCGGCCTCCTGCATGGGCGACTGATTACCATCCCGTGCTGTTCGTCGCTATCGCCATCGTCGCGCTCGCCGCCTTCACCATCGAGGGGGCCATCGGATTCGGCGGGACCGTGATCGCGGCCTCGGTCGGCGCCCAGCTGGTGCCGCTGCCGACGCTGTTGCCGGGGTTCGTCGTGGTCAACCTGGCGCTGTCGGGCTACCTCCTCGCCCGCGGGCGGGCGACGATCGCGTGGCGCCTACTGCTCGTCGAGGTCGCCCCACCCGTTGCGGTCGGCGCGGTCGCCGGGCTCGTGCTCTGGCACCTGCCGGCGATCGACCTGCTCGCGGTGATCTTCGGCGTGTTCGTCGTCGGGCTCGCCGCGTTTCAGCTGATCCGGCCAGCGTCCACGCAGCCACTTCCTGCCCCGCTGCGGATCGGGCTGCTCGTGCTCGGCGGCCTCGCGCATGGCCTGTTCGGCACCGGCGGCCCGATGATCGTCTACGTCGTCCGCCGCCGCCTGCCCGACAAGGCCGCGTTCCGCGCCACCCTCGCCGTCCTCTGGATCACGCTCAACGTGGCGCTGATCGCGAACTTCATCTCGCTCGAGGCCTACGACCGCCACGTCGGCTGGCTCGGCGCCACGGTCGCGCTCGCGCTGGTCCCGGGCCTCGCGATCGGCGAGCGCATCCACCGCGCGCTCGATCCCGCGAAGTTCGAGCGCGTCGTGTGGATCGTCCTGCTCGTCGCCGGCCTCGCACTCGCCATCCGATCCGCGCTCGCAGTATGGTGAGCGCGTGAAGCCGCTCGCGCTGGTGATGGTCGCAGCGTGCGCGAACCCGTCGCCGCTCGACCCGCTGCCCCCGGTCGCCTCCCCGCCGCTCGCGCAGATGGCGATCGCGATCGACGGCCGCGCCGACGAGGCCGCGTGGGACCACCGGGCGATGCGCGGGTCGTTCGAGCCCGACACCGAGGTCCGCCTGCTGCGCGCCGACCAGCTGGTGTTCGTGTTCGTCGACGTGCGCGACCGAGACCTCGCGACCGCCGACCAGGTCGAGCTCCGGATCGGCGACGTCACCCAGGTCCTGACCACGGCGACGCCGGCGACGCCGATGCTCGCGCGCACGATCACCGGGACGGTCGACGATCCGATCGACGAGGACGTCGGCGTGCGCTACGAGCTCGCGGTCCCGATCGCCGCGCTCGGGCCGCCGCCGACGCAGCTGCGCGTCTCGCGCTGCGAGATCGCGTCGCATCCCGATCCGGATCGGACGCCGCGCTGCGGTCAGTTCGCCGCGACGCTCGAGCCGACGTCGACGATCGAATCGCGCTGATCGAGCCCGCGGCGCAGCCGATCGCGCGCGCGCCAGTCGTCGATCGCGTCGCGCGGGTGCATCGGGCCGTCGAACGTCAGGTCGAACGCGGCGTCGAAGTCGGTCGTGCCCTGCGTGCGCACGAAGATCGTCTTGCGGCTGTGCGCGAAGAAGAACATCAGGAACGGAAAGAAGTTCTTCACGACGCAGATGTCGGCGCCCCACACCGACAACCCGATGTCCGAGTAGAACGACGGCCGCATCACCATCGCCGGGCCCTCGGTGATCACGATGCGCAGGTGCTCGACCGCGAGCACGACCGTCTTGCCGAAGCCCTTGCGGTCGTGCTTCGAGACGATCGAGCCGGTGACCACGAGCGGCGTGCTGCGCGATGGATCGAGCGTCGCGCCGATCGCGAGCGTCGAGGTCGTGCCCTCGGCGAGTGGCCACAGGGTCGCGATCGCGTCGGGATCGCGGACCGCGCACAGCGTCTTCATCCCGCCGGCCTCGGCGAGCAGCGCGCGGATCAGGTGCGTCGAGTCGCCGGGAGCACCCGCGGTGACGACGTCCGACGCGTCGGAGATCGTGACGCAGCCGAGCTTGCGCCGCACGCTCGCCGCGCGCGCCTTGGCGATCGCCTCGCTCGCGGTCGCGAACTCGGGTGGCTGCTCGTGGCGCCGCGCCCAGCACATCTCGGCGAGCTCGTCGGCGATCCGCTCGGCCTTGCCCTGATCGGCGTCGGTCACCGCGACGGTCGACCAGCCGATCGCGGCGCTGTCGTTCCACGGGTGCACCATCAGCGTCGAGGCCGCGAGCGCGTCGCCCGCGCGCTCGGCGCGCTTCATCCCGCGAAACACCGCGCGCATCGGCGCGAGAAAATCGATCGTCTTGCCGCCACCGAGGATCAGCGGGAGCGAGCGCCACGCCATCGTCGGCCGCAGCTCGCGCATCACGGTGCCCATCACGATGCGCGCGGCCTTCGCGCCGGTCTTGGCGTGATCGCGATGCGGATTCGTGTGGTACGCGACGATCGCGTCGCATGCCTCGACGCGTCCGCGCGTCACGTTCGCGTGGAGGTCGTGCGAGATCACGAGCGGCGCGTTGCCGATCACCGAGCGCACGCTGCGCAGGAGGCGCGTCTCGGGATCCGAGATGCCGCGCGCGCCCATCGCGCCGTGCAGACAGAAGTACATGCCGTCGATCGGCCCGGCCGCGCGGAGCTGCTCGATCAGCCGGCCCTCGAGCGTCTCGAAGCAGTCCTTCGACAGCGGCCCGCCCGACGACGCCCACGCCGACAGCAGCGGCACCGGCTCGATCTCGCTCGCGCGATCGCGGGCGGCCGCGACGAAGCCGCCGAGCTCGGCGCGCTTGAAGAAGCCCTCGACCTCGGGACCCGCGGTCGCGATCCGCATCAGGTCGGCGCCCTCGAAGTAGTGCTGCGTCTCGAAGTCGTGCAGCGTGGTCTCGACCGGCGACAGCGCGTTGGTCTCCTGCGCGATCCGCGCGAACGCGATCCGCTTCACGGGACCCTCTTCGAGTACATGTCGGCGATCACCTTGCGGACCTGGCGCGCGACCATGAAGCGCACCGGGACCTTCGCCGCCATGCCGTACATCGGCGCGGTGCCCGACTTCGACAGCGTCGGATCGGCGCGGACCTCGTCGACCGCCGCGCGCAGATCGGCGAGGTACTGCTCGACGACCGTCGCGTGATTTGCGGTCACGGTCAGGTGGATCGACGCCGGCCGGTGCTGGCGATCGATCGTCCAGCCGCGCGCCTCCATCCGGTCCGCGATCGCGTAGACGTCGAGCTTGTCGGCCTTCCACGTCACGATCGTCGCGTCGGTCGACCCGAGGATCGCGAGGCCGGGGATCGCAGCGATCCCGGCGCGGAATCGATCCGATGCATCGGCGGCGAGCCTGGCGAGCGCGAGGTAGCCATCGTCGCCGAGCGAGTGCAGCGCCGCCCACGCCGCCGCGATCGGACCTCCCGGCCGCGTGCCGATCATCGTCGGCGACGCGTAGATCCCCCCGGGAAAGTCCGTCGCGACGAAGATCTGGTGGCGCATCTGATCGATCGACCGCCACAGCAGCACCGACGCGCCCTTGGCGGCGTAGCCGAACTTGTGGAGGTCGGCGCTGATCGAGGTCACGCCCGGGACGCGGAAGTCCCACTTCGGCACCGGACGCCCGAGCCGCTCGAGCCACGGCAGGATGAAGCCGCCGACGCAGGCGTCGACGTGGAGTGGCAGCTTGCGCTTCATCGCGATCGCGCCGAGCTCGGCGATCGGATCGACGACGCCGTGCGGATACTGCGGCGCCGAGGCGACCAGGCCGATCGTGCGCCGCGTGATCGCCTTGTCCATCGCGCGCGCGTCGGCGCGCAGATCGTCGCCGATCGCGACCTTCACGAGCTTGACGTCGAAGTAGTGCGCGGCCTTGTCGAACGCCGGGTGGATCGTCGTCGGCACGACCAGCTCGGGCCGGCGGATCCACGGGCGCTCGCGACGCGCCCGATCGCGGTACGCGGCGACCGCGCACAGGATCGACTCGGTGCCGCCCGACGTCACGGTGCCGACCGCGCCGCTGCAGTTCAGGAGCTTGCCGGCGAGGCCAACGACCTCGTCCTCCATCTGCTTGAGGCTCGCGAACGCCATCGGGTTCAACAGGTTCGTGCTCGCGTACATCGCGTGCGCCTGCTGGAGCAGGTGCTCGTGCGCCTCGCCGCGCTCGCCCGGCACGTGATAGACGAGCGAGAACACGCGGCCGTCGCGCCACTTGGTGTCATTGCCGCGCATGCCGGCGAGCGCCTCGAGGATCTGATCGGGCGTGCGCGTGGGGATCGTGGTCATAGGCGAACCTCGAGTGAAGCCGTGAAGATGTTGTTGGCGCCGTGGCCGGTGAAGTTGGTCGGCGGCGCGGTCACCGAATCGCCGACCGACGGGATCTGGTACCAGTAGTGGATGTAGCTCGCGCCGACGCGGTAGCGGCCGAACGTGTAGCGCACGCCGGAGTGCAGCCCCCAGTGCGAGAAGCTCGGCTGGTCGAGCGTCAGCGTGCTCGGCGGCGCGGGCGAGTGGTCGTACTGCATGCCCATCATGAGGTCGAGCGCCGGCGCGGCCGGCAGGTCGTGCACGCGGACGCCACCCGAGGTCTCCCACGAGTCGTGGAAGTTCTTCTGGGTCTCGAGCTTGCGCACGAGGAAGATGCCGGTGACGTCGGTCTCCTGCTTCTGGTACTGGCGGTACAGCCAGTAGCGCAGCTCGGTCCCGATCTCGACGTTCGGCGTGACGTCGAAGTTCGCGCCCGCCATGAACGCCCACGGCAGGAGCTGCGAGGTCTGCTGCGTGCCGCGCAGCGTGTCGGGCGCGTCGGGGACGCCATCGCCGTCGGTGTCGACCACGAGCGGCGCCGGATCGCTGAGCTTGACGGTGACCGGGCCCTCGAGCGTCGCGTCGGTCCGCATCGTCACCGTCGCGCCCCACGTCACGCGCGGGTGCGGCTGGCCGAACACACCGACCACGGCGGTCGGGGCCCACGCGGTGCCGTCGAGCGTCAGGTCGGCCGCGGTGCCGACCAGCTGGGTCGCGTCGGTCGTCGTGCCGTCCTTGTTCCGGATGATCGGATAGAACAGCCGGCGGCCGTGGACGCGCAGGTTGATCACGCCGGCGGTCGCGCCGATCGTGAGTGACGGCAGCACGCGATACGCCGCGGTCACCACGGCCTGCGGCGCGATGATGTAGCCGGTGATCAGGTGGTAGCGGGTGACCGCGTGCTCGTCGAACGCCGCGCCGGTCGCGTTGCCGACGTAGACGCCGCCGCCGAGCCAGAGCTTGCCGGGCAGGACCTCGTCGGTCACCGCGATCATCGGGATCACGCCCATCGCGCGCGTCGGCTTGACCGGCGCGTAGTAGCCGTTCGCGCCCGCGGTACCGAGGTACGCGTCGCTCGACACCGCGTGATCGCCGACCGTGTCCGACCACGGCGCGAGCGAGAACTGGGTGTCGAGCAGCGACAGCCCGCACGAGATGTAGAGCTGCAGCCCGTGCGACAGCGCGAGCCCGGCGGGGTTGTGATAGATGGCCGACGGATCGTCGGGGCGCCCGACGATCGAGGCCATCCCCGTGCGGCGGACCCCGATCTCCGGGATGCCGAAACCGCCGGCCTGCGCGGCCGAAGCCGACAGCGCGAGGCCAAGGACGATGCGCCACATGCCGGCACTCTCACAGACCCACACATGCCCCGCCAGCGATACGATCTGCCTGATGGCCAACGACGACCTCATATGGAAGCTGGGGCAGCGCACGTCCGGCACTGGCAGCGATTATCGGATCTTCAAGACCGCGTTCGTCGACGGGACGCATCCGCGCGTGTCCGGCGTGAAGCGGTTCTCGCTGCTCGAATGTGGCGACTGGGTCAACGTCATCCCGCTGACCAAGGACGACCGCTGCATCCTCGTCCGGCAGTTCCGCGTCGGGACCGCGCAGGTCTGCCTCGAGATTCCGGGTGGCATGGTCGACCCCGGCGAGGCCCCCGAGGTCGCCGCGGCGCGCGAGCTCGTCGAGGAGACCGGCTACACGTCGCGGCGCTGGCGGAAGCTCGGCACCGTGGCGCCGAACCCGGCGTTCCAGAACAACTACCTGCACAGCTACCTCGCGCTCGACTGCGAGCCGACGTCGGCGGCGCACTTCGACTCGAGCGAGGTGATCGACGTCGAGCTCGCACCGCTGATCGACGTCCAGCAGATGCTGCGCGACGGCACGATCGACCACGCACTCGTCGTCGCCGCGTTCGGCCACCTCGCGTTCGAGATGATGACGTTGCGGCGGCCCTAGCTGTTGATCGCTTCGCGCCGGTGAACAAGAATGCCGGCTGCATGCCCGCCAAGACTTCGTGTCCGCTCAGCAAGACGCAGTTCCTCGAGAAGGCCAACGCGCTCAAGGTGACCATCAACGGTCAGGAGATGCTGGCCGAGGTGAAGGAGTTCTCGACCGGCAGCTTCGGCTGGTACATGAACGCCAAGACCGTCGTCGAGATCGACGGCAAGGCCGTGTCCGTGCAGATCGGCATGAACATGGCGATCGTCGGTAGCAAGGACGCCGAGCGCTAACATGGGCGAGCGCATCGCCCTGATCCTCGCCGGTCAGGTCCCCGTCGGTACGAAGGTGACGATCGAGGGCTGGATCCGGACGCGCCGCGACTCCAAGGCCGGGTTGTCATTCCTCGCGGTGTCCGATGGCAGCTGCCACGACCCGATCCAGATCGTCGCGCCCCAGGAGCTCGCGAACTACGCGACCGAGATCGTGAAGCTGACGGCGGGCTGCGCGGTGCGCTGCACCGGCGAGCTCGTCGCGTCGCAGGGCAAGGGCCAGTCGGTCGAGGTCCGCGGCGAGACCGTCGAGGTCGTCGGCTGGGTCGACGATCCCGACACCTATCCGATGCAGCCCAAGCGGCACACGATGGAGTACCTGCGCGAGGTCGCCCACCTGCGCCCGCGCACGAACATCATCGGCGCGGTCACCCGCGTGCGCCACACGCTGGCGATGGCGGTGCATCGGTTCTTCCACGAGCACGGCTTCTTCTGGATCCACACGCCGATCATCACGGCGTCGGATGCCGAGGGCGCCGGCCAGATGTTCAAGGTGTCGACGCTCGACTTCGCGAACCTGCCGAAGACGCCCGACGGCAAGATCGACTACGACAAGGACTTCTTCGGCAAGGAGGCCCGGCTCACCGTGTCGGGCCAGCTCAACGTCGAGACGTACTGCATGGCGCTGTCGCGCGTGTACACGTTCGGCCCGACGTTCCGGGCCGAGAACTCCAACACGCGGCGCCACCTCGCCGAGTTCTGGATGATCGAGCCCGAGCTCGCGTTCGCCGACCTCGCGGCCGACGCCGACCTCGCCGAGGCGTTCCTCAAGTACATCTACACGGCGCTGCTCGCCGAGCGCAAAGACGACATGGCGTTCTTCGAGAAGTTCGTCGACAAGGACTGCATCGCGCGGTTGACCGCGATGATCGAGACCAAGTTCGCGCGCATGGACTACGGCGACGCGATCACCACGCTCGAGAAGTCCGGCGAGAAGTTCGAGTTCCCGGTCAAGTGGGGCATCGATCTGCAGAGCGAGCACGAGCGCTTCCTGACCGAGAAGGTCGTGAAGGGTCCGGTCGCGGTGATCAACTATCCGAAGGACATCAAGGCGTTCTACATGCGCCTCAACCCCGACGAGCGCACGGTCGCGGCGATGGACGTCCTCGCGCCCGGCATCGGCGAGATCATCGGCGGCAGCCAGCGCGAGGAGCGGCTCGACGTCCTCGATCGCCGGATCACCGAGATGAAGCTGCACCCGGCCGACTACGGCTGGTATCGCGACCTTCGGCGCTACGGCACCGTGCCGCACGCCGGCTTCGGCCTCGGCTTCGAGCGCGCGATCCAGTACGCGACCGGCGTCGAGAACATTCGCGACGTCATCCCGTATCCGCGCGCGCCTCGCCAGGCGGAGTTCTGACGGACCTCGTGTTCGCGCTCGAGCGCGCGTTCGCCGCGCTCGGTGCGATGCGGACGACCGAGCCCGATCGACTCGCCGCGCTCGGCGCGGTCGCATCGCGCTACCTCGCGGTCGGCACGCCGCGATCGTTCGGCGTCATCGGCGAGGCCGCAGATGCGGCACGCTCGCTCGCCGCGCACCGGACGTGGTTCGCGCCGACCGACATCCGGTGCACCGCCGCGACCGAGCTCGGCCGCACCGTCTCGATCGACGAGGCGCTCGCCGCCGACATCGTCTGCGTGCACCAGCCGATCGCGCTGGTCGCGCGCCAGCTGCGCCGCGGCACGCACGTCAACCTGCTCGTCCCCGGCTACGTGCTCGATGCCGAGCTCGCCGCGATCGCGCAGGTCTCGCGCGAGCATCCCGATCTCGGCAAGCTCGCCGCCGGCATCGTCGACGGCCGCCAGCTCGACGAGATCACGATCTTCCTCGTCTGATCAGTTCCAGCAGCCGTAGGTGTAGACCTCGTGCGCGTCGGGCTGGAGCTCATCGACGACCTCGATCAGGTTGCCACCCTCGTCGTAGCTGTAGCGCGTGTGCCTGCCGTCGTTGTCGTCGTCGACCAGGTTCGCGCCGGCGAACGTGAACGAGCGATGTGGCGTGGAGCCGATCGAGTTGGGAAAGGCCGCGTCGACGATCCGACCCTGCGCGTCGAGCGTGAAGATCGCCGTCGTCGTGTCCTCGGTCGCGGACCCGACACACGTCTTCGTGCGGGTCTGGTCGGTGCCGGTCCACGTGCAGGTGGACCCGCCGCTCGTGGTCTGGAGGCCGAGCCAGCCGAACGGCACCGCGCTCCCCAGGCCGGGTTGCGGTAGGAACGCGAACGTGGCCCGGTCGTAGACCGAGGTCCCGTCTCGGTCCACCAGGGTCACGTGCTGCGGGTCGAAGCGCCAGGTCAGGTTCGGGCCGTCGATCGCGGAGACCTCGCCGGCCGCGTCGTACGTCCAGTGGGTCTCGCTGACCGTCTGGGACTTCGTCGAATCCGGGGGCGAGCCCGTGTCGTCGTGGGTCACCGTCACCGTCGTCAACCGGCCGTCCGCGTTGTACCCGAACTGGCCCGTGACGACGAACTCGGCGCCGAAGCGATTGGTCGTGTGACTTCGCGACGCACACGGCCCGGCGAACGCCCGGGTCTCCGACGGGTCGGCACACGCGCCGTCGACACAGAGGTCATCGCTGCAACCCGCGACCACCAACACCAGGAGGAGCGCTTTCACGCGCTCCCGCGATGCAAATGCGGAACCACGATCCGACCGCGTTTCCCGCGTGCGTTCGTCGTTGCCCCGTGAACCTCGGTGACAGACCGCGACACGACGGTCGCGCTCATGGCGCCGGGATCAACGTGTCGATCGCGGCGAGGTAGCGACGTGCCTTCAGCCGGGCGAGCTCGTTCGCGAGTCGCCGCTCGGGCCAACGTGTTGGCTCGACGTCGAGCACCCCCCGCAAGAGCATCGCGAACGCCGCGCGATCCTTGCGCGTGACGGCGCCGGTGCGCGCGGCGAGGACGTCGACGATCAGCACGCCGTCGCCCGCCGCCTTGCGGGCGCGCGCGAACGCGACCTCACCGCCGTCACCGCCGGCGAACGTGGGGCGCGAGCCCGCGATCGTCGCGAGCACGAGCTCCGCGGCACCATCGTTCGCGCCGGGCGCGAGCGCCGCGCAGCGCTCGAGCAGCGCGACGATGCCCGGCAGCTCGGCGAGGTGCACGAGCGGATCGAGCGCGAGCTGCACCGCCTCGGCCTGGGCGATCCAGGTGAGCGCCGGGACCTCGTCGACCGTCGCCTCGGGCGCGAGCGCGGCGGGTGGCAAGAGCCGACGAGCCGGCACGAGCCGGGCGAGGTTCTCGTCGATGCACTCGGGGATCAGCGCGTGCAGCCGCAGCGCGGCGGCATCGGCGTCGGCGCCGCGTCCGGCCAGCGTGGCGGCGTCCCAGTCGTCATAGATGAAGCCGAGCGCGAAGCCACAGATCGCATCGGCGTAGAGCGCGCGAAACCCGGCGTGCTCGGGATACGCCGCGGTGAAGCCTGCGAGCTGCGTCACGCCACCTGGCATCGCCTCGCGTGCGAGCATCACGTCGGCCTGCGTGCGCGCCTTCTTGTCGGACGCGATGACGAGCTTGTAGGTGCTGTCGGCTGCGCGACTATCGATGAAGCCGCTGCAGCTCGCGATACCAAGTGCACCGACGAGGATGATCGGAATGCGCATGCGCGAACAGACCGCGCCGCGTCGCCGATGGTTGTCCCGTCACGACGGTGGGAACAGCGTGTCGATCGCCGCGAGGTAGCGCCTTGCCTTGGCGCGCGCCAGCTCGTTGATCAGCCGGCGATCGGGCCACCGTGTCGGATCTGCCGCGAGCACGCCGTTCAGGAGCTTCTCGAACGCCGCGCGGTCCTTGCGCGTGACCGCGCCCGTGCGCGCGGCGAGCACGTCGACCATGAGGACGCCGTCGCCCGCGAGCTTTCGCGCACGCGCGAATTCCGCCTCGCCGCCGTCGCCGCCGGCGATCGAAGGACGCGAGCCGGCGAGCACCGCGAGCAGCAGCTCGGCGGACGCGTCGCGCGAGCCGGGCGCGAGCGTCGCGCAGCGCTCGAGCAGCGCGGTGATCGCCGGGAGTTCGGCGAGGTGTGCGAGCGGCGACAGCGCGAGCGCGACGGCGTCGGCCTGCGCGATCGACAGCAGCACCGGGACCTCGGCGACGGTGGCGTGCGCGAGATCGGTGCGCGCGGTCGCACGGCGCGATGGGGCGAGGCGCGCGAGGTTGGCATCGAGGCACTGCGGGATCAGCAGGTCGAGCCGGCGCGCGAGGTTGTCGGCCTCGGCGGTGCGACCCGCGAGCGTGGCGGCGTCCCAGTCATCGAGGACGAAGCCGATCGCGTACTGGCAGATCGCGTCGGCGTACATCACGCGAAACCCGGGCTGATCGGGATACGCCGCGGCGAACGCGGCCATCTGGATCACGCCACCCGGCATCGCGGCGCGGGCGAGCTCGACGTCGGGCTGACGCTTCGCGACGTTGCCCGACGACGCGACCAGCTGGTAGGTGCTCTCGCCCGCGCGACGCTGGATCCAGCCGCTGCAACCGGCAACGCAGAGCACGATGACGATCGATGACCACAGTCGCATGCCAGAAGACTACGCGCGTTCGCGCACGAGGTGCTCGATCGCGTCCGCCGCGGTGTTCGGGGCATCGGTGGCGGCGATCTCGGCGGCGAGCGCGCGCGCACGGGTCCGGTACCGATCGGTGTCGAGCACCGCGCGGACGGCGCGCCGGACCTGCGCCGGGCTCGGGCGCCCGGTGCGGAGATCGATCCCGGCACCACACCACGCGACGCGTGCCGCGATCTCCGGCTTCTCCTCGCTGCCGCCGGCGACGACCAGCGGCACGCCGGCCCCGAGCGCCATCTGCACGCCGCCGTAGCCGCCGTTGGTCACCATCGCGGCGACGTGCGGCAGCAGCGCCGCGTACGGCACGAAGGGCGCGACCCGCGCGTTCGCCGGCACGGTGTCGAGCTGCCTCGGCGTCGTCGCGATCACCAGCACGCGCTCGTCGGCGAGCGCACGCAGCGCCGGCGCGACGAGCTCCGCCGGATCGGTCGCGAGCGTGCCCTGGGTGACGAGCACGATCGGGACACCCTCGCGCCGCGCCGCCAGGACCTCGGGCCACCACGCTGGCAGCTCGGCGGCGCCCGCGGGCGGCAGCAACGGACCGACGAACCTGATCTGTGCCGGTAGATCGCGGCGCGGATACTCGAACGCCTCGATCGTCGGCTGGACGAACAGATCGGGCGACAGCACGTCGAAGTAGCTGCCCCGTCCCGCCGACAACCCGGCGGCGACACGCACCCGCCGCCATGCCCGGGTCACGCCGCCGAACATCGCGGCGACGAGCGCGCGCAGCAGCCGCACCCGGAGCCGGCCGAGGACCCCGCGCGCCGGTCGCCAGCCCGGCCCGAACGGCGCGACATCGGCGCTCGGCACGACGAGCGCGCTGATCCCGAGCCCGACCCATGGCCGGCGATGCTTCTCCGCGAACAGCGCGGCGCCGAGGTGCGCCTGATCGGCGACGATCGCGTCGCTGTGGTCGGCGACCCGCTCGAGGTCGGCGAGCTGCTGCAGCGCGGGCTCGACGAACATCGCGACGAGCTGCGCCTTGACGCGCGCGATGCCGGACTTGCCGGCGAGCGCGCCGAGCGGCCGCGCGTCGTCCCAGTCGATCGCGGGCGACATCGCCACGTGGCGTGCCCCGACGGCGACGATCGCGGGCGCGAACTTGGTCGCCGCGTACCACGTGACCGTGTGACCGCGGGCGACCAGCGCGCGGACCACGAGCAGCATCGGATTGACGTGCCCGGTCAGTGGCACGGTGGCGACGAGGAAGTTCACTCAGCTGCGCATCGGCACGCCGCCGATGAACTCGCGCTTGCCGAGATCGACGCCGTTGTGGCGCAGGATCCCGTACGCGGTGGTGATGTGGAAGTAGAAGTTCGCGAGCGCGAACTGCGTGACGTACTCGTCACCGCGCATCCACTTGCCCTCCATCCAGGGCAGCGAGATCTTGCGCTCCTCGGCACCGACGAAGTCCTCGGGCTTGAACGTCTCGAGAAAGCCGAGCGTGGTCGCGATCCGCGCGCGGAGCTCCGGGACGGTCGTCTCGGTGTCGGCATGCGACGGCCACTCCTTGCCGGTCAGGCGACCGGCGATGAACTTGGCGTTGTCGCACGCGGTCTGAACCTGCTTGTCGAGCGCGAACTGATCTGGCGCGAGACGCGCCTTCACGAGGACATTGACGTCGAACTTCTTCTTCTCCGCGAGGCCGACCGCGGCGCCGAGCCAGGCATCGAGGTTGCGTAGCATCTTCATCATCTGAGGAACTGCAAGCTCGTAGATGTTCATGCCCGCAAAGCCTACACCAGTGATACAGCTCCGATGTGAACACCCCGAACCTCGACGCGATGGCGACGTTCACGGTGAGCCGCGATGGCCTCACCTTCGAAGAGCTCCAGCACGAGCTGAAGTTGCTCGGCGAGCGCTGGTCGGTCAAGTCGGGCGCGGTCGACGAGCTGCACCTCCGGCTCCCCGGCATGATGATGCGCACCGGCAAGGTCGCGGCGTTCGCCGGCGGCCTCGCGGACGAGCTCGATCATCACCCGCGCATCGTGCTCGAATACGGCGGGCTCACGCTCGAGCTCCACACGCACGACGCCAAGGCGATCACGGTGATCGACCTGGTCTACGCCGCGCGGCTCGAGCAGTGGATCCGCGCGAACGGCTTCCCGATCTGATCGCGGCTACCAGCTCGGCTGCATCGAGCCGATGAACGAGTACGGATAGCCGAAGTCGATCGCGGACGCCTCGTCGAGGGTCTCGACGTGCTTCGCGGTCAGCACGAGGTCGGCCGCCGCCAGGTTGATGTCGAGCTGCTCGGGCGTGCGCGCGCCGAAGATCACCGAGCTGACGTGCGGCTTGGCGAGCAGCCACGCGAGGCTGACCGCGGCCGGCGTCGCGTTGATCTCGGCGGCGACCGCGCGGACCGCCTCGATGATCTTCCAGTGGCGATCGGAGTCGTAGCGCTTCATCCGATCCTTCTCGCCGAGGCGCGTGCCCTTGACCGGCGCGCTGTCCTTGTCGAACTTGCCGGTGAGGAACCCGCCGGCGAGTGGCGACCACGGCAGGATGCCGAGGTTGAAGTCGCGACACACCGGGACGTGCTCGCGCTCGATGTCGCGGACGAGCAGGTTGTATTGCATCTGCATCGTGACGTAGCGCGACAGGTTCCGCGTCTTGCTCTGCCACAGCGAGTCGACGAGGCGATACGCGGCGTAGTTCGAGCAACCGAGATAGAGCACCTTGCCGGCCGACACGAGATCGTCGAGCGCGCGCAGCGTCTCGTCCTCGGGGACCGTGATGTCCTGCATGTGGACCTGGTAGAGGTCGATGCGGTCGGTCTTCAGGCGGCGCAGCGAGTCCTCGCAGCACTTGATGATGCGGTAGCGCGACGCGCCGCTCTTGTTGGCGCCGTCGCCCATCGTGAAGCGGAACTTGGTCGCGAGCACGATCTTGTCGCGGGTGCCGCGCGAGACCAGCCAGTTGCCGAGCACGCGCTCGGAAAGGCCGTCCTGGCCGTAGACGTCCGCGGTATCGATGAAGTTGACGCCGGCCGCGAGCGCGCGATCGCAGACCGCGTGGGCGGTCGTCTCGTCCGAGCCGACCTTGTGCATGAACGACTTCTCGTCGGCCTCACCGAACGTCATCGCGCCCAGGCACAACGTCGAGACCTTGACGCCCGAGCCGCCCAAGTTGCGGTATTTCATGCCTGATCAAATACCATGGGCCGTGACCAAACGATGGCGCGCGGCCGACCCGCCGGCGTGGTACGGGAGGGCATGTCGGCAGTCGAAGCCGCGGCGAACCAGAGCTGGCGGCGGATCTATCTCAACGCGCTGACCCCGCCGTACTGGGGCGTGCACCTCGGCGCGATCATCGGGGTCGCGTACCTCGGGTTCTCGTGGTGGGGGATCCTGCTCGCGGTGCTGCTCTACATCCCGCGCATGTTCTTCGTGACCGGCGCGTACCATCGCTACTTCTCGCACCGCAGCTACAAGACGTCGCGGTGGTTCCAGTTCGTGCTCGCGTTCGGCGCGACCTGCACGGCGCAGAAGGGCCCGCTGTGGTGGGCCGCGCATCACCGGATCCACCACAAGCTCAGCGACCTCCCCGGCGATCTGCACTCGGTGAAGCAGCAGGGCTTCTGGTGGTCGCACCACGGCTGGATCCTGTCGCGCGATCTCGAGGACACCGATCTGTCGCGCATCAAGGACTTCGCGAAGTATCCCGAGCTGCGCTGGCTCAACACGTACTGGATGATCCCGCCGGTGCTCGCCGGTGTCGCGACGTTCGCGATCGGCGGCCTGTTCGCGCTGGTCTGGGGCTTCGCCGTCGCCCAAATCATGACGTGGCACGGCACGTTCACGATCAACTCGCTGTCACACCTGTGGGGCAAGAAGCGCTACCCGACGCCGACCGACGACGAGGCGCGCAACAACCCGGTGCTCGCCGTGATCACGATGGGTGAGGGCTGGCACAACAACCACCATCACTACCAGGTGTCCGCGAAGCAGGGCTTCTTCTGGTGGGAGATCGATTGCACGTACTACATCCTCCGGGCGATGTCGCTCGTCGGCCTGGTCTGGGATCTCCACGGCGTGCCCGCGCACGTCCGCGACGCCACGCTCGCCGTCGAGCCCGAACCCGCGACGCTCGCCGACGTCGCATAGGGTAGAGTCCGCCCGTGCGGTTTCCGCCGGCGAACATGCAGCTTCGACGGGCTCAGCTCGTGCTGATGCTCGCCATCCTGATCCCGACCGTGGCGATGACCAGCCTCGGCATCCTGCTGCTGATCCTCCGCCCATCGACCACCTCGGTGATCTCCGGCGTGCTCGTGCTGGCGTTCTGCACGAGCACGATCACCGGGCTCATCCTGGTCAGCGTGTTCGTCGGCAAGGGCGCCTCGCTCGTGCGCGTGCAGAACGACTTCGTGTCGAGCGTCTCGCACGAGTTGCGCACGCCGATCACGTCGATCCGCCTGTTCATCGAGTCGCTGCGCGACGGTCGGCTCGAGGAGCCCGACCGCCTCCAGGTGCTCACGCTGCTCGGCCGCGAGACCGCGCGCCTCGAGGCGCTGGTCGGGCGCGTGCTCGAGCTGTCGAAGCTCAACTCGACGTACGTCTATGCGCGCGATCGGATCTTCGTCGCCGATCTCGCCGAGGAGGCGGTCGCCGCGTTCGACGCGATCACGCTCGGTACGCCGACCAAGGTCACCGTCACGGTCGAGCCCGGGCTCAACCTGGTCGGCGATCGGCCGACGCTGGTGCGCGCGCTCGTCAACCTCCTGACCAACGCGTGGCGCTACACCGGGCCCGACAAGCAGATCTCGCTCGACGCTCGCACGAGCGGCCGCTGGATCGAGCTCGCGGTTCGCGACAACGGCAGCGGCATCGCGCGCGACGAGCAGAAGGCGATCTTCGAGCAGTTCAGCCGCGGTCGCGCCGCGCACGAGACCGGCGTGCAGGGCATCGGGCTCGGCCTGTCGTTCGTCCAGGCGATCGTGCGTGGACACCGCGGGCGGATCGCGATCGAATCGCGGCCCGGGCACTCCGAGCTGACGATCCGGCTCAAGCGCCGCCGCCGGCCGCGCAACATCGTCACCCCGAGCCTCGCCGAGCAAGAGGCCGCATGACCCACGTGCTGATCGTCGAGGACGACGAGGCGATCGCGACCGGGCTCGCGCTCAACCTGAAGCTCGCCGGGCGCAGCACCTCGATCGCGCGCGACGGCGACGACGCGCTCGCCCAGGCGCTCGGCGAGGACTTCGGGCTGATCCTGCTCGACATCAACCTGCCGAAGCGGAACGGCCTCGAGGTGCTCTCGGCGATCCGCGCGGCCGACAACCTCGTGCCGGTGATCGTGATCTCGGCGCGCGACGGCGAGTACGACAAGGTCGCGGCGCTCCGGCTCGGTGCCGACGACTACGTGACCAAGCCGTTCGCGCTCGCCGAGCTGCTCGCGCGCATCGAGGCCGTGCTCCGCCGCAGCTCGAGCTCGACGAACCTGCCGGTCGCGCCGCCCGAACCCGACGACACCGCGCTCGCGTTCGGCGACGTCGCGATCGATCTCGGCCAGCGCACCGTCGCGCGCGGAGGCGCCGAGGTGAAGCTCACGCACCTCGAGTTCGAGCTGCTCGTGTTCTTCGTGCGGCACCCGAGCCAGGTGTTCTCGCGCAACCAGCTGTTCAGCCTGGTCTGGAACCAGTCCGCCGGCTCGGTGCGCACGGTCGACAACTTCGTCGGTCAGCTCCGCAAGCGGTTCGAGGCGAACCCCGAGCAGCCCACGCACTTCATCACCGTGCGCGGCTCGGGCTATCGCTTCGACCGGTGAAGGTCCACCAGTCCGCGGCCGCGACACCGATGTCCGATCGAGCTGGCAACCCTCGATCGGACGGCCGGTAACCACATGAAACCTGTCGCGGACCGGTGGCACGACCACTGCTCCTGGCAGCCGCATGAACCGCTTCGCTTCGCTTGTCTTCATCCTCGCCGTACCGGCGTGCAACCTGAACGCGGGCGACCGCTCCGCCAGCGGCATGTGCCCGGCGGGCGAGACCTGCTCGGACGCGACGCCGCACGGGCTCAACTTCGATGGTGCCAGCCTCGCCGGCACGTGGTTTGTCGATGGCCCGGCCGCGACCGCCATCGGGGGCGTCCAGGACGTCACCCTGACCTACGTCCACAGCGACGGCAGCTCGAGCGTGCTCGACCAGCCGTTCGCGGTCGATGACGGCGGCGGTTCGGCGGTCGCGTCGGGCGAGATCCATGGCCCCACGATGACGATGCACGGCGTTGCCAACGGGGAGAACCTGATCCGCATCGTCGATGCCGTCGACGACACCCTCTACGATCGCAAGATGATGGGGGCCGCGGAGCTCGACTCGGCGACGGTCGTCCCGGGCGACCTCGAGTCGGTGAGCGAGCTGCCGACCGTGTTCTGGACCGGGCCGCAGACCGTCGGCGTCGCCCTCTACGACGCACACACCGCGCAGCGGCTGGTCGATACCGGCATGACGATCGACGCGGCGGGCGCGACGCGCCGGGGCTGGGACACGGTCGACATCACGAGCACCAGCCCCGGCACGCGCAGCCTCACGATCACCGCCGGTGACAAGCCGGCGTTCGCGATCGAGCTCACCGTGGTGAACCACGTCGACGCGATCAGCAAGGATGCGAACCCGGACCTGCACCCCGACGGCGGCGAGGTCTGCTTCACCGCGCACAGCGGTGCGAGCCGGATCGTCGGCGCGCCGTGGAGCTTCGCGATCGACAACGGGACGGTCGCCGACAACCTCGGCATCCTGCTGAACTGCGTGCGTCTCGAGGGCCTCGCGGTCGGCACCGCGCACCTGACCGCGACCGCCGGAGACCAGTCGGTCGCGTTCGACCTCGCGGTCACCCCGGCCTCGAACCACAAGCCGAGCGCGCGACCGGCCGGCCCGACGGTGCGCAGCCTCGGCGAGCGCGCGGCGCTGATGTCGCGCTAAGCTGCGAAGGCATGACGATCTTCGCGAAGATCCTCCGCGGCGAGATTCCGAGTCACAAGGTCTACGAGGACGACCACGTCCTGGCGTTCCTCGACGTCAATCCGCTGTCGCGCGGCCACACGCTCGTGATCCCGAAGGAACCGGCCGCGACGCTCGATCAGCTGTCGGACGTCAGCGCCGCGGCGGTCGGACGCGTGCTGCCGCGCATCGCCCGCGCGGTGATGGCCGCGACCGGCACGCGCGACTACAACGTCCTGCAGAACAACGGGGCGGCCGCGCACCAGGCCGTGTTCCACGTCCACTTCCACATCATCCCCAAGCAGGCCGATGGTGCCGGGCTCGAGATCGAGTGGCCGGCCCAAAAGCTCGCGAGCGGCGCCGAGCTCGCCGCCGCGATCGCCGCCAAGCTGTGAGGATCCTCGTCGTCGTCCTCGCGCTCGCCGGCTGCAACAGCATCATGCCGCGCTACCTCGCGCAGGCGGCGTACGGGCAGGCCGACCTGCTGGCGCGCGCGCGCCCGATCGATCAGGTCGTCAAGGATCCGAACACGCCGGCGCGGACCGCGGCGCTGCTCTCCGAGATCCCGGCGATCAAGCTGTACGGCCGCAGCTATGGCCTCCACATCAAGCGCAACTACTCGACCTACACCGCGCTCGGGCGGTCGGCCGCGGTGTGGTTCGTCGGCGCCGCCGATCCGGTCGCGTTCAAGCCGCTGCGCTGGTGCTTTCCGATCGCCGGGTGCTTCGCCGGGGTCGGCTGGTTCGACGAGGACGACGCGATCGCACACAAGCTCGCGCTCGAGAAGCAGGGCTACGACGCGATCGTCCGCCCGGCCGCGGCGTACTCGACCGGCGGCTGGTTCCCCGATCCGGTGCTGTCGTCGATGCTCGGCGGCGGTGACGACGCGCTGCCCGAGCTGTGCAACGTGATCCTCCACGAGTCGGTCCACGCGACCGTGCTCGTGCCCGACGAACCGTTCTTCAACGAGAGCTTCGCATCGTACATCGCCGACGCGCTCACCGATCACTGGATCCTCCAGCGCTTCGGGCCCGGCTCGCCCGAGGATCTCGCGTGGACGGTCGGCCAGGCGTTCCGCGGCCCGCGAACCGCGCGCCTGCTCGCGAGCTACGACCAGCTCAAGAAGCTGTACGCCGGGCCCCTGCCCCGGGCTCAAAAGCTGAGCGAAAAAAGCCGGATCATCGACGAGCTGATGGCCGATCTGAAGCTCCGCCGCCGGCCCAACAACGCGAGCCTGACCGAGAGCAAGGTCTACAACGGCGGGGTCGAGCCGATCCTCGCGGCGCACCGCGCGTGTGGCGACCTGCAGCTCCTCGTCGACGCGGGCCGCACGCTGACCCGCAAGGATTTCGCGAAGACGTTGCAGGAGGATCTGACCCCGATCGGCCCGCTCCTCGCGAAGCGCTGCGCCGACCTCAAGGCCCGGGCCATTGGCCCTGGGCAACGCCCTTCGGCGTTGCCCAGCGCCCAGCCGAAAGCTGGGCTTTCAAAAGCGCCCTGAAAGTTCGTGCAGCGCCGAAGAACTGGCCACGTGTAGGCAAAAGCGGTCACCATGAACGTCCGATGAAGGTCCTCTCGCTGTCGATCGCCCTCGCGCTGTCCACGATCGCCGCGAGCGCCGACGCGAAACCGAAGCACAAACCGACGGCCCACGCGCCGCGCACCCGCGCCGCCGCGCGCGCGATGATGCCGAAGGCGACCAAGCTCGAGGTCGTGCGTGGACGCAAGCACGCCGCGGCGCCGAGCCGGCCGCAGATGCCGCACTTCGATGGTCCGGTGTCCGGACAGTCGCTCGGCTACCCGTGGTCAGGTCGCCTGCAGGACGCGACGCAGCTGCCCGAGGGCGACGGCTACGTGATCCGCCGCCCGGCACGGGCGTTCGGCACGCAGACCACGATCGACATCGTGCAGCGCGTGATCGGCACCGTGCGCGAAGAGTTCCCCGATGCCCACGTGCTCGCGATCGGTGACATCTCCGCCGAGCACGGCGGCCAGATCACGCAACACGCGTCGCACCAGGCCGGGCGCGACATCGACATCGGCCTGTTCTACGTCGAGAAGCCGGCCGACTATCCCGAGAACTTCGAGAAGGCGACCAACGACAACCTCGACGCCGAGGCGACCTACGCGCTGATCGACAACTTCGCGAAGACCGCGCACGAGGACGGCGGCGTCCTCATGATCTTCCTCGACTACCAGGTGCAGGGCATCGTCTACGCGTGGGCCAAGGACCACGGCATCGATGACAACCACCTGCGGCACCTGTTCGAGTACCCGAACGGCCACGGCTCGGGAGCGCTCGTGCGCCACATCCCGAACCACGCGAACCACATCCACGTTCGCTTCAAGTGTCCCGACGACGACGACGGTTGTCGATAACCTACGCAACGCCCTTCGAGCTTGTGAGCGACCGTTGAATCAGCCGCGGAGCTTGCGCCACGCGTCACCGGCCTTGGCGACGACGCCCTCGCCGTAGAGCTGCTTGATCATCGAGCGCATCTGCTTCACGGCGTTCTTCGGCTGGTTGAACGACATCATGTTGATCGGGATCGACATGACCTGCTCGGCCGTCGCCTTCACGCGCGTGAACTCGCGGATGCCCTCGTCGCCGTGGATGCGGCCGAAGCCGGAGTCGCCGATGCCGCCGAACGGCAGGCCCGGGATGCCGGCGAACGCCATCACCGAGTTGACCGACGTCATGCCGGCGCGGAGCTTGCTCGCGATCGTGCGCGCGCCCTTGCCCGCGAACACCGAGCTGCCGAGCCCGAACGTCGTGTCGTTGGCGAGCCGCACGGCCTCGTCGAGCGACGCGACGCGCTTGATCGGGATCACCGGGCCAAACGTCTCGTCGCGCATGATCTTCATGTCGTGCGTGACGTCGGTGAGCACGGTCGGCTGGATGTAGTTGCCCGAGATCGCGGCCGAGCCACCGGTGTGGACCTTGGCGCCGCGCGCGACGGCGTCGTCGAGGTGCGCGCGCACGATGTCGACCTGCGCGTCGCTCGTCATCGCGCCGAGGTGACCATCGTCGCCCCCGACCTTCAACGCCTTGACCTGCTCGACGACGGCGGCGACGAACCGGTCGTGCACCGCGTCGGCGACGTAGACGCGCTCGACCGAGATGCACGCCTGGCCGGCGTTGGTCAGCGCGCCGTAGACGCAGGCCTCCGCGGCCTTGTCGAGGTCGGCGTCGTCGGCGACGATCATCGGATCCTTGCCGCCGAGCTCGAGCAGCACGGGCGTCAGCCGCTCGGCCGCCGCGATCATCACGCGCCTGCCGGTGCCGGCCGAGCCGGTGAACGCGACCTTGTCGACCGCGGACTTCGCGAGGGCCGCGCCGGTCGCGCCCGCGCCGGTCACGACCTGCAGGAGGTTCTTGAGCGCGAACGTCTTCGCCGCGATCTCGGCGATCTCGACCGCGACGAGCGGCGTGAGCTCGCTCGGCTTCCACACCACGGCGTTGCCGGCGGCGAGCGCGTAGGCGATCGAGCCCATCGGCGTGAACAGCGGGTAGTTCCACGGGCCGATCACGCCGATCACGCCGAGCGCGTGATAGCTGACGGTCGCGCGGAAGTTCGCGAGCATGCCGGAGCCGACCTTGCGCGGAGCCATCGCGGCCTCGGCGTGGGCGGTCGCGTGCGAGATGTGGCCGAGCGCCATCATCACCTCGGTGAGCGCCTCGATCTCCGGCTTGCCGTTCTCGCGGTGGATGATCTCGGCGATCTTGTCAGCGCTCGCCGCGATCGCCTTCCTGAACGCGACGAGCTCCTCGGTGCGCGCGGCGAACGACAGCGCGCCCCACGCCTCGGCGGCGACGCGCGCGCGCGCGACCGCGGCATCGACATCGGCCTGGGTGTGGATCGGCACCGAGCCGACGAGCTCGTGGGTGGCCGGGTTGTAGCTCGAGAGCCGATCGGACGCGGAGGTGATTGCGGTCGCCATATCCGGCGACTATGTCACCTTTACAAGCTCGAGCCGATCGCGATCGCGACGACGATCGCGATCAGGACGCTCACCCCCAGCACGATCCAGCCCTTGTTCGATCGGATCTTGTAGTCCGTCGGGTTGGGCATCGGGATCTGAAGCGGCATCGGCGCCTGCATCACCGGCATCGGCTGCGACGGCGCCTGCCGCGGCGGCACGAGCGCCGGGTTCGAGCCGGACATCGGCGGCGCGAGGTGATTCACCGTCGATCGCTGCGCCGGTGGTGCGCTCGCGTAGCTCGGCACCGGATACGGCGCGGCCGCGGGCACCTGCATGCGCGCGCTGCAACGCTTCTCGCCGGTCGAGTCGTTCGCCGCCCACGCCGCGGCGTCGGCCTCGTTGGCGAGCGGCGTCGGCTGGGTCTGCAGCACGCTGCCGTAGTCCTCGATCGCGTTGCGGTTCTCGACGAGCTGGGTCTTCTCGGCGTCGGTGCCACCGTCGTCGTGCTCGTAGGTGATCTGCGTGACGTCAGCGGGGTTACCGATCCCACCCTCGGTCTTCGCGCGATCGGTGCCCGGCGCGTTGGCCTCGCCCTCGACCCACGGCTCGCGCTTGGTACCGAACAGCTGGGTCATGAACCGGCCCATCGCGGTGCCGGTGCCGGTCAGCTTCGCGCGCTGGCTGAACGCGTCGAGCGCCTCGATCATCTCGGCGGCGGTCTGGAACCGCGCGTTCGGGTCCGCGGCCATCGCGGTGAGGATGATCGCCTCGAGCTCGCGCGGGAAATCCGGCACCGCGACCGACGGCAGCACGATGTCGCCGGACACGATCCGCTTCATCGTCTCGAAGTCGTCCTTGCCCTTGAAGGCGCGGCGCAGCGTCGCGAGCTCGTAGAGCACGATGCCGAGCGCGAAGATGTCGCTGCGGCGATCGATCGACTTGCCCTTGCACTGCTCGGGCGACATGTAGCCGTACTTGCCCTTGATCGTGCCACCGACCGTCTTGGTCGCGCGCTCCTCGGCCTTGGCGATGCCGAAGTCGAGCACCTTCACGCTGCCGTCGTAGCCGATCATGATGTTTGCCGGCGACACGTCGCGATGGACGATGTTGAGCGGCTGACCAGTCTTGCCGCGCCGCTCGTGCGCGTGGTGCAGCCCGGCCGCCGCGCCGCTGATGATCATGACGGCGAGCTCGAGCGGCACCGTCCAGCCGCGCCGCAGCGACGTCTCGAGGATCGCGCGCGCGTTCTCGCCGTGCACGTACTCCATCGCCATGAAGTAGGCACCGTCGGCCTGATCGACCTCGTAGACCTGCGCGACGTTCTGGTGGTTGAGCGTCGCGGCGAGCTTGGCCTCGTCGAGGAACATCGTGACGAACCGCTGATCGCTGGCGCGCTCGCGCAGGATCGTCTTCAGGACGACGTGGCGCTCGAACGAGCCGAGGCCGCTCTGGCGCGCGAGGTAGATCTGCGCCATCCCGCCCGTGGCGAGATGAGCGATGACCTCGTAGCGGCCGACCCGCGTCGGGGTGCCCGCAGTGGCCTCTGGTGGCACGCTGAATGATCGGCTGCCACCCCCACAGAGTCAAGCGAGCGTCCGTGCGGGCGAACGGAGATACTGTTGCAACGTGACGGGGACCCAGCTCGGTGTCGCGCTGTCGGGAGCGATCCCCGCGGTGGTCGCGATGTGGGTGGTCGACCGCCTCGACGCGAAGCGACCCGAGCCACGCTCGACCCGCCGGCTCGTCGTGCTGTTCGGGATGCTGTCGGTTATCCCGGCCATCCTGTGCGAGCTGGCGCTGACCAGCGGGGTCGGCCCGCTGCTCGATCCGCTCGACTTGACCTACCAGGGTGCGAGCTTCAAGGCGTTCATCATGGCCGCGGCGGTCGAGGAGGCGTGCAAGCTCTCGGTCGTCTACTGGGTGGTGTGGCGGCGCCCCGAGTTCGACGAGCGCATGGACGGCATCGTCTACGCCGGGCGCGCGGGTCTTGGCTTCGCGCTGGTCGAGAACGTCATGTACATCCTGCTCCAGCCGACGCTGTCGGGGCAGCTGACGACCTGGGTCATGCGCGCGTTCCTCGCGGTCCCCGGCCACGCGATGTGGTCGAGCATGGCCGGTGCGTCGGCCGCCCGGGCGAAGTTCGATAACAAGGGCCTCGGCCTCGTCGGTGGCTACCTGCTCGCGGTCGCGTTCCACGGCACCTACGACGCGGTCGTGTTCGTCCAGCAACCGCTCGCGCTCGCCGGGCACACGACGATCGCCAAGCTCCTCCAGCTCGCGCCGATCGCGCTGACCGTGGCGGCGGTGTTCGTCGTGCGCGCGATGGCGCGAACCGCGCTGCGGCTCGACGACGAACAGGCAGCTAGGGCCGCGGCGGCGGCGGCAGTTTTGGCGCACGCGCGGCGCGCAGCACCGTGATCGCGGCGGCGAACCCGAAGAACACGCCGATGCCGTAGAGCCAGACGCCGCGGTCGAGGTGACTGCCGGTGAACCCGGGGTAGCCGACGAGGAAGATCGTGCCGGTGACCGCGGCGCACAGGGTCGCGGTGATCGTCATGCCGGCGAGCAGCTTGGGGACCCGCTTCGAGGCCGACGCTGCGGCGAGCAGGACGAGCGCCGCGGTCGCGACCAGCCCGGCACCCCACGTCGTGGTGCCCATGCGGATCCAGCCCTCGCCGCCGCCGAGCCACGCGAGCCCGCACGCCTCGGCGCCACCCATGCAGTGATGGGTGCCGTGGGGCCCGATCGAAACGCCGCTCACCGTCCACCACGCGCCGTCCTGAACCGACAGCGCGAACCCGGAGGCCGCCGCGAGGGCGAGCCCGATGACGAGCCAGCGGTGCATGGGTCTCATGGCAGGCGAGATATGCCGGGTGGCCCGACAAATCAAGCTGGTTTCTTGTCCCAGGACCGGCCTTTTGGGCCTGCCTACATTGATCAGACCCGATCAAAAACTGGACTCTTGCGGAGATGTCCCTGCGTCGTGGTCTTGCCCTGGCATTCGTGGTCGCCTCCGCCACCGCCACGGCCGATCCCAAGCCGGCCGTGTCGCGGCCGGACATCCTGGCGCTCCAGCGGCTGGCGAACGCCTTCGATGTCGAGCTCGTGCCGAGCAAGATGATCGACCACCTCGTGCACCTCGAGCACGACGCCCGCGACCTGATCCAGCAGACCTCGGCGCGCGCTGCGACGTACCTGTCGGGCTTCGCGATCGCCCACGACCTACACGCCGCCGACCTCACGATCCTGACCACCGAGCCGCTCGCCGACGCCCTGTCGAAGAGCTCGGGCTACGGCTGGCGCAGCGATCCGATGCACCACGATCGCCGGTTCCACCACGGCACCGACATGCGCGCCGACTACGGCGCGCCGGTCGTCGCCGCCGGTGATGGCGTCGTCGTGTTCGCCGGTCGCCAAGGCGGCTACGGCAACGTGGTCTACATCGACCACGGCGGCGGCATCATCACGCGCTACGGCCACCTGCAGCACATCGACACCAAGAAGGACGCGACCTTGACCGCGGGCCAGAAGATCGGCCAGGTCGGCTCGACCGGCCGCGCGACCGGGCCGCACCTCCACTTCGAGGTCCGGATCGACGGGCGCGACGTCAACCCGATCACCGCGATGATGGTCGCCGACCTCCAGCGCACCCAGCCCGAGCAAGGCCGGGTCGCCGCGTTCGCGCTCGAGCCCGAGCTGCAGAAGCACTCGATCTCGCTCGAGGACAAGAAGACCGACCGCGCGGAGTCGAAGTCGACCGCGAAGCCGATCCGCGTCAAGCGCGCCCAGATCCTGTGGTGAGCTACGCGCGCTTGCCGTCGACCCAGCGATAGAAGCCCTCGCCGGACTTCTTGCCGAGCTTGCCCGCGGCCACCTTGTCGCGCAGCACCTGCGGCGGCGTGAACCCGGGACCGATCGCGCCGGTCAGGTACTCGGCGATGCCGAGGCGGACGTCGAGCCCGACCAGATCGGTGAGCTCGAGCGGCCCCATCGGATGGCCGTAGCCGAGCTTCATCGCGGTGTCGATGTCGGCCGCCGACGCGACGCCCTGCTCGACCATGCGCATCGCCTCGAGCCCGATCACGAGCCCGAGCCGGGACGACGCGAAGCCCGGGCTGTCGGCGACCACGATCGGCGTCTTGCCGAACTTCTCGGCGAGGGCGACCGCGACCGCGACCATCTCGGGATCGGCGGCGGCGTGGCGGACGACCTCGACGAGCTTCATCAGGTGCACCGGGTTGAAGAAGTGCATGCCGACGACGCGGCCAGGCGCGCGCACGGCCTTGGCGATCTCGCCGATCGGCAAGGAGCTCGTGTTGGTCGCGAGCAGCGCGTGGGCCGGCGTCGCGGCATCGAGCGTCGCGAAGATCTCGCGCTTGAGCTCGAGCCGCTCGGGGACGGCCTCGATCACGCAGTCGGTGCCATCGCACGCCGCGGCGAGCTCGGTGACCGCGGTGATCCGCGCGAGCGCGGCGTCGCGGTCGGCGGGCGCGAGCTTGCCGAGCTCGACGGCCTTGCCGAGGTTCGCGGTGATCTTCGCCACGCCGGTCGCGGCCGCGCCCGGCATCGCATCGAACAGGCGCACGGTGGCGCCGGTGACGGCCGCGACGTGCGCGATGCCGTGCCCCATGGTTCCGGCGCCAACGACGGTGATCGTGTGGATGTGTTCGAGAGTGAGGGCCATCGCACACGCACGATACATGGTCCATGCCTTCGCGATCTTGTGAAGACGCGCAGCGGGCACCGCGCGTATACTGGGCGCGATGTACGGACGCTGCGCCCTTCTCGGACTCGTCGTTGGTTGTGGCTTCAATCAGTCGCTGCCCAACGATGGCGGTGCCACGCCTCATCCCGACGGGGGAATCACGGCGGAAGGCGGCCAGTCGATCATCGACGCCGCCGGCACGATCGACGCGCGCGCCGATGCCACGCCCGACGCGAGCAGGTGCTTTGGCACCGGCATGGTCACGGTCTGCCTCACCGCCGATCCGCCGGCGACGGTGACGACCGGCGACCTCGACACCACGAACGGCTGCACGCAGGTCGTCACGCAGACCAACGGCCCCGAGCTCTGCGTGATCGCGGCGCACGCGCTGACCGTTCCCGTCGGGCGCACCGTGCCGCACGGCAGCCGCCCGCTCGTGTTGCTCGGCATCGACTCGCTCGCGATCAATGGTCAGCTCGACGTCGCGAGTCACCGCCCGAACCAGCCGCTGGCGGAGGTCATCGGCGTCGGGGCCGACAGCGCGGCGTGCTCGACACCCGGAGCCGCGCCCGACGGGGGCAACGGCGGCAGCGGTGGCGGCGCCGGCGGCAGCTTCGGAACCAAGGGCGGCGACGGAGGCAAGGGCGACGGCAACTCCGCCGGTGGGAATGCCGGCGTGAAGCAAGTCCCGGCGGTCGCGCGCGGCGGCTGCCCCGGCTCGGCCGGCGGCGGCACCGGTGGCGCGATCGGCCACGGCGGCGGTGCGGTCTACCTGATCTCGACCGGCGCGATCACGATCGCGACCACGGGGAGCATCATCGCGTTCGGCGAAGCCGGCGGCGGTGCGACGGCGCACGACGGCGGCGGTGGCGCCGGGACCGGTGGCATGATCGGGCTCGACGCTCCGACCATCACGCTCACCGGCGCCGCGTACCTCGACGCCAACGGTGGTGGTGGTGGTGAGGGTGGCGGTCAGAGCACCGGCGGGTTCTCGGGCAGCGAGTCGACCGCGACCACCACCACAGCACAAGGTGGCTTCGGCAACGTGAACGGTGGCGACGGTGGCAACGGCGCGTTCGGCACCACCGGCGCGGTGAACGGGCATCCCGGTTCTCACAGCGCGCCGTTCGATCCTCCGCCTCCGGCCGATGGTGGTGGTGGTGGTGGTGGTGGCGGTGGGTTCGGCGTGATCCGCGTGTTCCCGGCGCAGACGTTCGGCAGCAACGTTTCGCCGTCGGCCACGTAGCAAACGCTCGCGCGGTCTCGTACCGTCGGAGCGCGTGCTCGACCTCGATCGACTGCAGCGCGATCTCGAAGTGATCTTCGGCCCGCGTCGCGTTTCGTTGCGCGGCACCGATCTCGACACCTACTCGCGCGACATGTGGCCCCGCATGCTGCTCGCGCATCGCGACGGCACGCCGCCCGCGCATCGGCCGCACGCGATCGTGTGGCCCGAGCACGTGCGCGAGGTCGTCGCGGTCGTGAAGTACGCGCGCGAGCACAAGATCCCGATCGTGCCGTACGGTGGCGGCTCCGGCGTGTGCGGTGGCGCGGTCCCGGTGCTCGGCGGGATCACGATCGACACCAAGCGCATGCAGGCGCTGCGCTCCGTGCACCACGACGAGCTGATCTGCGATGTCGAGGGCGGCCTGTCGGGCGAGCGGTTCGAGCGCGAGCTCGCGCGGCGCGGCTACACGTTCGGGCACTTTCCGTCGTCGATCTACTGCTCGACGGTGGGCGGCTGGCTCGCGACGCGCGCCGCCGGTCAGCTGTCGACCAAGTACGGCAAGGTCGAGGATCGCGTCGCGGGGCTCACCGTCGTCACCGGGCGCGGCGAGGTCATCGAGACCGACGGCCCGAACCGCGCGCTGCGCGGCCCGAACTGGTCGCAGCTGTTGCTCGGCAGCGAGGGCACGCTCGGCCTCATCACGAGCGCGCGCCTGCGCGTGTCGCCGGCGCCGCAGCTCCGCGTGTTCCGCGGCTACGAGGTCGACGATGTCGCGACCGGGCTCGCCGCGATCCGCCGCGTGCTGCAGAAGGGCCTGCGCCCGGCGGTCGTGCGGCTGTACGACGAGATGGACACGCTGATGAACGCGTTCGGCCACAAGGAGGCCGTCGAGGAGACGTCGGCCAAGGCGCCGCGCCCGGCGGTCGCGACCGGCGCGCTGCCCGCGTGGCCCGAGCCCAAGGCCAAGGACGACGGCTTCGTCGATCGGCTGCTCGCGCTCGCGAAGGGCCGCGGGTTCAAGCAGGGCGCGATGCACGCGGCGCTCGGCAACTCGAGTGTCGTCAACAAGGTGTTCGGCGTGGTCGCCGAGAAGGTCGCGCGCCGCGGCTGCCGCATGATCATCGGCCTCGAGGGCTCGCGGATCCGCACCGAGGTCGAGGCCGCGCTCACGTTCTCCGAGCTCGAGTCCGCCGGCGCGCGCGACAAGGGCGAGGATCCGGGCTGGGCGTGGCTGGCCCATCGCTACGCGGTGTCGTACCGGATGTCGCCGGTGTTCCGCGACGGCGCGTTCGTCGACACGATGGAGGTCGCGTCGAGCTGGTCGCAGCTCGCCGATCTGTATCACTCGGTGCGCGAGGCGATCGGTCGGCACGCCGTGGTGATGGCGCACTTCTCCCACGCGTACCCCGATGGCTGCTCGATCTACTTCACGTTCGCCGGCACCGCCGACGACACGCGCGGCGCCGAGCGGCTGTACGACGCGATCTGGCGCGACGGCCTCGAGGCGACGACGCGCGTCGGTGGCACGATCAGCCACCACCACGGCGTCGGCCTGCTCAAGGGCCCGTACATGGCGGGCGAGCATCGCGAGGCGATGGCGATCTTCGAGGCCGCCAAGACCAGCCTCGATCCCGACGGCATCTTCAACCCGGGCAAGATGGGCCTCCGGCCACGCCGATGACGTTCGATGCCGACTTGATCGCCGCGGTCGGCGCCGAGCACGTCCACGCGATCGACGCGACGAGCTGGCGCGTGCAGCCCGGCTCCGCCGCCGAGGTCGCCGAGGTGATCCGGCGCGCGCGCACCGCGAAGGCCGCGGTCTACGCCGTCGGGGCCGGTGGCCGCACGCGCGCCGCGGCGTCCGGCGATCGCCCGGCGGTCTACATCGCGACCAAGCGGCTCGATCAAGTGCTCGAGCTCGACGAGGCCTCGCTGCTCGTGCACGCGCAGGCCGGGATCACCGGCCTCGAGCTCGAGCGCATCCTCGCGCCGCGCAACCTGTCGGTCGGCGACTATCCGCCGGTCGTGCTGACGTCGTCGCTCGGCGGCATCATCGCGGTGCGCACGCCAGGCAAGTCGAGCGCGCGGCACGGCTTCTTCGAGGACGCCGTCGCCGGGGTCTCGGCGGTGCTCGCCGACGGCCGCACCGTCCACACCCGCGTCGCGCCGCGCCGCGCGACCGGCCCCGATCTGTCGCGGGTGCTGTGCGGCAGCGAGGGCACGATCGGCTTCATCACGTCGGTCGTGCTGCGCATCCACCCGCGCCCCGAGGCCCGCCTGGTCGCCGCGTTCATCCTGCCGTCGATCGAGCACGCGGTGTCCGCGGTGTACCTCGCGCTGCGCGAGGAGGCCGCCCCGTCGGGGATCCGGATCTACGACGCGCGCCAGGCCGCGATCCACTACCCCGGGCATCCGCCGATCCCCGACGGCAGCGTGCTGTTACTCGCGGCGACCGCGGGCCCGACCGATCTCGCGGCGTGCGATCGCGATCTGATCGCGAGCGCGGTGATCGCCGAGGGCGGCGCCGCGACCGACACCGCGCTCGCCGAGATCTGGTGGCGGCGCACGCACGGCGGCGATCCGACGCCCGGCCCGGCACCGGCGTTCCAGGTCATGGCGACGCCGTCGAAGCTCCGCGCGGTCTACCGCGGCGTCACCGAGGCACTCGCACCCAGCGGCGGCGCCAGCGTCCACATCTCGCGATTCGACGCCGACGGCGCGGTCATGTTCGTCACGTTCCCGCGCGACGACGACGGCGAGCGCCTGAAGATCGCCGAGCGCGCCGCGGAGCTCGCCGGCGGCTGGCTGCTCGGCGCGCGCGCGGTCAAGCTCGACGTGTACCTCGCCGCCCTGCGCGACGCGATCGATCCGGATCGCATCATGAATCCGAACACGCTCTAGCCGGCGCGGACGGACCTTTGGTCAACGGCGTGTGAGGCCGAACATCAGGCCGCGGAGCCGGTCGAGCACGGCGTCGGCCTTGGAGTGATCGGCGTCCGTGATGTAGCCGCGGATCCTGGCCACACGCAGCGCGGTCGTGCACTCGCTCGTGCTTCCGGCGGCCATCTCGTCGTGCCGGCGCCGATCGCCATCGTGCGGTCGCCGGCCCTCACCGAGGTTGAGCGAGATGCTCTTGGCAGCTTCGCTCAGCTGCTTGCCGAGCGACGCGCTGCGCCGCTTGATCTTGGCCTCGACGGGGCCGAGGACTTCGAGGCTTCGCCGAACGCCGTTTCGCCGACCGCCGATCGCCGACCGCCGCCCGCCGCTCACCGCTCGCCGCTCGCCGCTCGCCGACCGCCGCGCTACGCCTGATCGCCGCGCGACATATCCGCAACGAGCTTCCGCATGAACAGCTCGATATTCCTCCGCAGCGCCGGGTCATCACACACCGGCAGCGCGCGCCGCCAGGTCTCGACCGCGCGCGCATGCAACCCCTGGCGAAAATACAGGTACGCGAGCCGCGTCAGCGCCGGGAAGTACGCCGGCTGGAGCTCCACCACGGCCTCGTACTCGTCGACCGCCTCGGCCCAGCGCGACGCGCGCTGCAGCATGTTCGCGAGCATGAAGTGCAGCTTGGGGCTCGACGGATCGGCGACGATGCCGCCGCGGATGCGCGCGATCGCGCCCTCGAGGTCGCCGGCGTGATAGCGGCCGAGCGCGTCGGCGAGCAGGCTCTCGTGATCGATCGCGTTCGCGCGCCCGTCCGAGGTGAGCTCGCGCAGCAGGCGGTGGAGGCGGCGGATATCGAGCGGCTTCTCGAGATAGCCGTCGGCCGCGACGCGCTGGAGCGTCTCGTCGGACACCTGGCCGCTGTCGACCACGCTCGTGGTCACGACGACGCGGCAGCGCGCGAGCCGCTGGCTGCGCTTGATCGCGCGGCACAGCCGGAGCCCGTCGAGCTCGGGGGTCGCGATGTCGGCGAACACGACCTCGAACATCATGGTGTGGAGCAGGTCCATCGCCTGCGGGCCGGTCGCGGCCGCCTGGCACTCGTAGCCGAGGCGCTCGAGCTCGGCCACCATCTGGATCCGGCCCGGTGGATCGGGATCGACGACGAGCGCGCGGATCTTGCCGGGCTCGGGCTCGGGCTCGCGACCCACGGCACGATCGAGCTCCGCCGCGATCACGAGCGTGGCCTCCTCGACGATCTCGACCTCGATCGGCGCGCCCGAGGTCGTCGTCGTCGCGACCTGCCAGTCGCCGGTCAAGCTCGCGCTCGCCAGCTCGGACGACGGGAGATCCTCGTCGCGCTCGAGCTGCCGCGAGGCCTCCTCGGCGAGCGCGCGCTGCGCGAGCCGGTGTTCCTCACCGGCGCCCTCGGGATGGATGTACGCGAGGTGCTGGCCGGGATGCTGGACCTCGGGACCGGCGAGGTACATCTCGCCCTGTTTCCAGTTGCGGAACGCGAGCCGGATGGTGCGCGCCAGCGTGATGTCGAGCGCGATGCGGAGCTCGACCCGCTTGCCGCGCTCGAGCCCGAGCGCCCGCGCCGGGATGAGGGTGTCCTCCGGGCGGGCGGCGGCGATCACGATCGTCTCGTCGTCCTCGTGGACGACCAGCGCCGAGAAGATCCGCGCCCAGTCGAGCGAGACGTACTCGAGGACGTCGAGCCGGATCGAGGACTCGTCGAGCACGATCGCGCTCCACCCGGTCTGGGTCGACAGCGCCACGCAGAGCTCGCGCTCGCTGGCGTAGCCCAGCGCGTAGAGCTCGGAGGCGACCGGGTGGCGACCGCTCTGGCGGGCCAGCGCGTCGGACAGCGCCCCAGCGTCGATGACGCCATGGTTGATCAAGATCTGTCCGATCGAGCCCCTCACAGCCAACCAATCGTAGCAAAACCGTGAGGGCCGCTGCATTTTCTTGTCTTCCAAGTCGTTGAAATCCCAACGTCGCAACGCTGGCGCCTCGACCAGCCAGCAGAAAGACATGGTCTTCATTCCCTGCCTTGATAAGCTCCCCGCCGCCCCTCCCCAGACGTGACAACTTGGCGCACTGAGGAGTTCGACGACGCCGGATATGAGCCAGTTACTCGTGGCACCCCGGTTGCTTCAGTCCCCTAGCTAGGAGCTTCATGTCCGACTTCACGATTGGCCAAAAGGCCGTATATCCCGCCCACGGTGTTGCTGAGGTGATCGGGATCGAGAAGAAGGAGATCAACACCTCCGTGTGTTCCTTCTACGTCCTGAAGGTCCTCGCGACCGGCATGCAGATCCTGGTTCCCAAGGAGAAGGCCGATCAGGTCGGCCTCCGCCCCGTGGCGACGTCGTCGGAGATCGAGGAAGTGTTCGACATCCTTCGCGAGAAGGACGTCCACATCGACAAGCAGACCTGGAACCGCCGCTATCGCGGGTTCATGGAGAAGATCAAGACCGGCTCGCTGTTCGACGTCGCCGAGGTCTACCGCGACCTCTACCGGCTCAAGAGCAGCAAGGTCCTGTCGTTCGGCGAGCGCAAGATGCTCGACAACGCCAAGCAGCTCATCGTCAAGGAGCTCGCCGTCGCGAAAAAGTGGGCTGAAGACAAAGTCGAAGCCGAGCTCGAGAAAGCCTGCGCTTGAATCATTCAACACGCTCGTGCTAGTGGCCTCCGATGCAGGTTCACGTAGCTCGCGCTGATATCTGGACGTTGCCCGTCGACGCCGTCGTCAATCCGGCGAACTCGTTGGGCATCATGGGTGGTGGGATCGGGGGAGCGCTACGCCGCCAGGGTGGCGACGTGATCCAGCAGGCGGCGATGGCCGCCGCCCCGATCGCCGTCGGAGCCGCGCTCGTCACGACCGCCGGTCAGCTGCCGGCGAAGAACGTGATCCACGTGCCGACGATGGAAGAGCCCGGCATGAAGATCGGCGCCGAGAACGTCCGGCGCGCCGCCCGCGCCGCGCTGATCGCCTCGGACAGGAATGGCTTCAAGGTCATCGCGATCCCGGGCATCGGGACCGATCTCGGCGAGGTGCCGTTCGACGAGGCCGCCCGCGCGATCGTCGAGGAGATCCGGGCGCATCGCCGGCCGTGCCCCGAGACGATCTACCTCGTCGATCCGAACGAGGAGATGATCCTCTGCCTCGAAGACGCGCTGCGGAACGCCCAGGCGAACCTGTAGTCCTGCGACGTCTTGTCCTCTCGCGATCGCGCGCGAGAACTTAGTCATCTCGGTCAATTGACCCGCTCGAGCCCCCGGATATAGTCCGCGTGCTTTGCAGCTACAAGCGTACGTACCAGCGGGGCTGGCGATCGCCATGGGCCTCGGCTTCACCGGGCTGTTCACGGCGCTCGCCGTGTTCATCGGCCCCAAGGCGACGAACCCCGAAAAGCTGAAGCCGTTCGAGTGCGGCAGCGAGCCGATCGGCACGCCGCGCGGTCGCTACTCCGTGAAGTTCTACCAGGTCGCGATCCTGTTCCTGGTGTTCGACATCGAGGCTGCGTTCATGTACCCGTGGGCGGTCCTCTACAACCAGCTGTCGAAGGGCGTTGGCGGTGTCGGCGTGTCGATCTTCGGCTTCGCCGAGATGCTGGTGTTCGTCGCGATCCTCGTCGTGGCACTCGCCTACGTGTGGAGAAAGAAGGCGATCGGATGGGACTAGAGCTAACGACCACGCGGCTCGAAGATGCCGCGAAGTGGGCGAAGCAGAGCAAGCTGGAGCGCGTCACCAACTGGGGCCGCAAGTTCTCGCTGTTCAGCTACCCGTTCGTCACCGCGTGCTGCGGCATGGAGTTCATGTCCGTCGCAGGCCCGAAGTATGACCTCGCGCGCTTCGGCGCCGAGTTCCCGCGGTTCTCGCCGCGGCAGAGCGACCTCCTCATGGTCGTCGGCACGGTCACCGAGAAGCAGGGGCCGGCGTTGAAGCGCGTGTTCGACCAGATGGCCGAGCCCAAGTGGGTGATCGCGTTCGGCGTGTGCGCGTCGACCGGCGGCTTCTACCAGAACTACTCGGCGATGCCGGGCTGCGACCAGGTCATCCCGGTCGACGTCTACATCCCCGGCTGCCCGCCGCGGCCCGAGCAGGTGCTCGACGCGATGATCATGCTGATGGAGCGCATCCAGACCGGGCGCGGCCACAGCCAGCTGCGCACCAAGCGCGACGACATCATCGCGGCAGCCGCCGCCGCGGCCGAGGACGAATAGCCATGGCGCAGAAGGTCCTCGACGCGCTGATGGCCGCCCACGGCGGATCGATCAGCCACACCGAGTCGCAGCACGGCGACGAGATCGCCTGGGTAAAGCGCGACGATCTGCTCGCGGTCGCGACCTGGCTCAAGAACGATCCCGCGATGCTGTTCGACGCGCCGGTGTTCGTCACCGCGATCGATCGGCTCGACTGGAAGGGCTGGACCGAGGAGCAGCCGCGCTTCGAGGTCTGCTTCCAGCTGCGGTCCGTGAAGTACCGCTACCGGCTGCGCCTGAAGGTCGCGCTCCCCGAGCACGATCCGCGCTGCCCGTCGCTCGCGAACCTGTGGCCGGCGTTCAACTGGCAGGAGCGCGAGACGTTCGACATGTACGGCATCAAGTTCGAGGGTCACCCCGATCTCCGCCGGATCTACATGTACGAGGAGTTCGTCGGATACCCGCTCCGCAAGGACTACCCCAAGGAGAAGCGGCAGCCGCTCGTGCGCCGCGACGATCTCCCGATCAACCCGCTCAAGCGGGAGGGTGCGTAATGGCCGACGTGCATTCGCTCAAGCAGCTCGTCCTCGGTCGCCAGGACGTGCAGGACATGTCGGACCTCGAGTCCGAGGTCCCGCCGGATCTGATGACGATCAACATGGGGCCGTCGCATCCCGCGATGCACGGCACCGTGCGCATCGTGCTCACGGTCGACGGCGAGCGCATCGTCAAGTCCGACGTCCAGCCGGGCTACCTGCACCGCTGCTTCGAGAAGGAATCCGAGCACGCGACGTACACGCAGGTGTTCCCTTACACCGACCGCCTCAACTACGTCTCGCCGATGATCAACAACGTCGGCTGGGCGATGACGTGCGAGAAGGCGCTCGGCATCTACGACAAGATCCCCAAGCGCGCGGAGTACATCCGCACGATCGTCTCGGAGATCTCCCGCATCACCGATCACCTGACCTGCGTCGGCGCCTCGGCGATGGAGCTCGGTGCGTTCACCGCGTTCCTCTACTTCCTGAAGGCGCGCGAGTGGTTCTACGAGCTGCTCGAGGAGGTCTCGGGCGCGCGGCTCACGCACAGCTACGTGCGCGTCGGCGGCGTCAACAAGGACATGCCGCACGGGTGGGACGACAAGGTCCTCCACGGCCTCGCGCAGACCGACAAGGTCATGGTCGAGGTCGAGGCGATGCTCAACTCGAACAAGATCTTCCGCGATCGCATGGCCGGCATCGGCGCGATCTCGCGCGAGGACGCGATCGCCACCGGCTGCGTCGGACCGATCGCGCGCGCCGCGGGCGTCGACTACGACGTCCGCAAGGACTACCCGTACTCGATCTATCCCGAGGTCGAGTTCGACGTCCCGCTCGGCACGACCGGCGACTGCCTCGACCGCTACCTCGTCCGCATCGAGGAGCTCAAGCAGTCGATCCGCATCCTGCGCCAGTGCTTCAAGCAGATCCCACCGGCGAGCGACGCGGTCCACGGTCGCTTCCTGATCGACGATCACCGGGTGGCGCTGCCGCCGAAGCACGACGCGTACAACACGATCGAGTCGATGATCCGCCACTTCAAGTTCATCATGGACGGCGTCAAGATCCCGGCCGGCGAGACCTACACGTTCGTCGAGGGTGGCAACGGCGAGCTCGGCTTCTTCCTGGTCGCCGATGGCACCGGCCGTCCGTACAAGGCGTACGTGCGGTCGCCGTCGTTCGTCCATCTGTCGACCGCGAGCCAGATCATGCACGGACACCTGATCGCCGACATCGTGCCGATCTTCGGCATGATCAACATGATCGGCGGGGAGTGCGACAAGTGAGCGACACCGTAGTTCCTCCGCAGCCCGCGGCCCCCGCGCCACTCGCGCCACCCGCGCCCGCGCCGAACCCCGATCACGTCACGCTGACGATCGATGGCAAGTCGATCACGGTCCCCAAGGGCACCAACGTGCTCGAGGCCGCCAAGCTCCTCGGCAACGAGATCTCCGCGTTCTGCTATCACCCGGGCCTGCCGGTCGTGGCGCAGTGCCGCCAGTGCCTGGTCGCGGTCGAGAAGAACCCGAAACTCCAGCCGAGCTGCCAGCAGACCTGTGGCGAGGGCATGGTCGTCCACACGACCGATCCCGCGTCGACGCTCGCGCGCAAGCAGATGCTCGAGTTCACGCTGGTCAATCACCCGATCGATTGCCCGATCTGCGACAAGGCCGGCGAGTGCACGCTGCAGAAGCTGTACTTCGATGCCGACAACGCCGACTCGCGCGTCGACACGCAGAAGGTCCACAAGGCCAAGGTCGTCGACCTCGGGCCGACGGTCGTGCTCGATCAGGAGCGCTGCATCCTGTGCTCGCGCTGCATCCGGGCCTGCGACGCGACCTCGGGTCAGCACCAGCTCGACTTCGCGCACCGCGGCGATCACGAGGTGCTCACGACCGCGCCCGGCGAGCAGCTCGACAACCCGTACTCGCTCAACACCGTCGATGTCTGCCCGGTCGGCGCGCTGACCTCGAAGGACTTCCGCTTCACGATGCGCGCGTGGGAGCTCGAGTCGACGCCGAGCGTATGCAACGGCTGCTCGACCGGCTGCAACATCGAGATCCACCACCGCAACGGTCGCGCGTGGCGGCTGATCCCGCGCCACAACCCCGACGTCAACGCGTACTGGATGTGCGACGAGGGTCGCCTCACGTACCACGAGCTTCGCGAGCACCGGCTCGCCGGCGCGATCGTCGACGGGCTGCCGGCCGGATGGGACCGCGCCGTCAAGGTCGCGTCCGATCGGCTCGCGTCGGGCCGCGCGCAGGGTGCGCTGTCGGTCGCGCTGTCGGCGACGTGTAGCAACGAGGACAACTTCGCGCTCGCCAAGCTGGCGCAGGCGTGGGGCCTGACCAGCGTCTACATCGCGGCCAAGCCGCCGGTGCCGGCGCGCGCCGACGGCCGGCTCCGCACCGCCGACATCAACCCGAACACCGCGGGCGTCAAGGCGATCGCCGCGGCGCTCGGGCTGTCGACCAAGCCGCTGTTCGAGCTCGATCCCGGCGTCAAGGCGCTGGTCGCGCTCGGTGACGCGCTCGCCGGCGTCGACGTCGGTCGGCTCAAGGAGATCGAGTACGTCGCGCTCGCGACGCACGAGCGCGGCGCCGTGCCGCACGCGCGGATCGCGCTGCCGATCGCCGCGTGGGCGGAGACCGGCGGCACGGTGACCAACGCCAAGGGGCACGTGCAGCGGATGCACGCGGCCTTCCCGGCGCCGGGTCAGGCGCTCGCCGGCTGGGAAGCGATCACGCGGCTCTCGCAGGTCACCGGCGGCAAGCTCGCCTGGGGCAACGCGCGCGAGGTGTTCAACGAGATGATCGCGGTGGTGCCGGGCTGGAAGGATCTCAAGTGGGCGCGCGAGGCGCGTCCGCTCGCGCTGCGCTTTGCCGGGAGCCGCGGATGAGCATCCTCCTCGCGATCCTCGATTTTCCCGCGACCAAGTGGGCGATCCTCGTCCTTGGCATGGTGATGCCGCTCGCGTCGCTCTTGACCTGGGCCGAGCGCCGCCAGAGCGCGATGATGCAGGACCGCCTCGGTCCGAACCGCGCCAACATCGGCCCGATCAAGTTGAAGGGCATCCTCCACTTCGTCGCCGACGCGGTGAAGATGATCTTCAAAGAGGACTTCATCCCGGCGAACGTCCACAGGGGCCTGTTCGCGCTCGCGCCCGTCCTCGCGCTCGCGCCGGTGTTGATCGCGTTCGCGATCATCCCGTTCGGCCCGACGATCATGCCGCACCACCTGACGACGGTGGTCAACACGTACCAGCAGTCGGTCGATCCGGGAGCCTTCATCTACTCCGACGCGATCCGCCTCCAGGTGTTCGCGGTCGACTTCGGCCTGATCTTCTACTTCGCGGTGCTCACGCTCGCGAACTACGGCGGCACGATCGCCGGCTGGGCGAGCTACAACAAGTGGGCGCTGCTCGGCGGCCTGCGCAGCTCGTCGCAGATGATGTCGTACGAGGTCGCGATGGGCCTCGCGCTGATGGGCGCGTTCCTCGTCACCGGCTCGCTCGAGCCCGGCGCGATCGTCGCCGGCGGCGCGAGCGCGTCGATGTCGCCGGCGAACCCGGTCAACTGGCTGTGGCTGTGGCAGCCGGTCGGCCTCGTGCTGTTCTTCACCGCGGCGATCGCCGAGACCAAGCGTGCGCCGTTCGACATCCCGGAGGGCGAGCCCGAGATCATCGGCTACTTCGTCGAGTACTCCGGCATCCGCTGGGGCATGTTCTTCCTCGCGGAGTTCATCGAGATCGTGTTCATCAGCGCGGTGATCGCCACCGTGTTCTTCGGCGGCTACCAGTTCCCGTTCCTCGATCCCGATGGCTTCCGATTCGGTGGCTCGATCGATCCGGTGACCCACCTGTCGAGCGGGAGCTTCATCCCGCTTGCGCACGGCCTCGTCGTGCTGCTGCAGATCGCGGCGTTCGGTGGCAAGACGATCCTGCTCGCGATGTTCCAGCTGTTCGTGCGCTGGACGTTGCCGCGGTTCCGCGCCGATCAGCTGATGAACCTCGGCTGGAAGCTGCTGCTGCCACTCGCGCTCGCAAACATCATGGTGACAGCGCTGATCAAGCTGCTGTTCATGTGAGGAAGTCCCGATGAGTGCATCCCACGACGACCACGCCGCAGACGATCACCACGAGGGCCCCAAGGTCCTCTCGGTGTCGACCACGCACCCGCGCGTCCGCACGATCGCGGTCGTGCGGCCGACCGCGCAGGAGGCGAACTTCCTCGCGGCCACCGCGAAGGGGCTCGCGATCACGCTGAAGCACTTCGCCCGCAACTTCTTCCTGCCGATGAAGAAGGCGGAGGACCGCGCGAAGGCCGGCGCTCCGGATGACGCGAAGTGGCGGAACGAGATCGAGACCGTCCAGTATCCCGAAGAGAAGGTCGTCTATCCGGAGCGGTTCCGCGGCCTGCATCGCCTGATGCTCCGCGACGATGGCGCGGTCCGCTGCGTCGCGTGCATGTGCTGCCCGACCGCGTGTCCGGCGCACTGCATCACGATCGTCCCCGAGGAGAGCGACTCGAACTCCATCGAGAAGCGCCCGGCGATCTTCGAGATCGACGAGCTGCGCTGCATCGCGTGCGGCCTCTGCGTCGAAGCGTGTCCGTGCGACGCGATCCGCATGGACACCGGAGATCACGCCAAGCCGGTCGAGGATCGCGCGATGGCGATCGAGACCAAGGAATCGATGATGGCGCGTGGGCTTCGCTCGATCGCCGTTCAGGGCGGCGAGGGACCGAACTGGCGCGACGGCGGCGGCGGCCACGACCCCGGCCACTGACTCCTCGTCGATCATCGGCTGAAGGCATGGCGGTCGGAGCTCGGCACGCGAGCGCTCGAGGGCGCGCGAGCGCGTCGAGCACCGGGCGATCGATCGTCGGGAGCTGAGAGCGCGCTTGGAGGTTCGCGTGGCTGACGATGTCCACGAGCGGATTCCGACTAGCATCCCACGGGTAGCGGAAGCGCCTCGATCGTCCGCCACACCTGACGTGCGGATCTGCGACCGCGAGGAAGCCGCGCTCGAAGGACCAGTCGGCGTAGACGAGGCGCGGGCCGTCGTCCCAGAGCGAGCGGGTGCATCGACGGACTGTTCGCGATCGTATCAGGCGTGCTCTCGATGATGAGCTGGGTACTCCGACCACAACGTCCGTGCACCGTCGGGTAACTCCCGCTGATCGCCGCCAAGAAAAGTGATCTCGATCGAAGTTTTTGGGTTGACGATGGCGATCGCGATCCGTAGCGTTGTTCTTGAGCACTGGCGGTTCGATGCGAGAACCGAGACCAATCTGTCTCCTACAATAGCTATCTAGGGATCTGCCTCTGATCTGGGAGTGCACGCCCGCTCGTCGGGAAGCCCAAAGGATTACGTGGAGCCCACCTACGCAAATGCGTAGGGGATAGACAGTCTCACGGTCGAACGGTCGTGCTCCTTGTGGGCGCGCTAGGTGATACCTGGCGCGCCCTATCCTTTTTCGGAGTGCTACCCTAGTCGGAGCACGTGTCACTGAGCGGGGAGCAAATCGTCCAGCAGGGAGAGCTGCTGCTGGGCAAGTATCGCGTCGAGGCCGTTCTCGGTCGCGGCGGCATGGGGATCGTCGTCAAGGCGCGGCACATCGGCCTCGACGAGGAGGTCGCCATCAAGCTGCTGCGCGACGACGTCGCGATCGACGACGAGACCATCCATCGCTTCCTGCGCGAGGCCCAGGCGGCCGTGAAGCTCAAGAGCGAGCACGTCTGCCGGATCACCGACGTCGGCAAGTTCGACGACGGCAAGCCCTACATGATCATGGAGTTTCTCGAGGGCGCCGACATCGGGCGCATGATCGAGACCCACGGCAGCCTGCATCCGTCGCTCGCGATCGACCTGGTGATCCAGGCGTGCGACGCGCTGGCCGAGGCCCACGCGTACGGAATCGTGCATCGCGACGTCAAGCCGGCGAACCTGTTCGTGACGTTCCGTCCGGATGGGACAGCGATCCTGAAGGTGCTCGACTTCGGGATCTCGAAGTCGCCGTCCGGCCTCGACCTGTCGCTGACGCAGACCTCGTCGATGCTCGGCACGCCGGCGTACATGTCCCCGGAGCAGATGCGCTCGGCTCGCAAGGTCGATGCCCGCACCGATATCTGGTCGCTCGGCAGCGTGCTGTACGAGGCGATCGAGGGCCACCTGCCCTTCACGGCCGAGAGCTTCTCGGAGATGTGCGTGATGGTGGCGGTCGATCCGCCGATCCCGATGGTGCGCACGCCACCCGAGCTCCAGCGCATCATCCTGCGCTGTCTCGCGAAGTCCCCCGATCAGCGCTATCCGTCGGTCGCCGATCTCGCGGCCGATCTCGCGCAGCACTCGCGCGAGCCCCACAACACCAAGCTGCTGGTCGATCGCATGTTCCGGATGAACCAGCGCTCGCTGAGCGGCAACACGTTCAACGGTGGCGCAGGCTCGCAGCCCGGGATCGCGCCCTACCAGCCGCCACACCACGCGAGCGGCCCGGTGCCGCAGCCGACCCAGAAGCAAGCGCCGTCGAGCAAGCGGTGGTTCGTGATCCCCGCGGTGCTGTTCGCGGTGCTCGGCGGCGCGATCGTCGCGAGCGTCGTCGGCGGCGGTGGCGGTGACGAGGCTCCCGCGGCCGGATCGGCGGTCGCGCCGGTCGTCGCGCCCGTCGTCGTCGAGACACCGCCGAAGGCTGCAGCGGTCGTCGACGCCAGGGTCGAGGTTGTTGAAGCGTCTGGCTCGGGCTCGGGCTCGGGCTCGAACGTCGGATCGGCTGCGAAGCCACCGCCGCCGATCAAGATCGTGCGCGGGAATGGCAGCGCGGCCAAGCCGCCGGCCGGCAAGGGCAGCGCGCCGGTGACGACGAGCGTCGGCAGCGCGACCGTGGTGACGCCGCCGACCGGCGCTGGCAGCGCGACCAAGCCAACGACGCCGTGCGATCCATTCACCAGCCGGACGGCGTGCAAGTGAAGCTCGCGCACGTCGCGCTGGTCGCGCTGGTCGCGCTCACCGGGCTCGCCCGCGCCGACGACGCCGATCACTCCGAGGCGCAGCGCCTGTTCGAAGAGGGGCGCACGCTGCTCGACAGCGGCAAGACCGACGAGGCATGCGACAAGTTCGAGCTGTCGCTCGCCAAGGATCCGCGCGCGGTCGGCACGCTGCTCAACCTCGGATTGTGCAACGAGCGCCGCGGCAAGCCGGCGACCGCGCTCGCGCTGTTCCAGGAGGCCTACGACCGCGCGTCGGAGGCCAACATGATCCCGCACCGCGACGCCGCGCAGCAGCACATCGCGCTGCTGATGCCGCAGATCCCGACGCTCGTCGTCCACGTCACGTCACCGGTCGCCGGCGAGAGCGTGTTCATCGACGATCACATCGTGAAGACCGCCGAGCTCCACCTCGATCCGGGCACGCACCACGTCGTCGCGTCGGCGACCGGGCGGTTGCCGTTCGACACCACCGTGAAGCTCGCGGTCGGCGATCGCAGGGACTTGAAGATCCCGACGCTGCAGCTGCCGCGCACCGTCGTCGAGCACGGCAGCTCGCGACCGCTGATCGGCAAGATCGCGATGCTGTCCGGCGCCGGTCTGCTCGGGGTGACCGGAGGCATGGCGCTCTACGCGTACCGCACGTACCACCGCGCGTTCGACGACGGCAACTGCCAGGTCCTCGCGAGCTCGCACCTGTGCAACGAGCGCGGCCAGACCGACACCACGCGCGCGCGCAGCGTCGCGACCGGCGCGACGGTCGTCGGTGCGGTCGGCATCCTCGCGGTCGGAGGCGGGCTCGCGCTGTGGCTCACCGCGCCGAAGGACGACCGGCCGCAGATCGTGCCGACCGCGAGTGCCGACGGCGCCGGCGTCAGCGTCGTCGGCCGCTTCTAACGTCAGTTCACGATGAACGTCGTCGCTTCGATCGCCTCGATCCAGTCGATCTCCGCTTGATCTGCGACCGCGATGCCGACCTGACCGCCGACGAGCTTCGAGCTCTGGAGTGCGGCCTTCACGATCGCGTTCAGCGGTGCGGCCGGATCGCGGAGCTCGCAGGTGAACATCTGGGACCCGCCCATCACCAGCGGTGCCGTACCGACGAGCGCGATGATGTAGGGCGGCGCCGGTAGTGGCGGATCGGTGATCGGACTCGTCGCTACCCCGCCGACCGTGAGCACGAGCGCCCCCCCGCTGTCGACCATGCAGGACACGTCGAGGTCGGTCGGGAGCAGCGGCTTGCCCTTGGTGAGCGAGATGCCGACGAAGCCGGCGACCGGTATCACGCGCGCCAGGATCTGGAAGTCGTCCTTGACGCCCGCGACGCTCGTGCGCACGGCGATCTGGGCGAGGTCGCCGTTCTGGACGTGCAGGCGGTCGCCCGCGATCGACATCCCCGGCCCGAGCGAGTCCCACCGGGACAGCTCGTCGATCCGGAAGCCGTCGAACAGGAGGCGCGCGTCGCTCGCCGTCGGGCGCAGATCGCACGCATCGCCGATCACGTCCATGTCGCCGCTGTTCGTGTTGTCCGAGCTCGCGATCACCGGGCACAGGTCGCACGCGTCCTCGATGCCATCGCCGTCCTGATCGTCGGGCGGCCCGGCGAGGCAGGTGTCGCAGCTGTCGTCGATCCCGTCGCGATCGATGTCGATGCCGATGAAGCCGACGCAGCTGTCGCAACCGTCGGGGATGCCGTCGCGATCGTCGTCGACGGCGAGCGCGCTCTGGCCGTTCACGCAGGGATCGCAGCCGTCGTCGATGTGATCGCCGTCGACGTCGAGGCCGTTCGGACCGGCGCCGATGCAGAGGTCACAGCCGTCGTCGATGCCGTCGTGGTCGATGTCGCGATGGGTCGCGCGATCCGCCGGGCACGTGTCGCACGCGTCGCCCGGGCCGACCCCATCGCGGTCGGCCTGATCGGGATTGTAGACGGTCGGACAGTTGTCGAGACGATCGTCGACGCCGTCGCGATCGGTGTCGAGTCGCGTGCCGTCGAGCGCGAGCAGGCCGGTGCACGCGCTGAACACGGCGACGAACACCGCGACGAGCACGAGGCTAGGGCGCGATGATGTCGGCATAGTCGAACCGGGTTGAGGTTACGCTGCGCAGCTCGATGCCGCGCGCCGGCTCGCCGACGAGGACGAGCCGGGCGATATCGCCGCCGGCCTCGCACTCGAGCTCGGGTTGATCGGACGGGCGCAACAGGTAGACACGCAGCGCGACGTGGGTGCCGGGGACGAACGTCATCGCGCCGAACGGGCTCGCATTCTTCACCGTCGAGCCTTGCTGGGTGACCACGAGGTGCCAGCCGCCGGCCGTCGGCGCGAACCCGCAGAACACGTCGTCGAGGTGCGTGTCGTCGAACAGCCCGACGCCGACCTGCGCGTAGTACTCGGTGCCGACGCCCGCCGGCGACTCGGGCGGGATCGTGAGGCCGGTCGTCACCGACCACAGATCGGGTGTCGTGCCGGTGAGGCGCACCGCGTAGAGCTCGAGATCCGCGCCTCCTGGTGAGGTCGCCGCGCCGCCGTCGATCGTCCACGCGACGCGCGAGGTCCACGCCGGCACCACGCGCGCGAAGCCGTCGAAGAACCGGCGGCTCTGTGGCGCCGCCGAGCGGTCGCACGCGTCGCCGATGCCATCGCCGTCGGTGTCGGTCTGCGCGCCGGCGACCGCGGGACACGTGTCGCACGCGTCGGCGACGCCATCGCCGTCCTCGTCCTCGTCGTTGGGGCCGCGCGGGCACGCGTCGCAACCATCGTCGATCCCGTCGCGATCGAGGTCCGCGCCGATCCGGCAGAACTCGCACGCGTCGCCGATCCCGTTGCCGTCGGCGTCGGCCTGATCGGCGTTGGCCACGTCGGGACAGTTGTCGATCGCATCGAGCACGCCATCACCATCGCCGTCCGGCGAGCTGGTCGTGCGTGCGAGCCCGAGCACCGACGTGCAACCCGTCACAAGAAGCGCGAACGCCACGACCGACCTCATCACGACGAGCTTAGCACCTAGAGCGTGCGCAACGCCTCGACCCAGTCGAAGCTGCCGCCGCCGTCGACGTACAGCGCGAACTGCCTCAGATTGTCGTCGAACGGGAGGAACGCGCGCGCCGTCGCGGTGTTCGGCGAGCGCGGATCGCGGAGCTCGCAGTGGAGCGTCAGGTCGTCGGCATAGCCCACCATCGCGAGGATGAACGGCGGCGCAGGCGTCGGCTCGCCGAGGACGGGCGTGCCGCCGATCGACACGCCGTTGACGACGAGCACCAGCACGCCCCGCGGATCGACGAGGCACTGGATGACCGGCATGCCACCACCATCGAGGAACGCGATCCCGATCTGGTTCGAGTCGACCGTCGGCTCGACGCGCGCCATGACCTGGAAGCGCCCGCCGAGCGTCAGCGTGCTCGCGTAGGTCCGCGGGTTCGGCTTCGGCGCCACGACGAGTCGGTCGGCCATCACGACCCACGCCGGATCGGGATGCCAGAACGTGTCGTCGGCGGCGAAGAACCCGTCGAACATCACGCGGGATTCGAAGCTCGAGCCGAGTGGTCCGTAGTCGCACGCGTCGCCGAGCTGATCGGTGTCGCTGTTCGCGTTCGTCGGATCCGGAATCACCGGGCACAGGTCACAACCGTCCTCGATGCCGTCGCCGTCCTGATCGTCCGGCGGGCCGCCGAGACACTCGTCGCAGCTGTCGTCGATGCCATCGCGATCGAGGTCGATGCCGGTGTAGCCGACGCAGGTATCGCAGCCGTCGGCGATGCCGTCGTGATCGTCGTCGACGTCGAACGCGCTGACGCCGGCGATGCACGGGTCGCAGCCGTCGTCGATCCCGTCGCCGTCGGAGTCGACGCCGGTCGGGCCCGGGCCGATGCAGAGGTCGCAACCGTCGTCGATGCCGTCCCCGTCGAGGTCGCGCTTGGTCACGCGGTCGAGCGGACACACGTCGCAAGCGTCGCCTGGCCCGACGCCGTCGCGGTCGGCCTGATCGGGGTTGAACACGGTCGGGCAGTTGTCGGCGCCGTCGTCGACGCCGTCGCGATCGGTGTCGAGGTGCGTGCCGTCGAGGCCGAGCGCGCTCGTGCACGCCGCGACCGCGACCAGCGCGACGACGCTACGGAGCGACGAGATCGACATACTCGTAGGAGGTTGCCGCCTGGCTGTGGAGCGCGATGCCGCGCCGGGCCTCGTAGACCGGCGTGACCGTGACCGCGTCGCCGTTCGCCTCGCAGTGCACGACGGGCGCACCGATGTTGCCCGCGTGGGTCGCGTAGACCACGAGGTCGACGTGCGTACCGGCCGCGAACGCCAGCGTGCTCGGCCCGCCGACCGCGCCGGCGACGTCGGTGACCTCGAGATGCCAGCCGGTACCGTCGCGCACGAAGCCGCAGACGATCGGGAACCGACGGCTGTCGTCGAACAGCTCGACGCCGACGTCGTCGCCGGTCGGGGGCAGCACGAGCCCGACGGTGACGGTCCACCGCGTGTCGGTGTCGACCACGCGCACCGCGTAGAGCTCGAGCGTGTCGGTCGTCGACGCGGTCCGCGCGCCGTTCGCGACCGGCCAGGGCGACGACGACGACCAGTCGGGCAGATCGCGATCGAAGCCATCGAAGAACCGGCGCGGTGCCGGATCCGGCGTGCGATCGCAGGCATCGCCGATCCCGTCGCCGTCGGTGTCCGGCTCGCCCGCGCCACCGGCCACCGTCGGACACGGGTCGCACGCGTCCGCGAGACCATCGCCGTCCTCGTCCTCGCCATTGATGCCGAGCGGGCACGCGTCGCATCCATCGTCGATGCCGTCACGATCGAGATCCTGCCCGGTGCGACACGACGCGCACGCGGCCGGGTCCTGATCGGCGTTCGGCACGTCGGGACAGTTGTCGAACTCGTCGTAGACGCCGTCGCCGTCGCGATCGATCGCGATCGCGGTCTGCGTGAGGCCGAGCATCGACGTGCAGCCCCCCAGCAGCACGAGCGAGATCAGGCGCATCGAACGATTGTACTACTGATGGCAGGCCAGCTGTCCGGGGCATGCCGACAGGGCGAGCAGGTCCATCGTGACCGCGACCGCGATGTGGATCATCACGCCGCCCCAGATCGACCGGGTGCGCAGCGCGAGCGTGCCGAGCACGAGCCCGGCGATGATCGCACCGATCGTCTCGGGCAGCGGCTTCGTGAAGTGGATCATGCAGTACGGCAGCATCATGACGAAGATCGCGTTGGAGCCGAACGCGCGACGCAGCCCGTGCAGCAGGAAGCCACGGAAGAAGAACTCGAGCGCGACGAACTGGACCGCGTAGCACAACTCCCAGATCCACAGGTCGGTGCTCGAGCGATTCGCGAGCGCGTAGAACGGATAGGTCGCGCGGAACGCGTCGGTGCGCGACGCGATCAACACGATCGGCAGGATCGCGACGAACATCGCGCCGTAGATCCACAGGTGGCGACCGAGGCCGCGCAGCGAGACGTGAAAGTCGCGGATCCGCACGCGCATGCAGGCGAGGCCGACGAGCGGAATGATCACGTAGCCGATCACGCGCCACACCGCCCACCACGCGAAGCCGCCGAGCTCCCAGTACCGGCTGCCGTCGTCGGGGAAGACGTCGGCGTAGACCTTGTCCATGTAGTCCTGGACGATCATCGCGCCGGTCGCGATCATCAAGATCGCGAGCACGCGCGCGTCGAACCGGCCCGGCTCGGGGCCGCGCTCGGTCTCGGCGTCGATCGCGCGCCACTGATCGACCGTGATCCGGCGAAGCAGCGAGATCACGGCGCGGCGATGGCCTCGGCCGCGCGGCGCAGCCGGCGACGGGTCAGCTCCTTGCCGAGCACCTCCATCGTGTCGCCGAGTCCGGGCGCCGCCATGCGCGCGGTCAGCGCGAGCCGGATCAGCGGGTACGCCTGCTTGGGCTTCCACGTGTGCTCGGTCGCCCAGGCCTTCATGTCGGCCTCGAGGTCGGCCTTGACCCAGCCGACGCGCGCGTCGAGCTTGTCGACGAACGCGAGCAGCGCCGCGGCGATCGCGGCCGGCTCGACGCCCTCGATCTTCAGCTCGCCGAGGATCGGCGTGTAGTCGAGATCGCCAGCGAAGAAGTACTCGGTCAACGGGATGACCTCGTCGAGCCGCTTGATCCGCTTCTGCGCGAGCGGCATCAACTTGACGAGGAAGTCGCGGTTGAGCCGCCACGCGATCACGCGATCCGCGAGCTGCTCGACCGTGAGCTCGTGGATGTACTTCTCGTTGAGCGCCGTCATCTTGACGACGTCGAACACCGGGCCGCCGAGCGAGACGCGGTCCCACGAGAACGTCTCGACCATCTCGGCGAGCGTGAACTTCTCGCGGTCGCCACCGAACGAGTAGCCGAGCGTGCCGAGGAAGTTGAGGAACGTCTCGGGGAAGATGCCGATGTCGCGGTAGTAGAAGATCGACGTCGGGTTGTTGCGCTTCGAGACCTTGGACTTGTCGGGGTTGCGCAGGAGCGGCATGTGGATGAACTGCGGCGGCTCCCAGCCGAACGCCCGGTAGAGCAGGACGTGCTTGCCGGTCGAGGACACCCACTCCTCGGCGCGGCAGACGTGCGTGATCTCCATCAGGTGATCGTCGACCACGTTCGCGAGGTGGTAGGTCGGCAGGCCGTCCGACTTCATCAGCACCTGGTCGTCGAACTCGGTCGCCTCGCGCGACACCACGCCGCGCGCCATGTCGACGAACTCGATCGAGCCCTCGATCGGGACCTTCAGCCGCACGACGTGGGCCTCGCCACCGGCGACGCGGGCCGCGGCCTCGGACGCCGGGAGCTCGCGGCAGTTGCGGTCGTAGCCGCCGGAGATGTGCTCCGCGGCGCGCTGGATCCGGACCTTCTCGAGCCGCTCGGCGGTGCAGAAGCACGGATACGCCTCGCCCTTGTCGAGCAGGACCTGCGCGTGCTCGCGGTAGATCGCCGAGCGCTCGCTCTGGCGATACGGGCCGTACGGGCCGCCGACGTCGGGGCCCTCATCCCAGCGCAGGCCGCACCAGCGGAGCGCGTCGAAGATCATCTGCTCGGAGTCCGAGCGCGCCCGCTTCTGATCGGTGTCCTCGATCCGGAGGATGAACTTGCCTCCCTGCTGCCGGGCGAACGCGTAGTTGAACAGCGCGATGTACGCGGTTCCGACGTGCGGATCTCCCGTCGGAGACGGGGCGATTCGCACACGCACGGGACGGGTTGCGGCGGTCATGACGTCGCCGTTCGTAGCACATGCTATCGTCCCTCTCGATGGTCTCCGGCGACGTCATCGCGGTCGTCAGTCACTGGACTGCCGACGGCAGTCGCATCGTCACCGAAGCGTCCGTCGCGACCGCGACCGGCACCGTCGTCGTCAGCCAGCTCGGCGGCACGGTCGACGAGCTGACGATGCGCCAGTTCCCCGAGACCGCCGAGCCGCTCGCGGTCGGCATGCGCGTCGCGATGACGACCCACGCCGCGGTCGATCGCTCCGGCACGATGCACGAGGTCGTCGATGCGACGCGCGTGCTCGCGTACCCGCCCGCGTTCGTCCGCACCGGCAAGACCAAGGGCGGGCACTACCTGTACTGGGAGTCGGGCTGCGTGTTCGTGTCGGTCGCCGACGAGGGCACCAAGGACGTCAACGGCGACAACGAGTTCCCGGTCGTGCAGGCCTCGATCGACACGTGGAACGTCGCGACCGAGAGCTGCTCGTACCTGAAGGTGATGAGCGAGGGCCGCGTCGCGAACGCCGAGGTCGGCGGCCACGACCGGATCAACCTCATCAAGTTCCGCGACGCCTCGTGGTGCCGGCCCGAGACGACGGACGATCCGGCGCGCTGCTACGCGATGTCGGCGGCCGGGATCACGACCGCGACGTACGTCGACTCGACGACCAACGCACGCGACGGCGCGATCGTCGACGCCGACATCGAGCTCAACGCGGTCAACTTCGACATCGGCGTCGGCGGCACCACGCTCGGCACGACCGGGTGCATCGCCGATCTGCAGAACACGCTGACCCACGAGCTCGGCCACCTGCACGGGCTCGAGCACACCTGTCTGACCGCGTCGGATCCGCCGCGCGTCGACGACAAGGGCAACGACGTCCCGCTGTGCGGCGGCGGACTGCCACCAGCGATCACCGAAGCGACGATGTACAACTACCAGGACTGCGGCGAGACCAAGAAGTCGACGCTCGATCCCGACGATATCGCCGCGATCTGCGCGATCTATCCGACCGCCAAGGATCCGGGCACCTGCACCCACGTCGACGAATCGAGCGGCGGATGCTGCGAGGTCGGCGGCAGCCCCGGGGCGGCCGGGGTGTTCGGCCTCGTCGGGTTTGTAGCGTTGCTGCGCCGTCGTCGCGTATGATGCGACCATGACCAGCGCGACGTGCCCCGCGTGCGGGGTGACGGTGTTGCCGGGCTACGCGAAGTGTCCCAAGTGTCGCGCGCCCCTGCCCTACGGCAGCGGCTCGCGATTGGCCGCGGGTGGCACGGCCCTCGACGACAACAAGTTTCCGGTGGTCCCGCTCGTGCTCGTCGCGCTCGCGATCGCCGGCGGCATCGCGTTCTTCGCGCTGCGCAAGGGCAAGCCCGCGGCCGCACCGCTCGCGCCGATCGCGACGTCGGCAGGTCAGGTCCTCGCGCCGCCGACGCAGCCGACGCCGCCGGGCGCACCGATCGCGCAGGAGACCGCGCCGATCGCGCGCACGCCCACCGCGGGACCGACCGCGACCCAGCTCGAAACAACCTTGAAGAAGCTCCACCTGTGGTCGACCGTCGAGGTGATCGCGGATCACGTCGACGTGCGCTCGGGTGCGTGCGAGGACGCGCAGCTGAGCGCGGCGGTCGACGCCGCGAAGCCGGCGTTCAAGGCCGCGGGATTGACCCGGGTGCGCTGCCTGGAGCAGAGTGGCCGCGTCGTGTTCCAGCGTCCCCTATGATCGCCCCGCCGCGCCAGGACATCCCCGAGCTCACCCAGGTCGAGCTCGTGCTCGCCACCGATCACCTGACGCTGCGGCCACTCGTCGAGACCGACGTCGACGCGCTGTGGCCGACCGTCTCGGATCCCGAGTTCCCGCGCCTCATGATGTGGAACGCGCACACCGAGCGCGCGCAGACCGTCGCGTTCGTGCGCGCCCAGGCGGCCGCGTTCGCCAAGGGCACCGACTGTCTGTGGGCGATGATCGCCGGCGATCAGCTGGTCGGCCTGATCGGGCTGCACGACATCACGTGGCAGTTCCGCGCCGGTCGCCGCGATCGCGCCGAGATCGGCTACTGGGTCGCGCCGCCGCACCAGAAGCTAGGCCACGCGACCGACGCGGTGTTCGCGGTCCAGAAGTTCGGCTTCGAGACGCTCGGGCTCCACAAGCTGATGATCGGTTGCCTCGGCGACAACGCGGCGAGCAAGCGCGTGATCGAGAAGAGCGGGTTCCGCTTCATCGCCAAGATCGACGAGGATCTCTGGCGCGATGGCCGCTGGCACAGCCAGCTCCGCTACGAGCTGACGTTCAACGAGTGGTCGGACGTGTCGACCACGTTGCGGTTCAATAGACCTCGCCGGCCTTGATCCGCGCGATCATCGCGACGAGCGTGGCGCGCGCGGCCTCGCTGCACTCGACGATCAGCACGGCGAAGCCGGTCGGGAACGTGTCGGACTCCGGCCCGCTCGGATCGACGACGCGCACGACGACCACGGTGCAGACGACCTGCTCGTCGTAGCCGTAGAGCTCGAGCGACAGCGTCGAGCCGATGATGAACGGGTAGACCCGAGCGACCCGGGTGTAGAGGAACAGGCCGTGCTCGGAGAGATCGCGCGTGCGGAACACGAGCTCCTGGCCACCCTCGCCCTGCACCTTGACGAACGCATCGACGCGGACACGTTCCGACGAGCGCTCCGCGGGCTTGGCCAGGTCGGTCATGCGCCTGTTTATCGCATGGGCCGTGTGTGTGCGTGACGTAGCTCGGCGTGGTAACGTCGCGGCCTAAGAGCTGGAAATCGATGGACGTCCGCTGCGAGAAGTGTCAGACGGAGTACGAGCTTGACGAGGCGCGTCTCAAGCCCGGCGGGGTCACGGTCAAGTGCACCAACTGCGGGCACATGTTCAAGATCCGCAAGCGGTCGAACACCAACGTCGGTGCGCCGATTCCGGAGCCCGCGCGCCAGCGCCCGGTGTCGTCGAAGCCGCCGGGCTCGAACATCCTGCGCGATGACGTCGATCCGACGGTCGAGACCGGCGCGGCGCCCGAGCGCCAGTGGCTGATCCGGCTCGAGAGCGGCGAGCAGAAGAGCTGCCGCGAGCTCGCCACCTTGCAGCAGTGGATCGTCGCCGGCGTGGTCACCAAGCAGTCGCTGATCTCGCGCTCGGGCAAGACGTGGAAGTCGCTCGGCGACATCGCCGAGCTGCAGGCGTACTTCACGATCGCCGCGGAGGCGAAGCAGACGCGCGAGGCCAAGCCGACCAAGCCGCCGATCCAGCCGGGCACGATGCTCGGGCTCGGCAAGGGTCCCCGGGCGGCGAGCTCCGGTGGCACGATCGTCGACGACGACGAGGTTGAAGGCCGCACGACCGGCACGTTCCAGGCGCGCGGCACGACCCAGCCACCGCCACCGCCAACCTCGACCAAGACGCCACCGCTCGGGTCGGCGACACCGGCGATCAAGCGACCGCCGCCGACGCCCTCGGCCGGCATCAAGGTCAACGCGATGGCCGAGACCCAGCTCCAGCCGATCGAGCCGGCACCGCCACCGGTGCGCCGGCCCGCGACCCAGCCACCGCCGCCGCCCAAGCCCACGCCCAAGCCCGACAAGCCGGTCAGCACGTGGGCCGCGATGCCAGAGAGGCCGGCGACGCCCGACAACACGACCAAGCCGTTCAGCGGCAAGATCGCGGCGATCGCCGACGAGCCGGCGTTCGCGAGCAGCAAGATGTCGGGGCGCGTCCGCGTCGAGCCCGCCGACGAGTCGTCGTTCCAGACCGGCAAGGTGCGGCTCGGCGATGACGATGACGACGACGTGTTGCCGCAGCGCCGCGGCTCGCGCGCCGGCCTGTGGATCGCGCTGCTCGTGCTCCTCCTCGGCGGCGGTGGCGCGGCGCTGTACTTCCTCGTGCTCAAGTCGCCGGCGAAGGCCCCGATCGCGGCGGCCGGCAGCGGCTCGGCGGACGGCGGCGTGCCCGCACCCACCGACTCGAGCGTCGCGATCACGCCGATCGCGATCGATGCCGCGATCGAGCAGCCGATCGATCCACTCGAGGCGAGCAAGCGCGAGCTCGCGGCCGACGTCGAGCCGCGCTTGCGCGACGCGATGAAGGCGCTCGACGACAAGGACGATCCCGAGGCGCAGGCCCTCCGCGCGCACGTCGCGGCGCAGCTCGCCGGCGATCTCCAGGACCGCGCCGGTCTCCTGACCGACAAGGTCGAGGCCGAGAAGCTCCGCAAGGAAGCCAAGACGATCGTGATCGACGCGGCGACGCTCGCGCAGAAGGCGCACAAGGCCAAGCCGGAGAGCGGCGCGTCGAACCTCGCGATGGCCGAGGTGCTGCGCCTCCAGGGCAAGCGCCCGAGCGACATCAAGCGCTACAGCGACGTCGCGCACGCCGACAAGGGGTGGACCAAGGACGCCGCGATCGCCGACGCGCTCGTGCTCGCGCGCGACGGCAAGCTCGACGACGCCAAGGCGGCATTCGCCGCGATCGACACCGGCGATGGCAAGCTCGAGGCCGGCGACGTGCGCGCGCGCTTCCACCTCGCGCTGATCGCGTTCGCGCAGAGCCGACCGAACGACGCCAAGCCGATGACCGATCAGGTGCTCGCCGCGCAACCGGAGCACGCCGCGGCACGCGCGCTCGCGGCGCGGCTCGAGACGCTGGTCGCCAAGAGCGATCCGCTACCACCCGAAGATCACACGCAGCCGGCGGGCTCGGGCTCGGGCTCGGGCTCGGGCTCGGCGGTGAAGCCGGTGGACGTGCCGAGCGGTGGCGGCGGTAGCTACGACGCGATCATGATCGAGGCGAACAAGATCGCCGACTCGAACTGCACGCGCGCGATCGAGCTGTACCAGAAGGCGCTCGACCAGAAGCCGGACAGCGTCGAGGCGCACACCGGGATGGGCTACTGCTTCGTCGATGCCAAGCAGTTCGCGAGCGCCCAGAGCAAGTTCCGCACGGCGCTCCGGTTCTCGCCGCGCTACGAGCCGGCGCTCTACGGGATCGCCGAGGCGTACCACCAGCAGGGGCGCAAAGACGACGCGATCGAGGCCTACAAGGCGTACCTCGCGGTGTACCCGGGAACCTCGAAGGCCGTGAAGGCGCTCGAGCGGCTCGGCGTGACCGATACCGGCGGCGCGACGCCACCGCCCACCCCGCCGCCGACGCCACCGACGACGCCGACCCCGACGCCCGAGGCGGGCAGCGGTAGTGGATAGTGATATGAACGCGGCATGCGATTGCATCTCGCTGCCCTGTTCGCGTTAGTCGGCTGTAGCTCGAATCCTTCGCCACTCGATTCGGTCCACGGCGAGGCCAAGGACCCGTGGGCGACCGGACCCGTGCTCGGCACCGGCGCGGCTGGCCACGACGACGACAAGAGCCCGCTCGGCGGCGTCGATCTCAAGGGAATGCTGGCGAAGCTCAAGGACAACGTGAAGAAGCCGGGGCCGTACGAGGCGCCCGAGAAGTCGGCCGACTACGACGAGGCGAAGCCGCACTGGGGCGTGATCGCAATCGGCGGCGGCGTCGTCGAGAAGACGGCGTTCTCGTTCCGTGGCGGCAAGGGCACCGAGCTCGCCGACATGGTCGGCCGGCTGCGCGCGCTCGCGACCGACGCCAAGGTGTCGGGCCTGTTGCTGCGGTTCGCGGGCCTCGAGATCAGCCTGCCGGATCTCGTCGAGCTGCGCGTCGCGATGCACGACTTCCGCGCCGCGGGCAAGCCGATCGTCTGCTTCGGCGAGACCGCGATGAACGCGACGTACCTGATGATGACCGCGTGCGACCGGATCGGGCTCGCGCCGCTCGGCGAGGTCGCGATCGCCGGCCCGTCGGCGATGCCGATCCACATCAAGCCGCTGCTCGACAAGTTCGGCGTGACCGCGGACTTCCTGCACGTCGGTGCCTACAAGGGCGCGGCCGAGCCACTCACGCGGGACGCGCCGAGCAAGGAGATGGAGGAGGCGCTCGGCGCGATCCTCGACGGCCGCTACGCGACGATGGTCGACATCGTGGCGACCGAGCGCAAGCTTTCCCCGGCCGCGGTCAAGGCGCTGATCGACACCGGGCTGTTTCCATCGGAGCGCGCGAAGACCGAGAAGCTGGTCGACGAGGTCAGCTCGTTCGAGGCGTTCCGCGAGGCCAACGTGAAGGGCCCGTGGACCGAGCTGAAGCTGAAGACCGAGCGCTCGGACTTCGAGGACCTCGCGGCGATCATGCGCTTCGTCGGGATGACGCCACCCGATCGCCCGTCCGCCGATCACGTCGCGGTGGTCTATGCGATCGGCGACATCGTCGACGGCGATGGTGACGGCGTGCTCGGCGCGCGCCAGCAGATCGCGTCGGGCACGCTGGTCGCGACCCTCCGCGTGCTGACCGCGGATCCGAGCGTCAAGGCAGTCGTGCTCCGGGTCGACTCCGGCGGCGGCAGCGCGCAGGCGTCCGAGCTGATCTGGCGCGCGATGGCAGACCTGAAGGCCAAGAAGCCGATCGTGGTGTCGATGAGCGACGTCGCGGCGAGCGGCGGCTACTACATTGCGAGCGGCGCGACCAAGATCTTCGCGATGCCCGACACGCTGACCGGCTCGATCGGCGTCGTTGGCGGCAAGCTGTCGATCGGCCCCGCGCTCGCGAAGCTCGGCGTCAACTCGTACCCGATGGGCCGCGGCAAGCACGCGACGATGATGGCGAGCATGCGGCCGTGGACCGACGACGAGAAGCTGACGATCCAGACGACGATGCAGGAGGTCTACACGGTGTTCATCGGGCGCGTCGCCGCCGGTCGCGGCAAGACGCCGGCGCAGATCGAGCCGATCGCGCAGGGTCGCGTGTGGACCGGTACCGACGCCCTGCACAACGGCCTGGTCGACGAGCTCGGCGGCATGGACGCCGCGCTCGCCGAGGCGCGCAAGCTCGGCCACATCGATGCCAAGGCCGAGCTCGAGGTCTACCCGAACACGCCGACGCTGCGCGACATCCTCGCCGGCTATGGCGTCGTCCACGCGCCGCTCGGCGTCTCGGCGCTCGCCGCGCTCGGCGCCGCCGCGCTCGCACCGGAGGCGAGTAGCCTGCTCGCCGGGCTCGACCCGGTGATCGCCGAAGCCATCGATCATCTCGCGCACCTCGCGGTGTCGTTCACGAAGACCCAGATCCAGACCGTCGCGGTCCTCCCGGTGATGCTGTGAGAGTCGCCATCCTTGCCGTGCTCGCCGCGTGTGCCGCACCCGCACCGACGAGCACCCCGGTCGTGCCCGTGCCGCCGGTCGCCGCGCCCGCCGCACCGACCACCGGCCGGGTCGAGACCCAGACGTTCCACACCGACGCGCTCGGCGTCGACAAGCACGTCACGATCTACCTGCCGGCCGGCTACGACGCGAGCCCGGCCAAGAAGTGGCCCGTGTTCTACTACCTGAACGGACTCGGCGGCGGCGAGACCGACTGGGTCGGCGCCGGTCACCTCGACAAGACCGCCGACGCGATGCACCTCGGCGCGATCGTCGTGATGCCCGACGGCGACAACAACTTCTACATCGACTCGGCGATGGCCGAGGACTACGACGGCTGCATGAAGACCGGCGCCGGCATGTTCTCGCCGCGCCAGCCGCACGAGTCGACCTGCGTCCACGCGAGCAAGTACGCGACCTACATCGTCGAGGATCTCCTCAAGTGGGTCGACGGTCACTACCGCACGATCGCGACGCGTGACGGCCGCGCGATCGCCGGCCTGTCGATGGGTGGCTACGGCGCGCTCGAGCTCGGCATGCGGTTCACCGATCGGTTCTCCGCCGCCGCGAGTCACTCCGGCGTCGACGCCCTGCTCTACGAGTCGCCGTATCCGTATCCGACCGGGCACCCCGAGCTGGTCAAGACGCTCGCCGACGTCAGCAAGTGGGGCGCCGGCGGCGGCCCCTTGACCGCGTGGATCCGCGCGGTGTTCGGTGCCGATCGCGAGACCTGGGTCGCGCTCGATCCGATCGCGCTCGCCGGCAAGCTCGAGCCCGGCAAGCTCGCGATCTACCTCGACTGCGGTACCGAGGACGACTTCAACCTCAACAACGCAGCGGCCTACCTCCACGACGTGCTGCTCGCGCGCAAGATCGACCACGCGTTCTTCCTCGGACCGGGCCGTCACGACTTCGACTTCTGGTCCGCCCGCCTACCGTTCTCGCTCGCGTTCCTCCGCGATCACACGACGGCGGCGCGGTAGCATCGGCGGATGGATACCTACGCGATCGTCGGCGAGTCGGGGCACGGCAAGACCACGCTGGCCAAGGCCCTGACCCAGCGCCACGGGTTTGCGGTCAGCGATCCGGTCGACTGGACGATCGCCTCGCGTAACGCGGCGATCGTCGTTGTCAGCGCGCCCGACGGGCCGATGCCAGGCACGCGCGCCGCGATGGCGGCGTGCCGCGAGCACGGCGTCAATCGCGTCGTCCTGTTCGTCGGCAAGTGCGACCTCGTCGAGGATGTCGAGCTGATCGAGCTGGTCTCGATGGAGTGCGCCGAGCTCGCCACCAAGCACGGCTATGCCGACCCGGTCATCGTGCGCGGCGCGGCGACGCGGATGCTCGCCAACGATCACGAGGCAGCGTCGTCGATCGCCGAGCTACTCGCCGCCGTCCAGGCGCGCGGCCACGGCTAGCGGATGGACTTGAGCAGCGCGCGCACGGCGGAGCGCGCGCGCTCGATGTGCTCGGCGGCCTGGCTGACGGCGCTCGACACGGTCACGACGGAGTCGGTCTGATCCATCATGGCGGTCTCGTCGCTCGCGGCGCGCATGTTGGCGCGCAGCGAGTCGATCGACTCCTCGAGGATCGAGACGTGCTCGACGATCTCGGTCATCGGTAGCTGGCTGCCGGTCGCGGTCGCCTCTTCCTGATCTTCGAGCCGCTCCTGCGCCTGCGCGAGGCGCGCCTCGAGATCGGCCATCGCCTTCTTGAGCGCGAGGTTGTCGCGCATGATCTGCTGGTAGCGCTGGTCGGCCTCGACGAGCTGGTTGTTGTCGACCGCCGCGATCGATCGGCGGTTCGTGGTGTCGCCATCGTCGTTGCGCGAGTCGCGGAGCTCGGACTCGAAGCGATCGCGCTCGAGCGTGGTCTGGGTGAGCTTGCTGCGCGCGTCGCGAAGGTCGCGCTGGAGCTGCGCGATCTCCTTCTCGGTTTCGGCGGCGAACGAGCGCACGTTATCGGCCTTGGCGACCTCGCGCTCGAGCTCCTGGATCCGCTTCTGCAGATCGAGGTTGACCGACTCGCGCGGCGCCGGAGCGACCGGGCGCGCCTCGGCCTCCGTCGCGCGGCGCTCGGCGGTCTGCGCGCGCTGCTCGGCGGTCTGCGCGCGCTGCTCGAGCGTGCGCGCCGCCTCCTCGGCGGTCTGCGCGCGCGCCTCGGCGGCCGCGAGTGCGGCGGCCGCCTCGCGATCGTGGCCGCTCTTGGCGCTGGCGAGCTCGCGCTCGAGCCACGCGTGCTTCGAGATCGCCTCGTCGAGCTGACGCTGCAGCCCACCGGCGCGACCGATCGCGAGATCGGCGGCCTCGGCCGAGCGCGACAGGCCCTCGGTGCGCTCCTCGATCGCCTTGACGTGCGCGATCGCCTCGTCGAGCTTCTGACGACTCTCCGCGGCCGCCGCGCCGCGATCGCCCGCGAGCGTCTCGAGCTCGGCGATCTTGGCCTTCGCGGCGTTCGCGAACGCCTCGGCCTCGGCCTGCTTGCGCTCGGCGCCCGAGACCTCGCCCTCGACGAGCCGCAGCTTGACGCGCAGCGACTCGGCGGCCTCGCCCTGCTTCTGCAGCGCGGCCTTGGCCTGTGCGAGCTCCTGCTCGATCGTCGTGACCTTCGCCTTGCTCTCGCTGCTGGTCGCCTGCGCCGCGGTCTCGGCGACCGCGACGTTGCTCTCGAGATCGTCGACGCGCTCCTGGAGCTGTTCGAGCTGGATCTCGAGCTGCGCCTTGGCGGCCTCGGCGGCCTCGGCGCGCTCGCGCAACGCCGGCAGCCCAGCGACCTCGCGCTCGAGCCGCGACTTGCCGTCGATGATCTGGATCGACGTCGAGCGCTCGGCGGCGAGCTCGCGCTGCAGCGACTCGAGCCTGGCGGTCAGCTCGGTCTTCTGCGCGTCGCGCTCGGCGACCGCGGCGGCGATCGCCTTCTTCGCGGCGGCCTCGGCGTCGGCGACCGCCTTCTGCGCGGTGGCCTCCGCGGCGGTCGCGCGCGCCTGCACCTCGTCGACGCTGGCGCCGATCGTCTTGGCCTTGGCCTCGGCCTCCTCGGCGGCGCGCGCCGAGCTCGCGATGTCGCGCGCGAGGCCCTTGGCGCGGCTGTCGGCCTCGGCCGCGCGACGCAGCGCCTCGGCGACATCCTTCGCCATCGCCTTGGCCATCGTCTCGGCGGCGGTCGAGCGCTTGTCGGACTCGTCGACCTTGGTGCTCGCGGCCGCGGCGGCCTTCTCGGCGAGCTCGGCGCGCGCGACCGCGAGATCGCGCTGCTTGATCGCCTGGCCGATCGCGGCCTCGGCCCCGGCGAGCGTCGCGATCTTGGCCTCGAGCTCCGCCGCGCGCTTGCCGGCATCGCCGACGGTGGCCGACGCGGTCGCCGCCGCGGTCGTCGCGGCTGCGAGGCCGACCTCGGCGGCGGTCGCGCGCGCGGTGGCCTCGGCGACCTGCTTCTCAAGCGCCGCGAGCTTGTCACGCTCGACATCGGCCGCGAGCGCGGCGGTCGCGAGGTCGCCGGCGAGCTGCTTCGCGCGCGCCTCGGCCGCGGCGAGGGGAGCGTCGCCGGCACCGACGCGCGCCTCGAGCTCCGCGATCCGCTCGGTCGCCGCCGCGGTCGCCGCACTCGCCAGCTTGGCGCGCTCGTCGGCTTCGGCGAGCTTGGTCGCGAGCTCGGCGGCGCGCGACTCGGCCTTCGCGGTCCCGGTGTTCGCGCCGGCGAGGTTGCGCTCGGCACCCTGCGCGCGGATCTGCGCGGCGGCGAGCTCCTTCTCGGCCTTGTCGGCGCGCGCGGTCGCGGCGGCGAGCAGGTCGGACGTGTCGCTCGGCTTGGGAGGCGCGGTGGCCAGGCGCTTGGCCGTCGCGAGATCCTTCTGGAGGTTCGCGATCACGAGGTCGGTCTCGGCGAGCTGCGCGACGACGGCCATGCCGCCCTGCGCCTCGGCGACCATCTTCTGTTCCTTGGCCTTCGCGAGCTCGAGCCGCACCGCCTCGAGCTCCTGCTGATGCGTCTTCTTGAGCTTGTCGATCGACTCGCGCAGCGTCTGCGCCTCGCGCTGGACCTCGCCGTGCGCGTGCTCGAGCTGGGCCGCGTGACCCTCGGCGTCTTCCTTGGCGCGCGTGAGCTCGGCGAGCTCGGCGAGCTTGGTCATCCCATCGGGCGCCGTCATCGCCGGCTGGATCTCGACGACGGCCTCCTTCGCGGTCCGCAGCTCCTGGTGGAGCTCGCCGACGCGCCGGGCGAACGCGTCGCGCTCGTCCTCGATGGCGATGCGGCCCTTGCGCTCGAGCTCGAGCCAGGTCGCGAGCGTGCCGTGCAGCCCCATCGGCGGTGGCAGCGTGCCGCTCGCGGGGAGCAACCGCATCATCAGACTGCCGACGAGGATGATCTCGCCGGTCGGCACCGGCGCGCGCTGCACCTTGTTCGGGCCGACGTAGATGCCGTTCGAGCTGCCGGCGTCCTCGACCCAGAGCACGCCCTGGTCGATGTAGAACCGCGCGTGCATCCGCGAGACCCGCGGGTCCTCGCTGCGGATCGTGCACTCCGGCGCGCGGCCGATCGTGACCGGCTCGTTCCCGAGTGCGAACGATCGGTCGACGCCGTCGACATCGCTGTACACGAGGGTGGCCACGGACGGCCGAATTTATCACGGGCTCGGGAGCAACGCGCTGATCAGCGCCTCGGCGTTCGCGAGTGCGCGGTCGGTATCGTCGTCGAGCAGGAGGACATGACCCATCTTCCGGCCCGGCGCCGCCATGTCCTTGCCGTAGAGGTGCAACTTGGCCTCCGGGCGCGCCAGCACCTCGCGCCAGGCCGGCGGCCCGTCGCGCCACAGATCGCCGATCAGGTTGACCATCACGGCGCCGGTCATCGGCCGCGGATCCCCGAGCGGCATGCCGCAGACCGCGCGGACGTGCTGCTCGAACTGCGAGGTCGCGCACGCGCCATAGGTGTAGTGGCCGCTGTTGTGGGTGCGCGGGGCGAGCTCGTTGACCAGCAGGCGCCCGTCGGGGAGCTCGAACATCTCGACGGCGAGGATGCCGATCGTGCCGAGCGCCTCGGCGATCCGGATCGCGATCGCCTCGGCCCGCGCGCGCTGCTCGTCGGGCATCGGCGCCGGCGCGCGCGTCGTGTGGAGGATGTGCCGGCGGTGCACGTTCTCGGCGATCGGATAGATCTTGATGTCGCCGGCCATGCCACGCGCGAGGATCACGCTGATCTCGCGGCTGAACCGGACGAGCTCCTCGGCGACCGCGGGATGAATCGGTGGCGGGATCTCCTCGGGCAGCTGGGGCTCGCGAACGCCGGTCAGGTGGACGAACTCGGCGACGCCGTCGGAGCCCTCGGCGATCCGGGCCTGACCCTTGCCGTCGTAGCCGGCGCGACGGAGCTTCAGGATGCACGGCGTGCCGAGCCGCGCGAGCGCCGCCGCGAGCTCGTCGCGGTCGCCGACCGGTGCCCAGCGCGCCTGCGCGACGCCGAGCGAATCGAGGAACTGCTTCTGGACCATGCGGTCCTGGATCGTGCGCAGCACCTGCGGTCCCGGGCGGACCGGGACGATCGTCTCGAGCTCTTCGAGGATCGCGGCCGGCACGTGCTCGGTGTCGAGCGTGATGACGTCGACCTGCCTGGCGAGGTGGCGCGCCGACACGATGTCGTCGAGCGCGCCGACCACGAAGCCATCGGCGAGCTGCGCGGTCGGGCAGCGCGGCGACGGATCGAGCACCACGATGCGGTAGCCCATCTGGCGCGCGACCATCGCCATCATCCGGCCGAGCTGGCCGCCGCCGAGCACGCCGATCGTCGCGCCGGGCAGCAGGGGGGTCATGGCAGCGTCTCCGCGAGGACCTTGGCGGTCTGCGCGGCACGGTAGGCATCGAGCCGGGCGGCGACCGCCGGATCGTCGAGCGCGACGATCGCGGCGGCGAGCAGCGCCGCGTTGACCGCGCCGGCCTCGCCGATCGCGAGCGTGCCGACCGGGATCCCGCGCGGCATCTGGACGATCGACAGCAGCGAGTCCATGCCGGACAGCGCCTTGCTCTGCACCGGCACGCCGAGCACCGGGATCCGCGTCTTGGCTGCGGTCATCCCGGGCAGGTGCGCCGCGCCGCCGGCACCGGCGATGATCACGCGCAGGCCGCGCGCGACCGCCGACTCGGCGTAGGCGAACAGGAGATCCGGCGTGCGATGCGCCGAGACGATCTTGGTCTCGTGACTCACGCCGAGCTCGACCAGCACGTCGGCGGCGAGCTTCATCGTGGCCCAATCGCTGTGCGATCCCATGATGATGCCGACTGCGGTCATGCTTATCTGTCTCGCGGCCCGCCCGCGCGGCGCAACCGATCGCCGACAGCTTCGCCCAGGCCGACCGCCGGAGGCAACGCGGCGATCACCACATCGACGCCGCTCGCGTCGACCTCGCGGAGGGCGGCGTACAGCGCCCGCGCCATGCCGGGCAGGTCATCGGGCAGCGGCCAGGCCGTCGCCGCGAGGTCCGGCCACGCCGCGAACGCCGCGCGCGGCGCGAGCACCGCGATCGCGCGACCCGCGTTCGCCGCGACCGCCGCTGGGACCTGGTCGGGCTCGACCGCGATCACCTCGGCGCGCGGCGCGTAGTGGCTGGCGAGCGTGCCCGGCGCGGCCGGCGCCGCCGCGTCCGCCGCCGCGAGCGGCCCGACGATCGCCTCGATCGCCTCGCGCGCGAGGCCGCCCGGTCGCAACAGCGTCGGGTGCGCGCGCGACAGATCGACGATCGTCGACTCGACGCCGACCTCGCACGCCCCGCCGTCGAGCAGGTAGTCCACGCGATCGGCGAGCCCGTCGGCGACGTGATCCGCGGTCGTCGGGCTGACCGCGCCGAACCGGTTCGCGCTCGGCGCCGCGATGCCGCCCCCGAACGCCGCGAGCAGCGCCTGCGCGACCGGGTGTGCGGGCACGCGGATCCCGACGGTGTCACTGCCGCCGGTGGTCGCGTCGGCGACCCGCGCGCCGCGGCGCAGGATGATCGTGAGCGGGCCGGGCCACGCGCTCACCGCGAGCCGGCGGGCGACCTCGGGGATCTCGCGCGCCCACGGCTCGAGGGGCGCGCCCGCGGCGAGGTGCACGATCAGCGGGTGACCGGTCGGTCGACCCTTGGCGGCGAAGATCCTGGCGACCGCGTCGTCGCGCGCGGCATCGGCGCCGAGCCCGTACACCGTCTCGGTCGGAAACGCGACGAGCCCGCCGCGGGCGAGGATCGCGGCCGCGCGCGCGATGTCGGTGCCGCGCTGCATTGGGTGCCATGATAGCCCACGTAGGCGATGTGGAACCGCTACTGGTTCGATTCGGGTGGGAGGTACGCGGCGGCGATCGTGCGCATCGCGCTCGCGATCGCCGTCCTCCTGCTGCTGAATCGCGTGCGCGGTCAGGCGCCGATCGTCCATCCCGAGCTGATGGCGGCGAGCGTCTACCACCCGGTCGGCATCCTGATGCTGTGCCCGGTGCCGCCGCCGGCCTTCGCGATCGAGCTCGCCGGCATCGTCGCGTGCACCGGCGCGCTCGCGATGCTCGTCGGGTTCTTCACGCGCACCGCGATCGCGGTCACCACGCTCGCCGCGCTCGTCGTCGCGAGCCAGGCGATGAGCTTCCAGCCGTCGTGGTCGCACGATCTCAACATCGTGTTGATCGCGATGGTCGCGTTCCAGGGCGCGCGCGGCGGCGACGCGCTCGCGCTCGACGTCCTCCTGCGCCGCGCGCCGGTGCCGGTCGACGCGAGCTACCAGTGGTCGCTGCGCCTCGTGCAGCTCGCGGTCGGCCTGATGTTCCTGTCGGCGTGCCTCCTGAAGCTGCGCTCGGGCGGCCTGCACTGGGCGCTGTCGGACAACCTGCGGCACCAGCTGCTCGCGCGCTACGACCTGGTCGGCGATCTCGAGCGCCCGGCGATCGTCGACTGGCTGCTCGCGAAGTCGTGGCGCTACGAGGCCGCGGCCGGGCTCAACCTGATCTCGCAGATCATGCCGCTGTTCGCGATCGTGTTCGTGCGACGACCGCTCGTGCGCGGGCTCGCCGCCGTGCTGTTCGTCGTCGAGGTCCTCGCGCTGTGGTACGTGATGTCGCTCGCGAACCCGAGCTGGTTTCCGCTCGCCGCGGTGTTCGTCGACTGGGACGCGCTCGTGCGGCGGCCGACGCCGCGCACGTTGCCGCCGCGCCGAGCGCTCGCCGCGCAGCTGTTCGTCGTCGCGTTCGTCGTGTTCGACCTGACGATCTCGTTCGCGCCGCGCCTCGACGGCGTGCTGCGCACGTTCCCGTTCTCGCGGTTCCCGATGTTCGCGATCATCCGCGCCAAGGAACCGTACGACACGCACCAGCCCTACGAGCTGATCGGCGGCCGCATCGAGCTGGTGTCCGACGTGCCGATCGCGACCTGGCAGCAGGCCGAGATCGATCGTGACTACGTCTATCGCACGCTGCATCGCGAGCGCGATCGCGCGCAGCTGCACGCGCGCATGGTCGTGTTGCTCGCCGAGCTGCGCCAGCGCTATCCCGCGCTCGGGATCCGCGGCGTGCGCGTGTACATCACGACGTACCAGGCACCCGCGTATCCCGCGCCCGCGCGGCTCGTCGCGCACGACGTCGCGATCTTCGGCGAGCTGATCGGCGAGACCTGGATCAGCCACTACGGCGACGCACCCGCGCCGGGTGCACCGCTCGCGCTGTATCGCGACGGCCTGCCGGTCGCCGCGCCGACCACCGGCGCGATCCCGCCCGGCACCGACATGATCCATGTCGTCGAGCAGCTGCCCGGGCCCGACGGCGTCGTTCGCCCCTACCTGCTCGCGCGTCGCACGAACGGCTACTGGTAGCTATTCGTTCACGATCTCGTTCGGCAGATCGAACGGATCGACGAACGGGCACTTCGCCGGAAGCGCCGGCACGGTCACCTCGTACGGGGTCGCCCCGGCGCCGGCCGCGCGCCGATCGAGCAGCGCGACGCGGCCGTCCTCGAACGCGACCGCGACCCGCGTGCCATCGGCGGTCGCCGTGTAGAGGTCGACGACGGTCAGCACCCGCGGCGGGCTGCCCGGGCGCCAGAACGCCAGCGTCGGGATCGCGACGACGACGACGCCCTCGCGGTCGATGACCACGCGATCGATCGTCGCGGGCAGCCGCGTCGTGCCGAGCAGCTGGCCGGTGTGGCGATCCCACAGCGCGAGATCGCGACCGGCGAACGTCGCGGCGCGATCGCCGTCGCGCTCGAGCGTCGCGCCGCCAGTGCCGGAGCAGCCCGGGACCGCGAGCGGATGAGTCCAGCCGCGCCCGGTGCGCACGTTCGCGACCCAGACGTGGCCGCCGCTCGCGACCAGCGCGTCGCCCGAGTCCGGATCGACGTCGCGGACGTCGCCGTCGCCGGTGAAGCCGAGGCCATCGACCAGGCGATCGCGGACGCTGCGCAACAGCTGCGCGGTGCGGCCGGGCTCGGTCGCGACCGCGACGTCACCGCCGGCGCCGAGCCACGCGCCGATCGGCGACTTGTCGGGCCGCCAGAAGCCGACCTCCTTGCCGCGGCGATCGCGCACCGCGATCGTGCCGCGATCGTGACCGACGATGCGGGTGACCTCGTCGGGGCGGATCGCGCCGGGCATGAACGTGCCGAGCGCGAGCTCGGTGGTGACCTTGCCGTTCGCGAGCCACCACGCGTGGCCTTCGCGCGCGTCGAGCACGGTGCCATCGCGACCGAGCCCGAACGCGATCGGTGGGCCCCACGGTGGCGCGCCGGGATCCGACGCGCGGCGATCCTTGACGTGGACGACGCGCAGGATCGCGAGCGTCGAGACCACCAGGCGATCGCCGGCGAGCGTCATGCCGACGATGCCGCCGGCCACCGACGGGCCGAGCTCGATCGTCGAGGTGGTCTCGGCGAACGGCTCGTCGTAGATCGCGACACGCGTGCCGCGGGCGACCGCGAGGCGCTTGCCGTCGTCGGACAGCGTGACGGCGTCGACCGGCTCGGCGAGCCGCACGAGGTGGCGATCGTGTTCCCAGATCTCGGCCCACCAGACGCGCTGGTCGTAGACCTTCAGCGCGACGCGCGCCGACGTCGCGGTCACGGTCGACGACGCGCCGAGCGCCTTGCGCGCGCCGGTCGCGAGATCGAACGCGTACGCGGTCGACGCGAGCTCGACCGCGAGCGTCGTGCCGACGATCCGCGGCCGATTCCAGCCGGGTTCGGCGGCGAGCACCGCGCGGATCCTCCAGCTCGCGGGATCGTAGATCGCGAGCGGCAGGCCCTTGCCGGCGATCACGACGCCGCCGTCGGCAGTCACCGCGACGCCGGCATGGATCTGGTGGCGATCCGGCATGAGGCCGAGGTGGATCGCGGTGGGCGCGAGCGTCTTTCCATCGAGCGCGACCGCGCGCGTCGTGCCGCCGTCGTTGCCGACCACGATCCAGCGACCGTCGTGCAGCTTCGCGAGGTCGAACACCGTGAAGTCCGCGCCGAGGTGCTGCTCGGCGCCGACCACGCCGGTCACGAGGTCGACGCGCGCGACCCAGCCACCGCCGGCCCCGACGATCGCGCTGTCACCGTCGACGACGAGCGCGGTCAGCTGCTGCGCCATCCGCCACGGCTGGCGCGGCGTGATCCACGCGAGCCCGGGCAGCGCGCCCGCCGGGGTCGGCGTCGCGGCCGGCGTCGACCAGCACGCCGCGAGCGCACACAGCGCGACGACCGGTTTCATGCGCGGGGTGCGGTGTCCGCGAACGACGCGCGCCCGGCGAACGCCTCGCGCAGCGCGACCAGCGTGCCTGCGCGCTCGATCGGATACGCCTTGCGGAACGCCATCCAGTCGAGCGCGCACACCGTCGAGATCGCGGCGAGCCCGAGCTCGCAAACGACGCGCGTGCCCAACCATCCGAAGATCGCGTCGACGCGATCGAGCTGCCGCTGCTCGAACACGTTGCCCTCGATCGCGACGCCATCGCGCCGCAGGTAGAACAGCTGGATCACCGAGTCGAGCGCGGCGTCGCACGCGTTGACCAGGTTGGCATCCGCGATCGGATCCGCCGGGCGCGCGAGCGGGCCCCAGCCATGCTTCGCGATCAGCGCCGCGATGATCTCGCGCGAGTCGAAGATGGTCGCGCCGTCGAGCACCGCGACCGGCACCTTCCTGATCGGCGAGATCTCGCGCAGCGCGGCCTGGCCGGCTTCGGTGGCGGTGTCGATCCGGTCGACCGCGACGCCGAGCTCGGCGGCGACGATCCGGACGCGACGCACGAAGGGCGACGTCGTCGTGCCGTAGAGCTTCATGCTGCGAAGCGTACGCGATAGGCTGCGGGTGTGCAGGTGATCCTGATCCGGCACGCCGACGCGGTCGACGAGACGCTCGGGTTGCGCGATCCCCATCGCCACCTGAGCGAACGGGGGCGCGCGCAGGCCAAGGCCCTCGGCGACCGGCTGTGCTGGCACGACTGCGCGCCGACCGCGGTGTGGGCGAGCCCGCTCGCGCGCGCGCTGCAGACCGCCGAGCTCGTCCTCGGTCGCTTCGAGACCGATCGGGTGATCGAGGTCGTCCCGGCCCTCGTGCCCGGCGAGCACCCGCGTGCGCTGGTCACCGCGATCCGCGCCATGGCGGCGACCGACGTGCTGATCGTCGTTGGCCACGAGCCCGGGATCTCGGGCCTCGGCGGCCTGCTCGTCGGGGAACCCGAGTTCCCGGCGCTCGCCAAGGCCGAAGCCGCGCGCATCGTCGACGGCAAGCTGCGCTGGCGCTTCGCGCACGATGCCGAGGCGCCGTCGGCCGACCGGTGAGTGGCACGCTCTCGCTGCCCGGCCACGATCAGGTGGTCGCGCCCGCGCCCCCGACGACGATCGGGCCGTACGCGATCGGCGGTCGCCTCGGCGAAGGCGGCATGGGCGTGGTCTACGCCGCGCGCCACGCCGACTCTGGTCGCGCCGTCGCGATCAAGCTCCTCCGGCCCGGCCAGGACGACGCGGCCTACGCGGCGCGGCTCGTTCGCGAGGGCCAGGCGCTCGCGCGGATCGATCATCCGAACGTCGTGCGGCTGCACGAGATCGGACTCGACGGCACCCGGCTCTACATCGTGATGGAGCTCGTCGAGGGCATGACGCTCGACGAGTGGTCCGTGACGCCGCGCGAGGTACCCGTCGTGATCGCGATGTTCGCCCGGATCGGCGCCGGGCTCGCTGCCGTCCATCGCGCGGGCCTCGTGCACCGCGACTTCAAGCCGGCGAACGTGCTGATCGATCGCGTCGGCCGGCCGCGCGTCGCCGACTTCGGCCTGGCGCGCGTCGATCACGGCGCGGTGCGCGACACCGTGACCTCCGATCTCGCCGCGACGCTGACCCGCACCGGCATGGTCGTCGGCACGCCCGGCTACATGGCACCCGAGCAGATCGTCGGGGACGCGGTCGACGGTCGCGCGGACCAGTACAGCTTCTGCGTCGCGCTCGGCACCGCGCTCGCCGGGAAGGCGATCCCACCCGCGGTCGCCGAGGCGCTCGCGCGCGGCCGTGCCTTCGAGCCCGGCGATCGGTTCGCGTCGATGGACGCGCTGGTCCGCGCGCTCGCGCCGCCGCGCCGGATCTGGATCGGCGTCGCGCTCGCCATCGCCGTCGTGCTCGTGGCCGTCGTCGCGGCGCTGGTGTGGCCGCGCGCGTCGGCGAGGCCACCCGTGGTCGCGGTCGCGGCGCCGCCACCGCCGATCGATGCCGCGGCGATCGATGCGCCGCCGATCGACGCCCCGATCCTGCTCGACGCACCGGTGCCGCGACCGCGCCCGATCGCGACCGCCCCGATGCATCTGGGCGCGATCCGCGCCGCGGCAGAGCTCGTCGGTCGTGTCAAGCCGATCACCCCCGCGCTCCTCGGCGAGCTCACCGCCGACGTCCAGGCGCAGCGCGCGACCGCGACCGATCCGCTCACGATCGGGATCCTCGCGTTCACGATCGCGGACCTCGAGCATCGCGGCGGCGCGTGCACGCTCGCGGTCGCCGACTGGCGTGCGGCGCGCCAGGCGTTCGGCCGGACCACCGCGCCCGCCGGCGCCGCGTACACCGCGCGGGCCGAGCTCGGCGAGGCGTTGTGCGCCCTCGAGGCCGGCGATGTTCGTACCGCCGCGGTGCTCCTCGATCGCGCGATGACGAGCGCGCCGGCGCTGCCGAACGACGCGCGCGCGGAGCTGTCGTTCGTGGCCGGCCTCGTGGCGTGGGAGACCGGCTCGACCGCGACCGGCAAGGCGCTGATCATCGCGGCCGATCGCCACGCCGACGACTACCTGAAGCGCGCGATCGCCGCCTACGTCGCCGCCGTCGGGCTCGCGCTACCGTGAGCGATAGCGCGCCGGATCGAGCTCGTAGCGGCGCAACCAGCGCTGCACCTGCTGGCGAACGACGCCGAGCTCGGTCGCGATCTTCGTGACGTTGCCGCGATGCTTCGCGAGCAGCGCGACGAGGTCATCGCGACGGGTGTCGGGCTCGTTCGGCGCGCGCGCCGGGAACGTCGCGGTCGCGACCTCGTCCGGCAGATGTGCGAGCGTGATCTCGGCGCCGCCCGCCAGCGCGACGGCGCGCTCGACGACCTGGACCAGCTCGCGCACGTTGCGTGGCCAGGTGTGGGCGAGCAGCGCCCGGATCGCGACCGCGGCGAACGTCTGCGTTGGTGCGATCTCGGCGAGCATGGTGCCGAGATCGACCCGTCGCTCGGCGAGCGGCGGCAGCTCGATCTCGAAGCCCACAAGGCGCGCGTGAAGATCGGCGCGAAACCGCTCGTCCTCGATCATCGCGTCGAGGTCGCGATGCGTCGCGGCGACCACGCGGAGGTCGACCGGCACGGCACTGGTCGCGCCGACCGGCCGGACCTCGCGCTCCTCGAGCACGCGCAGCAGCGCCGCCTGTGCCGCGAGCGCCAGGTCGCCGATCTCGTCGAGGAACAGCGTGCCGCCGGTCGCGGCGAGCACGAGGCCGCGCGTGTCGCCAACCGCGCCGGAGAACGCGCCCTTCTTGTGGCCGAACAGCTCGCTCTCGACGAGCGCGGCCGGCAGCGCGCCGCAGTTGACCGGCACGTAGCCGCCGGCGCGGCGCGACACCGCGTGGATCGCCTGCGCGACGCGCTCCTTGCCGGTGCCGGTCCCGCCCGTGACCAGCACCGGGACCGTGCTCGCCGCGATCCGGCGCAGGTCGTCGAACCTGCGCGCGAGCTCGGGATCGAGCGTCGCCAGCGGATCGGAGGTCGCGACCAGCTCCGCCGCGCCGGCGGGCTCGCTCGTGCACAGCACGAAGAAGCTGCGGCCGGCCTCGACCACGTCGTCGCCCGCGACGGCCGTGCGCGCGTGCTTCTTGCCGTTCGCGAGGATGCCGTTGCGCGAGCCGACATCGGCCGCGAACCATCGCGCGCCCTCGCGCTCGAACCGGAGGTGCGCCGACGACATGTACGGATCGGGACAGTCGACGTTTAGCGTGGTGCCGGCGCGACGGATCGCGCGGGTCGCGGCGCGCCCGATCTCGACCCGATCGATCCCCGCGAGCGACCACCGCACCCCACCGCCGGGCTTGCCACCGGCGAGCACGAGGTAGAGGTGGTCGACGCGGCCGGGCTCGCGGCTCGGGGTCTCGTCGAGCGGCAACGTGGTCGGATCCATCGCCGACCGAGTGTTGCATGCACCCGTTGCACTGCCCCGGCCCGCGGTGAGGTTCTGCGGAGTTGCGCGTGGCACCTCGCTTGCTGACCGACCCGGCATGAGAAGCATGTCCTGGTTGGTCCTCGGTCTCGGCGCCTGTACGTTCTCGGTCAACGGCAAGCCGCATCACTTCGGCGGCGGCGGCGGCCCGCAGCCCCAGCCGGTCGCGACCGCGCAGCCGGCGGCGACCGCCACGGCACCCGAGGCACCCGCCGCACCGACCGCCGCCGCGCCGCGCGCGCTGCCTCCTGCGGCGGTGATGCTGAAGGTCGACTCGACGCTGACCAGCACGCCGATGATCGCGCGCGCCGACGGCGTCGCGTTCGTGTCGTTCAGCAGCGTGTTCGGGCACGGCGCGTCGTCACCCGACTGCGGTGCCAACATCGCGCCGCAACCGATCGCGTCGGTCGAGCTCGCGGCCGCGGTCGACACGATGACGCTCGCGGTCGCCGGTGGGAGCAACGACGGCTTCCTGCTCGTCCACGGCGACACGAGCTGGACGACGTGTACGACGTCGACCGGCGAGGTCCCCGCGATGAGCGCGATCGCCGGCGGCTGGAAGCCCGGGCGCTACGACATCTTCCCGCTGACGCGCTACGCACCCGCCAACACGCGGCACGCGTTCGACATCGAGGTCTACGCACCCGGCAAGCCGGCGCCGATCGCGGCGTCGGTCAAGCGCGTCGCGATCGGCGGCAAGCTCGCGGCGCCGATGTTCGTCGAGGTCACCACCAGCAGCGCGCGCCGCGTGCTGCGCGAGCTCCACGCCGGCTACGGTTGCGGAAAGGCCGCGCTGCCCGATCAGCCCGACCTCGTGCTCGACCTCGCGCGGCCGATCGCCGGGCTCGTCGTGCGCCCGCTCGCATCCGCGACGCCGATCGTGCTTCGCCGCGAGCTGACCGACGCGACCAGCGGCCGGATCGAGAAGGGCTGCCCGCGCCGCGAGGAGTCGTCGCGCAGCTCCAGCGAGCCGACGTACCGATCGGATCACGAGCTCCATCTCGGCGCGCGCGACGAGGGCGCGATCGCGATGTCGCTCGGCACCGCCTCGGCGACCAGGCCGGCGACCGTGACGCTCATGATCTACGACGCGTCGACCACGCTCGACCCGCTCGCGCCGTACGACCTCGCCGGCTCGTTCGCCACGCTCGAGGATCGCGTGCTCGTGCCGCACTTCCCGCAGTTCGATATCCGCACGCTCGCGGCCACGGACTGGGCGCACCTCGAGCTCGCCGCGAAGGTGTTTGCCGCGGTGCCGCCGGCGATGCGGGTGTACGCCAAGCTCGATCTCGACAAGGATCTCGCGTCGGGCGCGAGCGATGCGTCGCCGCACAAGAACGAGCCGCTCGTCGTGATCGACTCGCTGAACTCGCGCGTCGAGGTGCTGGCCGCCGACGGCCTGCGGTTCTCGATCGCGAAGAACCACCTCCTGCTCGCGCCCGACGGCGAGGCCGCGCCGATCACCCAGCCGCGCTCGCTCGGCAAGGTCGACCTCGGGCGCGCGCTGGCGCTGCTGTCGCCGGCGTTGAAACCACTCGGCGCGGCGTTCGAGAAGTCGGAGAAGGACTTCGCGGCGTGCCGCGACCGCGCGTGGGAGCCGTACGGTCGCCAGCTGCCGACGATCTCGCGGCCGATGGGCGTCGAGGTGGTCTACGTCGAGTCCGCCCACAACCGCCAGCTGCGCGACGCCGGCGCCGCGGCGCAGGACCGCCTATGCGGCACCGAGGGCGCGTTCGCGAAGAAGGGCGAGGCCACGCGCGTGAAGCTCGTCGCCGCGATCGACAAGGCCCGGGTCGCGCTACTCGCGACCGCGATGGTCAATCGCTGACGAGTGTGACGATGCGCGCGACGAGCTCGGTGGGACCGACGAGCGTGATGCCGACGTAGGTCTCGACCTCGACGACCAGCCGCACGGCACCGATGGCGTAGGTCACGCGATCGAGCTCCTGCGAACCGACGACGCGCCACGCGGCCTCGACCTCGACGGCACCGATCGCGTCGAGTGCGGCGCGCAGCCGCGGCATGACGGATTCGTCGAGGACGTGCTTCATGGGTTGGTCAGCCGAGCTTGCGGCGGGTGAAGCCGCCCTGACCCTTCATCGCGATGCGCTGGTTCTCGCGGCCGATGATCGCGCGCTGCCACTTGCGCTCGGACGCGAGCGCGCCCGACTCGTCGGCGTGCCACGCCTCCTGGACGAGCAACTTGCTCGCCGCGACCGAGTCCGGTGACCGGGTCGCGATCTCCTCGAGCAGCTCGCGCGCGCGGGCGACCGGATCGACGGCGAGGTGGGTGACGAGGCCGAGGGCGTGCGCCGCCTCGCCGGTCACGATCCGCCCGGTCATCACGAGCTCCTTGGCGACGTCGATCCGCACGAGCTCCCGCATCAGCGCGATGCCACCCATGTCGGGCACGAGGCCGTACTTGGCCTCCATCAGCGACAGCTTGGCATCGGGTGTCGCGATCCGTAGATCGCAGCCGAGCGCGAGCTGCATCCCGGCGCCGTAACACGCGCCGTGCATCGCGGCGACGACCGGCACCGGCAGCGCGCGCCACACCATCGACCAGTCCTGGAACAGGTTCCGGATCGGCGACCACAGCTTCGCGATCGCCGCGGCGCGCGCGGCCGGGGGCCCGCCGAGCACGGCCTTGAAGTCGAGCCCGGCGCAGAACGACGGGCCATCGCCACGCAAGATCACGCCGCGAACGTGGCGCTCGCCGGCGAGCTGCGTCGCCGCGCCGACCATGCCGCGCAGCATCGGGAAGTCGACCCCGTTGTGCTTGTCGCCGCGGCTGAGGGTCACGGTGGCGATCGGGCCGTCGATCGAGATCTGGACGCGGTCGGCTGTCATCTCGGTGTCACGTTCGCATGCCCTGCGACACCGGTGCGAGGCCCGGAAGTCGACCAGTCAGCGACTGCGAGAGATCGCGGCCCGAGGCCGTGCGTTGGCGCTCGAATGGCCCTCGATCGCAAGCGCACCACCCTCATCCTCGGCTCGGTCTTCATCCACGGCGCCGTCGCGTTCGGCGTGTTCGTGTCGGGCATCTGGCACGTCGACCAGCTCGACCCCGGACACCACACGATGTCGCTCGCGGTCATGGAGGTCGCCGCGCCGCAGGGCAGCCCCGCCGCCCGCGAGCTCCCGAAGATCGTGCCGAAGCAGCACAAGGAGATCGCCAAGGTGGTCGTGCAGCCGGTCCACATCGATCCGGTCGTCCCCGACGTCACGCCGACCGAGACCGCCGCGACCGAGCCCGGCAACGGCCTCGGCACCGGCTCGGGATCCGGGAGCAACACCGACGGTCCGCCGACCGGCGCCGGCCACTGCATCGGGGCCGCCTGCGCGCCGACCGGCGATCCGCCGCGCGTCGTGATCGAGGATCCGTGCAAGCTGGATCCAGCGTCGTGCAAGGAGCAGATCCTGATCCCGAAGATGCTGTCGGCGCTGCGCTATGCCGGCGACACCAGCCCGACGCCGAACGACGCGGTCAAGCAGCAGATGGTGCGCGACGACCACAAGCGCACGAGCGGCACGTTCCGGGTCTGCCTGTCGGCGACCGGCTCGATCACCTCGATCACCCAGCAGGGCACGACCGGGTTTCCGTCGTACGACCAGACCCTCGCGAGCACGATCGCCGGCTGGAGCTACCACCCGTACAAGGTCGGCAAGACCGGCGTGCCGGCGTGCGGCATGGTGACGTTCGTCTACTCGATCCGCTGATATAACCTCGGGGCTCCGTGCCCGACCTCGCGATCGAAGTGACCGACCTGCGGAAGACCTACCGCACGCCGTTTCGGCGCAAGAAGGTCGAGGCGCTGCGCGGGGTCACGTTCTCCGTCGAGCAGGGCCAGATCTTCGGGTTCGTCGGACCCAACGGCGCAGGCAAGACGACGACGATCCGGACGCTGATGGGCCTGATCCGGCCGACCGGCGGCAGCGCGAAGCTGCTCGGCCAGGCGATCCCGAGCCGCGCGGCGCGCAGCCGGGTGGGCTTTTTGCCCGAGTCGCCCTACTTCTACGACTACCTGAAGGTCGGCGAGTTGCTCGATCTCGCCGGCCGGCTGTTCGGCATCCCGAGCGCGCTGCGGAACAAGCGCGCCGACGAGCTGATCGTGAAGGTCGGGCTCGATCGCGCGCGGGGCCAGAGCCTCAAGAAGTTCAGCAAGGGCATGCTCCAGCGCGCCGGGCTCGCACAGGCGCTGATGAACGACCCGGATCTCGTCGTGCTCGACGAGCCGATGAGCGGGCTCGATCCGATCGGCCGGAAGGAGGTCCGCGACCTCATCCTCGAGCTCCGCGATCAGGGCAAGACGGTGTTCTTCTCGACCCACATCCTGTCCGATGTCGAGGCGATCACCGATCGCGTCGCGATCGTCGCGCGCGGCGTGCTGACCGCGCAGGGCTCCCCCGCCGAGCTGGTGCGCCGCTCGATCCTCGGCGTCGACGTGATCGTCCACGTCGAGGCAGGCGCCGACGACGGCCTCGCGATCGAGGGCGCGACGCGCGTCCGCCGGGTCGGCGACGAGCTGTCGATGACGCTGCCGGTCGAGGCCGACGTCGATGCCTGGCTCGCGCTCGCCCGCGACCGCGGCGCCAAGGTCGTCGCGATCACGCCGCGCCACGAGACCCTCGAGGATCTGTTCATGCGGCGCACCGCCGACGACGGCGCGCTCGACGAGCCGACGAGCGGAGCGAAACCCGGCGCGCTCGAACCAGGTTCGAGCGGAGAGCCGACGAGCGGAGCGAGGATTCTAAAGTGATCGGACGGATCTGGGCGATCGCGCTCAACACGTTCCGCGAGGCCGCGCGCATGCGCGTGCTGTACGGGATCCTCGTGCTCGTGCTCGCCTCGAACATCCTCGCGCTCGTGCTCGGCCAGATGTCGATCACCGAGGAGGATCGGGTCGCGCGCGACGTCGGGATCGCGGGCATCTCGCTGTTCGGCTCGCTGACCGCGATCTTCCTCGGGATCATGTTGCTGTACACCGAGGTCCAGCGCCGCACGATCCACGGGATCGTCAGCAAGCCGATCGAGCGCTGGGAGTTCGTCGTCGGCAAGTACACCGGCATGGCGCTCGTGCTCACCGTGCTCGTCGTCGTGTTCGGGATCGCGATGACCGGGATGCTCGCGTGGCAGGGCAGCGGGATGACGCTCGCGGTGGGGAAGGCCGTGCTGATGTCTTGGATGGAGGTGCTGGTCGTCGCCGCGATCGCGATCTTCTTCTCGTCGTTCTCGACGCCGTTCCTGTCGGGCATCTTCGCGCTCGGCATCTGGGTGCTCGGCCGCGTCACGCCGGACATCGAGCGCGCGACCAAGGCCGGGAGCTCGGCGATCGGCGGGATCGCGAACGTCGCGCTGCACATCATCCCCGACCTCCACGTGTTCTCGGTGTCGGGCCGCACGCTCGACGGCAAGTTCACCAGCATCCACGGCGACTTCGTGTCGTGGGGCTATGTCGGGCTGTCCGGGTTGCACGGGCTCGGCTGGATCGTCGGGCTGCTCGCGTTCGCCGCGCTGTTGTTCCAGCGTCGAGACTTCGCGTGAAGCGGATCGTGCTCGTCGTCGGGATCGTCGTCGCCGCGATCGCGGTCGCCGGGATCCGCGTCGTGCGCGAGGGCCGCGCGGCGCTCGCCGAAGGCGACGACGCCGCGGTGCGCAACCGGCCGAGCGAGGCGATCGCCGCGTGGGAGACCGCCGCGCGCTGGTACCTGCCGTACGCCTCGCACGTCGACGACGCCTACTCGCGCCTCGAGGGCATGCGCAAGGACCACGACCAGGTGCGCGCGCTGCTCGCCGCGCGCGCCGAGCGCCGCGCCGCGCTCGCGACCCGCCACCTCACCGATCCGCACGATCCATCGGCCGCGAACGCCGCGATCGCGACGCTGGCCTCGGCCGACCCGGAGGGCGCGCTCGCCGCCGGCACGACACGCGAGGCCCGCGCCGCGTGGCACGCCGAGCGACTCGCGCGCGATCCTCGTCCGGCCGCCGGACCGAGCGCGCTGGCCGTGCTCGGCATCATCGCGTGGCTCGTCGGGATCGGGCTCGTCGTGCAGCGCGGCTCGTTCGCAGGTCGACCCGGGATCGTCGCCGGCGCGATCGCCGTCGTCGGACTCGCGGCGTGGGCCGCCGGCCTTTACAACGCGTGAGCCCCGTCGGTACGTTCGCCCATCATGGGCAAGAACCTGGGTGGGGCGATCATCGATCTGCTCGACAGCGGCAATGTCGAGCTGCGCGCCGCCGCGGCGACCGTGCTCGCGGCCGTCGGCAAAGGTGACAAGACCGTCGAGGAGGCCCTGACCGAGCGGCTCGGCGACAGTGACGGTGTCGTCCGCCGCATCGCGCTCGAGGCCCTCGCCGACTACGGCACCGTCGGGATCGCCGCGAAGCTCGTGCCGCTCGTGCGCGGCGACGACGAGGCGCTGGCCGAGCGCGCCGCGCAGGTGCTCGCCCAGCAGGGCGCGGCCGCGGAGACCACGCTGCGCAAGGAGGTCGCGTCGGGCGGTGTCGGCGCGCGTCGCGTGATGGCGCAGCTGCTCCTGCGCCGCGGCACCCAGCCCGCGATCGATGCCGTGCTCGACCAGCTCCCCGACGAGGAGTTCGGCGAGCAGGCGCTGCAGCTCGTGCGCGCCGAGCTCGACAAGAGCGACGGCGAGCGGCTGGCGAACCAGGTCGAGAAGTCGGCGATCGGCCGCGCCGGCGAGGCCGCCAAGGAGCTGCACAAGACGTGGGCGAAGGCGCAGAAGGTCGCCGAGGCCGCCGCGCCGAAGAAGCCCAAGAAGGGCGCGCCGGTGACCAACGGGCACGCCGCGCCGGATCCGCTGCGCGATCCCGAGGTGGCGCGCGGCGTCGCCGAGCTCGGCTCGCTGCTCCGGCTGATCGGCTACCTCGCGCGCCCGACCACGCAGTCGATGCTGCTCAAGTACGCCGACGCCGACGAGCCGCGCCCGATCCGGCTCGCCGCGATCGCCGGCCTCCGTCGGATCGTCGCGTCGAGCGAGGTCAAGGGCACCGAGAAGGCGATCGAGGCGCTGATCGAGTTCGCCGACGGCGACGACCACGCGGTCGCGCAGTCCGCGGTCGACACGCTGCGCGGCGCGCGCATCCCCGAGAGCCTCGCGAAGCCGTTCGCCGCGCTCGCCAAGAGCAAGAACGCCAGCGCCCAGAAGCTCGCGATGGAGCGCATGCCCGCGGGCGGTGGCGCGGCCGGTATGAAGGCGCTGATCGAGGCGCTCGGCGGCGACGATCCGAACTCGCGCGACGCCGCGGCGCGCGGGCTCGCGAAGGCTCCCGAGGCGGTCCTGCCGGTCACGCGCGCGCTCCTTGGAACCAAGGACGAGCACGTCGCCCGGCGGTACGCCGGCGTCGTGCGGTCGCACAAGGGCCACGTGTCGAACCAGGCGATCGACGAGCTCGTCGACGCGGTGCGCGGCTACATGGATCTCCACTTCAAGAACAAGGCGACCGCGGACTCGATCGTCGTCGAGCGCGTGCTCGCCGAGCTGGTCGCCGACGTCGCGCCCGCGCGCCACGTCGAGCTGCTGTTCGAGCGCGCGAAGCGGCTGCGCAAGGCCGGCAAGGCGATCGAGGCGTTCGGCAGCTTGAAGCCCCTCTTGCGCTCCCACGCCGATCTCGATGCCGCGATCGACGACGAGCAGCGCTTCCTGCTCGCGCTGCTCGCGCTCGAGGCCGCCGGCGAGGGCATCCTGCGGACCTCGCGCACCGACGATCCGGTGTTCGCGCAGTTCTCGCGCCTCGCCGCCAAGGGCTTCCCGGTCGCCAAGCGGCTCGCCAAGGAGACCGAGGTCACCGACGAGGCGATGTACGCGCTCGGGTTCCGCCTGCTCGAGAGCGCCGACGGTGCCAACGAAGAGCTCGGTGCCGAGCTCCTGCAGGGCATCATCGACGAGCGCCCGCGCAGCAAGCTCGCCA
>JBBQEX010000010.1:0-163422 GCA_038321315.1 Haliangiales bacterium | reverse complement strand
ACCGACGACGAATCCCGATGTTCCCCCTTCAGGCAATCACACAAAAAAAGGGACTTGACCAGCTGGAGGGCCCACGTGATCTCGGGCAACGCGTAACTGAACTTCAGCTCCGCGGGGCTCAGCGACGGAAGCCCGATGAGCTTGTAGCGTTCCGGTGGATCGTTCTTGGGGTCCGGCCTCGGGTCCGGCCTCGGGTCGATGGCCTGGACGGTGAACCAGTTCAAGCTCTGGTCACCTTGAGACAGGTTGATGGCCGTGACAGTCGCGGGCAGGCGAAGCCGGCGAGCGCGCAGCGCGGCAGGGTCGATGACGCCCGAGACCACGCTGCCACCGGCAGTGTAGATGGTGATGCTCTTCGCGACTGGAACCATGTCCTCGGCAGGCTTCTGCCGGACGCCGCACGTGGCCGAGCCGAGCAGGAAGAGACCTGCCAGCACCTGTCTTGTATCGATCATCTCGACTCCTTGTGATTCGACCTCGCAACTACTGCATTCGCTCCGCGACCAGAAGATTCGACTCGCCCTCTCGGTAGGCATAGCCGTAGCTGAACGGGAGTTTCCCCGTCGAGTTCCGCTGCATCTCGACCTTCAGGTCCTTCTGCAGGTACTTGCCGAACTCTGGAGTGGGCGCTTCGTACTTGCCGTGAAACCGTAGTTTCCAGGTGTCGCGCGCGAACAGCCGGAGCGGCACGCCCGAATCGTCCTGTACGACAAGATCGCTCTGGGTGAGGATCAGCGAGCGAATCTGATCGAAGTGCGCCGGTTCGTGAATGCCCTCCTTGTGCATGAGGTACGACGCCGACTTGATCAGGGTCACGACGCGTCCCTGACTCTTCAGGTATGGGACGAAGTCGGGCGAGCGCTTCGCAAGAGAGGCGTCCGCGACGTTCATCGTGAAGTAGCGGATGGTCTGCTGCTTGTGGCCACTTCGGTGGAAGGTGATCTCGACTCCCGGGATGCGAGATCGAGAACTTCCGCTGGTCGAATCATCCGCAGCCGTTCCCGGCACGAGGGCGCCCCCGCGGTCGATCGCGATCCGTCTCGCGTCGGTCACCTCGCGATCGCTCCTGGCGAGGAAGAACAGGAGCAGGCCGGTGATGCTGTTGAACGAGCCTTTGCCAAGCTTCTTCTCCATGCCCTTGGTGAAGAAGTAGTTCACCTGGAGGATCGAGCTCAGCGACGCCTCGAGCTCGCGCAGGCCGGAGTCGATCGCCTCGTCGGGCATGGCCTGCAGATCCGGGATGGCTCCTGGAGGCTCGAGGCCGAACATCAGATAGGTGTCGGCATCGGGAAACAACGCGAGCGCATTTCCGATATCGGGTCCACTGAATGGGTAGAACACCGTCGCGTAGTTCGCCGGGGCGCGGCCCGCCCACCAGGTCCGCATGTGCTCGAGGTTCGGCTGCTGGAACTGCTTCCAGCCGGACTCGATCTGCGCGGCGTATTCGACGTAGGCCTGGGTCCGAGCGTGGCCCACGAGACTCGTGTCCTTGCCCGCGAGAACGCGCGCGGTTTCGGCGAGGTCGGCAGCGGGCCGCTCGTCGGCGTGTGCGGTCGTCGCGAGCAAGGGCAAGAGCGACAGGAAGACCCGCACCCGAGCTCAACGCGGCCCGATGACGGCGTATTGCAGCGTGTTTGGTTCTCGATCGGCAGCCGAGATAACATCGCGTCAATGTCAGCGCATCGCGCCGAGATCGTGGCGTGATCGGGGATTCGGGTCGAGTCATGGGAGCAACTCGCGAGCGTCTGGCAACGTCGGGACTCTCGGCTGCCATCGTCGACGCGCTCGTGGCGCGCGAGGCGCGTTTTGACCTCGCGAGTCATACCGACCGCACGTCGTTGCACCGCACGCTCGTCGCGGCGGACCTCCCGATCCTCGAAGCCGCGTTCGCGTTCGAAGCGCGATGGGTGGGCTCGTGGTGTCCGATGACCACGTCGGCCTGACGCTCGGGCCGTACGCGTGTCTCACCGCAGCACACAAGGCAGATGCGTACTTCGTGCAGCCCGACATGGTGCCCGTCGCGTTTGTCGAGGAGGTTGCCTACATGATCGATGCCTCGGGTCGCGTGTTCGGCTTCGACCTCGACGAGGGCAGGCGTGCGAGGGACCTCGCTGCGGTGCTCGGCGTGCCCGAGGTCGTCGAGACCTCCGACGCTGACGAGTCGTTCTTCAGCGACGGCAAGATCTGGATCTGCGAAGGCACCGGCATCACCAGCGTGGTCGGCGTCGACGAGACGCGATGGCGGTCCGTCGCGGAGTAGGTCGCGCGGATCTTGGTCGATGGCCACGAGGCAGCCTAAGCTTCGAGCATGCAACGAATGGCAGTCGGGATCGGCCTGCTCCTCGCCCTCGTCCTCGTTCCGTCGTTCGCGCATGCCGACGACGTGCGCTACACGCGCCAGGAGGCGCGCAAGGATGGGAGCGTCTGGCTCTACACCGTCGCGCTCGTCAAGGAGCGCGTACACTTCACGCGCGAGCGCACCAAGTCGCCGACCGGCAACTACTCGATGGCCGCCGGGAAGACCGACGACTGGGATCTCGCGGATCCCAAGTCGCTCGCCAGGACGCTCGCAGACCTCGATCGCGCGCCTGCATCCAAGGCCAAGGACACGAAGGCCAAGGAGTGGGTCGAGACGTGCGTCGAGGTGAAGACCAAGCGCTGCGCGCGGCGCGACGCGGCAAGCAAGGGTTCGACCGAGGACGCTGCGATCGACAAGGTTCGGTGGGAGCTCATGAACCACACGGAGCTCGACTCGATCTGACGGTTCCGAGGTCGGTGCGAAGCGTCATGGTGAGGGGCACACTGGCCCTCCCGCATTAAGCCTCGATAAATCGCACCGCGAATCGGCAGACCTGAGGCAACTTGGGCCTCGATCTCGCAAGTGCGCCTATGTCAGCGTGCTTTGGTTGAAGGAGCTGAAGAAGGCTATGACGCACAAAGTTCTCTTGATCCTCGGTCTCGTCGCCGCATGTCGTGGTGGCAGTAGCACTAGCTCGCCCGACGCGCCGACAGGCCACGACGCCCCTGGGGGCGTTGATAGTCCGTCCGGTGGAGGAACGACCATCAAGGCGATCCGCATGACGCAGCCGACGACCGGTGATCCGGTGAGCCTCACGAACGTCGTCGTGGTCTCGCGCGTGACGTCGAAGAAGGGCGGCAGCGTCTGGGTTCAGGATCAGGGTGGTGGTCAGTACTCGGGCATTCACGTGTTCTGCAACTACGGCGGAACGTCGCCCAACTGCACGATGACGCAGGCCCAGTTCGATGCCCTCACGATCGGCGCGGTCGTCAACCTCACTGGCAAGTTCAACAGCTTCCTGCTCACGACCGCCCCGGTCGGTGCGCAGCCCCAGCTCGAGATCGAGTCGCCGACGATCACGACGACGGGCGCGACCATGGCACCGGTCGCGGTCGACGTCGCGGCGGACGTGGTCGCGAAGGGCAACTTCATGCCGGGAACGTCGGATCCGTACAAGGGTGCCTACGTCCACGTCACCGGCACGTTCCCGGTCTCGAGCGTGACGGCGCCGGAGTTCTCGGCGACCTGCACGAGCTCGATGGGGACCGCCGGGACCACGTTCTCCGGCTTCGAGGTCGCGGGCGGCGCCCAGACACTCGCCGTCGGGCTGGGCTTCTACAGCACGCTCACCTACTGCATCCCGCAGTGCGGCTATCCGTGCGCGAACCAGGTCACGAATCAGTCGTTCACCTCGGTGAGCGGCGTCGTCGAGGCCGACTACAACAAGAACGGCATGGTCTATCTGAGGATCTCGCCGGTCACCGACGCGGACCTTCCCCACCCGTGACCCGACCGGTCGGCATGACCCAACTGGTCACCGTGTTCGCGATCGCCGCGCTCGGGTGCGGGTCGCCGTCGACGAGCTCCGGTTCACAGGATGGTCCGGCGACCGGCTCCGACGCGCCGGCCGCCAATCACGACGCGACGCGCGAGGTCGACGCGAGCTCGACGCTCGGTTCGACCTTTCGCTTCGCGATCGTCGGCGACACCCGTCCTCCGAACGACGACGACACCGCGCACTATCCGACGGCAATCATCACGAAGATCTGGAGCGACGTGCAGGCGACATCGCCGCGTCCGGACTTCGCGATCTCGACCGGTGACTACCAGTTCTCGAAGCCGACCGGGATCCAGGCCGCGGCCCAACTCGATATCTACCTGAACGCACGGCACCAGTTCACCAACACGGTCTACGCCGCGCTGGGAAATCACGAGTGCACGGGCGCGACCGACTCGAACTGCGGCATGGGCGCGACCGATGGGATCACGCGGAACTACACCGAATACATGACCCGCATGGTGGAGCCGCTCGGCTTCACCCATCCGTACTACGCGTACCGGTTCCAGGCCTCCGACGCGAGCTGGACCGCGAAGGTCGTCGTCGTGGCCGCGAACGCATGGGACGCGACCCAGAAGACCTGGCTCGACACGGCGCTCGCCGATCCCACGACGTACACGTTCGTCGTGCGCCACGAGGACGACAACGCGACGACCGCGCCCGGCGTCACGCCCTCGAAGGCGATCATCGCGGCCCACCCGGTGACCCTGAAGATCTACGGCCACACGCACACCTACGCGCACTACAAGAGCGAGCACTCCGTGATCTGTGGCAACGGTGGCGCACCGCTGACCTCGGGGACGAACTACGGCTATGCGATCCTCGAACGGCTCGCGAGTGGCACGCTGCAGTTCACCGAGTACGACTATTCGAACAACGCGGTCCTCGACCAGTTCCGGATCAATGCCGATGGATCGACGGCGCCCTGAGTGCGTCGCGAGACCATCGTCTCCATCCTGGTCACCATCATCGCCGTCGGGTGCCGGCGACGTCGCGAGCCGATCGTCGACGACCCCGGCCTCGTGCCACGCGCGCAGCATCCGATCACCGTCAACGGTGAGTGGGGCGAGCCGGAGTGGAACTCGCGGGCGCTGACCGGCGACCTCGCGAGCGTGGACGGCCAGCCGGCGCGCCCGTTCTCACAGGTGAGGCTGCTCGCCGATGACCAGCGCCTCCTGATCGGCCTGTATGCCGCCGACGAGGATATCCGCACGACCGATCGGTTCGACGTCACGGTCGGCGCCCTGACGCTGCACTACGATCCGGCCGGGCACGTCACCCCCGCGGTCGACGGGGTGCACGCCACGGTCGATCGTGACGGCACGATCGACCAGCCCGACGACTTCGACGAGGAGTGGGTGATCGAGGCCGACGTGCCGCTGTCGCGGGTGGGGTTGATCCCCGGTGCGCCACCGGTCGCGCTGACCGCACGCCGCTGCGACGTGACGAAGGATGGCGTCGAGCGATGCGGTAGCTGGACCGCGAGGATCCACGTCGGCCGGTGACCGGCGCCGGGCTGCTCGCGCAGGTAGCGGCTTGTTAACCTGGTCGGATAGGTCGATCGCCTCGTCGAGTCGATCGAGGAGACGCTCGCGATCGAGGATCTCGCGTTCGATGACATCGAAGGGCCGTTGATCTACGTCCACCTGCTCGGGCTGATCGCGAAGGAGGCTGGAAAGCGACGTACGTCGCCGCGTTTCGACGAGACGATCGGAGAGCGCACCTCGTACACCACGAAGCGCCGCGCGTTGATCGTGAAGACGTTCGACGACCTCGCGAAGCGGCTCGACGACGACGCGCCGGTCGCAAAGCCGAAGCGTCGCGTTGAGCTCGGCGCAGCCGCCCAGCTCGTGTCGTCGATGACGTCATCGCTATCGTAGGCTGAGCGGGCGTTTGGGCTCGACCGTGCTCCTGCGCCACACCGATCCGACCACTCCCCGCGTAGACAACGCGGTCGGATTTCGGTACAGCACCCACATGCTCAAATCCAGCCTCGTTGCCCTCGTCCTCGTCGGTGCCGCCATGGGCGGTTGCTCCAAGAAGACCGTGAACAACAACACGACGCCGGCGGCCGCCCCGGCCACCACCACGACCAGCACCACCACCACCGAGACGCCGATGGACGACAAGAAGACCACGACGACGACGACCGAGACGCCCGCCAAGTAATTCTTCGCGAGTCGTTCTGAAGCCCTCCGAGAAGTCGGAGGGCTTCTTCGTTTCGGCAGGCTACTTGAGGGCTGCCTCGAAGTTGTCGAGCGACTTGGCGAGCGACGCGGTGTCGGCGTCGAGGCGAACCTTCGCAGCATCCCACTCCGCGCCGGTGGTCGTGCGCAGCTTCGCGATCCCCGCCATCACGTCGGCTTCATGCGTCTTGGCCTCGGCGGCGGCCGCATCGGCGCGCGTCTTGGCCGCCCCGGTCGCCTTCGCGGCGCTGGCCTTGAGCGCGATGTACCGACGATCGGTGGCATCGAACGCCTCCTGGAGCTTCTCGCGGGTCGCGTCGTGCGCCACCTTCAGATCGGCCTCCACTGCATTGGCCGCAGCCTTGACGTCGACCTTCGCGGCGTTGGCCGCGTTGAGCGCCTCGGTTGCCTTGTCGTCGGCCTCGTGACCGGTCCTCACGGCGACCTCGGTGACCTTGTCGGTGGCCTTGGTGATGTCCTGCTTGACGGCCTCCTCGGTCTTGGTGACCGAGGGGTCTGTCTTGTCAGACTTGGAGCCACACCCGACGGTCGTCGTGGTGGCGATGAGAGCGAATATCACTGCGCGCATCTGGCAATCCCATGCGAGCGCCGCGCCAGCCTGACGATCGTACCGCCGACGGGATCGGGGCCGAGGCCACGTTCGAGACCCCACCTCGTGTGGATCGCCGATGCGTCGGCGAACACGATCCGCCAGCTCGACCTGACGACCGGCGCGGTCACCACGATCGCCGGCGAACCGGAACGTCTACGGCACGAACGACGGGACTGGTGGCGCGGCGCACTTCGACCAGCCCAGGGCTCTGGCGTACGGCAGCCTGTACGTGGCCGACGCGAGCGCCCAGACGATTCGCCCGATCTGGCTGCCGAGTCACGCGGTGTCGACGATCGCGGGCAAGCCATACGAGATCGGCGTGCGAACCGGGCCGCTCCGGTACGCGACGCTGAGCACGCCGATCTCACTCGCGATCACCCCGAGTGGAACACCGCTCGTCGTCGGCGAACAGGCCGTGCTCGAGTTGGTCGCCGAGTGAATTGCGCGTATCGTCACGCGAGCCGCAGGCATGACCAGCTCGGATCTCGATGGCGCCGCACGCGCCGTGCGCGAAGGTGACGACGATACCGCGCTCGTCAAGTTGCTCGCGGCCTGGAGTACGTACCGCGCGCCCGAGCTCGCCGACCTGATCGCGGAGGTCTCGCGGCGCGCGACGCAACCGGTCCTGCCGGGCAAGCCGCGAACCAAGGCCCAGGCTGCGTGGATCGAGCTCGAGCGCCACGCGCGACCGAGCGAGACGCCCGCCTTGCTGGCATCGCTCGTCGAGTTGCTCGCGACCGGCCCGTCGCATCTCGCAGTGATCCGGCTCGACGCGCTCCTCGCGCGCGCGCCGGATCCGCGGATCGCCGAGGCGCTGATCACCGCGCTCGGCGGGCCGATCGGCGGCTGGAGCGACAAGGTCTACCTCCGATTCGTCAAGCTCGTGTCGCTCCACGGCGACACGCGGCTCGCGGTGCGACTCGAGACGGCGGTCGCGGCGCGCGCGGCCAACTACATGGATGCCGGCGATCTCCAGCGACTCGCGAAGCTTCCGCTTGCGTGGGCTGCACACGAGACCGCACCGGCACCCGACGGGATCGCGACCGTACGAGCGGCGCTCGCAGGCGAGCAGCCGACGGCGCGACCGGCCAAGCGTCCGGCCCCACACACCGACGGGGCCGTGCTGCTCGCGGCGATCTACGCCGACCCGAGCGCCGACGACGCGCGCCAGGTCTATGCGGATCACCTGCAGACCGCGAGCGATCCGCGCGGCGAGCTCATCGCGCTCCAGCTCGCGCGTGCGGCGGGGCGGGGCACGCCGGCAACGCTCGCGCGCGAGGCGCGCTTGCTCAAAGCCCACCGCACCGCGTGGCTCGGTCCGATCGCGGCGGACGTGGTGATCGCAACCGTCGTGTGGGAGCGCGGCTTTCCGATCGCGGCAACGACGAAGATCGCCAAGGCGAACGCGGCCGAGGCCTCGTTCACGCGCGTCGAGTGGGCAACGTTCGAGCGGCTCGAGTTCGGCAGCGCGTCGCTGGTCACGCCGGCGATGCGCGCGCTGGTCGAGGTCCGCGGGCTGAAGGTGCCGGCCGCACGCAAGCTCGGCAAGACCGCGGACCTGCCGCCCGGGCTGCGCTCGATCGGGCTCGAGATCGAGTACACCGAGGCACCGTTGCTCGAGCCGGCCGTGGTGACGCTGCTCGCGCTGCCGACGCTGCGCGCGCTCGCGATCGACATGCGATGGGTAGGTGTCACCGCGAAGACGGTGGCCGAGCTGTGCGCGGTGGCCGGTGCGCGACTCGAAGAGCTGACGCTCACCGGAATAACACTGGGCGACGGGGCCCTGTTCGTCACCGCGCTGGCCGCGCCGCCGGGCGCGTTGCAGACGCTGCGCTGGGGGCCCAACCCGAACGTGATGGCGATCGCCCGGCGCACGAAGGACCGCTGGACGACGATCGAGCTCTCGAGCCCCGCAGCGCGCGCCCTGGTCGGCGGCCTGCCCGCCGATCAGTTCGCGATCGCGGGCTGACGGTCGCGCCGCGACCGACGCCGCGGCGCGAGCAACGCGAACACGGCGAGCGCGAGGCCGATCGATCCGGGCGCACCGCGCGGGTCGATCGCGCAACAGCCAGCCGCGCTCGGCGACGCCGCCGGCATCTCGTCGACGCCGGCGTCCGGCATGGCGACGGGCGCGACATGGCAGACATCGTCGGTGCCGACGGGCATCACGTCGCAACCCTCGGTGCAATCATCGATCTCGACGACGCCGTTCGTGCATCGCACGGCCTCGGTGTGATCGGTCGTGCAGTTCCAGTGGTCGTACGTGTCGTTGCACGTGCACGTGCCCCCGAGCGCCTTCATGTACTCGCACCACTGCCAGTGGTAGCCCGGATCGCGATGGTTGTTCGCGCCGCCGTAGTCGCTGCTGGTCTCGCAGGTGCCGAGCGTGTCGCTGCACGGTGGTGACGCCGCGGCGATCGTGTTGCCGTTCGGCACCTGGTAGTGGCCGATGATGTGCGCGCGATCGAGCGGCACCGACCATCGCGTGCGGATGTTCTCCACGAGCGCGCGGCTCGTCGCGTACAACCCGGTCGAATAGCCGGCCGGATCCGAGGCGACGCCGACGTGCTCGATCCCGACCGAGCGCGCGTTGTACGTCGAGTTGCCGGAGTGCCACGTCGTGTCGGTCTCGGGGCGAAACTGGCCGACGCGCGAGCCGTCGGCGTCGACGATGTAGTGCACGGACTTGTTGGGGTCGTTCTGGAGCGTCGCCACCGAGCCGTCCCAGCCGCCCTCGGTGTCGTGGATGACGATCGTGTCGACCGCGGCGTTGCCTTGCGTGCGGCCGACGTTGCACTTGTTGGTGCAGCTTGTCGTGAACCAGATCGCGCCGGGATAGTCCGGCGTCGGGGTCGCGGGTGCGATCGCGACGGCGACCGGATCGACCAGCTCGCGGTGCGGTGCGACGATGAGCCATTCACCGTCGCGCGCGGCGAACCTTCCGCCGGTGTGCGCGATCGCGAGCACGCGCGTCGCGTAGTCGCGCGCGCTGACCTCGTCCATGCCCGACAGTTGCTCGAGGGCCGGGCGCCAGGTCGCGAGGTCATCGGGCGATGCCCCGGTCGATGCGCCGAGCGACGCGACGACGAGCGCGCCGGCGCGCGTCGCGAGCGCGGTGTCGGTGCGCAGCGCGAGCTCGGTCGTCGTCATCAGGCGCGCGCCGAGGGCGAGCGTGTCGAGGCGACCGTGGCGCAGCTCGAGCGCGCCGGCGACCGGCACCGGATCGTCATCGACGATCGCGCGCGTGGCCGGGAGCTTCACGCCGCCTTCTTCGATGGCGATCGCGGTCACGAGGTCGAGCGGCACGCCCGCCTCGTGCGCGGCGTCCGCGAGCGAACGAGCGACCGGGCCGGCCGGCGAGGTGATCGCAGGTTCCGGCGGCGGGGTCGTACAGGCCGCGAAGACGACGGCCGCGGCGAGTGCTCTCATCGCGCGCGTATCGTGCAACCACGGCGCCAACGCGCGACCGCGGCCCATCTGCGCGAGGCGGTCGTCGCGGGCCGAACTGCCCACGGCGATGTGCGCACGACGAGTTGCACGCGGTCCCACCGACGATGAACAGTCCCAGCGCGATCCCAGCATGTCTAGCGCTGCCAGAGACCGTGTTGCAGGTCGGCCTGGATCACGATCGCGAAGGTCCCCTGCGTCCCCTGGCGCGTCGGCGGATACGCGATGGTCGCGCCCGCTTCCTTCGCCGCATGATCGGTTGCTCGTGCGCGGCCAGCGGCTTCCGGATGCCGACCTGCGTGCCGTCCGCGCGCGTCGCGACCGGGCCTGCCCGAGGTCGGGGTCGGCAGGACCGACGTCGGTGCTGACGATCTCCAAGTAGAGCGCGGCCATCGCGTCAGTCTACCCGAGTCCATCGAGGACGACGTCGAGCTGCGCGCCGGCTCGCCAACGTCACCGACTGCCTGTCGGTGCCCCGGCTCTCGGCGAGACACGCCGCGAGCCGGCAGCCTCCCCGGATCCGGTGGCTGACGCGGGCGGCTCAAATCTCGAACACTGGAACGATGTCACGTGCACTCTGGGTCGTCGGGTTCGTCGCGGCGTGCCACACACCGATGACCGCGGGTGATCCGGATGCGGCGGGCCTCGATCCCGACGTGCCCTCCATCGATGCGGGCGGAGGGATCGCGGTCGAACCCGCGGCGATCACGCTGCCCGCCGGGACCGACCAGTTCTTCGTGGCGACGCCGGCGGCGACCACGTGGGCCGTCGTCGAGCCCGGTGGCGGATCGATCGACGCGACCGGCCGCTATCAGGCGCCCGACGTCCCGGGCACCTATCACGTCACCGCGAGCGATGGCGTCCACACCACGACCGGATCGATCACCGTCATCCAGATGAGCCTCGCCGTCCTGACCGGCGCGCTCGGTGGCAGCGGCGGGATCGACGGCGTCGGTCAGAGCGCGCGGTTCTATCACCCGCACGCGGTCGCATCCGATGGAGCCGGGCACGTGTTCGTCGCCGACCTGAAGCGGCTCCGTCGGATCGATGTCGCGACGCACGCGGTGACCACGCTCGCCGGGACCATCTCGGCGCACGGCGCGACGACGCCCGTCGATGGCATCGGAACCGCGGCGACGTTCGGCCAGCTCAGGAGCTTCGTGTTCGATCCGGGAACGCAGACGCTCTACATCGCCGACGACGTCGACCAGACGATCCGCGCGTTCGACGTCGCGACCGACACGGTGACGACGGTGGCCGGCAAGCACGGGATCGCCGGAACGACGAACGGCATCGGCACTGCGGCCACGTTCTCGTCGCCGTATGCCGTGTGCCTGCGCGGGACCACGCTCTACGTCGCCGACGGGTTCGCGCACACGATCCGGACGCTGAACACGGTCACGCACGAGGTGAAGCTGCTCGCAGGGCATGGCGCGACGAGTGGCTTCGTCGACTCGGCCGATCCGCTCGCCGCGCGGTTCTACGATCCACTCGGCCTCGCGTGTGGCGCCTCGACGGTCTACGTCGCGGACGCCGGGAACCACGCGATCCGGACGATCGATCAATCCGGCGGCCCGAACGACGGCACGGTCGCCACGCTCGTCGGTGGAACGGCGTCGGTCGCCGACGGGCCGTTCGCCACCGCGGGCGTGGGGTGGCCGACCACCCTCACGCTCGATCCGACGGAGTCGATCCTCTACGTCAGTCATCGGACGATGGTGGGGACTCGCCTGCGGGCGCTGGACCTGATCGCCAAGCAGACCTCGACGCTCGCCCTCGCGCCCGAGGCTTCCTCGCCGCAGGGCATCGCTCAGATCGGCACGATGTTGTGGATGGCCGACGATGTGAACTCGAGCGTGGCGACGCTCGACCTCGGGACGCATGCGACGGTGGTGATCGCGGGGAGATCGGGGCCCGCGAGCTCGGGCGTCGGCGACGGCGACTTCGCCAGTGCCCGCTTCAGCTACGCGTATCACCTGGCGAGTCACGGCAATGACCTGTTCGTGACCGACGCCGAGCGCGATCGCGGCCTGATCCGGACACTGTCGCTGACCGGCGGCACGGTCGAGCGCTACACCGGGCAAGCCTCGACCGGGCCGATCCAGGACGGGCCTCGCGCGGACGCCTCGCTCGCCACGGCCAACGCGATCGCGGTCTCCGCGGATGGCACGGTGTGGACCACGGATCCGTCCACGGTGACCGTGCGCGCGATCGACGTCGCCGGCGCAGTGACGACGCCGTACAGCATCCTGTACACGCCCGGGATCGATCCCTACAGCATCATCAGCCATGTCGATGGGGTCGGGAGCGCGGCGCGCTTCGAGTACCCGACCGGCATCGTCGCGGTCGGTGACATGCTGATCCTCGGCGATCTCGGAGGCGTGTTCCAATCGTCGCCGCATCCGAACACGCCGAGGTCGGCGACGATCCGCGCCATCGATCTGCCGACCGGGATGGTCAGCACGATCGCCGGCAGCGGGTTCGGTAATGCCGACGGGATCGGGACCGCGGCCATGTTCGAGACCCCGTGGGGGTTCGCGACCGATGGCGGGCACCTCATATGGATTGCCGACGAGACGGCGAACACGATCCGTCAGCTCGATCTGGCGACTGGCGCGGTCACCACGATCGCGGGTGAACCCGACGTCTATGGCGCGAACGATGGGATCGGCAGCGCGGCCCACTTCGATCGGCCGGTCGCGCTCGCGTACGACGGCCACGGCAGCCTGTACGTCGCCGACGCAAACGCCCAGACGATCCGCAGGATCTGGCTGGCGAGTCGCGCGGTCTCGACGATCGCGGGCACGCCGTACGCGATCGGCGTGCGAACGGGTCCGCTCCAGACCGCGACGTTGAGCTGGCCGAGCGCCCTCGCGATCACGCCGAGCGGATCGCTGGTGGTGACCGGCGAACAGGCCGTGCTCGAGCTCGTCGCCGAGTGATGCTACGGCGCTGACTTCGCGCGCTTGCGCTTCTCGCGCGCGATCACGGACGCGCGCAACATCAGCAAGAGGACGAGGCCGCCGGCGCCGACCCCGATCGGCAGCACGATCGAGCGATGCTTCTTCGGCATCGCCGTCACGTCCCACGCGCCGTCGGAGTTCACGCACATCGAGCGCTTGGCCCCGTCGGGGGCCTGCAGCGTGCCGCAGCTGAGGCCCTGCTCGCAGTCCGCATCGACGCTGCACTCCCAGCCGACGCCGTCCTTGCCGCACGCGGTCGCGACGAGCAAGACCAGGATCAGGTGGCGCATCACTGATTGTCACTCCATGTCTGGATCCACAAGATGCCAGGGATCTTGGTGAACGAGTACGCGAGCGCATAGCTGCTGTTCGAGACGAAGCCTCCACATGCGTGCGCGCGGGGCGTCACCATCAGCATGCCGTCCTTGGCGCCGGGATTCAGATCGACCCAACCGCCGACCTCGGTGCAGACCTGGTCACCCTGGTTGCGCGCGAAGTGGCACTCGTCGGGATGCTCGCCGTCGGGATCCGAAAAGATCACCGTGGGTGCGAACGAGGTACCCGCCGGCGACGCGAGCGTGTACCCGCTATCCCGATACAGGAGCGACTGGTCACACGATACGTCCGGGCCCGGCGTACACGAGGCCACACCAACGAGTGCGAGGAAGCTCCACGCTGAACGCATCCGCACATCGTACCGCGGCAGCGGGTCAGCGGGACGATGCCGTCGTGACGAGGTGGAAGTACGTGATCGCGCTCGTGTCATCCCCACACGACAGCGACGCGCCCGTGTCCGCGGCGAACGCACGCGTGCTGCCGAACCCGGCACTCTCGAGCTCGTCGATCTGGCGCGGGAGCGACGTGTAGTGAACGAGCAGACCGAAATCGTGCGCGGCGAGCGGCGCCACCTGGTAGCCGGACCCCGACTCGGTCGCCGGTAGGAGCCGCGCCCAGTTCACGAGGCCACGCGTGACATAGCGCGCCGTCCAGAGCGCGCGGCGCGCGGCGACGATCAAGTTGCGGGTCGGCGGGAATCCGTCGAGGTGCCAGGGGCGCGTGCGGCGATCGGGGCCATCCATGTTGAGCGTCGAGAAGAAGAACAGCCCACCGGGCGCGAGCACCCGGCGGACCGTGCGCAGCACGCGCGCGCGATCCGCGTGCGTGACGGCATCGATCCCGTTCCACGCGAACGTCACGAGTCCGAAGTGGCCATCCGGAACGCCATCGAGCGTGCGGGCGTCGCCGAGATCGACGCGAACGCCGGGATGGCGCGCGCGGCAGGCGTCGACCATCGCCGGGACGTAATCGATCGCGCGGTAGTCGTTGGTCAACGCGGAGGTGAACCCGATCGTGCGACCGAGTCCGACGCCGAGCTCGAGGATCGCGGCACCCGGTGCGAGACACCTGCGCGCGTGCTCGAACGGCACGTCTTCACCCTGCAGAAATCCCGAACGCCGATCGAAGTACTCGTGGTTCGACGGCTTCGACCACGTTCGGCGATTGACCTCATCCTGTCTACTCACAGCCACCATTGCGATCGAACGTAGCCCGACAGACATCTTCCCGGCATCCCCGTAATGAGGGGAACTGGTGGCTACTCGAGGAGCCATCTCGGGGTGTAATTGCCGCATTCCTCGCCGAGCTGAAGGACGCCGACGCCGAGCATCCCGACGTCTCGCTCAAGCACGAGTCCTGACTTAGCGGCGCGTGCTCGCGGCCGCATCGGCTTTGAGATCGGCCGCGTGCGTGTGCGAGCGGGCGAGGCGGATGACCTCGCCAAGCCGGGTCATGCCGAGCTCGATCTGATCCCGACCGCGGTTGCTGAAGTTCAGGCGCATCGTGTTCGCGCGCGGGGCCTTTGCGAAGAACGGGCGACCCGGCACGAACGCGACCTTGTGTTGCACGGCGACCGCGAGGAGCTGATCGGCATCGAGCTCGGGCGGCAGCTCGACCCAGACGAACAGGCCGCCGTCGGGCTGCGTCCACTTGCTGCCGGTCGGCAGATGCCGGGTCAGCGCGGCGAGCAGGTCGTCGCAGCGCGCGCCGTAGATCGCCCGAAGCCGATCGAGGTGACCGTCGTAATCGAACGTCTCGAGCAGCACCGCGGTGGCGCGCTGGCTGAGATTGCCGCTGTGCAGATCGGCGGCTTGCTTCGCGGTCGTACAGGCGCGGATCAGCTCGGGCGTGCCGGTGATCCAGCCGATGCGCAGGCCGGGCGCGAGCGTCTTCGAGAACGTCCCGAGCTGGAGCACGACGCCGGCCTCGTCGAGCGCCGCGAGGCTGGGCGGGCGCACGCCGCGGAAGCGCAGCTCGCCGTACGGGTCGTCCTCGAGGATGATCACGTTGTGACGGGTCGCCAGCTCGACGAGCTTGAGCCGGCGCGCGACGCCGAGCGTCGTGCCCTTGGGGTTGTTGAAGTCCGCGACGATGTAGATCAGCTTGACCGTGCGGCGCGCGAGGAGCTCCTCGAGCTCGTCGACGCGCATGCCATCGTCGTCGCTGCCGACGACATCGATCTCGGCCTCGGCACCGGCGAACACCTGGAGCGCGGCAAGGTAGCTCGGGTTCTCGACGACGACCACGTCGCCCGGATCGAGCAGGATCTTGGCGACCAGATCGATGCCCTGTTGCGAGCCCGTGGTCACGAGCACCTGGTCGCGGTTCGTCGCGATGCCGCGGCCGCGCAGGCGCGTGGCGATCCACTCGCGCAGCGGACCGTAGCCCTCGGTCACGCTGTACTGCAGCGACGCGGCGCCGTCGGTGGCGAGCACCTTGGCGTGAGCCGCGGCGATCTCGGCGACCGGGAACAACTCGGGCGCGGGCAGGCCACCCGCGAACGACAGGATGTCGGGCCGATCAGCGACCTTCAGGATCTCGCGAACGGCGGACGGCTTCATGCCCTCCATGCGACGGGCGAAACGAACCGAGTGGAGCGGCTCAACGGCGACGGACATGAGGGGCCTCCTGGGTCGGGGTGACGTGCACGTGCGTGGATTCCTGGATCGCGCTGAGCACGATCGTCGTGTTCGTCCGGGTCACACCCGGGATCGTGCGCAGCCCTTCGACGAGCAGCGCATCGAGCGTCGCGGTGTTCGCCGTCTTCACCTTCAAGAGGTACGAGTCGTCGCCAGCGACCCGGTGGCACTCGAGGACATCGGCCATCACCTTGATCCGCTTCGCGAACGCGTCGAAGTAACGCGGGTGCTCGATGCCGACGCCGATGAACGCGGTGATGTCCTTGCCGAGCCGCCGCGCATCGACGCGCGCGACGTAGCCCGTGATGATGCCGCGCTGCTCGAGCTTGCGGATCCGCTCGGCGACCGCCGGCTGCGACAACCCGATCGCCGCCGCGAGCGTGCTCTGCGTCGCGCGGCCGTCGGCCTGAAGCAACTCGACGAGCTGCTGATCGGCTTCGTCGAGCAGCTCGGGCCGCTCGGCAAACGGCGACGGGGCAACCATGCCGATAAATTATCGCCATTCGCGAGCTAGTTCAAATGGAATACCCGTCACGCAGCGCGTTATGCGAGTAACTTCCCATACACTTCCGCACGCCCAGGCGCGCACGGCGAGCGCCGGGATCTCACTTACCCGAGCTGTTTCGTCATGTGAACGAGCTCGCCCGTCGCGATCGGCTCGCGATGGGACTCGAGATAGCCGCGGCGCGCGTAGAACGCGAGGTTGGAGGTGAACGCGGCATTCGTGTAGAGCCGAACCGTGTTCGACCCGAGCGAGCGCGCGAAGGCCTCGGCGTGCGCGATCAACCGATCGCCGATCCCGCGGGCCTGATACGTCGGGAGTACGGCGACGTTCTCGATCAGCAGCGCCGCCGGTTCCGGGACCATCTCGATCAACGCGACCACCCGACCGTCGTCCTCGTAGAGGTCGATGACGTGGTCCACGACAGCGCGCTCGTAGCTCGCGATCATCGGCCTCGGCTCGCGTCCGATCACCGGAACCCATCGCGCGTACGCCGCGCGGACGAGCTCGCGCACGGTGTCGACATCGCGCGCCGTCGCGGTCCGGAACGCCATCACAGCCTGCGCTCGCTCCAGTGACGTTGCCACGGGCACCTCCGGTGGTGTCAGGGCCGCGACCAAGACGAGTGGAGTCGCGCGCTTCACGGACCTCCATGCTGTCACGTCGTGGGTGCCTCAGGGCTTGAGCGTCGCGTTGAGCCCGGTCGCCAGCTCGCGCTGTTCGGCCTCGGTCAGGTCGGCCTCGGGATGCGCCATGCGGTACTTCGCGGGAGGCATGCTGCCGCCGGTGATCGACAGGCCGGAGTAGCTCGCGAGCTCGTACGGTCGATTCCACTCCGAGAAGTTCGCCACGGTGCGTGCGGAGTCGACATCGCCCTGGACGACCCACGACATCGGCGCGACGTCCGCGTACCACGGCCACTTGGTCTCGTTGCTGTGGCAGCCGAAGCACGCGCGGACGGCGAGCTGGCGGGTTCGCGGCGAGTCCCACGCCGGCTCCTGGATCACCGGCGGGTTCAGGTGCGCGTGCCCGTACGGGACGAGCTGGAGCAGCGTGAACAACCCGATCAGCCAGAGGAGCGCGAGCACGGTGCCGTGGATCAACCGCCTCATGTCGATGGGATGAGTGTGCGCCGGCGGTGGGTTGGTGTCACTTTGCCGCAGGCGCGGCGACCCACGCCTTGACGAACGCGGGCCGCTCGAGCTGCGGCACGATCTCGAGGAGATCGCGCACCTGCTGGACGCGCCTCGCCCCGCCGGCACGACGCTCGCGGACCGCGGCGACGAGGAACGCCCACGCCGGATCGCGCGCAGCCGGGGCCGCGACGTCTGGGATCCGCGACTCGCTCACGCGCGCCGAGTGTATCGATCCGGCTTGCGTTACGCTCGGGCGTGCGCCTCACCATCAAGTACCCGGTCTCGCGCGGTCGCATCGTGCTGCGGACCTCGACCGACTGGGATCGCGACGTGATCCCGGTGGCGGTGACGCCGACGACGGCGACGTTCGACATCCCGGTCAGCGGCCCGGCGCTCGAGCTCAAGGCGGCGCTGCGCGACGGCGACGAGGTGATCTGGGCCAAGGGGCAGAACCACGTGGTCACCGCGCACGAGCCGACGCGCGACATCTGGCCGTGGTTCTTCGGCGACGACAAGGGCCAGGTCTCCGAGTTGCGCCAGGTCGAGTTCGACGGCGTGACGCGCGCGGTGCGCGTGTATCGCCCGCCGGGCTACGACGACAACACCCTGCGCCGGTTCCCGGTGATCTACATGCAGGACGGCCAGAACCTGTTCCACCCCGACGAGGCCGCGTTCGGCAGCGAGTGGCAGGTCGACGAGACGATGGATCGGCTCGCGCAGATGAACGTGACGCGCAAGGCGATCGTCGTCGGGATCTGGCCCGGCGAGCGCGAGACGGACTACACGCGTCCAGGCTACGAGGCGTATGGCCGATGGATCGTCGAGGGCCTGATGCCGAAGATCGACGCCGAGCTCCGCACGCAGAAGGGAGCCGAGAGCACGGTGACGATGGGCTCGTCGCTCGGCGGCGTGTGCGCGCTGCATCTCGCGTGGACCTATCCGCACGTGTTCGGCAAGGTCGCGTGTCTGTCGAGCACGTTCGGCGCGTTCGACGATCTGTTCGAGCGCATCGCGCGTGATCCGAAGCGCGACCTCCTGATCTACATGGACAGCGGTTGGCCAAAGGACAACTACGGCGCGACGAACGCGATGCGCGATCTGCTCGTGACCCGCGGCTACCGGCTCGGCGTCGACCTCGTGCAGTTCAGCTTCCCCGAGGGCCACCACGACGAGCGCTCGTGGTCCGAGCGGATCCACGTGCCGTTCCAGTTCTTCTTCGGGCGCGCGTGGCTCGCGCAGCGCGGTCAGGCGTGGTGACGCGTCACGGCGGCGTGCCGCTCGCGCGGTCGATCGCGCGCTCGACGTCGGCGAGGATCTTGGCGGCGAGCTCCACCGGCGCGCGCACGAGCACGTCCCGGGCGTCCTCGAAGCGACCCTGAGCGCGCAGCGCGAGCCCGAGCTGGAGCACGGCGTCGCCGCGATCGCCGCCGTCGAGGGTGGTCGCGTGGCGATAGGCGGCCTCGGCCTCGCGCAGGCGGCCCTGATCGGCATACACCGCGCCGAGCTCGACGAAGCCGCGGATCGCGTGGGGCTCCTCGAGACACCGGCGGGTGAGCCATTCCTCGACGCACGCGAGGTCGCCGCGCAGCCGGAGGTGACGGACGATCGCGTCGGCGACCGCGCGCCGGCGGCGTCCGAGCCGTGCGAGCAGGGTCCAGGCCTCGTCGAACCTGCAAAGATCCGTGAGGATCTCGGCGGCGAGCAGGATGCCGGGCTCCGACGCCGGCTCGGCGCGACGATGGCGCTCGATCGCGACCAGGGCCTCGCCGATCCGGGCGCGATCGGCCCACGCCTCGGCCGCGCACGCCCACCAGTTCGCGCTCGGCCCGTCGCGCAGCGCGATGGCGCGCTCGAGATCGTCGATCACCGAAGCGGCAGCGGCGCGGCGCGCGGCCACGAGAGCCTCCTCGAGCCGGCCGGTCGCGCGCAGCACGATCGCGAGGTTCTTGAACGCCTCGTCAGGATGACCGGCGAGCGTCGCGGCGTGGCGGTGCGTGGCCTCGGCCTCGGCGAGTCGCCCGCGGCGCGCGTAGAACTCACCGAGCAGGACGAACCCGACGGTCGAGGTCGGCTCGACCTTGATGCCCTTGCGGTACCACTGCTCCGCGTTCGCGAGCTCGTGGCGCGCGTCGAAGAAGGCGGCGATGACGTACGCGATCTCGGCCTTGCGCTTCCAGCGTGCCATCCGGGCGACGAGCGCGCCGGCGTCGTCGAAGCGCTGGAGCTTCACGAAGATCTTGTGGTGGAGGTAGACCCCGACCGAGTGATCGTCCTCGGACTCGCGATAGCGCTCGATGCACGCGAGGGCCTCGCCGAGCGCGTCGGCGAAGTACGCGTCGCGGGCTCGTCGCCACCAGCCGAAGTGTGCTTCGCCGAGTTCCATGGCGTGCCAAGCGTAGGCTAATGGGCGTCGGGAAGGCGTCCGGATCCCGACTCGTTGACCTTGCGCCGGAACCACGGGCGCGACGACTTGCGGCGCGACGCGTACCACAGCCAGAAGCCACTCGCGACGAGCGGGAGCACCCCACCGTGCCACCACCGGATCGACGCCCCACTGCCGAGCTCCCAGTTGTCGGTGCTCGCGAACCGGATCGGCAGGGTCATGCCGTCGTGGAGGTTCGCGTGGTCGTCCTGGCTGATCTCGAACGTCTCGCCGCGGAGCGAGACCTCGTAGTGATCGTTGGTGTCGCCGTCGCTGTCGGTGGTCTGATAGAAGTTCGTCCCGGTGACGCGCGCCTCCTCGGTGTGGCCGACGAGCCGGAGGTAGAACAGCGCGACCGTCGCCTGCGTGACGAGCAGGAGCGCGAGTGCTTGCCACGCGGCGTGGCGATGGAACGCCGCGCGCTGACGGAGCCCGGCGCCGAGCGGCTCGGACGACAGCAACATCTGGCCGCGCGTCGGGCGCAGCGCCCATCCCCACTTCACGTCGCGATAGCCCGCGCTCGAGGCCGCACGATCGGAGCGCTCGAGGCGCCCGCGCGCGAAGATGCTCTCGCCGGACACCAGCTCGGCCGACAGGACGCGCCGATCGCGGTTGATCCAGACCTTCTGATCGAGCGCGTCCGCGACGTCGACGTTCTTCGGTGGCTCGACGAGGACGAGCTCGCCATTCGCGAGCTCGAGGTAGAACGGCGCGAGGATGATCTCGCGATCGATCTCGGTCCACGAGTGACTCCACGAACCCGAGCTCTCGGCCTCGGAGCCGGCCTGCGTGATCCTGACCTTGACGGCGACGTCGCGATCCTCGTAGTGCCGGACGATCCCCGACAGCACGACATCGCCACCCTCGACGAGCGCGGGCGGCCTGGCGCCGACACTGGCCTCCGCGGCCGCGGCGAGGACATCGCGCCGCCGCGCCCGCGACAACCCGACGACGACACCCGCGAGCAAGGCGATCAGCGAGCCGAACACGAACGCCAGCGCGAGCCACGGTGGCAGCACCGATCCGCCATAGACATCGAGCGTCCACACCCGACCAGCGTACGCGACCGGTCAGTACAGCGGCCAGTCGTTCGGTCGGGTCAGGACGTCGTGGCGCTCGTAGGAGAACCGGAACGGCGCGGGGTGATGGTGCGCGGGCTCGACCTCGATGACCTGGAGGAGCTCGACGTCGGCGTACTGCTTCGGGCGCGCGATCTCGACAAGGCAGCGCGCCTCGCGCGCCACCCGTCCGGACACCGAGCCGTGGAGCAGGCGATCGGTGCCGACGAGCCCGCGGCATCCCATCACGATCGCGTCGGCGCCGACCTCGCGTGCGAGGTCGAGGATCTGCCCGGCGGGATTCCCGATCCGCACGTGCGCGAAGAACTCGAAGTCGCTCGTGAGGTTCGCGACCTCGGCGGCGGCGCGGATCGCCGCGGTCAGGTTCTTCTGGACGAGCTCGGCATCGGCGTAGGTCTTGTTCGGCTCGAGGACACACAGCACGTGCAGCACGCGCGGCGACCGCAGCACGCCGGCCAGCGCGCGGGCGAGGGCGGGGTTGGAGCACTCCGTGAAGTCGTACGCGACGACGACCGAGGCGTGGCGCGTCAGGTCTGTGGTCATGCCTTGGCTTGTTGCGCGCGGCGTGCCACCGCAACCCATTGGAACCTCGATCGCCCTCGCGCACGCCTTGCGCCGACCCCGCGTGCCTTGCGCGGTTCCTGCCGGTTTCTTGGTCCCGCGCATCGGGCTTCGTAGAATTTCGGGATGAACCTCCTGGACGTCCGCCGGCGCGCTCCGCGGATCCCGCTCGACGGCTTCGTCGGAGTGGCGACCGACCACGATCTCAAGCACGCCGCGATGTGCGACCTGTCGACGCTGGGCCTGCGCCTCGAGCGCCCGTTCGACCCCGCGACGGCCAGGTCGGTCGTCCAGCTCGAGATCGAGCTGCCCGGGATCGACGAGGTCGTGTGGACGAGCGCGACCGTGACCCACGCGTACCTCACCCCGATGCCGGGTCGCGGCGCCGATGGCCACCCGCGATTCTGGTGTCGCGCTGGCCTGCGCCTCGGCGACAGCTCGCAACGCGAGCGCCGCATGTTGCGCGACTACGTGATCGAGCAGCTCATCGAGCGTCGATCAACATCACATTGAGCTGGGTCTCGCCGTCGATGACGACCTCGTCGGTGTAGGGTGAAAGCCAGGCGCGCGGAGCTCGATGGCGTGGCGGCCGAGCGCGAGGCCGTTGATCATGCCGCGGTGCTGGTAAGTCTCGGTGACCTGCTGGCCATCGACCAGCACGCTGGCCCGCGCGACGTCGCACGCGATCACGAGGCTGCCGACGATCGCGAGCGTGAGCACGAAGCGCTTGCCGTGGGTCTCGACCTCGCCGGCGAACACGTAGTCGACGCGGAGGCGACCGCCGATCTCGCTCGCGCAGGTCGTGGTCAGCGCCGACGCAGTCCTCGGTCGACGCGGCGACGCGATCCTTGCGCGTGCCCTTCGCGCGGTAGTGCGCGCCCCTGGCATCGCGCGACCGTCGCGAGCCACAGCAGGATCACGAACGACCGGATCATCGGCGATCCTCGCGCCCGAGTGTCCTCGCGGCGGCGAGCGCGGCGGTCATCTCCGGCGACGGATCGGCGGACCGCGCCTCGAACTCGAGGTCGTCCGCGCGCTCCTCGCGCCCGGCGGCGTACAGCGCGCGCACGAGGTTGCCGACCTGGTCGCGGAGCGCGATCGCGTCGGGCCGCGCGTCGCGGGCGGCATGGTACGTCGCGACCGGATCGGCGAGCGCGCGACCCGCCGCGGCCCATCGACCGTGCGCGAGCGGCAGCGGGAGCACCGCGACCTCGACGAGCCTGGCGACGGTGCGGCTCGGCGGGAGGTCGGGGCCGTGCGCGTCGTACCAGGCGAGCGTCGCCTCGCCATCGCCGATGATCTGGTTGAGCGCCATCCACGCGAACACGTCGTCGAGCGGCGGTGGTTCGCCGGTGGGCGTGGCCGCGTCGCGCAGCGCCGCGAACGTCGCGCGCGCCGGCGGGTGGGCCGCGGCGAGCTGCGTGATGTCGTCGACCAGCTCGAGCCCGCCGCCCGCGGTCCACAACGCGGCGAACTCCGGCAGCGCCTCGGCGTGGCGTCCAGCGGCGAGCAGCGCGGTCGCGCGGACGCGGCGCTCGAGCAGGTCGAGCCACGCGATCAGGTCGTCCGGGCCGATCCCGCCGACGATCCGGTCGCGCTCGATTCCGGCGATGAACGCGATCAGTGTCGGCATCGCGGTCACCGCGAGGCGCGCGGCATCGACCTGCTCGACGTCGACGTCGATCTGGATCGCGAACGACGTCGCCTCGCCGGTGAGGCGCTCGACGACCGCCGGCGCGACCCACGTCGTGCGATCCATCTGGACGCACGGCCCGCACCACGACGCCATCGCGTCGACGATCATCACCGCCTGGTGTGCACGCGAGCGAGCCAGCGCCGCCTCGAGGTCGAGCGCCGCGAACACGTCCGGTTTCGCCATCGCGGTATCGTATCAGTCGTCGTCGGACTCGATCGGGGCGTTGGCCTCGTCGGCCTCGAGCGCGGCCTCCTCGGCTTCCTCGGCGGCGATCGAGATGTCGTCGGTGTCCTCTTCGCCACCGATCTCGGCGGCCTTGCGGCGCCCGAGCGGGATCATCGACAGCATGAACGGCGGGACCGGGCGCGGCTTGGCGTGCTCCCCGGGGATCTTGCGCACGCCGGTGCCGAGCCAGCTGATCTGGACATCGAAGTCGTTGAGCTCGCAGCCGAGGAAGCCGCACGGCCCCTCGCGGATCTCGATCTTCAGATCGGAGCCGATCACGTACTCGGCCTCGTGCTCGACGGCCTGTGCGAGGAGCTTCGCGCTCGAGATCGCGCGCGCCTTGTCGACCGCGTCGGTGGCCTGCCCGACCTCGAACGGCTGATCGCCATAGTGGAACTCGCACGCGGTCTCGAGCGTGGTGCCCGAGATCCGGCCGTTGTAGTGCGTGACCTTGCTGCCGGCGACCATCTCGATCCGGTAGTCGGTGTCGTTCGCCGCGCGGGTGTTGAACTGCTTGACGCGCACCTTGTAGTTGCCGACCGGCGCGCCGCCGTGCGCCCAGAACACGTTCTCGATCGGCGCATCGCTCGTGCCGCCGACGTTCATATCGATGTCGAGTCGGCCGCCGCACTTCGAGCGCTTGTTGTGGAACGAGATCTCCTCGCCGGATGGCGGGATGACGTGAAGGTCGAGGTCGTTGCGGTTGTTCCACAGCAGCGAGATGCGGACGTCGCCGGTCGCGCCGCTCTCGCGCTGGAGGCGCGCCGCGAACTCGGGATCGCAGCCGAGCGGGTTCATCACGTGCCAGACGTGATAGCGGCAGTAGTCGAACACGAAGCCGCACGGTTCGTAGCCGTCGACGTGGAGCGCCCACAGCTCCGCGCCGGACAGGTCGGTGAGGATCGGCTTGCCGGCGGGATGGTTGATCCACGGCGCCTTGACCGCGGTGCCGACGACGGTGAACTCGAGGACCTCGCCGCCGTCGTCGCCGCCCTTGCCGCGCGCGCCCATCGTGATCATCCGGTCGCGGACGATCACGCCGATCACGGCATCGGCACCGACGAGCGTGGCCTCGATCTGGAGACGCTGGAGCGCGGCGAGCCGCGAGGCGCGGTGGCCATCGCTGATCACGACGACCTCGCCGGTCGCGCCGCGGTAGTCGCCGATCTCGCCGACGTGAAAGATCGACGAGCCCATCACCATCGCGATCGGCTCGCACTGCGCGTCGCGCGCGAGCAGGAACTGGGACACCGAGAGATCGCTGGTGAACAGCCGCCGCTCGGCGCCCATCTCTTCCTGGAGTCGCTCCTCGGCGCGGAGTGGAATTCCACCGGCGGCGACGCGGTCGAGGCTCTTCTTCCAGTCGACGGTCATCGCGCCGCAGTATCGCAGATTACGGGCAGTCGAACAGGAACGCGTTGTCGCTCGAGTTCGCCCGCAACGTCGAGACGTGCCACAGCATCTCGGTGCCGGCGGGAAAGAACACCCGACTGCCGTCGCCGAAGAAGCCGGTCGCGAAGCCGTCGGCCTTGAAGTCCTGGCAGTGCATCGGCGAGAACTTGGTGTCGAACCACTCCTTCTCGAAGTGGATCTGCTGCGAGCCGTCGTCGACATCGAAGCACTCGCCGAAGCCGCAGAACTGCTGCTTCGCGATGCCGGTGAAGTTCGGCATCAACTGGACCGGGATCCGGACCGACTCGCCGGCGACGAGCGCGGTCTCCGGCAGGAGGACGTCGGCGCCGAAGTAGACCTTGGAAGGCGCGAACCGGAGCTCTCCGGGGACCGCGAGCGTCGAGCCCGGCGTCGCCGAGACCGTGAGGGTCATCCGCTCGGGCCGGAAGCCGTCGTCGGCAACGAGCCAGTCGGCGAGCGGGATCCCGCGCGACTTCGCGAGGCCCGCGATGACAGCTGGAGCACACCGCGCGCGACGTTCGGGAGAGCTTCGCGCAGTCCTGGGTGGCCGAGCTCGCGGCGATGCGATAGGTCGCGCCGCGCACGAGGCGATCGAAATGGACCTTGTACTCGTGCGCGTTGCCGGTCGTCGTGATCCGCCCGGCGATCGGCGCCTGGTTGGGCTGCGGGACGACGATCGTCGCGCGGCTCGCGGTGACAAACAGCGAGCTCGGATCCGGCGTGCAGCCCGAGATCTCGAGCTTGCCGGTCACGTTCTGGTGTTGGACCTCATCGGCGATGCTGGTGGTGGGTGCCTCGGAGCCGTCGGCGCAGGCCGCGGTCAGCGCGATCGCGCCGAGGAGGAGATGGTGTGGGGTGAAACGGTTCATGCGAGACAGATGCGGCTCGTGCTGGATGTGGAGTCGACCGGACCGTTCCGGATTGCCGCACCATCACCCTGATCCGGCGTATCGTCGATGCATGGCGTTCAGCGAGAGCGCCCAGGATGGTCGGTTCGATGTTCGTGAACCCCTGGGTACGGGTGGGATGGGCACGGTCTACCGGGCGCACGATCAGCGCCTCGGTCGCGAGGTCGCGATCAAGACACTGCGCAACGTCACCGGGCGCGACCTGTATCGCTTCAAGCGCGAGTTCCGCGCGCTCACCGATCTCGTGCACCCGAACCTGGTCACGCTCCACGAGCTCCACACCGTCGGCGGCGAGTGGTTCTTCACGATGGAGCTCGTCGAGGGTGTCGACTTCATCCGGTGGGTGCGCCCGCACCTCAGCACGCGTGCGATCGGAGGCTCGAGTCCACGGATCGACGACAACCTGGACGAGCCGACGACGACGGTGCAGCTCGCGATGACGAAGTCGCGCCAGAGCGTGGTCGATGCGACGCTCGACTTCGATCGCCTGCGCGCGGCGCTGCCGCAGCTCGTCGAGGGCGTGATGGTGTTGCACGCGGGTGGCAAGCTGCACCGCGACCTCAAGCCGTCGAACGTGCTGGTGACCCGAGACGGCCGCGTCGTCCTGCTCGACTTCGGCCTGATCTCCGACGTCGACACGATGCGGATGGAGCGCACGCACGAGCAGATGGCGGTCGGCACGCCGACCTATATGTCGCCGGAGCAGGCCGCGGATCTCCCGCTGACCGACGCCAGCGACTGGTACGCGCTCGGCGTGATGCTCTACGAGGCGCTCACCGGCTGGCGGCCGTTCGAGGGCAACATCGAGTCCCTGCTGCGCCGCAAGCAGCAAGAGGCGCCGCGCTCGCCGCGCGAGCTGCGCCCCGACGTGCCCGAGGATCTCGAGCGGCTGTGTATGGGATTGCTCGCGCGCCCGCCCGAGGATCGCCCGCGCGGCCAGGCGATCCTCGACGCGCTCGGCGTACAGCCGTCGTCGGCATTTCACGCGCTCGCGCGCAACGTCCTGGCCCGACCGTTCGTCGGCCGCGCCGTGGAGCTCGAGACGCTCGAGGCGGCGTATCGCGGGGCCGCCGATCACACGGTCGCGATGTTCGTCGCCGGCGAGTCGGGGATCGGCAAGTCGCGGCTCGTGCGCCACTTCCTCGACGCGGTCGATGGCGAGGCCACGGTGCTCGAGGGACGCTGCTACGAGCGCGAGTCGGTGCCGTACAAGGCGCTCGACACGCTGATCGATTCGCTGACCGCGGTGCTGCTCGGGCTCCACGAGACGCAGCTCGCCGGCGTGACGCCGCGCGATGTCGGCGTGCTCGCCCGGTTGTTCCCGGTGCTCCGGCGCGTGCCGACGATCGGCGGACAGGCGATGGTCGCGAGCCTGCCGACGGCGCCGCACGAGCTGCGGTCGCGCGCGTTCGCGGCGCTGCGCGACTTGCTGTCGGCGCTCGCGCGCCGCAAGCGTCTCGTGATCGCGATCGACGATCTGCAGTGGGGTGATCTCGACAGCGCGCTGTTCCTGTCCGAGCTCGTCCACGACGACGATTCGATCCCGTTGCTGCTCCTCCTCATCCATCGACCCGAAGACGGCGGCGGGATCGTCGAGCGCGTTCGCGTCACGCCACCCGGCCTTCGCGATGGCGATCGCCGTGCGCTCGCGGTCGGCCCGCTGCCCGACGCCGACGCGCGCGCGCTGGTCGCGACGCACGGCGGCGATCGCACCGGCGAGGAGCTGCTGCGCGAGGCCGGCGGCCATCCGCTGTTCCTCGCCGAGCTCGCCTACACCAAGGACGCCGGCGGACCGGTCAACTTCGAGGCGCTGATCGCGCGGCGCGTGGCCGCGTTGCCGCCGAGCGCGGCGGCGCTGTTGCGCGCGGCCGCGGTGGCCGCGCGACCGATCGCGGTCGATGTCGCGATGCGCGCGGCCGGCGTCCAGCTCGATGGCTCGGAGGTCCAGCTGCTGCGCGCGGAGCGGCTGCTGCGCGCGAGGCGTGGCGCCGAGGACGACGTCGAGTCGGTCGAGCCGTATCACGATCGCGTGCGCGACGCCGTGGTCGCCACGCTGTCACCCGCGGGGCTGGTCGCGCTGCACTACGGGCTCGCTCTCGCGTACGAAGCCGGCGGGCGCCGCGAGGACGTCGACGCGGTCGTCGCGCACTGGCTCGCCGCCGAGCAACCCGAGCGCGCGGCGCGGCACGCGGTGTCGGCGGCGCGCAACGCCGAGGAGTCGTTCGCGTTCCACCGCGCGATCAGCCTCTACGCGGTCGCGCTCGCGAACGGCAAGCACGACGCCGCGACCGCGCGCGACCTGCGCCACCACTACGCCGATGCGCTGTCGCACGTCGGCCGGCTGGTCGAGGCTGCCGTCGAGTACGGCCGCGCCGCCGAGGGCGCGGATCTCGACGAGGCGCTCGAGCTCGGCCAGCTCCAGCTCGGGCAGATGTTGCGGCGTGGGATGATCGCGGAGAGCCGCGAGCTCTCGCGGACGCTGCTCGCGCCGCTCGGGATCCAGCTGCCGGTGACGCGCCCGGCGGCGCTCCGCGCGCTCGTCGTGCAGCTCGTGCGCGCGCGGCTGCGAGGGCTCGGCGCCGTCGAGCGGCGCGAGGCCGACGTGCCCCGCGCGCAGCTGCGCAAGGTCGACGCGCTGTTCTCGACCGCCATGGCACTCGGGATCACCGATCCGATCATCGGGCGGCTGATGCAGGCGCACGCGCTGCGCGCCGCGCTCGATACCGGAGAGGGAAAGCGCATCGCCCGGGCCCTCGCGCTCGAGCTCGGCTATCGTTCGCAGCGCGGCTCGCAAGGATTTGCCGGCGTTGTCGCGGTCGAGGTGCGCGTGCGCGAGGTGCTCGCGCGCAATGACGATCCCCTCGGCGAGGCGCTCGTGACGACGATGAGCGGTTTCGCCCGCACCGTATGTGGTGAATATACCGAGGCACGGAGGTACCTCGAGCGCGGCCTCGCGGTGCTGCGCACGTTCCCGGGCATGCGCTGGGAGACCACGGTCAACGAGCAGGTCTGGCTCGCGCTCCTGTTCTATGTCGGCGATGTTCGGGAGCTGACACGCCAGGTGCCGCGGCTCCTGCGCGAGGCGAACGAGCGCGGCGATTCGTACGCGCAGGATGGCCTGCGCGCATGGCGCGGCAACGCGAGCTGGCTGTTCGTCGGCAAGCCCGACGAGGCGCGCCAGCACCTGCGCGAGGTCGAGGTCCCGATGCCGGCATCGGAGAGCGTCACGGTCCGGCACCTCAACGAGCTCACGTCGCGCGTCCAGATCGACCTCTACACCGGCGATGTCGAGGCGGCGCAACGTCGCGTCGTCGAGGTCTGGCCCGCCGTCGGCAACTCGCTGGTGCTGAAGGTGCAGTTCCTCCGCGTCGAAGCGTGGTCGCTGTACGGTCGCGTGTTGCTCGCGAACCGCCGGCCAGGAGCCGCGGCCGAGGTGCGCCGGCTCGCGAAGCGGCTCGACGCCGAGCGCGCCCCGTGGGCGACCGCGATCGCCGAGATGTTCCGCGCGGGCGCGTGTCGGCTCGACCGCGATGCCGAACGCGCGTCGATCGCGCTCGAGCGCGCCGAGCGCGCGTGTGCCGCGAGCGGCCTCGCGCTCTACGCCGACACGGTGCGGATGCGGCGCGGGCAGCTCGAGGGCGGCTCCACCGGCGGCGACCTGCGGACGTCCGCGACCAAGGCGATGGCCGAGCGCGGGATCGTCGAGCCGGAGCGGGTCGCGCAGATGCTGCTACCGTGGTGACAGCCACGGATCGAAGCGCACGAGGTGCGTGATGGTGCCGTTCGACGGACCGCGGACGTGGAAGTGAACCTTGCGTAGGAAGGCGCGCGCCTGCGGCTCGAGAGATCGCGCGCGGTGCTCGCACGCGATGACGAGATCGAGGTTCCACGGACGGGCATGCGAGCGCTGCGCGTCGAGGGCAAGGAGCCGCTCGCGCACGAGCACGCGATCGCCGACGCACACCGCGGCGACGACGGCGATCTCGAGCGCGTCGGGTGACGCGGTCGGATCGGGTGCGGCGAGCTCGTCGTGCTGGAGCATCACGAGCGCGCGATGGATCGGTCCGCCGGCCTCGGCGATCGCGAGCTCGACGCGCGCGCGAGAGGCGTCGCCGACCAGCTCGCAGGCCAGCCCGCGGAGCAGGTGCGCCGACGCGCCCGAGACCTCGGCGAGCGTCGCGAGCACCTCGTCGCCGCGACCGAGCCCGACCAGCGCGCGCGCCCGCTGGAGGACGACCTCGGGATCCCTCGTCGCGGCAAGGAGCTCGTCGGTCGCGGCGAGTAGCTCGGCGTGGATCGCGCTGACGTGGCCGCGCTCCTGGAAGATCCGCAGGAGGAGCGCGCGGCCGTCGCCATCGGTCTCGCGGACGGCGATCGCGTGCCACCGGATCGTCTCGACCGGATCGACGTGCGTGAGGCTCGTGCCCGCGAACACCGCGATGGCCTCCGCGTACTTGCCGAGCCGGGCGAGCACGACGCCGAACTGGACGTGTGGGACGCGGCCGGCCCGGCGTGGCAGCGTGAGTCGCACGGGGGCGAGTGCCGCCCGGTACTTCTCGAGCTCGGCGACCGGGCCGAACGTGAACTCCATCCGCAGCGTGGCGAGCGTCGCGATGCGCCCGCTCGCGACCAGCGCGGCGACGACGGCACCGGCCGACCAACCGACCAGCTCGAGATCTCGCACTTCGGGGAACGTCGTCCCGACGAGGATCGGTGCGAGCAGCTCGGGCGACGTGTTCGGGTTGGTCTGCAGCCCGAGCGTGCGCAGCCGCCACGGCATCGCGCACAGGTTCGCCATCGTCCGCGCTTCGAGCTCCAGGTTCTCGAGCTCGAACGCGTCGAGCGGCAGCGGGGCGAGCGGGTCGAGGTGGACGTGGCCGGGCGCGCGCAGCTTGAGGCTCGCGAGCCGCGGGAAGCTCGCCACGATCGCCCTCACGTTGCGCGGATCGATCGCCTTGTCGGTGCTGCCGTGCTCGAGTCGCCGGACGTGCGCGCGATGTCGCCACGCCGCGACGACCTCCCAGGCGCGCGGATCTGCGACCGCGAGGTCGAGCTCGCGAACGAATCGCAGGGCCAGCGCCTCGAGCCACTCGGGCCGCTCCCGGATCACCGCGATCGCGCGCCGGGTGAGCTTCATCCGGTCGACGAACCCGAGCCGCACCCGCGCGATCACCTCGGCCTGGATGCTGTCGATCCGGAGGGCCGTGGTCTGCGCCGACACCAGCGCGTGGAGGCGCGCCTTGGCCTCGGCCGGCATCGTGTTTGGAGCGGTGTCGAACCGATGCTGGAGCACGATCTGCTCGCCGCGCGGATCCTCGTTCGTCAGCAGCCAGTCGGCGTAGACCAGCCGCGGCTCGTCGGAGTCGACGTCGGCGGCGATCGCCGCGAGCAGATCGTCCTCGACCACACGCCGAGGCTAACCTGGACGACGTAAGATCGACGGGCATGGGCTCGGATCTGTTTCGCGTGACGGTGACGGCGAAGGCCGGGTTGCGGGTCACGCTGCGCGTCGAGGCGGTCCATCCCGACGCGGGCGCGCCGCCGGCAAACGAGAGCTTCGCGCTCATGGTGCTGCGCGAGGCGAGCGCGATCGGGGAGCTCGCGAAGGCGGTCGCGATCGAGGACACGCGCGACGCGGAGTGGCAGGACTCGTACGCCAACGGGTTCGTCGCCGAGGTCGTCGCGCGCGATCCGATCGCCGGTCCGAAGCCGAAGGCGACGCTGGAGGTCACGGTGACGCACGCCGCGTGGGTGGCGCACCTCGAGAAGGGCGCGACCTGGTCGAGTCACGCGTGGGCGATCGTCGCCGAGTGCGAGCTGTGTCCCCCGATCGCGCCGGCCGTCGGGCCGCCGGTTCTCGATGACGATCTGGGTGCAGGCTTCTTGTACCTGCCGCGGCAGGTGTGGGGCACGCTGCCGGACGCGCCCGATCTGCTCGAGGTCGCCGCGTACGCGCCATCGGCGTACGCGGTCGTCGAGCGGATCGTGAAGCCGACCGCGATCCCGGACGCGTGGCTCGGCTATGCCGTGCGCGTCGAGGCGTGGTCGCAGCCCGAGGACGTCGCGCTGCTGTCGACCCGCGGAGCCGAGGCACGCTGGGCGACGATCAGCGCGGGCGCGTACGGCACCGGCGGCGGCAAGGTCGACGCGATCGGTCGGCTCGCGCTCGTGCACGGTCGGCGCGGCACGCGACTGTCGTACGCGCGGATCCTCGGGCGGCTGCGGGCGGAGCGCGTCGCGCTGACGGTTCACGGCGATCAGCTCGACGTGAAGTTCCGCATCCCGCCGGGACCCCATGGGCTCGCGATCGACGGCGCGGTGGCGGCCCTCGCATATCTCGCGGGCGACGCGCCGACCTCGACGCCGATCGGCCGCGCGCTCGCCGACGATCGCGCGCGCATCGGTGGCGATCCGCCGGCCGACGACTACATCTATCGCTGCACGGTCGACCCGCCATCGGCGATCGATCTCGACGCGCTCGAGGCCGCCGAGGTCCGCGCCGTGCTGCGCGCGCCGTGGCCGATCGCGACGCTGCGCATCGCGGTCACCGAGCCGCGCTGGCTCGCGCACCTCGACACGCATGCACCGGGATCGGTCGGCCTGGTGTCCTACGGCGCGATGCCGCCGTCGAACGACGGATAGCCACCGTCGGACGTCGGGACGCCGCCGTCGGGCAGCCATCCGCCGCTCCCGACGCCACCATCGGCCCAGCCGGACCCCCAGCCCGAGCCATCGCCGGCGTCGGGCTCGGTAGAGCCGGAGCCGTGCGTGGTCGGCGTCGGGTGGCCATGACCGTCGTCTCCGCCATCGTTGATGTAGATGGTGCAGCCGACCAGGAGGGCGAGGAGAGCGATGCCGAGCTTCATGTGCATGTCCCTCCGACGTCGGCAGGTGGCCCGAAAGGAAGTTTTCCTTTCGGTGGAGCTTCCGGCGTCTAATTCTTCCGTGCAGCTTCGTTCGGCCGTCATCGTCGGGCTCGCCCTGGTGGGCCTGCCGTCGGTGGCACGCGCGGAACGGGCGCTCGAGGTCTCGGCCGTCGGGACGCCGTTCACGCCGGCCGAGCTGACCGCCGCGCTCCGCATGCGGCTCCCGATCGCGGGCCCGCCGCTCGCGATCGCGGTGACGCCGGCCGAGGCCGGTCGGGTCACCGTGGCGATCGGTGGCGCGACTCACGAGGTCGATCTCGCCGGACGCGAGGGCAGCGACGCGGCCCGGCTGGTCGCACTCGCGGTCGTCGACCTCGCAGAGGACGACCTCGCCGTGCTGCCGGCGGCGCCGGTCGTGGTGAAGCGGGTCGCGCTGGTGCGGGCGTCGACGACGGCGATCGAGCTCGGCCTGTTCGGATCGGCGCGCGCGTGGCAAGGCACGCTCGCCGGCGCGACCTTCGATCTCACCGCCGTGCGCGACAGCGGGTGGCTCGTCGCGCTCGAGGTCGCGGGCGACAAGCGCGTGACCGGCAACCTCGACTTCGCGGGCGCGGTGGTGCGCGCGAGCGGCGGTGTTCGCAGCGGGGCGATCGAGCTGCGCGGCGGGATCGCGATCGCGCCGACCTGGGAGCGCGACGGCGCCGGCGATCAGACGACGATGTTCGGTGCCGCCGCGAGCGCGCGCGCGTTCGTGCGGGTCGCGCCGAGCGTGACGTTCGCGATGGTCGTCGGGCTCGATGCCTACACGACGCGCACGACCTACCAGCTCGGCATGGCGAGCTACACGACCCCGTGGGTCGCGCCGTGGCTGGCGGTCGGGATGGAGGTCGCGCCGTGACCGCGTGGATCGCGATGATGGCGCTGACGCCGGTGCCGCGCGTGCTGGCCCCGGCGGAGCTCGATCTCGCGCGGGTCGCACGTCATCTGCGGGGCGATGGCGACGCGTTCGCCGAGATCTATCGCGCGCACGTCGATCCGGTGTGGCGACGGCTCACGCGCATCCTCGGGCCGGTCGCCGAGCGCGAGGACCTGACGCAGGACGTGTTCGTGACGCTGCACCGCGCGCTGCCGAGCTTTCGCGGCGAGTCGCGGCTCGGCACGTGGATCCAGCGGATCGCGATCAACACGGCGCTCGATCACCTGCGCGCCGCGGGCCGCCGCCCGACGTCGCCGGTCGATAGCCGGTTCTTCGACGAGCTGTGCGCGGCAGATGCGTCGCCCGAGGTGCGGGTCGCGCAGCGCGAGGAGCTCGCGCGCGTGTTCGCATGCCTCGTTAGGATCAAGCCAAAGAAGCGGATCGCGCTGTTGCTCCGCCTGGTCGACGGGCTGTCGTTCGAGGCGATCGGCGAGCTCGTCGAGGCCAACCCCGAGGCGGTCGCGAAGCGCGTGCAGCAGGGCCAGCGCGAGCTCGACGCGCTGCTCGCGCGCGGCAAGGAGAACCCATGAGCGACGCCAGGACCGAGCTGGTCGGGCTGATGACGGTGGACGATCGAGTCGACGACGTCACCCGCGCGCGGATGTGGTCGCGGCTCGAGGATCGTCTCGCCGATCCCGAACGGGCCCCGCGCCGGCGCGGCCTCTGGCTCGCGGTCGCCGGCGCGGTCGCCGCGGCCGCGATCGGCTGGCTCGTCGTGCATCGCGAGCGCGCACCCGACGGCGACGTCATCATCGTGCGGGCCGACTCGACGCTGACGACCCCGCTCGGGCCGCACGCCCGCGCGACGCTGACCGGGCCGGCGGCGCTGCGCATGATCGGCGTCGGCGAGGTGACGGCGGTGGAGCTGACGTCCGGCACCCTGGTCGCCGAGTTCACCGGCGGTCCGGGGCGGTCGCTGCGGATCGAGGCGCCGCACATGACGGTCGAGGTCGTCGGGACGCTGTTCGCGATCGAGGCGAGCGCGACTCGGACGTGCGTCTCGGTCTCGCACGGTCGCGTGCGCGCGATCACCGAGCGCACCGTCGTGTTCGTCGGCGGTGGCGAGCACACCTGCAGCGACGAGGTCGTCGCCTCGGCGCTCGTTCCGCGCATGCGCGAGGTTCTCGAGCAAGCGGCAACACCGGCGCCGCCCCCGGTGCCATCGCCGGTGCCAATACCGATGCCGATGCCCGTGCCGGCCGTTCCCTCGGCGCCGGCACCAGCGCCCGTGCCCGTGCCCGTTCACGTTCAGACGGCGCGTCCAGCGGTCGTGTCACCTCCGCCGGTCGCCGTCGCGCCGTCGCCGCCACCCGAGCCGCCACCCGAGCCGCCGCCCGAGCCTGCGCGCGTCGCCCCCATCGTCGCCGCCCCGGTCGATCCTGCCGAGGTGCTCTACCGCATCGCCGAGGCCGCGCTCGCGCGTCGCGACTTCGCCGCCGCCGATCGCGCGCTCGCACAGCTGGTCGCGACCTCGCCGAGCTCGCCGCTGGTCGACGAGGCACTGCTCGAGCGTGCGCGGATCGCGTATGCGCGGCACGCGTGGGACGAGGCGCGCCATCGGCTCGCCGAGCTCGCTGCGATCACGCACTCGCCGCTGGCGGAGAGCGGCGGCTACCTCGCTTGCCGGATCGCGGTCGACACCCACGATGGTGATGCCGCGCCGTGCCTGATCGCGTTTCGCGCTCGCTATCCGCGGTCGGCGCACGATCAGGATGCGCTCGCGACGCTCGCGCAGCTCGCCGCGGACTGCGCGAGTGCGCAGCCGTACACGACCGAGCTCGCGACTCGCTATCCGCGGAGCGCGGCGACGCGAGCCTGGCAGGCGCACTGCGGAGGCAAGCCGTGATCGTCGCGCGCGTGGTCGTCGGGCTGGTGCTCGCCGCGCTGGTGATCGCCGGCTGCGAGCGCATCGTGGTGCTCGAGCCAATACCGCCCGACGGCGCCGGCTCCGGCTCCGGCACCGACGGCGGCAGCGGCTTCGGGTTCGACGGCGGGCTGACCCCCGATTGATCAGGGCGCGTCGCGCACGATCTCGGAGTCGGCCGTGTCGCCGTCGGGATCGGGAGCCGGATCCGGCGCGGCGTATCGCGATCGCGCTGATCGATCCCGCGACCTCGATGGCAACCTGCGGCACAACACCGCGGTCGCGCTTCGCCACATGACGAAAAATCGTAACACCGCATACGCGACCTACGCACGGTGGATGCGCTGAAAGGCGTTCGCTAACGAATGCCGATCTGCTGTTTGGTAACAATGACGTTCATTGTCGAGACGACACGCGGTTGTCGCCGCGGTTGCTCGGGTCGCGTCGATTGCCAGCAATTTCCGACGAGAAATCGTCGTCTCGCGATGCCATCGCCTGTGACTCCGAGATTCATTGACGGATGCGACTGCGAGTGACACCAAGGATCTGCCGACATCATGAAATATAATATGAGCCATTCGATTCGCCTGTTCGCCATCCTCACCGCGTCCGCGGCACCGGCCTGCGCCATCTCCGACGAGCCGGCGACCTCCGCGGTGACCTCCGCGGTCACCGCGCACCAGCCGACGCACGATCACGCGCTGCCACCCGTCCGACAGGGGCAGTATCCGGCTGGAAAAGGCACGCCCCAGCACGGCGGCGGAGTCCACTCCGGGACGTGGACGACGGCCACGAACACCCCCAACATCGCGGCCGGCTTCTCGATCCTTTTGACCGATGGCTCGGTCATGGTGCAGGACCTGACGAACTTCGGCGGCGACTGGTGGAAGCTCACGCCCGACCACGCCGGTAGCTACGTCAACGGGGCATGGACCCAGCTCGCGTCGATGCCGAACGGCTACGCGCCGCTGTACTTCGCGTCCGCGGTGCTGCCCGACGGGCGCGTCGCCTTCATCGGCGGCGAGTACCAGGCGTTCCAGCCGGCCTGGCAGACGCAAGGCGCGATCTACGATCCGACGACCGACAGCTGGACCCCGCTCGCGGGCCCGACCGGCTGGACGACGATCGGCGACGCGCAGAGCATCGTGCTCGCTGACGGTCGCTGGGTGATCGCGAACTGCTGCAACACCGATATGGCGGTGTTCGATCCCGCGACGCTGACGTGGAGCCCGATCACGAGCGCCGGCAAGGCCGACATCTTCGACGAGGAAGGCTGGACGCTCCTCCCGGACGGCAAGGTGCTCACGGTCGACTCGAACAACGACGCCGCGCTCACGCACGCCGAGAAGTACACGCCGCCCGACGCGCATCACGCGGGTGGGTGGTCGACCGCCGGCGAGACCGGCGTTCAGCTCGCTGACTTCGGCCCCACCAGCACCGGCTCGTGGGAGGTCGGCCCGGCGATGGTTCGTCCCGACGGCACGGTGTTCCAGTCGGGCGCGACCGGCCACACCGCGGTCTACGACATCCGTCGTGGCACCTGGAAGGCCGGCCCGGACTATCCGACGATCGAAGGCGAGGGCGGTCCGCTCGATCAGGCCGACGGCCCGGCCGCGCTGCTGCCGACCGGTAACGTGCTGGTCGCGGCGAGCTGGGGCGTGTTCAACACCCCGGTGCACTTCCTCGAGTTCGACGGCGCGAGCTTGACCGAGGTCGCGCGCCCCGCGTCGGCCGACTACGACTCGTCGTACAACGTCAGCTTCCTGCTGTTGCCGACCGGCGAGATCCTCGAGACTGACTTCTCGGGCGACGTCGAGGTCTACGCCGCGGCACAGGCCGCGCATCACTGCGGCGGCGACGTGCCGACGCCGGAGATCTACGCGATGCCGTCGAACCTGACGCGCGGCAAGAACTATGCGTTCTCCGGTGAGGGGCTCCACGGGATCTCGGCCGGCACGAGCTACGGCGACGACGCGCAAGCCGCGACCAACTATCCGATCGTGCGGATCACGAACCGCGCGAGCGGCAACGTGGGCTACGCGCGGACGCGCGCGTTCAGCAACTACTCGATCTCGCGCGATGCCTACAGCCAGGCGCGCGTCGAGATCCCGGCTTCGCTCGAGGCGGGCGTCAGCGACCTCGTCGTGGTCGCCAACGGCATCCCGTCGCGGTCGATGCGGGTCACGATCAAGTAGCGATCACGGAGACAGCGCGGCGATGCGCTTCTGGATCAGCGCGACGTCCTTCGCGTTCGGGACGAGCCGCACGTAGGTCTTGAATGCGGTGACCGCGCTGGGCTTGTCGTGCAGCTGCGCGTAGGCCAGTCCGAGCCCGCGATAGCCGGCGACGTAACCGGGATACGCATCGAGCGCCTGCTGATACGCGCGGATCGCGCCCTCGGGATCGCCGGCGAACAGGCGCTGGTTGCCGGCGGCGTAGGCGGCGCGCGCCTTGGCGAGCGACTGATCGTCGGACTTGGCGGGCTCGATCGGCTTGCTCGGCTTGTCGTAGTCGAGCACGAGCTTCTTCGCCGGCTTGGCACGCGCGACGATGTGGTTCGTCGCTTTGGGCGGGAGCGGCTTGGCCGGCTCGGTGGTCGTCGCGTCGGTCGGCGGGACCACCGGTGGCGCGATCGGCGCGACCGGCGCGACCGCGGGCGTTGCCGTCGGCTTCGTCGCCGGATCGGCGACCGGCTTCTCGGCGGCGATGATGCCCGGCTTGTTCGGCGGGGTGTCGTGCGAGCCGCCACTCGCGGCGATCACGATCGCGACCAGCGCGAGACACGCCGCGGCACCGCCGATCAGCACGATCGCGCGCTTCGAGCGGCGCGGCGCGGGTGGCTCCGACATCCGCGGCGGATCCTCGACGTGCGGCTGCGGCTCGGTGGTCACCGCGACCGAGTACGGACCCGCGCCACTCGCATCGGCGACCGGCGGCGCGACGTACACCGGATAGACCGACGGCGGCGCGACGTACACCGGCGGTGGTGGCGTGAGGTACACCGGAGGCGGCGGCGCATCGGCCTCGATGACGATCGTCGGCGGCGGCACGACGACCGCCGGCAGCGGCATCACGAACGCGCGCGGTGCGGGCGCGATCGGCGCGGTCGGGACCTCCTCGACGGCGCGCGGCGCCACCGGGGCGGTCGGAGCGTCGGTGATCGGCATCGGTGCCGCCGCGATCACCGGGATCGGCTGCGACGGCGGCTTGACCGACGGGATCGTGATCGTTGGCTTCTTGGCGGGCATCGGCCGCGCGACCGTCGAGGTCGTGCGTGGGGGCGGCGGCTGCGGCTTGGTGATCGCGGGTGGCGTGCGCGGCGGCGGCGCGATCTGCTTCACCAGCGCGGCGAGCTTGGCGTCGGACTGCTGGGGCGTGAGCTGCTCGCCCTCCCACTCGCCGATGTCCATCGCGTCCATCTCGACGATGTCGACGTTCGCATCTGCGGAGGGCTTCGGCTTCACGGGCGCGTCGCCTCGCTGACGAGCGCCGCGATCCCGTTCGCGGCCTCGGTCTCGCTCGCGAACGTCTTCGTCGCGGTCTTGGTCGCGACCGACGCATCGACGTCGAGCTGGGTCACGGTGACCGACACCGCGTGCTTGGTGCCGGCGAGCTCGGCGAACAGCAACCGATTCGCCGACAGCGAGCGACCCGCGGCGACGTAACACGCGAGGCTCGGATCGACGCACTCGATCGAGAGCTGCACGACCTCGAGCGAGACCTTCGAGATCCGCGTCTCGGTGTTGGCGAAGTGCGCCTTGACGAGCGACGCGGTCGCGGCCTCGGCGGCGACCGGAAACGCGTCGCTCTCCGTGGGCAGGATCGCGAGGCGCGCCTTCGCGATCGGAGTCGCGGGTGCCGGCTGCGCATGACCGCAGGCCGCGCACGCGAGCATCGCCAGCGCCGTCGATGTCCCCCCCCAGCGAATCACGTCGTGCTCAACGCTAACACGCGATCCTCGAGCGCGATCTCACCAATCGCGAGGTAGGCACGACGACCACGTCGCCGCACGTCTAGCGAAACTGAAGTCCGACGATCAGCCGCGCGTAGTACGGGTCGGCCACGCCGCCGAGTCCGGCACCACCCGCGGCGGTGACCCAGATCCCGTGCAACCGACCGCGACCACCGGCGGCCCACGACAGCGCCGGTCCGGCCCAGGTTCGCGCCGTCAGGTTGCCGTCGGCCTTCTCGGCCTTGCCGAACACCTCGGCGCCGATCATCCATGCCGGACTCAACGCGTACGACGTGCCGGCTGCGTACTCGAGCTCGGTGTTCCACGCGGGATCGGTCGTGCGCTCCTCCTCGATCGCCACGTTCGCCGCGACGTTCAAGTCGCCGAAGTCGTGCGCGAGGATCACCTTGGCTTCGTACTTCTGCCGCGCGTCGCCGCGGAACAGCTGCTGGAACTCGAGATAGAACACCGGATCGATCGGCCACTCGCCGCGATCGCTCGGGCGATAGCGGCTCTCGATCTTGAACCCGGCATAGCCGCTGGCGGTGTCACCCGAGGTGACGTCGAGCATGTTGTAGAGCGCGGCGTCCCATCGATCGGTGATGCCGTACTCGAGCTCGACCATCTCGCGCACGCCACGCGACGCCGGCCCGCCGTCGACCTCGCCGCGCGGCGCGAACGTCGACCAGGTCTCGACGTCGAGCTCGCCGCGTGGCGCGGTCACCGCCTCGTAGGTCACGCCGTAGGCACGGCGATCCGCGTGGGCCTCCGCGGCTCCGAGAGCGACGACGGCGATCGTGAGGTGGGACAACTGCATGGATGAAATTGAAAACCATTTTCAGATTCAAGTCAAGCGGAGACGCACGGACTCCGTTACGCTAGTCGCGTGGACCCTGCCATCCTCAATGGGCGCTACCGGATCGACGCGAAGATCGGGGAGGGCGGCTTCGGTGCCGTCTACCGCGGCGTCGAGCTCGCGACGAACCGACCGGTCGCGGTCAAGCTGCTGCACGCCGACATGGCCAAGGATCAGAACCTGGTCGCGCGGTTTCGCCGCGAAGGCACGGTCGCGTGCAACCTGCACGACGCGCACACGATCACGACGCTCGCGTTCGATCAGACCCCCGATGGCACGCTCTACATCGCGATGGAGCTCCTCGGGGGCCGCAGCCTGAACCACGTGTTCCGCGAGCAGCGCACGCTCGACTGGAAGCGGATGTTCAAGCTCCTGATCGAGATGTGCAGCTCGCTGCACGAGGCGCACACCCAGGGCATCGTCCACCGCGATCTCAAGCCCGACAACGTCTACCTCGAGGTGCGGCCCGGCAATCCCGAGTTCGTGAAGGTGCTCGACTTCGGGATGGCGAAGGTCGCGCACGGCGACGGCGCCGATCCGAACTCGCCGAAACTGACCGCGATGGGCCAGACGCTCGGCACGCTCGAGTACATGTCGCCCGAGCAGCTGATGGGCTCGCAGCAGCTCGACGCGCGCAGCGACATCTACGCGCTCGGCGTCCTCGCGTACGAGATGATCACCGGGCGGCTGCCGTTCTTCGAGATCAAGCAGCCGGTCGCGCTGATGATGGCGCAGTTGAAGACGGTGCCACCGGCGCCGTCGTCGGTGAACCCGGCCGGCAACATTCCACCCGGGGTCGACGCGTTGATCCTGCGCTGCCTCGAGGCCAAGAAGGACAACCGGTTCGCCGACGTCGGCCAGCTCGCGGCCGCGCTCCACGAGCAACTCGCACCGCCGCCAATGCCGATGCCGATGCCGATGCCGGTGCCACAGCCGATGCCGATGCAGCCGGCGCCGGTCGCGTCGTCGGGCTCGAAGGTGCTGTGGATCGCGATGGCGGTCGTCGTGCTCGGTGGGGCGGTCGCCGCCATGATCGCGTCGCGCTAAGCGAGCCAGGCGATCACCGCGGCGCGCGAGAACCGCCACTGGTTGCCGAGCTTCTTGCCGGGGAGCTCGCCCGCCTCGGCGAGCTCGAGCACCGCCGCGACCTCGAGCTGGAGCAGCTGCGCGGCCTGCTCGACCGTCATGACCTCGGGCGGGTCGTAGCTCTGGAACGAGTACTGCCCGAGCGTCGGGGCCGCGCTGCTATCGATGATCACGCGCCGGGGTGGCGTCGACAGTGTGCCGAGCGCGTCGAGACCCTGGCGCGTGTCCGGATCGACGTAGCGGTTGACCAGGCCCGCGATCAGATCCTTCTTGTGCATGCCGAGCGCATCGGCGGCGCGGTCGAGCTTGGCGACGGCCTTGACCGGCAGTCGAACGTAGAGCGCGCCTTCGGGCTGGGGAGTGCGTGGTTTCGCCATATCCCAAATATATTCCGAGATATTTTAGCGCGCAACCGTGAACCGGAAACTGACGCATCTTCGTCGGTGATGCCGCGCACGCCCACGCCGGAATGCCGGCTATTTCCTGGCGGTCGCGCGCTCGCGAGCTGACACGATGGCATGCATTCATGCGCCTCGCCTTCGCGGTCCTCGCGGTCCTGTGTTCCACGGCTCGCGCCGACGACGCCTCACCCCTCGTCTTCAAGGTCGGCGCGAGCGGACGCTACTGGCACGATCACACGCGCGAGAACGACGATCCCGCGGACCACCCCGAGTCCGGACCGGCCGCGGGCGTCGACGCGCTCGTCGCGGTTCGCGTGTACCCCGGCTTGTCGCTCGGTCTCCGGTTCGGCGCGTCGTGGGAGCGTTACCACCTGTTCTATCCGGGGACGCACAGCTTTCACGATCTGAAGTACACGGTCGTCCCCTTCGACATCGGCGCGACCGCGCTCTACCGCTTCGATCGGTTCTGGATCGCGCCGTGGCTCGGCGTCCACACCGAGGTCACGGCCGAGGCAGACACCATGTGCACGCCGAACCCGGATCTGACCTTCGTCTGCACGCGACGACCGGATGACGACCTCCCGACGAGTATCGGGCGCAACGTGCTCGCGATCGGCGTGGCGGGCGGCGTCGAGCTCGTGAGAGGCGTGAGCGTCTACGTGGAGGGGCAGGCCGAGGTCGGCAACTACGCGTCGGTCGGGCTCGGCCTCGCGTTCACGTTACACTGACGCGGTATGGGATCGCTCGTTCCGGTCGGCGGCGGTGCGCCGGATGCGCGCTGCAAGCTGTGCAGTCGCACCGCGGTCGGGCCGTGCGCGCGCTGCCGGTCGCCGGTGTGCGGCGATTGTTGCGAGCTCACCGACGGTGGCGCGACGACGTTCGCGGTGTGCCTGACGTGCGTCAAGAAGGGCGGCACGACGCTCGCGCCGGCCTATCGCGAGCTGCTGCGCTGGCTCGCGCCGATCGTCCTCGGGATCGCGGCGATCGGTGCGGTGCTCTACCTGTTACGACGCTGACTGCGGCAGCGCGGCGGGTTGTCGCCGTACGCCATGGCATGCTCGTGCGATGAAGACATGGCTCGGGATGAGCGTCGTGCTCGCGGCGTGCTGGACCTCACCGCCCCCGGCGAAGCCGACGCCCGCTGCTGCGGTCGTGGTGAAGTCGGAGCCAACACCGACGCCGCCGCCGACAGAGGTCACCGATCCGGCGCCGCCGGCGTCGCCACCTCCGTCGATCGGCGCGCTGCCCGACGCGCTCGATCGCACGATGATCGCGGCCGGCGTGGCGACGGTGAAGCCGAAGATCAGCTCGTGCGGTGACGCGACGAGTGTCAAGGGCGTCGTCAAGGTGAGCGTCAAGGTCGCCCCGTCTGGCCTGGTGGTGAGCGTGACGGTGACCGCGACCGTCGATCGCGATCTCGGCGATTGCGTGGCGGCCGCGATGCGCCAGGCGATGTTTGCCACCACCGCGCAGGGTGGGAGCTTCTCGTATCCTTTCGTCTTCTGATCGTCGGCGCGCTACATTTGCCCCATGAAGCAGCTGATCCTCGCGATCGCGGTGCTGGGTGGCGGGTGTGTGCTGGATCGCCACGCGCCGGATCGGCCCGCACACTTCCAGGTCGGCATCAACACGCGGCAGCTGGCACCACACGCGAGCGCGCCGTCAGATCCGAACATCGCGCTGCGCTCGACGCAGCCGACCGAGCCCGCGACCGCCACGGACTCGCACCTCACGTCGACGACCGGCACCGTGCAGTTCACGATGGCGACGCGCTATCACACGTACCTCGGCGCCGAGGCGGAGTCGGGCTACCTCGACAAGGTGGGCTCGAACTACGCCGGTGCGTACGGCATCCTCGGCGTCGAGGAGGCCGGTCGGTTCGGCTCGATCTCGGCCGAGGTCGCCGCCGGCGTGCGCGACCTCCGCTACGGTTTCGACAGCGGCGATGTCACCTCGGGGGTCATCGAGCCGCGCGTGCGGGCGCAGCTCTGGCTCTCGGACCAGTTCGCGCTCGGCGCCGCGGTCGGTGCCGATCTCGGCGACCATGCGTGGATGGCCGGCGTGTCGCTCGGCGTGTACTCGAACGCGTTCAATCTCTGGAAGTAGCGCTACTGCTCGGAGATCGCGGCGAGCGTCAGGTAGCTCGGGGACGGCGCGATCACGTGCTCGTGCATCATCAGCCCGCTCTTCATCGCGTTGATCGTGGTCGCGCCGGTGCCGAGGTTGAACACGACCGCGACGCCGAGCCCGTCGGTCGCCGTGCCGGTCGTCGAGTTGTCGCTGTGGAGGTACTTGACGACCGCGGAGCCGGCCGGCGAGACCGTGATCGTCGCGTTCGAGATCGGCGAGCTCTGGCAATCGAACACGAACACCACGGCGACGCCCTTGGCGCCGTCCTGGGTGACACCGAACTGCGCCGGGAACCCGGCGGCATCGGCGGTCGTGAACAACGGGAACTTCGGCATCGACGACGCCTTGGCGAGCGGGGCGCGCGGGTAGTAGCGCTCGGTCGTGTAGCCGGTGTCGCTCGCCTGCAGGTACTCGATCGGCTGGCCGCCGGTCGTCGCCGTGATCTGATAGATCCCGCCCGACTGGGTCAACGTCGAGCCGAGCGAGCTCGCGCCGCGGTACGCCGCGATCGTCGCGCCCACGAGCGGCTGGCCCGACGCGGAGAAGGCGCTGTCGTTGAGCACGCCGCTGATCACGGCCTCGGGGGTCGCGCTGGTCGCGATCGGGTTCGCGCAGCTGGTCGTGCCGCCGGGCGGCGCGTCGATGCCGCCGTTGCCATCGCCGGTCGCGTCGTGGCCGGAGCCCGGATTGCCGTCGAGATGGGTGACGCCATCGTCGCCGCCGTTGCACGCGCCCGCGACGACCAGGATCAAAGCTGCGATGCGAGACATGAACTCCAAGGTATCAGTTATCGTCCGCGGCGATGAGCCAGAAGCGCCACCGCGAGTCCCATCGCAGCGATCGGGGTTGGCTGCGCGCAGCCGTGCTCGGATCGGATGACGCGATCGTGTCGACCGCGAGCCTGATGATCGGCGTCGCCGAGAGCGCCGCGACCAACGGTGTGACGCTGGTCGCAGGCGTCGCCGGCCTGGTCGCCGGCTCGATGTCGATGGCAGTCGGCGAGTTCGTCTCGGTCAGCTCGCAGCGCGACGCCGAGATCGCCGACATCGCCAAGGAGACCCGCGAGCTCGCGGAGGAGCCGCAGGCCGAGCTCCACGAGCTCGCCGGGATCTACGTCAAGCGCGGCGTCGATCCGGAGCTCGCGCTGAAGGTCGCGGAGCAGCTGACCGCCCACGACCAGCTCGGCGCCCACATGCGCGACGAGCTCAACCTCGATCGCGCGGCGCTCGCGAACCCGCTCCAGGCCGCGCTGGTGTCGGCGGCGAGCTTCGCGATGTTCGCGACCGTGCCGATCCTCGCGCTCGTGATCGCGCCGACCGCGAATCGCGTGCCCGCGATCGCGATCGCGTCGCTCGCCGCGCTCGCCGGGCTCGGCGCGTTCGGCGGCTACCTCGGCGGCGCGCCGCTCGGGCGCGCGACGCTGCGGGTCACGATCGGCGGCGCGCTCGCCATGCTGGTGACCGCCGCGATCGGACGGCTGGTCGGCGTCGGCTGATGACGATCGCCAGGGCCATCGTCGCGGTCGCGGTCCTGCACGTCGCGGCGTGTCGCGCGCCGGCCTCGTCGCCGTGGCACGACGACCTGCGCGCGCTCGCGACCGAGCTGCCGGCGCGCCACGCGAACGCGTTCGCGCACGTCGCCGAGGCCGACTGGCGCCGCGAGATCGCCGCGCTCGATGGGCGCCTCGACCGGCTCGACGATGCCCACGCGCTGGTCGGCGCGGCGCGTGTGGTCGCCGCGATCGGCGATGGCCACACGCGGATGGCGCTGTACGACCGTGCCGGCGTCTACCCGATCGCGTTCACCTGGTTCGAGGACGGCATCTTCGTCACCGGCGCCGACGCGCCGTGGGCGATCGGCACGCGGCTCGTCGCGATCGAGGGTCACCCGGTCGCGGACGCGATCGCGGCGCTGACCCCGAGCGTGCCGCGCGACAACGCGATCGGGATCGCCGCCGAGCTACCCACGATGCTGCGCGACCCGGCGCTGCTCGCGGGCAGCGACCTCGCCGGCACCGGTCACGTGACCTACCAGCTCGCGGCGGCCGACGGCGCGACGCGGCCGCTCGCGCTCGACGCCGGCACGCGCGTCGTGCGGATCGCGCGGCCGGGCGTGTTGCCACTCCACCTGCAAGGGCCGGCGGCGAACTACTGGAACAAGTACGTCGCCGACCAGCGCCTGGTCTACTTCGCCTACAACGCGTGCGCCGAGGATCCGCGCGTCGGTTCGCTCGCGGGGTTCATCGCGAGCACGCTGGCGTTCATCGATCAGCATCCGGTCGATCGCGTCGTCGTCGACCTGCGGAGCAACGGCGGCGGCGACTCGCGGCTGATCGAGCCGCTGATCGACGGCCTCGCGACCCGCACGCCGCGCGTGTTCGCGATCATCGGGATGCACACGTTCTCGTCGGGGATCATCGCGGCCATGGAGCTGCACCGCCGCGCGCACGCGACGCTCGTCGGCGGACCGACCTCGGGCAACCCGAGCGGCTACGGCGAGGTCAAAACGTTCCCGCTGCCGCGCTCGAAGCTCGTCGTCCAGTACTCGACGAAGCTGTTCGCGAACCCCGACTTTGCCGGCGATGCGCTCGTGCCCGAGGTCGAGGTGCACGTGCGCGCGGCCGACTGGTTCGCCGGTCGCGATCCCGCGCTCGACGCGATCCTCGCCTACAACCGGTAGTGGAACTGCGCGAGGAGGTAGCCGCCGGTCGGCGAGCCGCCGAGATCGAGCAGCTCGACCCGCGCCGTCAGGAGGCCCTCGACGTGCGGCGTGACGAACCAGTGCAGGTTCGCATCGGCGCAGTCGCGGTAGAGGTCCTTCACGCGGGTGTCCTCGGTGTAGTGGCCGAGCCCGACGTCGAGCAGGAGGCCGCCGCCGAGCGGCTTGCTCGCGAGCAGGTAGCCGGCGAGCTGCGTGGTCTTGTCGCCGGCGCCGGCCGTGACGTGTTGCTCGATGATCTCGGCCTCGGCCTGGAACAGGAGATCGGGACCGGGCAGGTACAGCTTGCCGGTCAGCCCGGCGTAGGTGTGCTTCTGCTCGGGGGCGCTCGTGTACTTGGCGTCGGCGCCGATCGCCGCGTGATCGCCGAGCCGGACCTCCGCGTACACCGCGCCGCCGTCGCCCTTCTCCGCCGAGGTCGCGATCGGATCGTGGACGAAGCCGGTCGCGTGGACCTCGAACGCGTGGCCGACGTACGACGTCGACAGGCCGTAGGCCTCGGCGTACAGCGGGTAGCCGCCGTACTTCTGCGTGTAGTTGATGTGCTCGGCGAGCCGGAGCCCGAACGTCGGCATCAGCCGGCCGGCGCGGACGTAGAACCCGTAGGTCTCGTCGGGATTCGACTGCCACATCACGTAGTGCTCGCGCGACCACAGGACGTGCAGCGCGCTGCCGCCATCCTGCGGCGAGCGCAAGCCGCCGAGCGCGTGGAGCGAGAAGCCGTGCGCGTGCACGCTGGCCGCCACCTCGAGTTGCATCGGATACGCCGCGGCGCTCGCGGTGCCGGGATCGACGAAGCCCGCCGCGCCGCGCACGTCGCCGCCGAGCGCGAGCCAGCTCGGCTTCGTCATGCCGTACATCCAGCCGCCGTTGCCGTCCTTCCACGCGGTCTGCTCGGCGACGTTCTGGCCATTCTCGTTGAGGATGCCGCCGCCGTCGGGCGAGACGTGGCAGCCCGTGCACGTCGCGTCGCCGTGGGATAGCTGGTACTGCGGATACGCGTGGGCGACGCTCGCGGTCGCCATGGCGATCGCGAGCGCGATGATGACGATCCGGATCACAGGCCGAGCTCCCCGCCGTCGATCCATTTCTGGAGCAATGCAATGTCCTCGTCGGCGAGCGGCACGTCCGGCGGCATGCGCTTGCCTCCGGTGGCCTCGATCACCTCGATCAGCTTGGTCTTGCCGTTCGAGACCTTCAGCAGCCCGTCCTGCGACGTCTTGTCGGCGAGCGCCGCGCGCGCGCCGGCGACGGTGTCGAGCGCGTAGCCCCGCAGGTTCGTGGTCGACGAGTGGCACTGCACCTGGCCACAGGTCGGCGCGAGGATCTCGAGCGTGATGACCTCGAGCGTGGCCGGACGATCATCGGGTGCCGTGCCGCATCCGGAGGCGAGCGCGACTGCGAGCGCGATACTTCTTCTCATCGTGGCTTTCGTGGTTGGTGGGCGCGCAAACCTTCGGACTCGCAACAAATCGAGACGCAGGGTCGGCGATTCGATTGGCGGTTGTCAGCTGTGCGCTCGCGACAACCGTCGGCGAATGCGGTCGAGTCATCCTCATGAGACGCCGATCAGTAGTTTTCGGATTCGCGGTCATCGCGGCGATCGTCCTCTTGCCGCACGTCGCGTCCGCGGCGAACGCGCCGACCTGCACGACGGCGTTCAGCGACTACCAGCAGCGGGGCTGGATCTGGATGTACCTCGCCGCGTTCGGCTTCGGATTCCAGACCTCGCTGACACCCTGCGTGTACCCGATGATCCCGATCACGCTCGGCATCTTCGGCGCGCGGGGCAAGAACGTCACCCGCGGCCGAGCGCTGGCGCTCGCCACCGCATACGTCGTCGGCATGGGCCTGACCTACGCGACGCTCGGCGTGATCATCGCGCTGGTCGGCGGCCAGTTCGGGACGCTGCTGTCGAACCCGTACGTCGTCGTGCCGATCGTGCTGATCTTCGGGGCCCTCGCGGTCTCGATGTTCGGCGTGTTCGAGATGAACCTGCCGGCGGCGTGGCAGGCGCGGCTGTCGCAGGTCGGGGGCTCGGGCTTTCGCGGCGCGTTCGCGATGGGCATGGTCGGCGGCCTGGTCGCCGCGCCGTGCACCGGCCCGTTCCTGCTCGGCCTGCTGACCTACGTCGCGACCACCCGCAGCGTCGTCGGCGGAGGCTCGTTGCTGTTCGTCTACGCGCTCGGCATGGGCGTCTTGTTCTGGGTGCTCGCGGCGTTCGCCATGTCCCTGCCCAAGAGCGGGCGGTGGATGGACTGGGTCAAGTCGGCCGGCGGCATCCTGCTCCTCGTCGGCGGCATCTACTTCCTGCGCCCGTTCCTGTCGTTCATGCGAAACGGCTCGCCGTCGCCGTGGTTCCTGTCGATCTCGATCTCGGTCGTGGTCGCCGGGCTCGCGCTCGGCGCGATCCACAAGTCGTTCCACGGCACCCGCGCCGAGAAGGTGCGCAAGCTGCTCGGCATCCTGCTCGTGCTCGCCGGCGTGTTCGGGATCTGGAGCTACAGCCTCGCGCCGAAGCACTCGATCGCCTGGGTCCACGATGACGAGAAGGGCGCGTACGACCGCGCGCGCGTCGAGAACAAGGGCGTGATGATCGACTTCGGCGCGAGCTGGTGCATCCCGTGCGGCAAGATCGAGCACACGTTCGGTGACACCGAGGTCTACACCGCGGTCACCGAGAACTTCGTCCCGTTGAAGTTCGACGTCAGCGAGGACACCGCGGCGAACACCGAGCGCAAGACGCGCTACGAGGCCGGCACGCTGCCGACCGTCGTGTTCCTCGCGCCCGATGGGACCGTGCTCGGTCGCATCGACCACGAGGTCGAGCCCGAGGAGGCCCTCGCGATCATCCGCCCGGCCGTGGCCGGGCTGCGCGATCCGGCCAAGCTCGCGCAGGTCGGCTGCAAGCCGGCCGCTCAGTAATCGACGGAGAGCCCGAGGCCGAGGTTCGCGCCGGTGCGGTAGACGAGCGGCGCGAAGTTCGCGTAGCTGTAATAGAACAGGTCGGTCTTGAGCTCGCCCTCGATGCGGTTCGTGAACCGATAGACCAGCTTGGCGCCGAGCGTGTTCGACCACAGCGTCGACAGCTCGCGATCGAACGCCATGTACTTCTGCACCGCGGCGTAGTTCTCCTGATAGAACGACGCCGAACCCTGGGTGTAGAACCGCTCGCGCAGGCGGAGCTGGACCTTCGGCGTGACGTCGACGAAGTAGCGCAGCCCGAACGTGTGGCTCGTGATCCCCCAGGTGTCGCGGTAGATCCGGTAGTCGGCCTGGATCGAGCTGGTGTCGCCGATCGCGTGGTTGATGCCGCCGACGATCGCGTGGCGCCAGCGCTGATCCGGATCGGTCTCCGGGACCCACAGCTCGGCCGCGGCGCCGAGCATCGTGCGCACCGGCACGAAGCGATACACGCTCGCCTGGTAGCCCAACGCGTCGCCGAGCTCGTAGGTCAGCTGCGTGATCGTGTACGGCGTGACGATCTGCGTCCACGTCGCCGACACCGTGTTGACGTCGAGCGAGCGCGAGAAGTTCGTGTCGCCCGCGCGCCCGACGGTGTTGAGCGCGAGCCCGTAGCCGATGCCGAGCGTCGTCGCCTTGTCGAACAGCTCGACGTCGAGCCCGGCGCCGAGGCTGTGCGACTCGTAGTCGTTCTCGCGCGAATACGAGTACGACCCGTGCGCCTTCAGCGCGCCGAACGCCTGCGTCAGCGACGTCGAGACCTGGTGGCGGGTGTCGTGGATCACGGTCGGCGAAGCCTGCGAGACGATGTCGACCGATGCCGAGGTCACGACGTCGGCGACGTAGCCGAGCGACACCGTCGTGGTGTCGCTGACGTCGGCGGTCCCCTGGACGAGCGGCGACACGACGGTCGTGTGATCGCTGTCGGTGTAGACCTGGATCTTCGAGTCGAACTTGGTGTCGGCACGGGCGATCCCGACGAGCCCGACGAGCCCGACGAGCCCGACGAGCCCGACGAGCCCGACGAGGCTCAGTTGCAGCCGCATCCGCCCCCCGATGATCCGTAGCCGCCCGACGAGCCCTCGCGAGACTCCTGCATGTGGAGGTCGAGCTCGTCCTCCGACGGATCCGGCGCGAACTTCATGTTGGGGCGCGCGAGCACCTCGCGCTGGCGCGGCCGCACGTGCACGCAGCCGGCGAGCGTCGCGATCGCGACGACCGCGGCGAGGTGCTTGCGGCGGAACGCGAGCGCCGCGGCGACCACGACGACGGCGAGGCCGGCATCACCGCCGCCGACCGCGCAACCGCCGGCATCGGCCCCGTTGCCGAACGCGGCCTTCTCGGCGATCGGCACGGTGCCGGTCGCGACGTCGTCCCCGATCGGATCGTTCGGCACGTCCGCGGTGCCCAGGCCTCCGTTGCCGTCGACCACGGCGACGTACGCGGTGATCGTCCCGGCGCCCGCGCCGGGCGAGGTCCAGCAGAAGTCCCACGACGTGATGCCCTTGTGGGTGTCGGTCTGGATCACCGCGGTCTTCGCCGCGTTGATGTAGACCGCCGCGTCGGGGTTCGGCGCCGTCGAGCACGCGGCGCCGGTGACCGTGGTGAACGTACCGGTCGGGTTGCCGCCACCGTCGTCCATCTCGAGCGCGAAGCCGTTGGTGTCGCAGTGCTTGTACGGCAACGTCGGAGGATTCTGGGCGCCGCAGCTGTCGCCGCTGGCCGCGAACGCCACGGCCTCGACCTCGTTCTCGAGCACGACACGCAGGTGATACTGCTTCTTCGGATCCCAGCCCTCGTCGAACAACGTGGGCTGATCGGCCTCGACGCGGATGCCGATGTGGCCAGGCGCGTTGGTGTGACAGACCGCGCAGGTGTGTCCGGACCACCGCGGCGCGCCGGTGAAGGCGATGCCGCCCGCGCCGGGGAAGTATCCGCCCTGGTCGGCGGGTGGCGGAATCAGCGGATCGGCGTCGAACGCCGCGCCGGTGACGAACGCGTGGGCCGACATCGGCGCGATCGCGATCGCGATCGCGACGATCGTGCGGATCAGTTGCATGACTTGTTACCTCCGAGCCACGCGTAGATCGCGGCGTACTGGGGATCTTGCGTGTCGGCGTAGATCGCGCCGCCCTTGTGCTCGTAACCGCCGAGCTTCGCGGGCAGCGGCTTGCGCAGTAACCAGTTGTCGGCGGGAGCGGTCGCGACGCTGAACCCGACCGCCGACGTGAAGTTCGCGTGGCGCTCGGCGTCGGTCAGCGGCGCGTTGGCGTCGTCATTCGTCGCCGGCGGCGACGCGCGCAGCTTGCCGGAGCTGTACACGCGCAGCGCGCTCTCGCCGGTGCCGTGACACGCGAGATAGCTGCACTGCTTGACGAGGATCGGCTCGACCTTGCAGCGAAACGCGGTCTCGTCGAGCGCCGCCGTCGGATCGGGGAACGGCTCGTTCTCGACCGCGGTACAGCCGATCAGAAAGATCACGAGCGCGAGCTGGCGCATGATGCGGGCACGCTACGCCGGTTCGTCGTCGAGATGGAAGCCCTTGATGGGCGAAGGATTTTCGTCGGGGCGGCCCGCCACGACTGAGACCCGAGGTCTCGGTTCCGGACCAGCAATTGTCAGGAGGTCTGCGACGACACGGCCTCCTCGATGCGGTTGAGTACGCCCATGAGACGAGTCGAGGGCCTCGTGGAATTCTCGCGCCGTGGTTTCGGCGCGGCGTGCCTCGGCATCGCCGTCGTCGCCTGCACCGATGCGGATCGTCGTGCCGTCGGTACCGGCGGTCTCGGGGCCGGTGGTCCCGACGGGTCGACCGGCTCCGGCTCGGGCACCGTCGATGCCTCCACCGACCCGGACGCCGCGACCAACCCGGTCGACGCCTCGGTGAACGCCGGCGCCTGCACCGTGGCCGCCACGGACGTGGGTGCGCCCAGCACCTACACGCTCAACAGCCCATTGTACAACGCCACCATCCGCATGTTCGTCGTCAAGGACGCCAACGGGTTCTACGCGATCAGCGGGCTGTGTACGCACGAGGGCGCGGTCTGCAGGGTGTCCGGATCGAACATCCACTGCCCCCGTCACGGCGAGAACTACACGTTCAATGGCGTGTTCGTGAATGGCCCGACGAACCGGCCGCTCGCGCACTACGCGATGTGCATCCTGTCGAACGGTCACCTCGGCGTCGTCACCGGAACCACGGTCGCTGCCACGACCAGGCTGGCGGCCTAGATGTTCATTGCCCAGCTCGCGGTCGTGTTTCTCGGGATCACCGGCGATCACGCCGAAGGCGTCCAGCGCCAGATCGGCCCCTTGATGCACGCCGCGCACGTCAAGCGCGTGCTCGCCTCGGAGGACGAGATCGTCGCGCTCACGCACCACACGGCCGAGAGCCGCGAGATCGTCAAGCACCTCGATGCCGACGGCGTGATCGCCGGCGAGATGGTCGTCGCGAATCACAAGACCACCCTGCGCTTCGTGATCTACGGACACGAGGGCATCCGCCGCTCGTTCAACGAGACGCCCCTCGTCAACGGCATGCTGACCCGCGAGGATCTCGAGGTGTTCGCGACCAACCTCGATGGTGACGTCGCGGATCTCGTCGGATCGAAGACCGCGCCGAAGCCGGCCCCAGCTGCACCCGCCATCGTCGTGGCGCGCGCGATCCCGTCCGCGCCGCCGAAGGCGGCCATGGCACTCGTCGCCGCGAAGCCCGCACCCGCCTCGACCGACGACGAGCGCGAGGCCCCGCCCGGCCTCGACGCCACCCCGGCGGCGACCAAGCACGAGGCCGCGCCGACCGAGACCGCCAGCGTCAGCCTCGACGAGATCGAGGAGATGACCGGCGGTGGTGGCAGCAGCACTGCCGTGACCACCGAGGTCGAGCCCGGCCAGCGCGCCAACGAGCTACACCTGCACGCCGGCGTCGGCATCGGGCTGGCGGGGCGCGGGTTCGCGCCGGGTCCGTCGACCGTCACCGGCTTCTCGACGTCGCCGGTCGGCCAGGTCCGGTTCGATGCCGGCATCGAGCCGACCAAGCACACCTCGCTCGAGGTCCTCGCCGAGCGCTCGCTGGCGATGACCACGCCGTTGTCGGATGGCATGGCGACGACGACGATGTCGCGCTGGGAGGTCACCGGCGGCTACACGCTGCACGGCGCGATCGACGTCACGCCGGTGCTCGGGCTCGGCCATCGCTCGTTCGCGATCCAGTCGGCCGATCCGTCGCGCACGCCGGACAACGACTATCGCTACGTGATCGTCGGGGCACGGTTCGCGAAGCCGATCGGTGACAAGGTGACGCTGCGGGCGAACGTCGCGTTCGAGCCGGTCACCGGAGGCATGGAGCCGACCGAGATGGCGTTCGGCGACGCGCAGCGCTGGGCCTTCGCGGTCGGCGGCGCGCTCGACATCCGGCCGATCTCGCACGTGTTCGCGCGGGTCGGCTTCGACTGGCAGCGGTTCTCGTGGTCGTGGAACGCGGGCCCGCGGGGTGCCGGTGGGGCGGTGGACAGCTATCCGACGGGCATCGTGACCGTCGGTGCCGAATACTAGGAGTACCCATGAAGCTCGCGATCGCCCTCGTCCTCGCCCTCACCGCCAGCGCGGCCGCCGACGTCAAGGTCGGCGATCACTTCGTCGAGCTCGATGCCAAGGCCGGCAGCGGCAAGATGTTCCGGTTGAAGGACATGGCCGGCAAGTGGGTGCTCTACACGTTCGGCGCCAGCTGGTGCCAGCCGTGCCACAAGGAGCTCGTCGCGTGGGACAAGCTCGCGCCGAAGTTCGCCGGCAAGGTCGTGTTCGTCTCGGTCAACATCAACAACAAGCCCGACGACGGCAAGAAGTTCCTCGAGTCGCTGCGGCTCAAGCACGTGTTCCCGGTGTTCATGCCCGACGAGAACAGCCCGGCGATGAAGAGCTACGACCCCGACCACATGCCGTCGACGTTCGTGATCGATCCCAAGGGCATCGTGCGCCACGTCCAGTACGGCTACGACAAGGGCGACGAGGACAAGCTCGCCGCCACGCTGACCGAGCTCACGAAGTAGCCCGCGCGACACCCTTCGTCGTGTGCGACATCCAGCGCGGCGCGTCGCCGTCGTTGCCGACCAGCGCGTCGATCGCGAAGCCGGCCGCCGCGACCGCGCCGGGGACGTCGCGATCGAGGTGGCAGTTGCCGCCGAGCCGCCGCCACACCGGCGTGATCCGCCGCTGCCAGCGCAGCGTCGCCGGATCGGGCGACGCGCCATGCTCGATCAACACGAGCTGGCCATCGGGCCGCACGACGCGACGGAGCTCGCCCAGCACCGCGGCGAGATCGCCGACGCTGCACAGCGTGTAGGTCACGAGCACGGTGTCGAACCGCGCGCGATCGAACGCCAGGTGAGTGGCGTCGCCGAGCTCGAGCGCGACCGGCACGCGCGCCTCGCCGAGTCGCGCCGTGGCCCGCGCGAGCAACGCCGGTGACCGGTCGACCCCGATCACGTCGGTCGCGCGCGCGGGATCGTAGAACGCGAGGTTGAGCCCGGAGCCGATGCCGACCTCGAGCACGTGCCCGCGCGCCTCGGGGATCCAGCGGCGCCGATCGTCGAGGATCGCGTGGCTCCGGCACGCCTTCTCGACCAGGTGAGGCAGGACCTTTTCGTCCCACCAGGCACCGATCATCAGTACTCGGCGCCGAGCGCGACGAGGCCGGTCGGGTAGCTGTCGACCGCGCTGCCGGCATCCCACGACCACGCGAACCGCTGCCAGTCGAACCCGACGCGCGCGTAGACATGCGAGACCGGATGGACGTCGATCGCGGCGCCGACGCCGAGACCCCAGCGCTTCGAGGGCACCGCCATCTCGGTCGGATCGCTGCCGCCGATGATCGGCTCGAACGCGACGTTCGTGCGCAGCGTGACGTGCGTGCCGACGGCCTTGGCGAACCGCAGGCCGAGGACCGCGTAGCGATAGTTGCTGTCGGGCGAGCGCGTCGCGTCGGTCGACTGGACGGCGAACCCGCGATCGCCGAGCCCGACGACCGGCGTGACGTCGATCGGGCCGTGCAGCGTGTAGCCGGCCGCGACCTCCCAGCGCGAGATCGTCGTCGGCGCCATGCCGTCGGCCAGCGGCGTCGACATCTGGAGCGTGCGCTCGGCGAGCACGTCGAGCATCAGGTGCTTGGTCGGCTCGAAGCCGGCCGCGAACCGGATCTGGCCGACCGGCGACGACGTGTAGCCGGTGACCTTCGACGGTCCGGGCGCGTAGCCGCGGGACGCGATGCCGACGCCGACGTCGGCGTGGACCACGCTGTGGTCGCGGCGCGCCGTGGGTGCGGTCGCGGTCAGGGTCGTCGTCTCGCCGGCGATCGGCTCGTCGTCGTGAACGACGGCCTGCGCGGGCGTCGGCCTGGCGCTGCCCGACGCGAGCCCGGGCGGCGCGTCGTCGACATCGCTGACCACCGCCGTGGCGACCGGCGCGGGTGTCGCCGTGCGCTGCCTGGGACCACGCGCGGCGGGCGCGGCCGCGACGGGCTTTTGGCCCGAGAGCTCGCCGACGTCGCCGTCGAGGTTGGTCGTGAACACCTCGAGGTCCTCGCGGGTCAGCTTGCCGTTGACCAGCGGGGTCTCGTTGAACGAGCGGCGGATCCCCTCGCGCCCGTAGATCACGAAGCGGAGGCTGCTCTGGCGACCGCTGGTCACCAGCTCGCCGGCGATCACGCCGTCGGCGGCGAGGTGCTTGACGATGTCGCGGCTCTCGCGCGTGTGGTGCGTGAGCGCCACGATCTCGGCCTCGGAGGCGAGCACGCGCTTGACGTGCGCGGCTCGCAGGACCGGCGCGATCTGCTTCTGGACCGCCTCGGCGTTGTCACCGGTGACCCCGAGGAAGATGACGGCGAGATGCGCGATGAACATCGCGTCGAGACTGGGCCAGACCCGGGGCGGTGTGGTGGGGTGCGTGCTGACAGTGGCTGGCGCGGGCCATCGACCCCAGGTCTCACCAGGCCTGAAGGCAAGCCTACTCGAAGGCCGCGAACTTGAACGTGACCTGGAGGCTCGCCTCCGCGTTGCCCCCCGGGAACCCGGGCGCCGCGTCGCCACGCACGACGACCTTGAAGCCACCCGCGAGGTACTTCGCGTTGTCCTGCGGTGCGATCGCGCTCGGATCGAACGTGAGGCCGAAGTCTCCCGGGCCGACACCGCTCGGGTTCGTGATCTTGCCGACGTCGTACGTGTTGTTGCTGTCGTCGATCACGAACGCGAGATCGACCACCCCGGTGAACACCGCCTCGAGCATCGCCACGTTCTTCGAGTCACCGCCGAGCACGAGCGTCGCGGAGTCGACGTCGACCGAGCCGGGTGCGCGCCCGAGCTTCGCGGTCGCGTCGGCGACGAACATGCCGTACGGGTTGGCGACCTCGGTCGTGATCCCCTTGGATGTGGAGATCGCGGTGCCGTTCACGTCACCGGACTTGGCCTTCAGGTTGATGCCGACCGGTGCGGAGTACGACACCGGGTCGCTGCTGCAGGCCACGAGCACGAGGGGGACGATCGAGAGGAGTCGAGTCATGGAGACCTTTCAGTGATTGGATTTCGCCGACCGCGCGTCATGGGTGGGATTTCAGGCGAGCGAGGAGGTGGCGCGCGTCGGTGGCATTGGCACCATCGGGAAACCGCGAGACGTAGGTGTCGAGGAGCTTCGCGGCACGTGGATCTCCGCGATCGAACGCGAGCCGGCCGGCCGCGAACAGCGCGAGCTCGCTCCAGCTCGACGTGTGGCTTGCGAGCTCGAGGTAGCCCGTGATGGCGGTGGCCGGATCGTGGACCTCGAGCGCCGAGAGTTGCTCGAAGCGGGCGCGATCGGCCTCCGTGGTCGGCCGCTGCGGCTTCGGCGCGACGACGATCGGGGTCGGGGGTGTGGGTGGAGTCGGTGGTGACGGTGGTGACGGTGGTGATGGAGGTGGCGGCGCGATCGCGACCGGATCCGAGCTCCAGTGATCGTGCGCGACCAGCTGCACGACGGTGCCGTGGTACGTCACGCCGACGACGCCGCGATCGACCTCGACCTCGACGTGCTCGCCGGCACGCGCGACCCGGAACCGCGTGCCGATCACCTCGACCGTCGCATCGCCGGCGCGGACCACGAAGCGCGCGCGGCCGTTGCGCGGCGCGACCTCGAACCACGCCGCGCCGTGCTCGACCATCGCGCTCGGCTTCTTGGGGTCGCGATCGAACACGACCGCGGTGTCCTCGGCAGCCGTGAGCTCGATGTCACCGAACGCGACCATCGAGGGCGATGCGGCGGTGACGACGCGGGCGATCTCGTCCTCGCGGGCGGTCTCGCGCGATTCGCTCGACTCGCTCGACCGCGTGGCGGCGACGATGATCGCGACGGTCGCCGCGGCGGCAACCGCGGCACCGAGGTACACCCCGGTGCGGCGTGGCGGCGAGACCCGGCGGATCGCGCCGCTCGCCTCGGTGTCGAGACGCGACCACACTTCGCGTTCGACGCGAGCCCACGACACGTCGGACATCGGATCGATCGGCGGTGGGCCGAGGGGCTGCTGCGTCATCCGGCACCTTCCAGCTCGGCGATGTAGGCGGTCAGGACGGGATCGGTGGCGACGCGCTTCATCAGCGCACGCCGGGCGCGAAACACGCGGGTGCGCACGCCGACCGTCGTCGAATCGGTCAGCTGCGCGACCTCGCTCGGCGAGCGACCGTCGATCACGACGAGCGCGAACGCGATGCGATGGTTGGCATCGATTCGATCGAGCGCCGCGTACAGCCGGCGGGCGACCGCGCGCACCTCGACGAGCCGATGGCCATCCTCGCCGCTCGCGTGCGAGTCCTCGATCGCGGAGAGCTCGATCGCGACCGGGCGGCGGCGTGCGATCGCGAGGTACGCCACGCGGGTCGCGATCGTCTGGCACCAGCGGTGGAGGCTGCTGTCACCGCGAAAGCTCCCGAGCGCGCGAAAGATCTCGAGGAACGCGTCCTGGATCAGATCCTCGATCTCGCGATTCGCCCCGAGGATCCGATAGAGCGTGTGGTGAACGCCGAGCTTGTGCGCCGCGAACACCGCGCGCTGGGCCCCGCGATCGCCCTGCGCGGCCCGGCGGGCGAGCGCCAGGTCATCCGCGCGGCTGGTCTGGATCGCCCCCACGCTAGCTACAGTGGGGAGTACCGTCAGATCCGTGGCAGGTTTCTTCAAAGGCCGAAGTCGACGCTGAGCGCGAGCCCGAGGCTCGTCGTGAATCCGGGGGCTTGGAACACGACGGTGTCGTTCTTGCCCTTGGTCGCGGTGTAGGTCTCGGCCCCCGGGACGCCACGGAGCGCCAGGTTGGCCACGGCGGTGAACACGTTCCCGAGGTGTCGCCGGAGCGAGACCCCGGCGAGGATCGCGAGCTGGTTTCCGGCCTCGCCACGCGCGAGGCCCTGGATGACGCCATCGAGCCGGTCGTGCACGAGCCCGAGGCCGACATTCGGCTCGAGCTCCCACCCGGCGACGATCGGCAGCCCCCAGCTCGCGAGCACGTCGGCATCCCAGTCGCCCCAGGTGCCCTTGAACCCGCCGGCATCGATCGCGATCCGCGAGCCGAGCTGCGTGCCGACCCCGACCCGAAGCCCGAGCGTGCGCGTCGGTCGGAACATCACCGCGTCGAACTGGCGCGCACCGAGATCGGTGGCGCTCGCGAACGCGATCCGGCCGGCACCGCCGACCTCCAGCCGCAACTCGCGCCCACCAGGAGCGACGACCGGCACGGCGATCGGGTCGTCGGTCGGCGGCGGCAAGCGGAGCATCGTCTTCACGGTGAGGGCGGCCGCGGCGGCATCCGCCGGATCGAGCGCCCCGGTCCGCGTCGTCCGGCGATCGGCCAGCGCACGCTCGCGGTCGAACACGACCAGCTGGCCGCGGTCGCGCCAGATCACGAAGCGCGCGTTCCAGCTCGCGGCGCGATGGATCGCGTCGTCGTCGTCGCGGATCGCGATCGCATCGACGAACAGCTCGACGTGCCACGGCGCGAGCGCGCCGGCGAGGGCGCGACGTAGCTCGGGATCCTCGTCGGCGAGCACGATCCGCGCGTGCGGCTCGGCGGCGGCCGGACGGACGATCGCGATCGCCACGATCGCGGTGACCAGGATGCGGAACACTAGATCGGCTCGTACAGGGTCACGCCGCGATGCACGACACTGTTCTGGAAGTCGGGCGGGTGCCACTCGACGCGCGCGAGCACGAGCAGCGCGCCGAACATCATCGTGGTCGACGCGAACATCGGATAGGCCACCGGGTCGTGCAGGATCGCGACCGCCCACGTCGTCATCGCGGGCGTCACATCGGCCTGCTTCATCAGCTGGTATCCGGTGGGCGTCGGCGGATCGTTCGCCGGATCCGGCGTCTGGATGCAGCACTGGATGTCGGCCGCGCCGGGGCAGTGCCCCGCGAACGGCGTGCGGTCGGGCATCGCGTTGCACGCGGCGACCGCGATGCACGTGCCGGGGGCGCCGCTCGCCGCGCACGAGTTGTCGATCGCGACGTCCGGAACCGGCGCGACGTCGATCGGCGCGTCGACCGCGGTCTGCGGCGGCGGGTGCCCGCAGGTCGCGAGCAAGAGCAGGAGCCCGAGGCGCATGCCGCGAGCGTAGCTCACCGGGCGATCCGTAGCGCGGCCGACCACGCGCCGCAGCGCTCGATTCCGTCCTTGGGCGTGTCGCAGCGCCCGACGTCGAGCGTGGCCCCGCCGGCGAGGTCGACCAGATCGAGCGGGATCGCGAGCTCGACGACCCACTCCTCGTCGTCGTCGCGCGGGTTATCGCGGGTGCCCTCGTCGAGATCGACCGCGGCGCGCACCCGGGGGATCGGCGGCGACAGCCGGCCGGTCGAGTCGACCGCGAACGCGAGCGCGCCGAGGCGCAGCGTGAACACGTCGCGGGTCTCGACGTCCTCGTCGGCGGCGTACAGCGCGACGAGCAGATCGCGATCGTCGTGGAGCAGGCGGACCTCCGACGACGGGCGCGCGAGCCCACCCTCGGGCCGCACGAACACGCCGCGCAGCGCGCGCGCCGACCAGTCGGGCTCGCCCCAGGCGCCGTCGATCACGATCGGGCTCGTGGTCGACGGCACGGTGGGCTGGGTCGGCTGGCGCTTGCAGGCCGCGCACACCAACCAGAGGAGCTCAGCCCGGCGCACCGTCGGCCTGGATCGTGAAGCGATCGAGCACGACGTTGCTCAGGTAGTCGTACGCGGTGACGGTCAGCGTGCCGGTCGGGTCGCGCGCGACGATGACGTAGCCGTAGTTGACGCCCGAGGTCAGCGGCGCGCCGCCGTTGCCCACGATGATCTCGCGGTCGAATTCGTCGTGCTTGTACTCGTGGGTGTGGCCGACGATCAGGAGCGTCCTGGGATGCGCGTCGATGATCGGCTGGCTGGCCTCGCACGGGGTCTGCGACAGCACGGCCACGCCCTCGTGCCGCACGACGAACGTGTACGTCGTCGGCTCGGCGAGCGCGCCGTCGAGCCAGGTCGCCTGGGCCGCATCCCACGCGTTGCACGCGACGACGACGACCTTGCTGGTCCAGCTCGCGTCGGCCGCGCTGAACGCCTCGACGTAGTAGGGCGACGTCACGCCGATCGGCTCGAGCATCGTGTGGATGAACGCGGTCAGGTTCCTCGTCGTGCCGTTGTTACCTGCCACGCAGTTCGACGCGGTGGCGCCGGTGCACTCGTGGTTCCCGAGCGCCGGGTACTGTGGCCCCGAGAACGCGGCGCGCGCGGTCATGTAGAGGGCGAGCTGCGGGTCCTGCTGCGCGCCGTTGGTGTTCGCGAACATGTAGTCGCCGGTCGACACCGCGAACTGGGGATGCGGTCGCACGGCCTCGACGTCCTGCCAGATCTTCGTGATGATCGCGGTCGGGTAGTTGGTCGTGTCGTCGGGCGATGGTGGCCGCGTGTCGCCGACGATCGCGAACCGGAGCTCGGCCGGCCCCGCGACCGGCGCGTCCGCCGGCGGGGCATCGAACGTCGCGGGCGTCGACTCGACGCTGCGACACGCGACCAGCGCGAGCGACACCGCGGCGAGGCGAGTCATCCGGTGACGCTACGCGCGATCCGGGGCGCGATCGATGGGCGATCGTCGATGCCGTGCACCGATCACACGCAGGTCGTTCGGATGGAAGTTATGCTCGGCGGCCACCCATGCTGAACCGCCTCGTCGCCCTCACCATCCTGCTCGTTCCACTCGCCGCCCGGGCCGACACCTGTCCGGCGCCCGTCACGGCCGCGATCGCCAAGGCGTTCCCCAAGTCGACCGTCACGGGGTGCAAGGCCGAGAAGGACAAGGGGCACGATCAGTTCGAGGTCAAGCTCGTCAAGGACGGCGGCGGCAAGGCCGAGGTCGATGTCGCGCCCGACGGCAAGATCCTCCTCGTCGAGGAGAAGATCGCGCTCGACCAGGTGCCGGCCGCGGTCAAGAAGGCGTTCGCCGCGAAGTATCCCAAGGCCAAGGCCGAGGGTGCCGAGAAGCAGAGCCCGACGAGCGGCACGCCGAGCTACGAGCTCCAGTTCACGGTCGACGGCAAGCGCAAGGAAGCGACGTTCGACGAGGCCGGCAAGTTCATCGAGGAAGAGTAGTCAGTCCTTGCGGAGCGCCTCGATCGGATCGAGGCGGGCCGCGCGACTCGCCGGGTAGTAGCCGAACACGATCCCCAGGCCGATCGCGGCGACCACGCTGCCGATGCACACCGCGGTTGGCAGGATCAGGTGCCAACCGAGGTTGGACTCGACGACCGGCACGCCGAGCCCGGCGAGCGCGAGCCCGAGCAGCCCGCCGATCGAGGTCAGCATCACGGCCTCGGCGAGGAACTGGACGCGGATCGCGCTGGGCTTGGCACCGATCGCACCGCGGATCCCGATCTCGACGGTGCGCTGCGCGACCGATGCGAGCATCACGTTCATCACGCCGATCCCACCGACGATCATCGAGATCGACGCGATGATCAGGAACAGCAGCTGGAGCGTCGAGCTGCTCTTGATCCGCGCCTTCAACAGCTCCTCGGGGTGACGGATGTTGAAGTCGTCGTCGGCGCCGGGCTGGATGTGGTGGCGATCGCGCAAGAGGTCGGCGATCTGCCGACCGGCGTGCGGGATCGACTCGGGCGCGACCGCGCTGCACAGGATGTCGTCGAGCCAGCCGATGTCCTTGCCGAGCAGGCGGGTCCGCGCGGTGGTCCACGGCAGCATCGTGGTGTCGTCCTGGTCCTGGCCGCTCGCCGACACGCCCTTGGGCGCGAGCACGCCGACGATCGCGAACCACACGTTCTGCGCGCGGATCTGCTCGCCGACCGCGGGCGCGTCGCCGAACAGCTGGCGGCGTACGGTGTCGCCGATCACGATGACGCGATCGCCGTGATCGACCTGGTCCTGCGTGAAGAACGCGCCCTCGGCGATCTCCCACTTCTTGATCGTGAGATACGCCGGCGAGACGCCGCGAAACCGGGTCTGCCAGTTGCGCTCGGCGCCGATGACCTGGAGGTTGCCGTCGACCTGCTCGGACACCAGCGCGATCAGCGGGACCTCGTCGCGGATCGCCTGGGCGTCCTGCGCGGTCAGCGTGTTCATCCCGTGGTTGCCACTCCGCACGCCCGCGGCGTTGCGCGAGCCGGCCTCGACCCACACGAGGTTGTCGCCGAGCTTGTCGAGTTCGGCCTCGGCCGCCGCGACACCGGCGTGGCCAAGCGCGATCACGAGGATCACGGTGGCGACCGCGACCATGATGCCGAGGATCGCGAGCCCGCTGCGGATCTTGTTTCGCAGGAGGGCGCGGATCGCCTCGAGTGTCAGCAGGCGGACGAGCAGACGCAGCGGCATCGTCGGGTCATGGTTGCCACCAGCGCTCGGCGGCGACGAGATCGAAGACCTCGCGAAGGATGGCGAGCCCGTTCGCGGCGGTCGCGGCATCGGTTGTCAGCGCCGGCTGGAGCCGCACGCTCGCGGCATAGGTCATCGCGAGCAGGCCGCGCCGCACGCACTCGCCGAAGATCCGCTCGGTGACCTTGCGGGTCAGCCGGGTCTTCTTGACCTTGTCGGACACCAGCTCGATCGCGAGGAACATGCCGGCGCCGCGGACCGTGCCGACGAACGGATAGCGATCGACCCAGGTCTCGAGCTCGCGCAGCATCGCCGCGCCGACGTCGCGCGAGCGCTCGACCAGGTGTTCCTCGTCGATCACCTTGAGCGCCGCGGCACCGGCCGCCGCCGCGAGCGGATTGCCGCCGTAGCTCGACGAGCTGCCCGACGGGTTCGCCCACGGCTTGGCCTGCGCGATCGCGTCGGTCGTCGCGAGCGCCGACAGCGGGAAGCCACCGCCGATCGCCTTGCCGATCGTGATGATGTCGGGGACCACGCCGGTGTGATCGGTGCCCCACCACCGGCCGGTGCGGCCGAGGCCGGTGATCATCTCGTCGCTGATCAAGAGCGCGTCGGCGTCGTCGGCGATCGAGCGCATCGCCGGCATGAACTCCTTCGGCGGGATCACGTTGCCGGCGGTCCCCTGCATCGGCTCGACGATCACCGCGGCGATCGCGCCGGTGGTCTCGAGCTCGATCGACTTCTTCGCGAGCTCGACGCAGCCGAGGCCGCAGCTCGGATACGTCGAGCCGATCGGGCAACGGTAGCAATCGGCGTACGGCACGAGGTGCGCGCCGGCGGCCATCGGGCCGAGCCCGTGCTTGAACGTCGAGCCCATCACCGACAGCGCGCCGAGCGTCTTGCCGTGAAATCCACCCCAGCAACTGACGACCTCGTGCTTGCCGGTGTGCGACTTCGCGAGCCGCAACGCGCTCTCGACCGCCTCGGCGCCGCCGGAATAGAGCTGCAGGCGATGGCGACCCGGCGCCGGCGCGTGGGCCGCGAAGCGCTCGAGCAGATCGGCGCGCGCCTCGCTCGCGAGCGAGCCGACCGCGGCGCGCGCGGCCTGGCGCTGGATCGCGTCGACCCAGGTCGGGTGCGAGTGGCCGATCGCGCCGACGCCGATCCCGCCGATGAAGTCGACGAACGTGTTGCCGTCGACGTCGGTGATCGTCGAGCCCTCGGCGTGATCGATCGCGACGCCGGCCATCAGCGCGTAGCCCTGCGTGCCGGGCGCGAGATGCGCGGCTTCCCGTTCGCTGAGCGCGCGACTCTTCGGGCCGGGGATCTCGGTGGCGAGCGAACGATTCTGGGCGGACGGCTGGGGCATTTGGTATGGACGGTTCACGGCAGCGCGCGGGCGATCCGCACGAAGCGGATCACCGCGGCGAAGTTTCCGACGAGCGCGACGATCGCGAGGGCGACGATGATCGGCAGCTCGCTACCGACGAGCGAGACCACGCCGGCACCGACGATGAGGTACGCGGCGCGCTCGTGGCGGCGCATGAGCCCGCGCGGTGCCGCGATCTGGAGGGCCTCGGCCTTGGCGCTCGCGTAGCTCACCATCACGCACGCGAGCTGCGCGCCGAGCACGAGCAGGAGTAGCGGCACCGAGTCGCGGAAGTAGATCGCGAGGCCGGCGGCGAACGCGTACTCGGTGTAGCGATCGATCGCGGCATCGAGCAGCTCGCCGCGATCGGATCCGGTCTTCGTGATCCGCGCGACCTGACCGTCGAGGATATCGCCGATCGTCGACACCGTCGCGAGCAGGCACGCGAGGCCGAACCAGCCGGTGGCGAGCGCGGCGCCGGCGCCGAGGCCGAACGCGAGCGAGGCCCAGGTCAGCGCGTTCGCGCTGATGTGCAGCGCGACGAGCCCGCGGACCACGGGGTCGACCGCCCAGTACGTCCAGTTCATCACGCCCTTGCCGAGCAGCATCGAGCCGCCGATCCGCTCGACCCGATCGCTGGTGGCGGCGGAGCGGGTCGCGAGGCGCAGCGCGTAGCCGACCGCGGCGAGCGCACACATCGCGGCGAGCGAGTAGGTGAAGTAGACGTCGCGCATCACGTGCTCAGCGCCGCCTGGTACTCCGCGCGCACGCGGTGGACGACGGAGGACCACGCGAACGTCTCGGCGCGCCGCGCGTTCGCCGAGCCCATCGCGACCCGCTCGTGCGGCGTCTGGGCGAGCTCTTCGATCGCCGTCGCGAGCTCCGCGATCGAACCGGGCTGCACCAGCCGGGCGTTCGCGGATCCGACGACCTGGCGATAGCCATCGATGTCGGAGCATACGATTGCGCGGGCCGACGCCATCGCCTCGAGCAGCACGATGCCGAACGACTCCTGGCCGATCGACGGCGCGACGAACACGTCGCAGTCGCGCAGGTGATTCGCGATCACCGCGGGATCCGAGATCGCGCCGTGGAACCGGACGTTGGGGAGCGTCGGAGGCGCGACCCCGGCCGGGCCGCTGCCGATCACGTCGAGCGTGACCGCGACGCGACGCGCGGTGAGCGCCGCGACCGCGGCGAGCAGCACCGGCAAGCCCTTGCGGTCGTCGCGCCAGTGGCCGACGAACAGGAGCCGAAGCCCCTCGCGACTCTCGAGGTCCCGCGGTCGCGGATAGAAGATGTCGGTCGCGATGCCGTTCGGGATGATCGCGAGATCGCGCTTCCACACGTAGCGCGCGTAGCTCGCGGCGGGTTCCGACACCGCGATCGCGCGGTCGTACCTCGGCAGCACGAGCGGCGCGCTCCACCACCGCATCGTGCGCGGCAGCCACTCCTCGTGCTCGGCGTACGCGTGGAACGTGCCGACCAGCGCGGCCGATCCGGCGAAGATGGCTGCCCACGGCGCGAGGAGCGGGCAGAGCGGCTCGTGGACGTGGATCACGTCGAAGGCCTGATCGCGGAGCCAGCGGCGGATGCGCCACGGCGGCGTCAGCATCGCGAGCCGGTTGTCCGAGCCGTTCGAGCGGATGTTGATGATCCCGCCGAATACCTGGACGTCGGGCTCGTCCGGCGTGGTGCTCGACGCGCCCATCACGGTGACGTCGTCGCCGAGGGTGCGCAGCGCCGCGGCGAGCTGGAACGCGTGGCGCTTGACGCCACCTTGCTCGGCGAGGTCGTAGGGCACGACGACGCAGACGCGCATTCAGTTGCCGATCGCCCGGATGTTCGTGTCGGCGCGCTCGCCGAGAAAGTCGGCGCAGATCGTGGCGATCTTGTCTCCCGCACGGCCGTCGCCGTAGAGGTGCGGCACCGGCCGCGCGAACCGCGCGCGATCGTCGAGGATCTCGGTGACCGCGGCGATGATCCCGGCGGTCGATGTGCCCGCGAGGATCGCGACGCCGGCGTCGATCGTCTCGGGGCGCTCGGTAGCGTCGCGCACGCAGACGCACGGCGTCCCGAGGATCGCCGACTCCTCCTGTACGCCGCCCGAGTCGGTCACGACGACGCGCGCGCGCGCGAGGCGATCGAGGAACGCGACGTGGCCGATCGGCTCGCCGACCACGAGCTGTGGCGGGACCGCGAGGCCGTGCTCGGCGAGCTTGCTGAGCGTGCGGGGGTGCATCGGCCAGTACACGGTGTCGCGCGTGCACAGCTGGCGGAGCGCCTCGAGCACGCGCGCGAGCGTGTCGGGATCGTCGACGGTCTCCTGGCGATGGCAGGTGACCAGGATCCCGGTGCGCTGCTCGGCCGGGATCGAGACCGGGGGATGCGACCGCAGCGCGTCGAGGATCGGGTTGCCGGTGAGGTGGACCACGCCGTTGACGTGCTCGCGCGTCAGGTTCTCGACCGCGATCCGGGTCGGCGCGAACAGGAGGTCGCCGATCGCGTCGGCACAGATCCGATGCTCCTCCTCGGGCAGATCGCGAGAGAACGCGCGGAGCCCGGCCTCGATGTGACCGAACGCGACCCCGGTCTTGCGCGCGGCGAGCGCCGTGGCGAGCACCGTCGTGGTGTCGCCGACCGCGATCGCGAGACGCGGGCGCAGCTCCTGGAACACGCCGCCGAGCCCGGCGAGGATGTCGATGAAGCTGCCGAGCAGATCGCGGCGCTCGAGCGGCAGCGCGCGATCGACCTCGAGCCCGAACGTCTCGAGGAACGAGCCCATCATGCGGACATCGTGATGCTGGCCCGTCGTCACGATCGCGACCTCGAGCCCACGCCTTCGCAGGGCGTGGATCACGGGTGCCATCTTGATGACCTCGGGTCGCGTGCCGAGCGTCGCGAGGATCATGTCAGCGGCGCGCCTCGATCGCAGCGCAGAACTTCTCGGCGACCCACTTGTTGCCGGCCTGCGAGATGTGGATGCCGTCGACGAAGTGCTCGACCGGGAGGCCCGAGAGATCGACGAGCGACAACCGGCGCTCCTCGGCGATCTTGCGATACGCGTCGTTGAGCTTCTCGATCATGCCGTTCATCGCCCAGGGCTCCCGCGGCGCGCCGAAGCCGCGCTTGCCGGGCAGGGTGGCGAGGTAAACAAATCGGCCGAGGGCGCGGCACTGGTCGAGCACGGCCTCGCACGCGATCATGACCTGCTCGAACGGCCGATCTTTCCAGGTGTCGTTGGTGCCGGCCCACAGGCAGACCTCGCCGGCCTCCGGAACTGACTGGAGCTCGCGGTAGTTGCGGCGCCAGATCTCGGCCCAGCACTCGCCGGGGACCCCGAAGCCCACGGTGACCCAGGTCTGCTTGTGCTTCTGCGACAGCATCCGGCCGAGGTAGATCGGATAGCTCATCCCGTCGGGATCGCGCGATCCGTAGGTCAGCGAATCACCCTGGCACGCGATCACGCCGTAGACGTTCGAGCGGCGAGCTTTGGGCTCGGTGGGAGCAACTGGGGCGGGAGTAGGTTCCATCGATGTCGGGATATGTACCCGATAAGGGCGGTTTCCTTCACACGAATTCATTAGAAAATCCTTGCGATGGAAGTCCGGTTCGTCGGAAACGCACTGCTGGGAACGTGCGCCGACCGCCAGGAGTCATGTTGCTCGTCCTGTGCTGCGTGCTACGCGTGGTCTCGCTGGTCCGGTCGAGCGCGCTGTCCGACGACGAAGCGATCTATGCGGTCGTGGCGCGCGAGATGGTCGCCGGCCAGGTGCTCTATCGAGACGTCGTCGATCACAAGCCGCCGATGATCTACGTGACCTACGCGGCCACCCAGGCCATCGGCGGGCCGCGCGGCGGCATGGTGCTCGTCCACGCGCTCACCGTGCTCGCCGTGTTCGCGACCGCGCTCCTGGTTCGGCGGATCGTGCGGCGGTTCGGCGACCCGGACACGGCGATCCCGGCGGCCGTGCTGTGGTGCGTGTTCTCGACGACGATGATGGACTTCGACTCGCTCGCCGCGAACTGCGAGCTGTTCATGGTCGTGGCGCTCGCCGCTTCGGTGGCGACCTACCTCACCGCGATCGCCACGCCGCGGCCGCGGGTCGGCTGGCTGGTCGCGACCGGCGCCCTCGTCGCGCTCGGCACCCTGTACAAGTACCAGGCCGCGATCCACCTGCCGCTCTACGCGCTCCACCTCGGGTGGACGCGACGGCACGCGTGGCGCGACGTGCTCGTCGGCTGGATCGCGATCGCGCTCGGCACCCTCGCCGGGATCGGGGTCGCGGTCGGCATCCTCGCGCTCGCCGGCGGGCTGCCCGCGGCGGTGTTCTGGTTCCGGTTCAACTTCGCGTACATCCAGAGCGGCATGGCCCCGCTCGACGTCGCGTCGCGCGCGGCGGTGCAGCTGTCGCTCGTCGTCGGCGGCGCCGCGATCCTCTACACGCTCGGGCTGCGCGGCGCCTGGCGCGCGATCGCGCGAGGCACGCCGTTCGACCGGTTCGTGGTCGGCTGGCTGGTGGTCAGCGCCCTCGCGGTGTGCGTCGGTGGTCGGTTCTTCGGCCACTACTTCCATCAGCTGACCCCGGTGCTCGCGATCCTCGCGGCGCCCGGGCTCGTCGCGCTGTACCGGCGCGTGCCGCGGGTCGCGATCGCGACGCTCGCGCTCCCGGCGACCGCGTTCCTGCTCGCCGGGGTGTTCCACGCGCGCGTGATGACGCTGATCGGCCAGCCGGATCCCGACTACACGGACATGGCGGCGGCGATCGACGCGCGGTCGGCGCCGGACGATGGTCTCTGCATCTGGGGGAACCTACCGGTCCTCTACTTCGAGGCCGAGCGCCCGCTCGGCTGCCGGTTCGCGTTCGCGAACTACCTCACCGGGATGAGCCCGGCGACCAGCACGCAATACGATCCGAGCGTCGATGCCGCGATGAACATCGTGCCGGAGGCGTGGACGATGCTCGAGGAGGACTTCGCGACGCGCCGGCCGCGGATCGTGGTCGACTCGTCGTTCACCGACGTCGGCAACTACGGCAAGTTCCCGATCGCGAAGTACCCCCGCCTCGCGGCGATCCTGGCGCGCGACTACGAGGCGGTCGCGGTGGTCGACGGCGTGCGCCTCTTCATGCGCAGGAGCGCGGGCGCGAACACGAGGGCGGCCACGAGACAGGTGGCCTCGCCGAGGATCGCGGCGGCGCCGAACGACCGGATGCCCTGATTGCGCGACAGCAGCAGCGACCCGTAGCCGACGATCGTGGTGAACGAGCACAGGAGGACGGCGCTGCCGGTGCGCGCGAGCAGCTGATCGATCGGCAGCGTCGGATCGTGGCGATCGCGCGCGGCGATGTTCGCGGCGTAGTCGATGCCGATGCCGATCGTGATCGGGAGCGCGACGAAGTCGAGGAAGTTGACGCGGAGGCCGAACGCCGACGCCAGCGCGAGCATGCCGAGCGTGCCGGTCGCGCCGCACAGCATCGTGATCGCGCCGTGGCGACGACGCCCGACGATCAGCGCGACGACGAGCAGCGCGCCGAGCGCCGAGGCCAGGGTCGCGATCGGCCCGTCCTGATCGACGAGGTCGAGCATGTCGGCGAACACGAACGACGAACCCCCGAGCAAGACGCCCGGGCCGAGATCGAGCGCGCGGACATCGCGGGCGAATCGCACGATGTCGTGGGCGTCCCAGTCGTCGTAGCCCCAGCCCGCCATCGCGAGCACGAGCTTGCCGCGCGAGCCGTCGGCCTCGGTGAACGGCCAGGCGAGCTCGTCGGGGATGTCGGCGTCGGTGAGCGGCGCGAGCGTCGCGGGCGGCCGCAGCGCGAGCGCATCCGCGCGATCCTCGGGCTCGAGCTGCTCGAGCTTGTCATCGGTCAACATCCTGGCGAGCTCGTCGATGATCACGAGCCGCGCCGGGCGATCCGAGGGCGCGAGATCCTCGAGCGAGCTGATCCGGGAGAACAGCTTCGCCTTGTCGGGCTTGCCGGCATCGTGCGCGCGCAGCGTGTCGACGAGCGGCTTCACCTGGTCTCGCCGGTTCACCGCGATCACGAAGCCGCCCGAGATGCCCTGGCCGAAGCCGTGATCGACGGTCTCCATCCAGTGGTTCTCGGCGTCGATCGCGGGGCTGCTCGACCGCAGGTTGCGAAAGTCGGACTCGAACGGATCGTTCGCGAGGTAGCGCACGGCCGCGATACCGGCGACCGCGGTGACGACGACCATCGCGGCGACCAGGACGCGCGGGCGGCGCGGCGCGAGCCAGCCGAGCACGCGCCCGATCGCCGGCTCGGGGCGCGGCCGCAGGTAGCCGCGCCGCGAAGCGACCGCGATCATCGCGGGCAACACGGTGTAGGCCGCGATCCAGCACGGCAGGATGCCGACGCCGGCGATGATGCCGAAGTCGCGGAACCCGCGGAACGCGGTCAGCGTGAGCGAGCCGTAGGCGACGGCGGCGGTCAGCGCCGCGGCGAGCGTGCCCGCGAGGGTCGAGCCGATCGCCTCGGCGATCGCGTCGACGCCCTCGAGCCCGGTGCGCCGGCACTCCTGATAGCGCGCGAGCAGGATGATCCCGAAGTTGATGCCGTTGCCGATCACGATCGACGACAGGAACGCGGTCGCCAGGTTGAGGTGGCCGACCGCGACACGCGCGAAGCCGAACGTGACGAGCGCGCCGACGACGAGCGACCACGACAGCGCGGCGACCGCGACCGCCGAGCGGTAGTACAGGATCAACGCGAGGAGGACGAGCCCGACGGTCGCGGCGATCGCGAGCAGCATCCCGTCGAGGATCGCGCCGTGCTCGGCGACCGTGAGCACGACGTCGCCGGCGAAGCCGAGCTCCGCGGTCGGCACGTCGCGATGGACGACCGCGATCGCGGCGGCGACCGCCTCGAGGAGCTGCTCGTCCTTCGCGATGTCGCCCGACGAGTACGCGGTGCGCAGGACCATCAGCTGGACGTGTCGGTCGTGCGAGACCAGCTCGGCCGGCGCGTCCTTGTCGCGCTCGGCGTCGTGCAGCCGGTCGCGGAGCTTGCCGGCATCGCTCGACGCCGGCGCGGGATCGTCGAGGTCGACATAGAGCGGATCGGCGCGCAGGTGGGCGTCGTGGATCTCGGTGCGCAGCGCGTCGCGCGCCTTCGCGAGGTCGGCGAGCGGGACCTCCTGCCAGCGGTGCTCCCAGGTGAACTTCCGGGCGACGGCGTCGTCGAAGTCGACGCTCGAGACCAGGCCAGGTGGCAGCGTCGCGAACCGTGCGCGGAGCGCGGTCGCGGCCTTCGCGCGGGCGACCGGGTCGGCGCTGTCGACCGCGACCATGACGGTGCCAAGGACGCGCGCGCGCTGCTCGATCGCGCGCAGGTGGCGGACCGATTCGGCCGACGGCGGCAACAGGTACGACAGGTCGGCCTCGACCGAGAGCTGCGAGGCGAGCCAGGCCGAGGCCACGACGATCGCGAAGGACGCGACGAGGATGCGATGACGGTGGCGATCGATCCAGGCGGCGTACGCCCGGGTCACCCGATCGCCATCGCGCGCGCCGGCACCTGAGGGGACATCGTCATGACCCGGCTGCCGGCGTGGGCCGACGCGTAGGCGGTCTCGATCAGCTCGATCGAGTGGAGCGCGTCGAGCGCGTGCTTGCCGACGTAGTCGTTCGTCCGGATCGCCTCGATGAACTCGGCCTGCATCGTCGCGAACCACGCGGCGTGCGAGGCGTCCATCCAGTTCGAGGCCGCCGAGATCCGCTCGATCGTGCCGGTCGCCAGGGTCGCGATCTGGACCTCGTCGTCCTCGACGGTGATCGCGCCGCGCTCGCCGTGGAGCGAGTAGATCACCTTGCGGACGCCGGCGTTCCACGTGAGGTTCGCGATCGCGACGCCGGTCGGGAACGTCGCGGTGCAGCTGAACCCGTCCTCGGTGTCGAGCCCGGCGCGGTGCTCGACGTGCGCGGTGACCGACGTCGGGTAGGCCTCGAGCCAGTCGAACGCGAGGTAGAACGAGTGGCTCGCGTGATCCATCGCGATGCCGCCGCCGGAGTAGCGGTGGCTGCGTCGCCAGTCCGGCTGCCACTCCGGGACGCCCTTGGCGTGGGTCGGCCGGAACGTCTGGAGCGTGACGAGGTGGACCTTGCCGATCCGATCGGCGTCGAGCAGCTCGCGGACGACCTTGACGACCGGCGCGTGGCGGTAGTTGTGCGACGGGAACACGACGCGGCGCGCGTGCTCGGCGTGCGCGAGCAGCGCGCGGGCATCGGACGTGGTCGTCGTGATCGGCTTCTCGCACACAACGTGGAGCCCGTGCTCGAGCGCGAGGTGGCCGATCGCCGCGTGCTCGCTGGGCGGCGTGGCGATGTCGACGAAGTCGAGGTTCGCGGCCTCGGCGGCGAACAGGGTCGCGACGTCCTCGTAGACCCGGACGCCGGGGATCGACCGACTCGCGAGGGTGCGCCGCAGCGGGCAGATATCGGCGACCGCGATGATCGCGAAGCGCTCGGGATGAGCGAGGTAGGCCGGGAGATGACCGCGCTCGGCGATGAATCCGAAACCGACGATCGCGCCTTTGAGAGGAGAAGACATCTGTACCGAGGTTGGTGTCCGGTGACGCGCAAAGCCTTCGCGCGGGATTGGCCTTGCATATCACGATCGATCGGGCAGATGAAGCGAACGTGACGATTCGACCGCGATGGCTGGGATGGCTGGCGCGCGCGAGCGCGATCGCGATCATCACGTTCGGCATCATCTGGCTTTTGCACGGGATGAACCTCGCCGAGGTCGGGCACACCCTGGCAACCGCGCGCCTGTGGCCGATCGCGGTGGCCGCGGCGATCAACTTTGGCCTGATCGGGTGCAAGGCGATCGCCTGGCGAATCCTGCTCGGATCCGAGCATCCGGTCCGGATCTCGCGGCTCGTCAACTACACGATCACCTCGTGCGCCGCCTCGGTGATCTTGCCGCTGCGCGCCGGCGAGGTGATCCGGCTGTGGCTGCTGCGCGATCGCGACGGGGTCCCGATGGCCCAGTCGGCCGCGGTCGCGCTCGCCGAGAAGCTGCTCGACGTGATCGCGATGCTGATCGTGGTCGCGCCGCTGCCGTGGCTGGTGCCCGAGCTACCGGCCGCGCTGGCGTGGTGGATCGGGGGGCTCGCGATCGGCGCGCTCGTGGCGATGGTCGCGCTGCGGGTCGTCGGCACGCGCCTCGGACCGACGCATCGGCTCGGCGCGTTCGTCGCCCGCCTCGCGGTCGTGCAGCAGCCGCGCGTGTTCGTCACCACCACGGCGGTCCTGGTGGCGAGCTGGCTGATCGACCTCGCGATGATCGCGCTGTGCGCCTGGGCGGTCGGGATCGACCTCCCGATCGGCGCCGGCGTCCTCGTGCTGTTCGCGATCAACGTCACGATCGCGATCCCGTCGACGCCCGCCCAGCTCGGCGCGCTCGAGCTCGGCGCGGTGCTCGGGCTCCACGCGCTCCACGTGTCCGACGAGCGCAGCCTGGCCTTCGCGCTGATCTATCACGCGCTCCAGATCATCCCGATCACGATCGCGGGCCTCGCGCTCAACGCCCGCGCGCTGGTGTCGTTCAGGGGTTCGTGAAGTCCTGGATCAGCTTGGTCGGCTGCTTCGCGGTGATCCGCACGGCGACCGTCTTCGCGATCTTCTGCTGCGCGTTGGTCAGCGTGATCGAGTGCGGACCCGGCGACAGCGCGATCGCGCGCTGCGGCGTCACCATCTTGGTCACCTTGCCGTCGATCGCGATGTTGCACGGCGGCTTCGACGACACCATCAGCGTGCCGGTGTCGCCGGCCGCGGCGACCGGCGCCGGCGCGGTGGCGACCTTCGCGACCTTCGCGGGCCTTGGCGTCGGGGCGGGGACGAGCTCGGCGACATGCTTCGCGGGTGCGGGCACGAGCTCGGCGACATGCTTCGCGGGCGCGGGTGCCGGCGCGGCCTGCTCGACGTGCGCGGGCGCGAGGTCGACGGTGACCTCGGTCGTGCCGCGCGGGAGGACGAGGCGCTGGATCTTGGTCGGCCGACCATGCATCGCGACGACGATCTCGTAGCTGCGCGCCGGATCGACGACCGCGATCACCGGCGTGCGGCCGACGACCGTGGCGTCGCCGTCATCGATCAGCGTGACGATCGCGCCGACCGGGTTCGAGGTGATCGGGATCGCGAGGTCGGTCGCCGGCTTCGCGAGCTCGGCGGGTGGCGTGGCCACGGCGACGATCGCGGGTGCCGGCGCAGGTGCGACCGGCACGGTGATCGGCGCGGGGACTGCGACCGGCGCGGGGACCGTGACGGTCGGCGTGGCGAGCACCGGCTCGGTGAACTTGTGCGCGGCGGGCGCGACCTTGGCGACCGCGGCCGGCTTGCTGCTGCCGCCGAGCGCGATCGCGAGCAAGAGGCCGACGACGCCGACGCCGGCGCCGATGCCGATCATCGCGGCGAGGTTGCGCGTCTTCGGCGGCGCGAAGTCGACGTTGTCGTCGTCGGTGTCGCGCACGACCGGCGCGAGATCGATCGGGTCATCGTCGGTGTCGACGTCGTTCTCGTCCATCGAGACGTCGACATCGAACCCGGGGACCGCGACCACCGAAGCCGCCATGGGCATCGGCAACGGCGGCGTCGCGATCGCGCCCGTGGCGCGCAGCGGAATCGGTGGGGGCAGCGTCGGATCGCGGCGGACGATCGGGAAGCCGATCGGCGGCGCGGTCGACCCGCGATTGGCGCGTTGCGGGAGCGGGGGTGGCAATGCCGCGAACCGCGTCTTCGTGCCGCTGGCGGCGCGCCTCGCCGACAGGGGGACGATCTCGGGGCCGCCCGGCATCGAGATGCCGATCAGCGGCGCCGGCGCTGGCGCCTCCGTGTCGAACGCGCGCGGAACCTTTTCGGTGACGTCGAGATCGTTCATGGCTGCTACTCCCCGTGGTTGCGCGCTCACCATCGGCTATGTGAAGCGACCCTGTAAATCGGATCCCCCTGGGACGTGGTCACCGGCAAGAGACCCGAGCGCCTCAGTGCAAGTGCCCGATACGATTAGCGGAGCGATCGACCGAGTAGCCTTCGCTTGTGGTTGCCAGGCCTTAATCGAGGCGCTTCATCGCGGGCACGTCGATCGTCACGACGGTCGCGTCGGCCGCGAGCGTCTGACACGTGAGCTCGAGCTCGTCGCCGTGCTTGACGAGCTTGTCCTCGAGCGCGGGATCCGAGAGATCGCCCGACAGCCCCATCGCACACAGCGACGTCTCGCCGAGCGGCGCGGTCTCGAACGTCGCGACGAGATCGCCGGCGGCGAGCTTGCCGGCCAGCTCCGCGGGCGGCTCGCCGATCCAGCCGTGCGCCGGCGCGATCTCCATGCCGTTGCCGCGCAGCACCTGCATCATGTCGCGCACGGTCTTGATGACGAGCTTGCCGGGCACGATCATCGCGCGCGCACCCGACAGCGGGGCGCTCGATGCCGAGCGCACGACGACGCGGACCCTGCGCCCGGTCCCGAACGGCAGGGCGACGTTGTCGAGCCCCTTGAGGCCGGGCTCGATCTGCACGAGCGCGAATGCCTGACCGGCGACGCCGCGTTGAACGAGCGCGCCGATCCGCGCCTTGCCGACCAGCACGCCGTCGAGCTCGTAGCTGCCATCGGGCGCGACCGGCGCGACCTGCTGGTACATCGGCGACGTGTTCGACTCGTTGCTGATCACGACGACCATCGTGGTGGTGACCGCGACGCCGGTGGCGACGACCTTGCCGCGCACGTGCGTCGTCGGGGCGAGCACCAGGCGATCGGCCTCGCCCGCGACGACCGGCTGCGACCGCCGATCGCCGAGCTGCGCCATCACGGTCGCGATCGCCGGGACGTGATCGATCCGGTACGCGCCGTTCGCGTCGGTCGTCGCGAAGCTCGTGTTCAGCCCGCGATCGAACCCGACGCTGATCGAGACGGCGTCGCCGATCAAGACGGTGGCCGCGGCGACGCGCGCGCCGGCGACCGGCTTGCCTTTGACATCGACGACGACGCCGTGGATCGAGCGCGGCTCGTTCGGTGGCTCGGCCGGCGGCGGCGCGAGCGGCAGCAGCCGGGCGAGCTCGGCGCTGCCCGCGGCGACGTTCCCGCTGAACCAGGTCACGTGGGCATCGGCGACCGCGAAGTTGTAGGCCAGCTCGGTGAAATGCGCGGCCTCGGCGCGCGGTCGCCAGATCGCGATCTCGGCGCGCGCGGTCGCGAGATCGGGGCTGGTGTGACGCAGGAGCAGCGTGTGGATCCGCGACAGCTCGGCGCCGAGTCGAGCGCGCGGGAAGCGGTCGCCGAACTCGACCACCGCGGCGGCATAGAGCCGGGCGGCCTCGTCGGGCTGCTCGGTGACGCGCGCGATCTTGGCGCGCTCGACATCGAGCGACGCGACCAGGTTCGGCTGGGCCACGCGCTTGACCGCATCCTCGACGCGATGGAGCAGTGCCTGCTGCTTGGCGTCCATGAACGCGTTGATCTGATAGACCAGCGCGACGAGCAGCGCCTCGGCTGCCGTGCGGTCGTCGCCGCACGACTCGGCGGCCTGCGCGGACTCCTCGGCGGTGTCGCGCGGATGCGGGCTCTTGTCGTCGTCGGTGCTCGCGAGCAACAGCATCGCGCGCGCGCAGGTGTCGGTGCCGGCGCGGTCGAGCGCCGCCTTCAGGCGCGTGCGATCGAACGGCTGGGCCGGTGGCCGCTCGCGTAGCGCGATGCCGTCGATCGCCGCCGGCGACAGCTCGGTCGGCAGCCGCGGCGGGACGTCGACCATGCAGATCGCGGGGGCGAGCAGCTCGCCGGCGAGGTTCTCGTCGTCGATCGGCGAGGTCGTCGCGGTCGATCGGCGAACCGCGTCGAGGCGCGCGAGCACGCCGTCGAGACAGTGCAGGCGTGCGTGACGCACGGTCGCCGGCGCCGTGCACGCCTCGACGCGCGCCTGCTTCCACGCGGCGACGTCGGCATCGAACAGCTTCGCGGTGCGCTCGGAGCTCGCGGTGACAAAGCTCGCGCGCGACTCCTTGCTCCACACGATGTCGGGATCGCGGAGCGCGAGGTCGCAGGTCTCGGCGCGGTCGCCGTGGAGCGCGACGGCGGCGATCCCGATGGCGGCGACCATCGCGCCACCCGCGATCGCGAGCGCGACATACGGGCGGCGCTCGGAGCGCACGAGCGCCGCGAGCAGCGCATCCATGCTCGGCCAGCGCGCCTCGGGGTCGCGCGAGAGGCCGCGCCGCAGGATCTTGCGGAGCCGCCGCGGCAGCTTCGAGACGTCGAGCTGCTCGGGGCCGCGCTCGATCTCGGCACGCAGCTCGTCGACCGTGAGGCCCGAGAATGGTCGCTTGCCGGCGAGCGCTTCCCACAGCGCGACGCAGAACGCGAACTGATCGGTCGCCGGGCCGATCTTGCCGCCGCTCCACTGCTCGGGGGCCATGTAGGCCGGCGTGCCGAGCAACGAGCCGGTCTGCGTCAGCCCCGACAGCGCGCTCGGTGCGTTCGACTCGATGCGCGCGTGCAGCGGCACGGTGGTGGCCAGCGCCGCGGACTCGGTCGAGCGCGCGAGCCCGAAATCGGTGACCAGGATGCGACCGTCGCGGCTGCGCAGGACGTTGTGCGGTTTGAAGTCGCGATGGACGAGCTCGGCGCGATGCGCGGCCGCGAGCCCGCGTCCGGCGGCGATGAACGCGGCCATGATCTCGCCGATCGTGCGCGGTCGATCGCGGACCCAGTCGGCGAGCGTCTCGCCGTCGATCAGCTCCATCGCGACGAAGTCGCGGCCGTTCGCCGAACCGACCTCGTGGACGACGACGACGTTGGGGTGCGCGAGCCGCGCCATCGCACGCGCCTCGCGCAGCAGGCGCTGGCGCAGGTCGTCGCTGCCGCTGCCGCGGAGCACCTTCAGCGCGACGCGCCGCTCGAGATCCGGATCGAACGCGGCGTGAACCACGCCCATTCCGCCGGCGCCGATCTCGCGCTCGATCCGATAGCGGCCGAGCGTCGTCCCGATCACCTCGCTGGTCGGCGGCACGTTCGGCGACGCGGTCAGCGTTCGCCCGAGCTCGTCCGGATCCAACGCCATCGCGGGCACCATAGCGCACCCCTTCGATGCACAGAAGGCTGCGCCGGGTTCAGCCGTGCTCGATCGCCGCGCGCAGCTCGTCCGCGGCGTGATTCGATCCAGCGAATCGCGCTCGGCCGATGTCGATCGTCGGCAGGGCGCTGGCGCCCGCGGCGTGGGCGTCGGCGACGTCGCGCGCGATCCGGGCGCGGGTCGCGGGATCGGCGAGCGCGGCGCGATAGCGCGCGAGATCGCAGCCGACGCGGGTCGCGAGGCGCTCGCAGCCGTCGGGCGTGAGGTCCTCGACCGGCGCGGTGAACAGCGCGGCCGCCATCGCGTCGCCGAGCCCCTGGGCATCGGCGCAGCACCACGCGAGCGCCGCGGTCATCGCGTGCGCGTGCATCGCGAGCGGCACCATCTTGCGGACGACGTGGACCGGCACCCGGGCCTGCGCGACGGCGAGCTCGAGCGCGGGCGCGAGCTTGCGACAGAACGGGCACTCGAAGTCGACGTACTCGACGACGGTCGCGGGTGCGGTCGCGACCGTCGGCGCGATCGCCGGCTCGGGCGCGTGCGTCGCGGCGCCGAGCAGCGCGAGTGCTGCTGCGATCGCGCCGACCGCGGGGAGCGCGAGCCACGAGAACCGCACGGTGCGTGCACCGGCGATCACCGATACCGCGAGCGCGATCGCCGCGGTATCGGCGACCATGCAGAGCCTGCAGAACGCGCCGATCTCGAACGCCTGCAGCGCGACGAGCCCGACGGCCCACACGCCGCCCGCGATCGCGAAGGCGACACGGAGCCGCGGGCGCGCGACGAACGCGAGCGCGGTCATCACCAGGAAGAACCCGATCCCGAAGATCGGCATCGGGATCCCGAGAGGGTGCGCCCACGCCGAGGCGCGAACGGTCGCGCAGCCGGTCTCGGCGCAGAACGTCGGCACCGGCGCCAGGAAGTCGACGAGGCTCGCGAGGCTGGCGGCGAGGCCGACGAGCGAGCTCGCGAGGGCAAACTGGGACAGGCGGATCCGCACGCCTCACCGAACCGGCCGCGCCGGTCGCGACATTCCTGCATACTCGGGACATGACGCGGTGGTCGGCCCTCCTGATCCTCGTGCTGACCGCCACGGCGTCGGCCGATGACCCGCCGACGCCGACGCCGTTCGACCGCGGCCACGTCAACCTGTCGGGCGGCGCCGGCTCGCAGAACCTGTTCGGCGTGCACTACATCGTGGTCGGCGCGGGTGTCGGCTACTTCGTGCTCGACGGACTCGCGGTCGAGCTGTCCGGCCTCCACGAGTTCGGCAGCGGCCCGAGCATCAGCCAGCTCGAGCCCGGCCTCCGCTACCTCGCGCAGCCGCTGGTCGGCCGGTCGCCGGTCATCCCGTACGTCGGCGGGTTCTACAAGCACTGGTTCCTCGGCGGTGGTTACGACGACGTCGACACCGTCGGGGCGCGCGCGGGCCTGGTCTACCTGTCGGGTCGCCTGATCGTCGGGCTCGGCGCGGTCTACGAGCACACCGTGTCGAGCTGCGCGACCGACTGCGACACGGTCTACCCCGACGTCACGCTCGGCTTCACGCTCTGACTACGGGTTGGCGACGGTGCTGCCGTCGATGCTGATCGCGGTCTGCGCGAACATCCGCCCGTGGACCGAGGCGCCGGTCTTGAGCGCGATCGAGGTCTGGCTCATCACGATGCCCTCGACGTGAGACGTCGTGTCGAGCGTCGCCTTGCCGCTGATCTGCCAGAACACGTGCTCGGCCACCGCGCCGCCGGTCAGCAGGGTCTTGGCGCCGCTCGCGACCGTGAGGTCCTGCGCGATCTGGAACACCCAGATATCGGTCGAGCTCCCGGTCAGCGTCACGTCCGTCGGGATGGAGACACCGGTGCTCCACTTGTACACGCCGGGGGCCAGCGTCAGGCCACCGATGGTGCCGGCACCGAGCGCGATGACGTCGGCCGGCCGACCGGCGGCCGCGGTGAACGCGGTCTGGAGATCACCGACCGCGACGGTGAGGTTCGTCGGCGTCGGCGCGGCGTAGTTCGCGGCGTAGACCTTGCCGGTGACCTGCGTCGACCGCGAGAACACGTTGGTCGAGTCGGCGATCAGCGAGAACCCGGTGATCGCCGCGGCGTTGATCGGGCTGACGCCGATGTTGCCGGTGACCTTCGAGGTCGGGACCGTCGAGATGCCGCTCTTCGCCAGCATCACGAAGTCGCCGGCACTGCCGAGATCGACCGGCGCGTCGGGCGCGATCGTCGTGCCGGTCGTGAACGTCCACATGTAGCTCGCGGCGAGCGCCTGGCCGTGGGCGCTCTTCGCGCCCGTGGTGATCATCGCGGTGAACGTGCTGCCGCTCGCGAGGTGCGCGGCGGGCAACAACTCGACGCGCGAGTGGCCGTAGGTGACGGTGGCGGGGATGGCGATGACCGTGCCGGCCTTGACCAGCGTGAACGTGGTGCCGGTCAAGGTCGTCCGATCCATCTCCTCGCTGAACATCGCGCTCACGCTCGCGTTGAGCGCGACGTCGGTCGCGACGTTGGCCGGCAGGGTCGCGATCACCGTGGGGATCGTGGCCTGCGCGTCGGGCATCGCCGCATCCGCGGAGGCGGCGTCGGCGTGGTTGCTGCCGCCGCCGTCGGGACCTTGGTTGGCCCCGAGGTTGTCACCACAGGCGGCGAGCGCGAGGACGAAGAAGGCGGTGCGAACGTTTGATGTAGTCAAGGAGTCTCCAGGAGCCAAACTGGTTGGCGAGACTTACTCCAGCAAGACCGGGCCCACGCTGGAATGACAAATCCGGGCCGGCGCGGCACCCGATTCGCTCACCGCTCGCGACGTGGGCGAATTCGCCCAACCCCGACCGTGATAAACGTCATGGGCCATGATCCCGTTCCGATTCGAAGGCCTGACCCTGACCGTCGCGAGCGTCGAGGCGTCGCTCGCGTTCTACCAGGGCAAGCTCGGTCTCACGGTCGCGTGGAACGCCGCGCCCGCGTTCGCGATGATCCGGCACGGCGCCGGCACGATCGGCCTCTTGTCGGTCGTCGAAGCGCGCAAGGATGGCGTGAGCGACTCGACACCCGCGCAGAGATCCGCGATCCACGTCGAGTTCTCGACCGACGATCTCGACGGCCTCTACGTCGAGCTGTCCGGGCGCGGCGTCACGTTCCACGCGCCGCCGCACGACGAGCCGTGGGAGCGCTCGATGACGGCGATGGATCCCGACGGCTACGCGGTCGAGTTCGCCCAGGGCAAGCGCGGCGAGAAGCCCGCAACCGACGCGCCGTAGTAGTGTCGATCGGCATGGAGCCCGACGAGCCCACCCCGGATCTCCGCGACCATCGCGGACGCCTCCGGCGCCTGTTGATCGCCGGCACGATCGGCGGCGTGCTCACCGCGGTCGGCCTCTACGGCATCCTCGCGGTCGCCGTCGAGCCCAACAAGGATCCGGTCGCCGGCGCGTCGGTCGTGATGCTCGGGATCGCGATGTTCGTGGTCGCAACGGCGGTCGTCCTGGGTGTGATCTCGCGGCTGCCACGTGACTGATCCGGCTCGGCTACCCCTGGGTTAGCGGATGGAAGATCGGGACGCCGTAGCGTTCAGGGTCACATGCAGCAGAACTGTCTCGTGCTCGGGCTCGGCCTCGTGATGGCGTGTGGCGGTGGTGGCAGCACGATGGTGGCCGACATCGACGCGCCAGCGGCGCAGCTCGACAGCACGATCCAGGTCGACGCCGGCTGTCCGACCACCTACACGGTCGACCAGGTGACCGGCGACGACAGCCACGCCGGCACCTGCACCGCGCCGTGGAAGACCTTGACCCACGCGCTCGCGACCGCGACGACCGGCCAGTCGGTGAAGGTGAACCCGGGCACCTACAATGTCGCCGCCGGCGAGAACGTCTCGATCGTCGTGCCCGCGGGCGTGACCTTGATCGGCGACGAGGCCGGCAAGGGCGCGTTCACCACGATCGCCGGCTTCCACATGCCGCACGAGCAGGGCTATTCGACCGCGATCGAGCTCTCCGATGGCGCGACGCTCGCCGGGTTCACGATCGTCAACACCGATCCGAACACGCTCGGCATTCGCATCGACCTCTGGATCTACAACCAGCACGACGTGACGGTCCGCAACAGCAACCTGTCGAGCCTCGACTACGGGATCTGGATGGAGGCGGGCTCGCACGGCGCGACGCTCACCGGGAATCTCCTCACGAACCACAAGTGGAATGGCCTCCTGTTCACCCAGGCCGGCGACGCCACCAGGGTCGAGCACAACCTGATCACCGGCAACAAGTACGGCGTCGAGTACGACTCACCGGGTGGCGACCTCGGCGGCGGCGCCACCGGCAGCGTCGGGGACAACACGATCTCGTGCAACACCGGGAACGACATCTGGACCAACACGGCCCAGATCACGATCGCCGCGGCGAACAACCACTGGGACCACGTGCCGCCGACCAGCTCGGCGACGAACTCGGCCGCGTTCGATATCGAGAACGGCCAGGTCGTTCCGCTCGACACGACCGGCGCGACGCTCGCCACCACACCCTGTCCCTGACCCCAGAAGCTTTGCTAGGGTGCCGCCCCATGGGACGCGCCTTCGAAAAACGCAAGCACACGATCTTCGCGCGGATGGATCGCGTCGCCAAGCAGTTCAGCAAGGTCGGCAAGGACATCGTGATCGCGGTGAAGGCCGGCGGCTCGAATCCCGACGGCAACCCGGCGCTGCGGCGCGCGCTGCAGAACGGCCGCGCGCTCAACATGCCGAAGGAGAAGGTCGAGGCCGCGATCAAGAAGGCGAGCGGGCAGGGCTCGGCCAACTACGACATCGTGGTCTACGAGGGCTACGCCGCGCACGGCATCGCGGTGATGGTCGAGACCGCGACCGACAACGTCACGCGCACGGTCGCCAACATCCGCAGCGCGTTCAATCGCCACGGCGGCAACATGGGCTCGTCCAACAGCGTCGGGTTCATGTTCCAGCGCCAGGCCGTGTTCCGGCTCGCGCCCGACGGGATCGATCGCGACGGTCTCGAGCTCGATCTGATCGACGCGGGCCTGGTCGCGCTCGAGGACGGCGAGAGCGACAAGGGCGAGCCGCAGCTCGTCGTGCGCTGCGCGTTCAACGACTTCGGTCAGATGCAGGCCGCGATCGATGCACGCAAGCTCGTGCTGATCTCGACCGCCTCGGAGTACGTCGCGATCACGCCGGCGCCCGAGCTGCCCGGTGAGAAGACCGACGAGGTGCTCGAGCTCGTCGCGGCGCTCGAGAGCGACGACGACGTCCAGAACGTCTACACGACGCTCGCCTAGTCGACGTCCTCGCCATCGCCGTCGATGTAGTACTCGTTCTCGAGCGAGGTCGTGCCGGTGAACGAGATGCCGAGGCCGTCGCCCTGGCTACCGGCGGCGGCGCCGAGCACGGCTTCGAACGTGCGACCCGGCACCGGGACGTTCTTGATGTAGTCCCGGTCGATCGTGATGCCTTGCGTGGTCGAGGTCTCGTCGATCGTCGGGGCGGGTTGCGGCGGCAGGGACGCGTAGACCAGCGCGGTCAGGTTGGTCCCGAGCGTGACGTCGTGCTCCTGGGCGACCCCGAGGTAGTAGACCGTGACGCGGTAGGTGCCGGCGGTGAGGCCGTGTTGCACGAACATGCCGTCGTCGTCGGACAACACGGCGGTGGCGTGGCCGTCGGGACCCTCGGCGATCACCGTGGCCCCGGCGACGTACGCGTAGGTCTGGCCGTCGGTGACGCGCCCGCGGATCTCGCCGTGCGCGAGCGCGCCCTCCTCGACGACCTCCTTTGCAGGGAGGTCGGTCGATTCAACCGCGTTCGCGTCGGCGTCGGGTTCGGAGTCGTCGGCATCGGCGGGCACGAGGTCGCGGATCACGCGCATCCGCACCGGCGCGCGGCGGGCCTCGGCGACCAGCGCGCCGACCCCGCGTGGCGCGGGCACGACGATCGGTGCCGGCGCGTCGGCCTCGGCCTCCGATCCGGCCCAGCGATAGACACCCGCGGTGGCGACCAGCAATCCGAGCCCGGCGATCGTTCGAATGCGCATGATCCAGTGGTACGCGCGACGACCGCGACGCGACACCACGCGCTGGCAACACGTGCTGCGGCCTGTCGACCGCACCACGCGTCGCAGGTCGCAGGCGCTAGGGCCGCGGCAAACAGCGCGCGGTCTTGGGGTAGGTGAACGTCAGCTTGACGTCGAGCGGCACGTCGACGGTTCGTGGCGGGCCGAGGTGCGCACCGTCGGGGACCTCGACGACGACCGCGTACGGGGGCATGTGGACGCCGCAGCCGCCGCACGGCAGGGTGCACGACAACGCGCTTCGCGTGGCGCGCGCCTTGATCGCGATCTCGGGCTCGAACACCTCGCCCTTGGCATCGATCGCGACGAGCGGCATCGGCCGACCGCACTCGAGCGCGCCGACGACCATCAGCCGCTGGCCCATCGGCCCGCGCGCGATCGCGCCGAGCACGCCGGCCCCGCGACCCTCGACCGACGGGTGGAGCACCATCCCGCCGTGCTTGCGCAGCTCGAGATCGAGCGCGGCGACCTCGCGCGCGGTCTCGCGTTGCTCGGGGTTTGCCAGGCACGCGGTCGCGGGCTTGTCCGGGGGATCGAGGGTGAGCGCGACCGGCGGCGTGTACGCGCGGAACTCGGTCGACGCGTCGATCGGGGGCGGCGGTGGCGGCGGTGCATCGAGTGGCGGCGGTGGCGCCGCATCGATCGGCGCGGGCGCGGGCACGGGCACGGGTATCGGGGTCGGCGCCGGGTGCGAACACGCGATCAGGAGACCCAGGAGTCCGAGGAGTGCGCGGTGCATGGCGTAGGATATCCCGGCGATGCCCGACCGCACGCTCGTCGCCTCGGCAACGAACCTGCTGGCGCGTGGATTTCTCGTCGTGCCGACCGATCGCAAGTCGCGTGCGGGCGAGCCGGTCAACGCGCTGTTCGCGGTGGCGCGGGCGATCGAGCGCGCGATCGCGTTCAAGGTACCGGCGCGCGCGGTCGCGGTGATCGACGCCGACGCACCCGACGCGAGGTGGCCCGCGATCCTCGTCGAACAGCTGCCGAAGCTGCGCGGCATGCTCGAGACCCGCGGCATCCAGGTCGTCGAGGCGCACGACGAGGTCCACGTCGTCGCGGCGTACGCCCAGGCCGCGCTCGACGCGGGTGACGATGTCGTGGTCGTCGGGATCGACAAGCGCTACGCGCAGCTCGTGAGCGATCGTGCCTGGTGGTACGACGCCAACAAGGACGCGCGCTACACGCCGGACATGGTCGTCAAGCGCTTCACCGTCGCGCCGCCGCTGGTCCAGGCGTGGCTCGCGCTGGTCGGCAACGCCGACGACGGCCTGCCCGGCATCGCCGGCATCGGCGCCAAGGGCGCGACCGCGCTGCTCGAGGCGCACGGCTCGATCGAGGGCATGCTCGCCTCGGTCGAGGCGATCACCGGGCGCCCGGGCAACGCGCTGCGCGCCGCGGGCGGCGACGCGATCCGCGCCGAGCTCGCCCGCGCGACGCTCGATCGCACCCGGCCGCTGCCCGCGCCGATCGAGGCCTACCGCCCGCCCTCGGTGGCGGCGCTGAACGCGCTGTACGACACGCTCGGTTTCGTCGAGATGCTGGTCGCCGATGGCGGCTCGATCCAGGTGACCACGTGCGAGACCGCGGACGAGCTGGCGGCGTGGCTCGCGCGCGCGACGCCACCGGTCGCGCTGCACGCGGTGATCGACGATGACGGCGCGCTCGTCGGGCTCGGGCTCGCGACCGGCAGCGGCGACGCGCTGTACGCGCCGTTCGCGGGCGTCGGGCGCTGCCTCGCCGGGCCCGCGCGGCTCGCGCCGTGGCTCGCCGATCCGGCGGTCGGCAAGCTGACGCACGCGCGCGAGGCGATCGTCGTCGCGCTCGCCGCCCACGGGATCGCGCTCGCCGGCGAGGTCGGCGACTCGGCGGCCGCCTCGCACCTGACGCAGCCGAGCAACTGGGCACCGCACGACCTGCCGATCGTCGCCAAGCACGTGCTCGGTCGCGCGCTGCCCACCGACGACGCGGTGCGCGGGGTCGGGGCCCAGCGCAAGGCGTGGTCGGCGCTGCCGGTCGAGCGCGTCGGCCAGCTGGCCGGCCAGTACGCCGACGCGACCGCCGTCGTGTGGCGCGCGCTGTCGCCCGCGCTCGATCCCGCGATGCTCGCCGAGTACCACGCGCTGTCGGAGACCTGCGTGCGCATGGAGCTCGCCGGGATCACGATCGACACCGGCGAGCTCGACCGCTCGGAGACCGACTTCGCGGCGATCGAGGCCGAGCTCGAAGCCGAGATCGCGGCGCTCGCCGGCCACGCGTTCAACATCAACTCGAGCAAGCAGCTCGGCACCGTGCTGTTCGAGGAGCTGAAGCTGCCGATCGTGAGCCACACCAAGACCGGGTGGAGCACGTCGATCGAGGCGCTCGAGCGGATCGAGCACGCGCACCCGATCGTGCGGCTCGTCCTGCGCTGGCGCGGGCTGCGCCGGCTGCGCGACAGCTGGATCATCTCGCTGCGCGGCTGCATCGCACCCGACGGCCGCGTGCACTCGCGCTCGCATCCAGCACGCTCGTTCGGTGGGCGGCTGGTCAACACGAACCCGGATCTGTCGCGCGTCCCGGGGCGCACGCCCGAGATGGCGCGGATCCGGCGCGCGTTCGTCGCCGCGCCGGGCAACGTGCTGCTGTCGGTGGACTACAAGCAGCTCGGGCTCTACGTGCTCGCGCACCTGACCAAGGATCCGGCGCTCGTCGAGCCGCTGCGCGCGCGCGCCGACCTTCACGCGCTGACCGCCGCCGCGGTGCTCGAGAAGCCGATCGAGACCCTCACGGTCGACGATCGACAGCTCGGCAAGGTCGTCAACTTCGCGACGTTCGCGGGGCAGGGCGCCAGCGCGCTCGCGCTGCAGCTCGGCATCGACGCGGCCGAGGCCAAGGAGTTGATCGCGCGCTTCGATCGACGCTACGCGCTCGTGCGCAGCTTCCAGGACGAGCAGCTGCGGCTCGCGAAGGAGCGCGGCTACCTCACGACGCTCGCCGGGCGGCGCTGGCCGATCGGCGGGCTCGAGTCGCTCGACTCGCACGATCGGTCGTACGCCGAGCGGCTCGCGCGCCGCGGCACGCACGAGGGCTCGGTGTCCGACGTCGCGCGCCGCGGCCTGCTCGACGCCGACCGCGCGCTGCGCCTCGCCGGCCTGCGCGCCGTGCCGCTGGTCCAGATCCTCGACGAGGTGCTGTTCGAGGTGCCGGTGACCGAGCTCGGCGAGACCGCGCGCCTCGCCGGCGACGCGATGGTGAACGCGTTCCCGCTCGAGGTGCCGCTGCGCGTCGGCCTCGAGGCCGGCCCGAACTGGGCGGATCTCGAGCCGCTATGAAGCGCCTCCTTCTCGCCGCGGTGATCGCGTGCTCGTCGCCGCCGGCCGTCGAGGATGGCCATTATCGCGGCCGTCCGATCGCGACGACGTGTGGCTGGGAGGGTGCGGGGTGGCTCGATCGTGCCGACCGCGACGAGCGCGAGCAGCCCGATCGCGTGCTCGACGCGCTCGCGTTGACCGCGACGATGACGGTGGCCGACGTCGGTGCGGGGACCGGCTACTTCACGCGCCGGATCGCGAAGCGCGTCGCGCACGTCTACGCGACCGACCTCCAGCCCGAGATGCTCGCGCTGCTCGCGCAGAACCTGGCGCGAGACGGGCTCGCGAACGTCGAGACGATCCGCGCCGGCGATCGCGACGCCGCGCTGCCGCCGGCGTGCTGCGACGTCGTCCTCCTGGTCGACGTCTATCACGAGCTCGCCGATCCGGTCGCGGTGACCGCCGGCCTGCGGCGCGCGCTCAAGCCGGGTGGGCGGCTCGTGCTCGTCGAGTATCGCGGCGAGGATCCGGCGGTCCCGATCAAGGCGGAGCACAAGATGACGCTGGCGCAGCTGAAGACCGAGCTGGGAGCGCTCGGCTTTCGCTTCGTCGAGTCGCTCGAGTTCTTGCCGGATCAGCGCGTGGTGATCTTCCGATGACACCGCTCGCCCGGGCGCTGGTGGCGGCGAAGGCCGGCGACCTGGTCACGACGCGCACCGCGCTGATCGAGGCGTGGCGCGCGCGCCGCTCGCCGGTGGTCGCCGACCTGGTCGCGCTCGTCGAGGCCGCCGCGCCGCCCGACACGCTGTCCGCCGCGATCGCCGCGATCGTCACGCCGCGCGCGACGGCCAGCGAGCACAACCTCGACGCGCTGGCCGACGTCGACGATCCGCGGCTCGCCGGGTTCGCGATCCGCGCGCTGGTCGAGTTGCCGTTCACCGCGCCGACCGCGCAGCGCTTCCTCTCGCGGCTCGTCGCGGTCGCGGCGCGCCATCGCGATCCGCGCCTGGTCGACCAGTTCTCGATGATCAACGACGCCCTGCGCCAGCGGATCAAGCGGGCCGCGATGCGCGACGCGTTGCTCGTGGCGGTGGCCCGCGCCGTGCGCGCGACGCCCGCGCTTTCGCGCGCGACGCCCAGGGCGGCCGAGCTCGAGGTCGCGCTGACCGAGGCCCTGGATGGGCTCCGCAGGTCGGGGCGCAGAGCCGAGGCGCTGCTCGCCGATATCTACGCGAATCCAGGCGACGACGCGCCGCGGCTGGTCTACGCGGACCTCTTGACCGAGGCCGGCGATCCGCGCGGCGAGTTCATCGCGCTGCAGCTCGCGCGGTCGCGCGACGCCGAGCCGAGCGCGCGCGAGCTCGAGCTCCAGAAGCGTCACGGCAAGGCCTGGCTCGGCGCCCTCGCGCCGGTGCTGTCGTGGGGGCGCGGCTACTCGGGGACCCGGTTCGCGCGCGGGTTCCTCGCGACCGCCGACATCATCCTGTCGGTCGGCCCCAAGCTGCGGCCGACGTACGGCGATCCGATGTGGTCGACCGTCGAGCGGCTCGCGGGCACGTGGAACACGGCGCTCCTGTTCCAGGCGCCGTTCCGCGCGCTGAGGACGCTCGACAGCTACCTGGACCACGACGACGTCGCCATCCTCGCGGCGCGCACCGAGCCGCTCGCCGCGCTCGAGGCGCTCGACGTAAACGTCGGCCACGGGAGCGCCGAGTCGCTCGATCCGGCGCTGATCAAGCGCGCGTTTCCAAACCTCCAGAAGCTGTCCGTGTACCGCGAGCGCACGACGGTCGCCGACCTCCGCGCGCTGGCGGCGAACGGCATCCGCGAGCTTCGGGTCGATCACTACCGGCACAGCGGCGCGGTGTCGGAGGCCGAATCGATGGCCGCGTTCGCCGCCCTGCGTGCGGCGCTGCGTGACGTCCCACCGCTGTTCGACCGGTTCGCGCTCCGCCCGCCGTGGACGAGCGTGCCCGCGCCCGCCCCGATCGTGGTGTGGCCGCCGTGAAGTCACTCGTCACGCTGATTCGCTGGATCGTCCTCGGCGCCGTCGTCGGCGCGGCGTGCGGCGTTGGCTCGGCCGGATTCCTCTGGCTGCTCGCGCTCGCGACCGACTATCGCGACGCGCAGCCCGACCTGGTGTTCGCGTTGCCGGCCGCCGGGTTCGCGGTCGGCCTCGTGTACGCGCGGTTCGGCAAGGCGATCGCGCCGGGCACGAACCTCGTGATCGACACGATCCACGACGGCGGCCCGGAGATCCCGCTGCGGATGTTCCCGATGGTGCTCGCCGGGACCGTGATCACGCACCTGTTCGGCGGCAGCGCGGGGCGCGAGGGCACCGCGGTGCAGATGGGCGCGAGCCTCGCCGACTGGATCGCGCATCGCGCGAAGCTCGACGTCGAGACGCGGCGCCAGTTGCTCGCGGCCGGCGTCGCCGGTGGGTTCGGCTCGGTGTTCGGCACGCCGATCGCCGGGACCGTGTTCGGCCTCGAGTTCGTCGTGCGCGGCCGGCTGCAGTACGAGGCGCTCGTGCCGGCGCTGGTCGCCGCGGTCGTCGGCGATGTCACGACGCGCGCGTGCGGCATCGTGCACACGGTGTACCCGAGCGCGCCACACGTCGCGTTCACGCCGCTGCTCGCCGGCAAGTGGGTCGTGTTCGCGATCGCGGTCGCGATCGTGACGCTCGCGTTCATCGAGCTCACCCACGCGATCAAGCGCCTCGGCGCACGCTACGTGCCGATGCTCGCGCTGCGGATGGCGATCGGCGGGGCGATCGTCGTCGGCGGGTGGTGGTTGCTCCAGACCAGCGATTACCTCGGGCTCGGCATCCCGACGATCGTGCGCGCGTTCACCGACACCAGCCTGCCGGAGTGGTCGTTCGCCGCCAAGCTCGGGTTCACCGCGGTCACGCTCGGCGCCGGGTTCCTCGGTGGCGAGGTCACCCCGCTGTTCTTCATCGGGGCCGCGCTCGGCAACCTGCTCGCCGGGCTGCTCGGGATCCCGCTCGCGCTCGGGGCCGGCGTCGGGATGGCCGGCGTGTTCGCGGCGAGCGCGAAGACGCCACTCGCGCTGTCGATCATGGCGGTCGAGCTGCTCGGCGGCGAGGTGCTGCCGCACGTCGCGATCGTCTGCGTGCTCGCCTACGTCCTCACCGGCGCGCGCGGGATCTATGGCTCCCAGCGGGCACCGCGCTAGACTCCGCGCATGGGTCGCAAGCGCCCCGAACGCACCGAACGCCGCAAGGACGAGCGCGCGGCGCGGGCCCTCGTGCGCGACCGCGAGAAGCTCGCGCTCCTGTTGCCGGGCGGTGCCGCCGAGCATCCGATCGCGGTGACGTCGTCGGCGGTGATCGACATCCGCGTCTCGGCGTTGCCGTGCGTGCAGTGCAACGGCGAGTACCGGCTCGTCGAGCACGAGGCGCCGGGTGCGGGCCTCCGCAAGGTCAGCGTGACGTGCCGCGTGTGCGGCGTGCCGCGCGTGCTGTGGTTCAAGATCGTCGTCGACGAGCCGAACTAGTCGCGGTCGGCGATCGCGATCTCGGCAAGCGCGCCGGCGTGGACACGCTCGAAGGTCCCGCGATCGATCGCGAACACGATGTCGTCGGGCTCGTCGGCGTAGGTCCGTGCAATCTCGTCCGCGTCGACGACGAAGCCGAGCTTCTCGAACACGCGACTCGACGCCGCGTTGTGCGGCGCGACCGAGGCATAGATCCGCGCGAGCCCGAGGCGCGCGAACCCGAACGCGAGGATCGCGAGCGCGAACCGCGTGCCGAGGCCCTTGCCCTGCGCGGAGGGCGCCGCGATCAGGAACGCGAGCTCGGCGGCACCGTTGCGGATGTTGCGGAGGTCGCCATCGCCCGCCAGCACGCCAGCGTCGAACAACAGGAACGGATGGTCGCCGTCGTCGAACATCTCGTCGTACAGCTCGACGACGTCGACCGCAGACAGCGCCTCGGTGTGGCCGAGCATGTGCGCGTTGTTGGGCTCGTTGTACGCGGCGGCGAGCGAGGCAGCATGCACCACGGCCTCGTCGAGCGTCGGCTCGACGGCGACCAAGGTGCCCCATCGGATCTCGGCGCGCGTGCGGGTCATGAGCCACAGCGTACCCGCGATATGGTGGTGCGCGATGACTGACGACGTCTGGCAAGCCCTCGCCGCCGAGGCCCGCGATGCGTTCCGCGGCGCCGGGCGGTTCCCGCTGCGCGCGTACTCCGAGTTCATGCCGGCGCCGTTCGTCGGGGTCAAGCCGTACCAGCTCGAGGTCGCGGACGGCGTCGCCACCGCCGGCGCGAGTCGCAACGCGCTCGAGATCGACGAATACGAGCAGGCGCACGATCTCGAGCCCGGCTTCGATCGGATCGCCGACCACGTCGTGCACGAGCTCGGTCGCCTGATGCGCGGCGAGCCGCACGCGCTGTCGAAGACGTTGCTCGACGGCAATCCGGCGTGGCCCGCCGAGCTCGCCGACGCGGCGCGGGCCGGCACGCTCGCCGACGATCCGATCGCGATCGCGATGGCGCTCGCCCTGTCGCGCTCGCAGGACGACAAGGGCAACGCGCGCTGGACGCTGTTCGGCACCAGCCACGACGGTGCCGCGCCGGCGTTCTGGCACGGCCTCGATCGCGCGCGACTCGACGCGATCCTCGGTTGGGCCGGCACGACCGGCGGCTGGAAGATCCTGGCGCGCGCGGACGAGGTGCCGGCCGCGCTCCACGGCCAGCTGATCGACGACGCTGCCCCGATCGACGGGCTCGCGTGCGTCGTCACGTTCCGGCCGTTCGCGACGCTCCCCGCCGCGATCCGCGCGGCGTACCTCGCGCGCGAGCTCGCGCTGTTCCCGTGCCCCGCGAGCCTCGTGTTCTTCGAGCATCCGCGCTATCGCGAGCTCGCGAGCAAGCTGCCGCGCGCGACGCAGATCCCGCTGCTTCATCTGTTCCCGCGGGTCGAGGGCAGCTGCGCGATCCGGATCCCGCAGTCGGGCTGGCTCGACGAGACCGGCACCGGCGAGCACAAGGTCGTCGATCGCGTCGCGCGCACGCATCGCTGGCAGCGCGTCGCGCGCGACGCCGGCATCGCCGACGGCGTCTATCTCGACAAGGTCTCGGTCGCGCTGTTCTCGACCGACGCCGACGTGCTCGGGCTCTACGACAAGCCGCTCGCGAAGAACTGCGAGATCTGGACCGCGGAGTACGAGCTCGTGCTCGACGGCCCGCGCGCCGATCGGGGCACGCTCGAGCGCGCCGCGGTCGTCGTCGACGCCGGTGGACGGTTCGGCTACCGCATGATGTATCCGCCGATGCGCGGCGGCATGCGCGCGCTGTTCTGGCACGTCCCGATGATCGCCCGTGCCCACGGGGGCGGTCGCAATGCCCACGCGCCGCACGGCTACGTGACCGCCGAGCGCGACGGCATGCGCCCGTTCCGGCTCGAGCCCAAGCTGCTCGCGCGCGCGAGTCACGTCACCGCCGCCACGAAGTTCGAGCGCGACCCCGGGCACCTCCGGCACACGACGAGCAGCAATGTCCGGAAGCTGCTCGAAGCCCACGAGCTCCTCGGCCCGCTGCCGGCGTCGTTCGCGCGCGCGCTCCTCCGGATCGCCAAGCGCGAGACGCTCGACGACTGGCTCGACGCGCTCACGGCGCTCGTGCCGGAGCTGCGCGCCTGCCTCGACGCGGTCGACGATCCCGGCGCGTCGCACGTCCTGACCACGCTCGGCACGCGCAAGTTCGAGGAGCAGATCTGGCACTCGATCTCTGGACTTGCCGAGGGCGAGTTTCGCCAGAAGGAGAACGCCGACGGCATCGCGATCAACACCGGCCGCACCGGTGGCCCGGCCGCCGCGAAGGCGAACATCGTCGCGCACGAGCGCCGCGATCTCGAGGCGCTCGGCGATCACCTCCACGCGCGCTACCGCGCCCTGATCGCCGAGCACGGGGTCGGCGAGGTCGTCGATCACGCGTTTCGCTGGGAGACCGACTTCGCGTTCCCGTGGATGGAGGGCTGGGCCAAGAACCAGGCCGGTGCGCCGCGCGAGCGCAACATCGTGATGATGATCCCGGGCCGCCGTCGCGACGAGGCCGTGATCATGGGCGACCACTACGACACGGCGTACATGGAGGACGTCTACGACGCCGACCGCGGCGGCGACATGCTGCGCGCGCCCGCGCTCGGGGCCGATGACAACCACTCCGCGACCACGGCGCTCCTGCTCGCCGCCGAGCGCCTCCTGCCGCTCGCCAAGGCCGGCAAGCTCGAGCGCGACGTCTGGCTCGTGCACCTCACCGGCGAGGAGTTCCCGGCCGACTCGCTCGGCGCCCGCGCGATCTGCCAGGGCCTCGTCGAGCACCACCTGGTGTTCACCGCCGAGGACGGCTCGCCGCGCGACGTCTCCCACGTCCGCGTCGCCGGCGCCTACGTGCTCGACATGATCGGCCACAACACGGAGCGCGATCGCGACGTGTTCCAGATCGCGCCGGGCGAAGGCCGTGCGGCGCTCGGCCTCGCGCTCCGCGCCCAGCGTGCGACCGAGCGGTGGAACCGCAGCGCGGCGACCTGGAACCACCACGCCGCGCGCGCGTCGGCCGGGCGCGCGCAGCGGATGCCCGACGGCAGCTCGCCACCGCCGATGTTCGCGCACCTGCAGGTGCACGGCGAGGTGCGCGTCGAGTGGGAGGCGACGTCGTCGCTCTACAACACCGATGGCCAGGCGTTCTCCGACGTCGGCGTCCCGTTCGTGCTGTTCATGGAGAACTACGACATCAGCCGCACCGGCTATCACGACACGCTCGACACGATGGCCAACATCGACCTCGACTACTGCGCCGCGCTGACGGCCATCGCGATCGAGAGCGTCGCCGACGCGGCCTGCGCCCTCGATCTGTAGCTGGATCTCCCGCGGGTGTGACGTCCGGTTCACGCACGGGCCACGTAACCCCGCGCAACCTGGCGTGGCACGTCGCCTGCTGAGTATGCTGCGACGATGGTACGCGCTCGATCCCTGTTGTTGTTGCTGGCCGGCTGCGGCGGGTCGTCGGCTCATCCGGCGATCCCCGAGGCCAAGAAGATCGCGATCGAGGCGAACGTCGCCGAGCTCAGCTGGTATCGCGCGGTATCGACCTGCGCGCAGGGGCCGTTCGAGGTCTCGGTCGACGCCACCGGCAGCAAGTACGGCGAGGACGTCGAGCTCCAGCTCCACACGCCGCGCGCGGTCGCGCTCGACGCGGTCGTGCTGGCCGATGGCGCCGAGGTCGCGCGCACCCACGCGGTCTACGATAGCGGCGGGACGACGACGCAGAAGCCGGCGAACGCGCGCTGCATCGCCGACGCGCACGAGCGCCTCGTGATCGGACGTATCGGCGGAGGCGGGGGAACCGGGGGTGGCTCGGCGGTCACGCCGGGCACGCTGGTCGTGCCGCCCGAGCAGAGCTCGGTCACCGCGCGGCTCGAGCGCGTCACCGAGACGGCGACGACCGCGACCAGCATCGTCAGCTTTCACGTGCCGCACGTCGGCGCCAAGCGGATCACGATCAAGTTCTGGTCGATCGATCCGAACGACCTGCTCGACGTCCACTTCGGCATCGCGCACGTCGTGTGGCGGCCGAACGTGCCCGAGCCGGAGTACGAGGCCTACCTCGCGGCCGAAGCGGATCGCGAGCGGCGCCGGGAGCTGGAGATCGCGGCACGCCCGCCGCCGCCGAACGTCACGCCGGCGCATCGGGTCGTGGTCACGGTCGTCGATCCGAGGGTCGAGGAGGCGCGCGCGCGTGCCGAGGCCGAGCGCGTGCGCCGGGCCGAGATCAACGCGGCGCTCGAGGTCGAGCGCGGTCGCCGGCGCGAGGCGTTCTGCGCCGCGCACCATGACGATCGCGGATGCTGGGGGCCGGGTGGCTACCAGCTACACGCCGCGCTCGACGAGAAGCGCGCGGCGAAGGCAGCGTACTGCGCGCAGCACGCCGAGGACGCGCGCTGTTGGTCCGACGCCGACTGGCAAACCAGGCGCGACGCGTGGAACAAGCGCGTCCACGCCGCGCGCGTTGTCGTTCGCCCCGAGGGACCGCCACCGGCACCGCTCGCCGAGACCGCGCCGCCGAAGCTGTCGGAGCACGCCGAGTGGCGCCCGGGCTACTGGCAGTGGACCGAGGCGCAGTGGGTGTGGCTCGCCGGTCAGTGGCGCGTGCCCGAGGCCGACATCGTCGCCGAGAAGACGACGATCGCTCCGGTCGAGCCGCCGCCGCCGCAGGTCGAGGCCGCGCCGGTCGCGCCGGTGCGCGCCGCGGTGTGGATCGCCGGCTTCTGGCAGTGGGGCGGCAACGTCGGCTGGGTCTGGATCCCGGGCTCGTGGCAGCTGCGACCGGAGCCGCGGGTCGAGTGGCGCGCGCCGGTCTGGCGCGTGCGCGGCACGGTGCACGTCCTCGTGCCCGGCGCGTGGGAGCGGCGATGAGGCGGCTACTCGCGCTCGCGCTGATCGGGACGAGTGGTTGCGGCATGACGTGGATCACGACGCAGGCGACCGGCACGCAGGGCGCGTGGGACGAGCACGTCCGCGAGGAGGCCGTGCCGCTGCCGGGCGTCACCGAGCAGCTCAAGGTCGAGCTGCCGCTCGCGGTCGCGTACGAGCAGGTCGAGACGCCCGGCGTGAACGGCGCCGCGGCGACCCATCACGACGGCGCCGCGATCCCGTTCGCGCTCGCGTGCAGCGTCACGCAGTCGGGCAAGAACCGGGTGTTTCATTCGGCGTTCCGCTACGGCTCGCAGTGGAAGAAGGAGACCGGGATCGCGTTTCTGCTCGAGGGTGGCCTCGCCGCGCTGCTGATCGGCACCGCGAGCGCCGCGCACCCGAACGGCTACATCTACGGGACGTTCTTCGCGCTCGACGCGCTGGTCGCCGGCTCGATCTTCTTCATCCCGCGCAAGGAGATCTTCCGGCAGGACGATGTCCTGGTGTCGACGCCGATCCGCACCGACTGCCCCGAGAACCTCGCGCTCGACATCGGTGGCGAGCGCTACCCGATCGACGCGGTCGGCAAGATCGGCGAGGTCGGCGAGCAGGCGCTGAACGAGTGGATGGCGGCACCGAAGGGACCCCTGCTCGCGAACTTCGACGGCAAGTCGATGGAGCTCGAGATCGGCGCGAACGAGCAGTGCACCTGGCTGCGCGCGCACGATCGGGCGGCGACGTGTCAGCCGGCGCTGGCGCCGCGCGCGACGTCGGCCGAGTTCACGCTCGCCGCCGGCACCCTCGCGGTGCCGTAGCTGGCGATCGCGCGCCAGAACCAGGTCGCGCAGCCGAGACACAAGATGCCGGCGATCATCATCGTGTGGATCGCGCCGATCCGGCTGGCGAGCGCGCCCTCGAGGAACGCGCCGATCGGCATGCCGCCGAAGAACGCGACCGCGTAGAGGCTCATCACGCGACCGAGGCGCGCCGGGTCGACCGTGGTCTGCACGATCGTGTTGGTCGCCGCCATCTGCAGCATCAGGCAGCCGCCGGCGACGACGAGGAACGGCACCGCGATCCACGTCGAGGTCGCGAGCTCGAGCCCGACGAGCGCGGCGCCGAGGCCGAACACCGCCCGCACGATCAACGCGGCGTAGTCGTGGCGGGCCGTGACGGTGAGGAACACCGCGGCGCCGAGCGCGCCGACGCCGGCCGCGCCCATCAGGATGCCGAGCGTGTGCGGTCCGCCGCCGAGGTTCTCGGTCGCGACCACCGGCAGCATCGCCTGGTACGCGCCGCCGAGCGCGCTGGTGGCGGCGAGCAGCGCGAGCGCCGCGCGGATCATCGGCACCGAGCGCACGTAGGCGAGCCCGTCGCGCAGCTGGTCGCGCGCGCGCCCCGCGAGCCGCTTCGGGATCGCGTGCGGGATCCGCATCATCATCAGCGACGCGATCACCGCGAGGTAGCTCGCCGAGTCGATCGCGAAGCACCAGCCCTCGCCGACCGCGGCGACCAGCACCGCGGCGACCACCGGGCCGATCAACCGGCCGAGGTTCACCATCGAAGAGTTGAGCGCGATCGCGTTCGGCAGATCCGCGGGGTCGTCGATCATCTGGCGCAGGAACGACTGGCGCGCCGGCATATCGAACGCGTTGATCGCGGCCTGGACGAGGCCGAGCACCGCGAGGTGCACGATGGTCATCGTGCCGGTGAGCGCGAACACGGCGAGCGCGGCCGACTGCACGAGCGCGGCGATCTGGGTGGCGAGCACGACCTTGCGGCGGTCCCAGCGATCGACCAGCACGCCGGCGATCGGCGCGAGCAGCGGGGTCGGCGCGTTGTTGCAGAACGCCACGACGCCGAGCACGAACGCCGAGCCGGTGAGCCGGTAGGCCATCCAGCTGGTCGCGAACTTGGTCAGCCAGGTCCCGATCACCGAGGTGCCCTGGCCGACCAGAAAGAGCCGGAAATTGCGGTGGCGGAACGCGGACATCTCGAACCTCTACGATGCGCGATCGGGGGCAGTCCGATACACCGCTTCACGATTCTTCGTGCGCCCCGTCGGAAGATCGCTTAGCTTCTTGGCCGCTCTCGCCACACGATCTGCTGCGTGCTCGCGAGTGCCCCTGCCGCGGAACCCATGTTCCGCAGGCGACGAAAATCTTTTTCGGAGGAGCACTCTGTGTCTGTCACCAATCTCGCCGACCTCGTCCACCGCGTGGACGACACGACTTCCACGATCCCAAATCCCCACGGCGTGCCCGTCACGCTGTTCGCCAACCGCGACGTCCCGGTCGAGCTCGAGGCAGTCGAGCAGGCGCTCGGGTTCATCGCGATCCAGGGCACGATCGACGCGATCGCAGCCGCCGAGCGCGCCGGCAAGACCGGCCCGTTCTGGGGAGATCTGCCTGGCAAGCTCGAGCGCGTCGTCTTGACGCCCGACTTTCATCGCGGCGGCGGCATCCCGGTCGGGACCGTCGCGCAGGCGCGCGGCTTCGTCGTGCCGCAGGCGGTCGGCAACGACGTGTGCTGCGGCATGCGGCTGCTCGTCACCGACGTGACGCAGGCCGAGCTCGCGCCGCATCTCGACGCGATCCAGCGACCGCTCCGCGCGGTGTTCTTCCAGGGCCAGCGCGAGATCCCGATGTCGCCGCGCCAGCGCGAGGCGCTGCTGCGCGAGGGCCTGTGGGGCCTCTACGAGACCCGGGCCGACAACGCCGGCTCGGGGATCTGGCGTCACTACGACGCGCGGGCGCAGGAGGCCGACCTCGCGCGCGTGCACTTCCAGGGCGTGTTGCCGGCGACCGGCGTGTTCGCGTTCGGCGACTACATCGCGAGCTCGGGCGCGACCGATGGCCGCGACTCGCAGATCGGCTCGATCGGTGGCGGCAATCACTTCGTCGAGCTCCAGGCGATCGACGAGATCCTCGACGGCGCGACCGCGCACGCGTGGGGCGTGAACCAGGGCGCGATCGCGATCATGGCGCACTCGGGCTCGGTCGGCCTCGGTCACCCGGTCGGCGGATTCTTCCTCGATCAGGCCCGCGCGATCTATCCCAAGGAGCTCAAGCACCCCGAGCACGGCTTCTACATGCTGCCGACGACCGGACCGCACGCCGCGCTCGGCGCACGCTACCTCGACGCGATGCGGAACGCGGCGAACTTCGCGTTCGGCAATCGCCTGTTGCTCGGGCTCATGACGATCCGCGTGATGTCGGAGGTGCTCGGCCGCGACGTCAACGCGCGCCTCGTCTACGACGCGCCTCACAACCTGATCTGGGAGGGCACCGACGGCACGCACCTCCATCGCAAGGGCGCATGTCCCGCGAACGGCGGCGATCCGAACCTCGCGGCGAGCCCGTTCCGCTTCACCGGGCACCCGGTGATCATCCCGGGCTCGATGGGCGCGGCGAGCTACCTGCTCGCCGGGCAGGGCAACGACGCGGCGCTGTGCAGCGCGTGCCACGGCGCGGGCCGCAGCCTGTCGCGCGGCAAGTCGCGCCACGTCGACGAGCGCACCTACAGCGACACGTTCGCGAAGCTGCGCGTCGTCACGCCGATCGATCCGACCGCGCCCGACGTGCGGCTGCGGCGCGACGTGCTCGCCGAGTATCACGACCGCCTGAAGGAGGAGGCACCGTATGCCTACAAGGACATCACGCCGGTCGTCCAGACCGTCGAGGATGCCGCGGTCGCCAAGCGTGTCGCGCGGATGTGGCCGCTGTTGACGATCAAAGGCTAGGAGGCTACTTCGTGACGATCTCGAGGCCGCTGACGTCCTTCATGACGGTCTCGCCCCACTTGCCGGTCTCGTCGGCCCAGCGGAACTTGAGCGAACCCTTGCGGGTCGTGTGCAAGATCGGCGTGCGCTTCGAATCTTCCCACTCGGGAGGCGCGATCGCCTGGCGCCCGTCGGAGCCGATCACCGTGATCGCGCGCGCGGTCGCGCCGAAGTGGTGATGCACCAGCTCGCGCACCGACCAGGTGTCGCGCGCCTCGCCGTCGCTCGCCGAGCCCGCCATCTTGGCGACCGCGGTGAACTCGGCCTCGCCCCACGTCGTCTTCTGGCCGGCGTTGTAGATGTCGAGCACGAGCTTCGCCGGCGTCGCGATCGGCTCGTGGCGATCCTCGTGCTTGCCCACCGGTGCTTGCACCGGATCCCCGGTGGCGCGGTCGACCGCGGGCTCGGACTTGCCGCACGCGATCAGCGCCGCGAACATCAGGGCCTTGTGCATGCGGCATCCTAACCCGCGAGCAACGCGACCAGCACGCCGAGGGCGATCGCGCCCGCGAGGATGAGCAGCAGCCACAGCCGGTTCGACGGCGGTGGTGGGAGCTCGGCCGGCGGCGGCGGGACCACCGGGCGCTGGGGGGCGATCCAGCCACCCTCGAGCGTCGGATACAGCGACGCGGGCTGCGGCGGCATGATCTGCACGATCGGCAGCGGCAGCGGCGTCGCGTAGGGCAGGCCACGCGGGTTCGGCGCGATCGCGGTCATCGGCTCGACCGGTGGGCGCGCGACGATGTTCGTCAGCTCGTCCGTCGTATCGGGGCTCGCCACCGGACCGCGCGCACCGAGGTCGTCGAGCGCCGCGGCGAGCGCGCCGACGTCGGCGAAGCGGGCCGCGGGGTCGGGCTCGAGGCACCGCGCGATCATGCGATCGAGCTCGCGCGGGATGTCGGGCAGGTGGGTCGAGATCAGCGGCGGCCGGTCCTCGAGGATCGCCACGAGCAGCGCCGGGCCGGGCACGCTCGCGAACGGCCGCTCGCCGACGATCATCTCGTACATCACGACCGCGAGCGTGTAGATGTCGGAGCGCCCGCTGTAGGCGCTGCCCTTGACCTGCTCGGGCGAGATGTACTCGAACGTGCCGACGACCTCGTTGTTCTTGGTCAGGTCGTCGCCGCCGTCGTCGAGCAACTTCGCGATCCCGAAGTCGAGGACCTTCACGACCTCGCCGCCGTCGGGCCGGGCGCACAGGAAGATGTTCCCGGGCTTCAAGTCGCGATGCACGATGCCCAGGGCGTGCGCCTCGGCGAGCGACTGGCAGACCTCGCGCGCGATCGCGGTGACCTCGCGCCACGGCAGCCGGCCGCGGGCGCGATAGCGGGCGAACAGCGTCTCGCCGGCGAGCAGCTCCATGACGATGAACAGGATGCCGTTCGCATCCTCGGCGAGCTCGTAGGTCGTGACGGTGTGCGGATCGCGGAGCGTCGTCAGCGTCGCGCCCTCGCGCTTGAATCGCGCGACGGTGCGCGGGTCCGCGTACATGTGCGGGTGCAGCACCTTGATCGCGACCTGGTAGCCCGACTTCACGTGGGTCGCGCGATAGATCGCGCCGAACCCGCCGGCGGCGATCCGCTCGTCGATCCGGAAGCGACGATCGAGGATGGTGCCGATCAGGACATCCCGAGCTTCGCTCCGCGCGCGCGGCGGCTTTGCGTCGGACTCGGTGATGGCCGAGTATCTCCCAGATCCAGCGGCGATCAGCGCGGCAATGGGGTTCGGGTCGGCTGGCACGACGGTCGTCGTCGATCCGGGACCCTGATACGATGGTCGCCATGACCCAAGTCGAAGTCACGACGGATCAGGGCGTGTTCGTCATCGAGCTCGACGCCGAGAAGGCGCCGAAGTCCGTCGAGAACTTTCTGCGCTACGTCGATGCCGCGCACTACGACGGCACGATCTTCCACCGCGTGATCCCGACGTTCATGGTCCAGGGTGGCGGCTACGACCGCGGCTTCGAGAAGAAGCCGGTCAACCCGGCAGTCGACAACGAGGCCGACAACGGCCTCAAGAACACCCGCGGCACGGTCGCGATGGCGCGCACCGGCGATCCGCACTCGGCGACCTCGCAGTGGTTCGTCAACGTCGTCGACAACACGTTCCTCGACCACCAGGGCAAGGACGCCCAGGGCTGGGGCTACACGGTGTTCGGCAAGGTGACGTCGGGCATGGACGTGGTCGACAAGATCAAGGGCATCCCGACCGGCGCGATGGGGCCATTTGGCAAGGACGCGCCGCAGACGATCGTCGAGATCAAGCAGATCAAGCGACGGTGAGCTGCGCGATCAGCTTCTTCGGCGCCTGCGCGCGATAGCTCTCGTCGAGCCACGCCTTGCACATGTCGAGCGGGATCTTGGTGCCGATGAACTGGGCCGAGACCCAGCCACTCTTGCCGAGGCCGTACGCCATCGGCGTGCACCCGGGGATCATCAGCGCCATCGCGGCCGACTTCGGGAGCTTGCAGCCGATGCTGAACGGCTCGCCCGCAACCGAGAGGTAGGCGAACGTCTTGTCCTTGACCGCCAGGTCGAGGTGGCCGGGCCACGGGCTCTTGGTGTGCGCGCCCGGGTAGCCGAGGCCGAACGCGCGGAGCTCGGCCATGATCTTGTCGACCTTCTTCTGGTCGGCTGCCGAGAGCTTCTTCGTCGCCATCGCGCGAGCGTACTACCGATACGCGACGCACGTCGTCAGCACGAACAGCGCGGACACCGCGATGCACGCGACGTGGAGGCCGATCACCGCGAGCGGCCGGCGACCCCACGCGGCGACCGCGCCGGTCGCGAGGATCGCGTAGAGCACGACCGCGGCGAGCCCCATGAAGGCGATCGCGCGCCCGAGCTGCAACCAGCTCGTGTCGTTGCGTGCCACCTCGAACGCCCACGTCGCGGCGAGGGTGAGCAGGGCAAACGTGATGACGATATGAGTAACCCAGGCTTTCGTTCTGACGGACATGCCCGAGGAAATTGCAAACGCCTGCCCACGCGACCGCCACGGGAGCGATGCGCCCGCGTAACGAAAACACCGAGGTGCGGCGCCGACATCGGTGGGACCGCGCAGCCGGTTACGCGTGGCGGCGCTTCACAGGTCTGACGGCGCCGTCGCGTTGCCAGCTTTTGTCGCGTGCATACTGCTCGGATGGACGGTAGGGCCGCCGAGTTATTCGCCGAGATCATCGCCGATCCCACGGCGGACGATCCGCGCGACGTGCTCGCCGACTACCTGGTGGAGCAGGGCGATCCGCGCGGCGAGTTCCTCGAGCGCTCGCTCGCGCTCGCCCGCCGCGACCTCGCGATCGACGACCGCCGCGCGTTCGCGCGTCGCGTCGCGGAGCTGCGCGGCACCCACGAGGTGGCCTGGGCTCGCGAGGCCGCCGCGATCACGAGCAGCCACGATCTCGCGATCGAGCTCGGCTTCGAGCGTGGCCTCGTCGGCAAGGTCACGCTCGACTCGCCGGCCGCGACGAAGTACCTCGCCGCGCTTCGTCGCGTCGCGCCGATCGTCGAGCTCGACCTGACGCTGGTCGCGACCGCGCCGATCGCCCCGCTCGTCGAGCAGCTGGTGGAGCTCTCGGCGATCGCGATCCGCGGGCTCGACAGCGCGGACACCGCACAGACGGTGCGCGCGATCGCCAGGTGGCCCCACCGCGGCAAGCTGCGCGCGCTCGCGATCCCGGCGGGACCGGCCGCCGAGACGGTCGCGGGATGTGCCAACCTGGCCGGCCTCGAGCGCCTCGCGTTGCCCTACGCCGGCGACCGCGATCTCGAGCTGCTCGCGGCCGCGCCGCACCTCGCCGGGCTGCGCGCGCTCGCGATCGCGAAGGTCGGGGCGGCGAGGCTCGGCCCGCTCGCGACCTGGGACCTCGTCGAGCTCGAGCTCGGCCCCGGACGGCTCGGCGCCGCCGGGATGCGCATGATCGCGTCGGTGCCGCGTCCGCGCCTGCGGCGGCTCGAGGTCGGCGGCCACGCGATCACGTCCGCGGGCCTGCCGGTGTTCGAGCTCCCCGCGCTCGAGCACCTCGGCCTTCGGGCGAACGCGCTCCGCGCCGATGCGTGCGTGGCCCTCGCGACCAACGCGCAGCTCGCGAACCTCGTCGTGCTCGACCTCGCGCACAACCCGATCGGCGATGCCGGTGTGCGCGCGCTGATCGACTCGCCGCATCTCGGCGGGGTGCGCGAGCTGCTCCTCGCGAGCACCGCGTGTGGCGAGCGCGCGCTCGATGCACTCGCGACCAGCGCGTTCGGCGCGCGGCTCGAGCGCCTCGATCTGTCGTCGCTCGGGATCACCGACGCGCGGCTCGCGCGCCTCGAGCGTGGCTTCGATCGCCTGATCGAGCTCCGGCTCGACGACACCGAGCTATCGCCCACCGCGATCGCGCGGTTCGTCGCGACGCCGCTCGCGCGCCGGCTGAACAAGCTCGCGATCAGCGGGCTGTCGCCGGGCGCCGCCACCGCGCTGGTCTCCGGCGAGCTGCCCGAGCTCCGCGAGCTGGTCGTCGATCGGCTCGACGACGCCGGCGTGGCCGCGATGGTCGCGAACCCACAGCTGCCGAACCTCCACGACCTCCACCTGTTCGACTCCCGGGTCACCGATGCCGGTGCCGACCGGCTCGCGGGTACGACACGCCACGACATCACGCGGATCCGGCTCGAGTCCGAGGCGATCTCGCTCGATGGAATCAAGCAGTTGCGCGCGCGGTTCGGTCACCGCTTCGCGATGTGGTGACGCAATAGCGACCCCGGGTCGGACGTTGCTTCTCCCATGGCAAGCCTTCGTCTCGGTCTCCCGCTCCTCTTGATCGCGAGCACGAGCTTCGCGTTGCCCCGGCCGAACAGCAAGGTGCGCGCCGGCGCGAACCACCACCTCGGCGACGACAGCTACGTCGCGAACCACGGCGCGCGCCCGGCCAAGGTGCGCAGCGAGCTCGAGCGCGATCGGATGCACGAGCACCTCGCGTTCGTGCGCGACTGGCTCGCGACGCGCCCGGCGACCAGGCCGGAGCTCGAGAAGCGCCGCGCCGAGATCCTCGGCTACTTCGATGCGTACATCGCCAAGTACACGACGCCCAAGAACGACCACGTGCCGTGGCGCACCCCGGTGTTCATCGATGACGAGGGCACGATCTGCGCGGTCGGCTTCCTGATCCAGGAATCGGTGAACAAGGAGCTGCCGAAGAAGATCGCGGCGTCGCATCGCTACGACTTCATCGAGGACATCGCGAAGGACCTCCCCGAGGTCGAGGCGTGGGTCGAGGGCTCGGGCTTCACGCTCGAGGAGATCGCGTCGATCCAGCCGGCGTACTCCGAGCCCAACAGCAACACGTGGCGCACCTGGAACCTCGCGAAGTACCGGCCGAAGGACGGCGCGTACGACAAGCTCGACTCGCGCGGCACGTTCAAGCACGGCAACATGGAGGGCGACTGGATCGCCTACCAGAAGCCGTACGACGCGACCGAGGAGACGATCGTCGGGCGCGGCACGATGAAGCACGGCAGCGGCGCGTGGACGAGCTTCTACAACGATGGCAAGAAGCTCGGCGAAGGTCGTTATCACGACAACCGCGCCGACGGTCCGTGGAAGCTGTATCACCCGAGCGGCAACGTCGCGGCCGAGGGCTCGTTCGATCACGGTGACCGCGCGGGGCTCTGGCGGTTTTACTACGACACGCCGGACAAGACGCCGATCGCGATCGGTAAGTTCAACCGCGGCGGCGACGTCATCGGTCGCTGGAAGCACTTCGACGATCGTGGCGCGTTGCTCGCGACATCGTGGACCGAGACGCCGGACCAGTGGCACGACACCGACTGGAACGTCGACGGCGGCGAGGGCTTCGTGCTCGACATCGTCGCGAAGCCGGGCGAGGTCAAGCACGTCAGCCACACCGGCACGGTCAACAGCACCTCCCTCGCGCTCGACATGTACGCGCTCGGTGGCGAGCGGATCTACGTCAACTCCGCCTACCAGTCGGAGGTCATGTACGACCAGAACGGCTGGAAGCTCATCCACGCCGATGGCGTGTGGCGCGCGGCCGACTGCGAGTGGAGCGCGAAGCGGGTCGCGTACGCCCGGCGCGGCGACGTCGTGCCGCTGCACGGCGTGCTCTACAACGACGCGCGCGGTCGGGTGCACCCGAAGTACGAGGGCGTCGGCGGCGGCGAGGACAGCGTCGACACGGGACCGGCCTGTCGCGCGCCGGTCGCAGTGTCGACCGCCCGCGCCGCGAAGCTGGACACGCTGGTGGCCGAGCGCGACAAGGTCCGCGCGCTGACCCCGCAGTTCGTGCGCACCGCCGTGCTCGGCGAGGAGGACGCGGCGAAGACCGGCGATGACATGTTGGACTCCGAGAAACGACGGCTCGCCGCCGCGTCCGACATGACGCGGGTGCTTGCGTCGAACATGGCGATGTACCTCGAGTGGCCGCACATCGATGGCAAGTTCGAGAAGCTGTACGGCGCGATGGCCGGCCGGGTCACCTGGCGGTGGACCGACGGCGACCCCGAAGCGCGCACGGAGTAAGCTCCTTGCCGTGCGCCGGATCCTGCTCCTTGCCTTCGCCGCCGCGTGTACCCATCCGGCGACGGTCACCAGGCCCACGGTCCCGATCGCGAAGCCGACCCCGAAGCGGATCGAGCCGGCGACGCTCGGCGCGCGCGTGCTGCTCGCGGTCACCGGCTACAGCGCACCGCGCGACGCGATCGCGCTCGCCGAGCTGACCCGGGACTACTGCGCCGGCACGATCGCGGTGCTCGCGCCGGTCCAGGCGATCGCCGACCAGCGGTTCGCGTGCACGAACCCGAGGCCGATCGCGACGCTGGACGCGTTCCTGCCGAACGCGAAGACCGCGGCGATCGTGACCGACCTCGACCACGTGTCGGCGCGCTGGAAGGCGCTGCGCGTCGACGACAAGTCCGCGTTCGCGAACCCCGCGACCTATCCACTCGTCGTCGGCACGTTCTCCGCCGAGCACCTGACGCACTTCATCCTGACCGGCGTCACCGCGATCACGCGCGCGGCCGGTGCGCAGATCGATGCCAACGGGATCGACTGGTACACCAAGAACCTTCGCGCCGAGTTCGCCGACGCGAAGTACGTCCACATCAGCAACGAGGTCAGCATCAAGAGCGACTGCACGTACCCGGTGTCGGGCACGTACCAGTTCTGCAGCAAGGAGCGCGACTTCCAGGCGCTGATCGATCTGCACGCGAACGTGATCGAGCTGACCGGCAACCACATGCGCGACTTCGGCGACGAGCCGCTGAAGAAGACGCTGGTCTGGTACAAGGCGCACCACATGGGGACGTTCGGCGGTGGCAACAACCCCGCCGAGGCCGACACGCCACTCGTCCTCGAGTTGGCCGACGGCAAGAAGCTCGGCATCCTCGGCTACAACGAGCGCTGCCCGCTCCACGAGTGCTCGAAGAAGCCGGGCGAGATCGGCGCCAACGCCTGGGATCCCGCGAAGGCCAAGGCCGGGATCGCGAAGCTGCGCGAGGCCGGCGTCGACTTCATCATGACGACCGTGCAGTTCAAGGAGTGGGACAGCGCGCAGCCGATGGACACCCAGCAGAAGATCAGCCGCGACCTGATCGACATGGGATCGGACCTGGTCTACGGCTCGCAGGCGCACCAGCTCCAGCTCGTCGAGTTCTACAACGGCAAGCCGATCTTCTACGGGCTCGGCAACCTGATGTTCGACCAGATCCACCGGCTCGGCGTGCGCCAGGCGTTCTTCCTGCACGAGTACTTCTTCGACGGCAAGCTCGTGCAGGCGGTGCCGGTGTTCACGTTCATGTCCGACGATCGCCAGCCGACCCTCGCGACACCCGAGCAGGCCGCCGCCGAGAAGGCGATCATCTTCGAGGACGCGCGCCTGTACTCGCCTTAGGCGACGACGTGGAGCTCGATCGTGACGACACCGCGCGAGCTGCGGGTCCACCGCATCGACGTCATCACGAGGGCCTCGAGATCGTGGCCCCAGATGCCATAGAGCCCGTCGGTGCGATTGCGTCGCTTGACCACGCCGGTGCGCTCCTCGAGCGCGAGCGGCTTGGTCGCGGCGGTCGCCTCCTCGGTCTCGTAGACGTTGGCGTACTCGTCGCAGATCGTCTTGATCAGCTCGGCGCGCGTGAAGCCGTGCGCGATCGACGCGCTGACCTCGATCGACGCGGGCACCGAGAGCGGGTAGTCGATCACGAGGACCGCGTGCTCGAACGGGATCACGATCTCGTCGGGGTCGTCGAGGCGCTCGAGCGCGCCCGTCGGATCGTGGAGCTGGATGCCGCCGGGGAACGCGATCCGGGTCGCCATCGCGGTGACCTGCGGCGGGGTCACCGGGACGCGCGAGACCCACCACCACGTCAGCGCGATCGCCATCGCGACGAGGACGACGTGGGGGAGGTACAGCACCCGGTAATTTTACTCCCTCGAATTGCCGGTCGCTAATAGTCGGATGCCCCCAGTCGGGCCGCGGCTGACCGGCTTGTGGAGCACGACCGTGCGGCCGGCCTCGCGCCCGGCGGCATGTGCGCTGTTGCCCCGGGGCAAGCGCCTCCGCCGCGTGGTCAGCCGGGGGTGTCGCAGCTTCACGAAGTCGTCGAGGCCAGCGTCGCCGACCCAGACCAGGCCAGTTCCCGATAGCTTGGCCCGCTCGAGCAGCAGCTTCTCGCGGAACCCGCGGATCACGCCGGCCTGGTAGGCGAGGCGGTCGCGACCGCTGGTGACCCGGGCATCGTCGCGGTTCGCGGTCCACAGCCGGTCCGCGGTCGCGAGCAGGAACGCGTAGACGTGGTCGGCGAGCTCGATGTTGGCGCGGGTCCCCGAGATCTCGAACTGGTGGCCTGCCCGGCCGAGCCGCGGCAGGTAGATCGGGACGCGGATGACCTCGACGAAGAAGAACTCGGCGAGCAGGTTGACGACATCGAGCTCGACGCGGGTCGTGCGCTTCGTCGGATCGCCGAGGTGACCGACGACGAACTTGCGCGCCGAGGTCTGCGCCGCGGCGATGTTGTGGCGCAGCATCAGCTCGTGCGCGGTGCGCATCGCGAGCTCGGCCTCGTGCTGATTCGAGCTCCCGGCGAGCGCGAGCAGCTTCCGGATCCGATCGAGCACGCGGTCGCCCTCGACCTCGCCGTCGGTGGTCGCGACCGGCGCGCCGGCGGCGCGGGCGTCGATGCCGCGCTCGGTGCAGATCCGGTGGAACGTCTCGCCGTGCGGGCCCTCGTCACGGACGCCGAGGACCTCGTCGACGTACTGGTGCGCCATCTCGTGCTCGAGGACGCCGACCACCTCGGGCCAGCCGTGGCCGAGCACGAGCTCCCGGGACAGCTCGAGCGTGCGCTCGGCGGAGACCCAGCGGCCGAGCCGGGCGGTCGTTTCGGACAGCGCGAGGATCGGCGGCTTCAGGCGCTCGCCGAACCGCAGCCACGCGATCCGGTCGTATTCGGTCCGGAGCGCACGCACGAGCGCGGCCTCGAGCTCGGCGGTGAGGGCGTCCATGGCGCTCGGGAAGATAGCGTAGGATCGACGTTTCGCATCCACCACGTCATGCTGGCGATCCCCACTCTCAGCGACGCGATCGCCGCATACGGAACGTGGGACGGCACGTTCGAGGCTCACCTGACGGTCGAGACCGACGACCGCGCCGCGTTCGAGGCGCGCTGCCGCACGCTCGGCGTCAAGTGCATCCTGATCGAGCTCGCCGACGGCGTGCACCGCAGCCAGCCGATGACGGCTTCGCATCACCGGGGCGAGCTCGCGCGCGACGTCGTGCCCGCGGTGACCGCGCTCGCCGGCGCGCTCGCCGCGGCCGGGTTCCCGGTGATCCGCGTGAAGCTCGAGGCCCTCGCGCTCGATCGCGGCGTGCCGGTCGACGACGCCGCGGCCGCGCGCGCCGCCGGCTACTTCGAGTTCCACGCCAAGGTGCGGATCGCGAACGACGCCGAGCTCGCGCCGATCGCGGCGCTGTGCGCGCGCCACGGCGCGCACCTGTCGCGCAACGATCGCACGCGGGATGCCCGCGGCGTCGCCGAGCGCTTCATCACGCTGCGCGCGCACGGCGTCGGGCGGGTGCGGGCGGAGGCCGGGTTCGATGCGCTGCTCGCCGAGCTCACGCTGCCGGTGATCAGCACGAAGCGCGAGTACACGGTGTTCGACGGTCGCGCCGAGCTCGACGCCGGGTGGTTGCCGTGACCGCACCACCCGAGCTGCGCCACCACCTGCTGACCGGCGTCGTCGTGCGCGTCGCGCGATCGCCGGAGCGCGCGGCGTTCGTGCTGCGCGGCGGGATGTTGACCCGCGCGTGGCTCGGCGAGCGCGCGCGGGCGACACGCGACCTCGACTACGTCGGCGCCTTCGCGTTCGATCGCGACGCGACGCACGCTCGGTTCGCCCGCGCGCTGGCGACCGCGACCGACGACGGCATCGCGATCGATCGCGGGTCGCTCCAGGCCGAGGCGATGTGGACCGACACCGGGTTCCCGGGTGTGCGCCTCGGCTTCGCGATCGGCGTCGGGGTCGCCGATCAGCGGGTGTCGATCGACGTCGGGTTCAACGATCCCGTGGTCCCACCTGCGATCGAGGTCGCGATCGCGAACACTCCGGTGTGCGCGGTGCGGCCCGAGACCCAGCTCGCGTGGAAGCTGCACGGGCTCGCGGAGATGGGCGCGAGCTTCCGGCCGAAGGATCTCGCCGACCTGTTCCTGCTCGTCACGCACGTGCCGCTCGCGGTCGAGGACGTCGCGCGCGCGATCGTGCCGGCGTTCGTCAGCCGCGCGTTTGCCCTGACCGCCGCGGCCGCGACGCTCGCCGCGCCGCACTGGACGACGAAGACGTCGCAGGCGCGGTGGGAGCCGTATCGCCGGCTCGGCGAGCTCGCCGCGACCCTCACCTACGTGCGCGCGTACCTCGACCCGATCCTGGAGATGCTCGATGACCAAGCGTGACGATCTGTTCGCGGCGATCCTGGCGAACCCCGACGACGATAGCGTCCGGCTGGTCTACGCCGACCACATCGAGGAGACCGGCGACGCCGCGCGCGGCCAGCTGATCCATCGCCAGATCGAGCTCGCGAAGCTGGCGCCATGGGACCGCGAGACCCGCAGCCTCGCGCTCGCGTGCGACGCGCTCCTCACCGAGCACGGCGCGCGCTGGCGGGCCGAGCTGCCGCGGCTCAACGGCATCACGTGGACGCGCTTCGAGCGCGGGTTCTGCTCGACGGTGCACGCGGCCGACGCCGCGACGCTGTATCGCCAGGCCGGACCGATCGCGGCGGCCGCGCCGGTGTTCCGCGCCGAGCTCGGCACGTTCGACGAGGCCGACCATCCGTATCGCGCGGGGTCCGTGCCGTGGCTGCGCGTGCTCGCCGTCCATCCGACGATGTACCAGTTCGAGGTCAACGCCGAGGCGACGCTCCTGTCCGCGGCCCCCGAGCTCGAGCTCGTGATCGAGCCGAGCATGCAGACCGACTGGATCGCGAACCGCGCCGCCGACGCTCCGCTGACCCGCCTGACGCTGCTCGGCGATCACACCGCCGGGCTGCCGTTCATCCAGCGCGTCGTCGAGGCGGCCTGGGCCGAGCACCTCGAGACGCTCGAGCTCGGCACCGGCTTCATCGACAACGACACCGGCTACTACGATGACCCGACCCTGGGCGGTCCGGGCGCGGCACAGGTCGCCGGTGCGAAGCTCGCGCGCGTGCGGCGGCTCGATCTCACCGGCCAGCGCGTCGGCGCCGACGGGATCGCCGCGATCGTCGCGTCGATGCCGGCGCTCGCCGAGCTCGAGGTCCGCCACTGCGAGATCACCCACGTCGGCCCGCTGGCCGCGCTCGCCGGCGCGCCGATCGTGCGGCTCGATCTGTCCGACAACACGCTCGGCAACGCCGCCGCGATCCGGCTCGCCGAGGCGCCGCGGTTCGCGCGGCTCGAGTCGCTCGCGATGGCGCTGTGCGAGATGCGCGCGCCCGGCCTCGCCGCGATCGCGGGTGCGCCGTGGTGGTCGACGCTCCAGTCGCTCGACGTGTCGCGCAACGCGCTCGGCGTCGACGGCATGCTCGCGCTCGTCGAGGCAGCGCCGCCGGGTCGCCTTCACGCGCTGTCGCTCGCCGACTGCGACCTCGACGGCGAGATGCTCGCGCGGATCGCGGCGCTGCCGTGGTTCGCGGCGCTCGACAGCCTCGATCTGTCGACCAACGTGCTCGGCGACTGCGCCCCGCTGCTCGCCGCGATCGCCGCGAGTCGGGTGCGCTCGCTGCGGCTCGTCAAGGTGGGGCCGCTCGATCCGGCGCCGCTCGCGCCGGCGTGGGCGCGCCTGACCCAGCTCGGCCTCGCGCGCACGCCGATCGGCGACGCCGGGCTCGCGGCGCTCGTCACCGACGAGGAGTCCGCGCTGGTCGAGCTCGATCTGCTCGCGTGCAAGCTGACGTCGACCGCGATCGAGACGCTCGCGCGGGTGCGCTGCCCGCATCTGCGCGTGCTCCGGCTGTCGGGCAACGCGTTCGATGCCGCCGGGCTGCGCGCGCTGCTTCACGCGCCCCTGATGCGCACGGTCGCGGAGCTCCAGGTCTCGAACTGCGGCATGGCGAGCGATGTCATCGGCGTGCTCCGCGACGCACCGGAGCTGCCCGCGCTGAGGAAGCTCGCGATGCGTGGCATCGAGTTCAAGCCGAAGGAGCTGCACCAGCTCGCCGACCTGCCGGTGCTCCCGAGCCTCGAGTCGTGGCTGCTCGAGGGGCACAGCTGGGACATGAGCGACACCAGTCGCACCAAGCTGATCAAGCGGTTCGGTCCGAGCTGGTGGTGGCACCACGACGACGACGAAGGCAAGGACGACGAATGACGAGACGCGACGAGCTGTTCGCGGCGATCCTCGCCAGCCCCGACGACGACAACGTCCGGCTGGTCTACGCCGACTGGCTCGAGGACCAGGGCGTCGACCTCGCACGCGCGATGTTGATCCATCGCCAGGTTCAGTGCGCGCGCCTGCCGCGCTGGGATCGCCGGCACGCGATCGCGGATCGCGAGTGCGCCTCGCTGCTCGCGCGCCACGGCGATCGCTGGCGCGCCGCGCTGCCGGCGCTCGACGGTATCGCGTGGACCGGGTTCGATCGTGGCTTCTGCAACACGGTCCGGGCCGACGCCGTCGCCTCGCTGTACCGGCACGCGGCCGCGATCGCCGCCGCGGCGCCGGTGACGCGGGTCGAGCTCCACGCGATCGAAGAAGTCGAACACGCGTTCTCGAAGGCCACCGTGCCGTGGCTGCGGACCCTGCGATTCTCGCCGAGCAGGACGGTGATGCTGCGGCAGCGCGACTCGATCATCTCGGCCGCGGCCGAGCTCGAGCTCGAGCTGCAGGAGGGGGACCTCGCGGAGTGGCTCGACGCGCGGGATCCTGCGGTGATGCTCGACCGGCTGACGCTGTCCGGCGGCCACACCGTCGGCGTGCAGTTCGCGGTGCGCCTCGCCGCGGCGCCGTGGGCGAAGCGCCTGAGCACGCTCGAGCTCGCCACCGGCTTCGTCGATCACGACACCGGCTACTTCAACGATCCGACGATGCGCCGCGCCGGGTCGACCGCGCTCGCGGAGGCGCGGCTTTCCCGCGTGCAGGTGCTCGACGTGACGAACCAGCGACTCGACGGCGACGGGCTCGCCGCCATCGTCGGCACGATGCCGATCCTTCGCGAGCTCCGCGCGCGCCGCTGCGAGGTCACCGAGCTCGGCAGGCTCGTCTCCCACGAGACTGGCACGCCGATCGTCGCGCTCGACCTGTCGGAGAACGCGTTCGGCTGCGTGGGCCTCGAAGCGCTCGCCGCCGCACCGCGGTTCGCCGCCCTCGAGTCGCTCGCGGTGAACCTGTGCGAGATCCGCGCGCACGGGCTCGCCGCGCTGACCCGCGGCGCGTGCTGGTCGACGCTCCACGTCCTCGACCTCGGCAACAACTCGTTCGGCGTCGACGGCATGGTCGCGCTGGTCGACGCCGCGCCTCCAGCACACCTGCACGCGCTGTCGCTCGCCAACGACGACTTCACCGCCGAGCTGGTCGAGAAGCTCGTCGCGCTGCCGTGGGTCGGTGCGCTCGAAGCGCTCGATCTGTCGCGCAACGAGCTCGGCGACAACCCGGCCGTGCTCGCCGGGATCGCCGCGACCAGCGTGCGCGCGCTCAGGCTCGACAAGATCGGCCTGTCGACACCGGCGGCGCTCGCGCCCGCGTGGTCGCGCCTCGTCACGCTGTCGCTCGCCGAGAATCCGCTCGGCGAGCGGATCGCGGGGCTGATCTCCGACGAGGAGTCCGCGCTGCTCGAGCTCGATCTATCGTACTGCGAGCTGACGCCGGCCGCGATCGCGGTCCTCCTGCGTGCGCGCTGCCCCGAGCTGCGGCGCCTGAAGTTGACCGGCAACCTGATGGGCGTCGCGATGTTCGCCGAGCTGCTGCGCGCGCCGATGTGCGCGAACCTCGAGGAGCTCGACGTCTCGCACTGCGGCCTATCGGAAGGCGTCATCGCGGCGCTCGCCGGCGCGCCGGCGCTCGACTCGCTCCGCGTGCTCAACCTGCGCGGCCACCACTTCAAGGATCAGACGCTCAAGGCGATCGCGCAGCTGCCGACGCTGAGGCGCGTGACGACGTGGAAGCTCGATGCGAGCCCGTGGAGCATGCCCGAGGCCGATCGCGCGATGCTGACCGCACGGTTCGGTCCGTTGTGGTGGTACGAGGAAGAACCGTACGAAGCGTACTAGCGACACGCGGTCGGACGCACGTCGCCGTACACCGTCGTGCGGTCGCGAAGGACGAGTCCCATGCAGACCGCGCCGGTCGCGTCGTCGAGCCGCGCGAGCGGATACATCTCGTCGATCGTCATCCGATCGGTGACCCAGGCGTTGCACGGGTCGCAGTAGTTGGCGATCGCGAAGCGGAGCTCGTCGTCGTCGACCTTGACGTCGCGCGCGTTGCGACCGGCGGCGACGTCGCGCACGTGGCGGCGCAGCTTGCCGAGCACGTCGACGTAGCCGACGCGCGACGCGTTGTTCGGCACGCAGGTGCAGGTTGTCGGTTCGGGCGCCGGCTTGCTGCAGCCGATCGCGAGCAGGCCGATGATGACGATGCCGAGCGCGCGCATCATTCGATCACGACCGTGGTCCCGGCGGTCCGCCCGAACGTCTCGGGCGCGTACATCTCCTCGGCCTTGGCGGGCGCGGCGATGAACGTGCCCGGCGTCGTCGCGCGCACGGTGTACGCGAGGTGGTGACTGCCGGCGGCGAGCTCGAGCGCGAACGCCTCGGCGCGATCGTTGCGGAAGTTCGTGTGGTCCCAGTAGTCGTTGGCGCCGACCGCCTCGCGCTCGGAGGTCGCGAGCGACACGTCGACGATCTCGAACCCGGCCGGGAGCTGATCGGCGAGGGCGACCTCGTCGCGGCGGGTCGTGTTGATCGCCTCGAGCTGGACCAGCACCTTGGCGCCGAGCTTGATCTTCCAGGTGCCGTTCGTCAGGTGGACGACGTCGCGCGGATCGTCGACCGCGCTGTAGGTGCGGCGCACGATGAAGCCGGCGTCGAGCGGCGGGAGATCGGCCTTCGCCGGCGCGTAGGTGATGCCGAGCCGGTAGTACATGCGGCCGGTGCCGACCTTGGCGAACGCGATGTCGTGCGTCGAGCCCGGCGTCAGCTGGTTGTATGCGAGGCCGACGTGGCCGCGCACCGTCGAGCGCCCGACGAAGCTCTGCTCGGCGTAGCCGGCGGTGCCGAGCCACAGCTTGCCGGTGTAGTTCGGCGTCTTCGCCTCGTACGCATCGAAGTAGCGGCGCATCGCCTGGAGCGCGACGAGGTTCTCTTGCGTCGAGTGCCAGCGCCCGTGCTGTCGCGCGTCGAGCACGCCGCGGGCGAGCTTCGCGATCACCGGGTTCCCGGGCGCCTCGCGGATCAGCGCGTCGAGCACGAGCGCCGACGTCTTGGTGTTCGACGGCAAGAGCGCGCGCTCGGCCTCGCCGGCGTCGCTCGCGACCGTGGCCGAAGCCGCGGTCTCGTGGACGCTCGACAACAGGTCGGCGAGCAACCGTGCGCGCATCGCGGCCTGCGCCGGTCGCTTCGCGACGAGCGCGAGCAACCTCGCCTTGGCGTCGGTCGGGTACTTGTTGCCCGGCGCGAGCTCGTGCAAGCGCTGCGCGCGCGGGGCCACGTCGACGCCGGCGGCGGCGAGCGCGACGAGCGCTGCGGCGACCAGGCCGACCGTCGCCGATGAGGTGGTCGGGGCCATCGGCGCCTTCTTCGCGGCCGCCATCGCGGCGAGGTGCTGATCGACGAACGCGTTCGTGAACGCCACCGCGTCGCGCACGGTGCGGCTCTTCTTGTCATCGACCGCGGCGATCGCCGCGAGGACCTGGAACGTGACGTACGGATCGCCGTGTAGCTCCCTCCAGTAACCCCAGCTGCCGTCGCCGTTCTGATCCTTCGACAGGTGCTCGAGGTCCGTAGCACGCGTCGCGGCGAGCTCGACCTTGGACGGCCGACCCGGCGTCTGGAACGCGTCGAGCACGTCGGCGAGCGCGGTGGTCGCCAGCATGCGCGCCGACCGCTGCTCGGCGCACTCGTAGCGGTAGCTGTGGAGGTACCAGTACGCGTCGGTGATCGACTGGAGCTGCGTCGAGCTGACCTCGGCCTCGACCCCACCGACGTCGATCAGCACGTCCTTGGGAACGACGAGTTGCTCGACGGCGGGCGCCTCGTCGACCACGCCGTAGGTCGCGAACGCCTCGGTCGTCGCCGGCTCGTACACCGGCAGCGTGACGTCGGACGCGTCGACCTTGGTGCCCGCGACCGCGATCGTCTGGATCGTCGCGGTGCCACGCGCGGTCGTCTTGAAGCCGAACCGGAGCTCGCCGCGGCCTCCCGCCGGCACGACGATCCGCTTGCCGGCCGGGCCGACCGCGACGAGGTTCGCGGCACGGACGGCGACGTCGACCGTGCGCGACGTGCTCGACAGGTTCTGTACGACGACCGGCAGCGCGAACGTGTCGCCCTGGGTCAAGAAGCGCGGGGGCACGCTGCGCGCGCTGACCTCGCGCCGCGCGACGATGGTGCTCTCGCCCTTGCCGAAGTAGCCCACGCCCGACGACGCCAGCGCGACGACGCGGTAGCGCGTCAGGTTGTCCGGCATCGTCACGGTGAAGGTCGCGCGACCGTTCGCGTCGGTGACGAGCCGCGGCGCGAACACCGCGGTCGCCTTGAAGTCCTTGCGCGATCGCACGGTCATGGAGGGCGAGCCGAGCGAGACGCTCGGCATCGCCGCGCTGTGACCGCGCCCGCCGCCCATCGAGCCGTAGTGCCCGATCCCGATCGTGCCGCGGTGCGGGTCGTCGAGGTCCTGACGATCGAAGCCCGGCACGCCGGCGAGCTCGTGCTCCTGGTTCGCGACCATGCCGAACGTCGAGTCGCGTGACGTGCCGTCGTCGACGTCGCGATAGAACGGCACGAGCGGATCGGCGTGGGACTTCGCCGCCATCGAGAGTACGGCCTCGTCGACGACGATCAGCGCGACCTCGGCACCCGCGACCGGGCGCTTGTCGCGCTCGACCTGGACGTCGAACGTCGCCAGATCTCCGGGATCGACGGCCGCGCGCGTCGGGCGCACCGTGGTCGCGAGCCGCATCGCCTCGCGATCGATCGCGAGCTCGATCGAGGTCGAGTCGATCGCCGGCAGGTCGCGAGGACCCTGGTCGGTCTGCACGCGGGTGTAGCGATCGACGAGGACGTGGAGGTTCTCGACGTAGCTCTCGACGATCGGCAGGTCGACGATCGTGGTCGCGGCCGCGAGCGCGATGTCGCGCTGCGCGATCACCCCGCCACGCGCGAACGTCACGGTCGCCCGCGCCGGTACGAGCGTCGAGTGGATCGTCAGGTGAGCGACGTCGCCGGGCTGGTACAGCGGGCGGTCGGCGGTGACCGACAGCGAGCTCTGGGCATCGCGGTCGCTGCGCCACCACGGCACGGTGTAGTGCGCGAGGTTCGCGCGACCGCGCCGATCGACGACGCGCGCATCGGCGGCGTAGGTGAACGTGGCGTTCGGTACGTAGTGGCAGCGCACCGGGGTCGCCGCGCTGGTCAGCTTGCAGTGCTGGGTGTCGGTCGACGTGGCGATCGTGCCCTCGCGGTCGGGCAGCGTGCCGGTGATCGTGACGTCGATCGGGACGCCGGCGACCGCCAGGCCGTCGGGGTCCGTCACGATCAGCTCGAGGTCATCGGGTGCCGGATCGCGCGACGACACGCGGTGGACGCCGACGTAGTACGCGCTCGCGTGGACGACGATCGGGCGCGATGCCGCGCGGATGACGTGACGGTCGACATCGATGACGCTGGCGTCGATCGTCAACACCGCGGGGTGACCGCTCAGCGCGTGATTGATCGCGAACGCCGCGGTCCCCGATCCGCTGCTGTCGAGCGTGGTCGACAGCGATGCCGAATCGTGCGCATCCCGGTAGCCGTCGTCGGGATACGCGAACGAGAAGCCGTCCCAGTTCGGCGGCCGGTAGGTCGTGGTCTGGAGCTCGGCAGCCCAGTCGAGCTTGGCGTCGCCGGGAACGCCGCCGGTGAAGTAGTGCGCGCCCGCGGTCAGCGTGACGGTCTCGCCGGCGACGAGCGGCGTGGTCTCGCCGGCCTCGGTCAGCGCGACCGCGAACGCCGGCGTGCGGAACTCGGCGAGCTGGATCGTGTGGGTGTAGGTGTCGGTGCCACGCGTGAACGTGAAGCGCGCAGGGCCGAGGTTCGCGTTGGCCGGCAGCGTCGCGGTGACATCGAAGCCGCCCTGATCGGACAAGGTGGCGGTGCCCGAGCCAAGCTTCGCGCCGCGCCCGTCGGCGAGCTCGTAGGTGATCGCGCCGTGCGCCGGCATCGCGAGCACCGGATCGACGCCGGGCGTGACCTCGCGGACCCAGCCCTTCACGTAGACCGGCTCGCCCGGTCGATAGGTGAACCGATCATCGGTGACGTACCAGCGTGCCTGCTCGCGGCGCACCGACTCCACGTAGCGATCGCCGACCGCGGCGAACACCGAGTCGGCGCCGTGGCTCGCGAGCAGCAGCTTGCCGCGCCACCGCTGGTGCTGCGACTTCGCCGTCGGGAGGGTGGCCGCGGGCAACGCGACGGTCGCGGCGCCGCTCGCGTCGCTCGTCGCGATCGTCGGCGCGCTCCCATTCTCGGTGATGATCGTCGTCGTCGCGCCGGCCACCGGCGCGAGGAACCGCGTGCCTGGCGTGAGCTCGTGGACCCAGGTGTACGCCTTCGCCGCGTCGACGCGCGTCGAGATCGCGAGCTTCGAGACCTGGATCCACGCCGACACCTGGCGCTTGAGGCCGCGGGCGGTCGCCACCGCGATCACGTGGCCCGTGCCGCTGGCGTCGAGCGCGGGGCGCAGATCGACGCGCGCGGTGGCCTCGAATCGCGCGCCGACCGTGTAGGGCTTGGCGAACACGCGCTTGCCCGGTGGCGTCGCGCGCTTCCCGGCCTCGAAGTCCTCGAACGCGAAGTAGTCCTTGGGCTCGACCTGGTAGAGCGCGACGTCGAACGCGGCGATCGCGGTCGCGCCGACCGTCCACTGCGGCACGGTGAAGCGCGGATCGAGCACGTAGAGCCCGACGTGGGCGCCGCCGAGGTACGGATCGTAGTGCGTGCGCGTCGTCGTGTAGGCGAGCGTGCGCGCGCCGGTCAGGTGCTGGCCGAGCTCGTCGACGAGATCGCCGGCGAGCTCGATGGTGTGGCTCTCGCCGATCGTGTCGCCGGTGGCGATCGAGATCGTCGAGCCCGACACGGTCGGATCCTTGTCCGTCGTGTTGGCGACCCACTTCGGGTCGAAGTGCTTGCGCTCGACGTCGTTCGTGAAATCGATCTGCACCGAGCCGTTCACGCCGCACGCGATCGACGCGAGCCGCGGGGTCTCGCGGTCGTCGCAGTGAAGCCCGAGCGTCCGAAACGTCGGCGCGATGTCGAACGTGACGTCCGAGGGCTCGGTGGACCGCCGCGATCCCTCGAGTGACGGCGCGCCCTTGGCGAGCACGACGCGGAGCTCGCCGGTCGGCCACGCGGCGACCGGCGCGATCGCCATCACCCGTGGCGCCCGGACCTTGCCGAGATCCTTGAGCGTCGGGTTGGCGGCCCACATCGCGGTCGCCTCGCTCGGGGTCGACGGCTTCCACGCGACCGGGTGATGCTTGGCATCGACGACGTGGAGGAACTTCGCGATCGCGGTGGGCGCGACGTCCTGATCGAACTGGAGCACGATCGGCGCGTCGCCGCGCAGCCGATCGCTCAGGTAGGTGTTCTTCAGCATGACCGGCGGCATGTCGAACGTGCCGACGGCCGGGGCCGCGAGGCGCGCGCCACTCACCGCGGTGGCGCCGGCGGCGACCGTGATCGTGAAGCTGGTCGCCATCGGGATCCGCCCGGTCGCGGGCGTGAACTTGACGAGGCTGGTGTCGATCCATCGCCAGGTGCCGGCGATCGGCGGCGCGATCGTGATCGCCGGAGTCGCGACGGTGCCGACCGCGGCGACCGGGATCATCGGCTCGTAGAACCGCACGGTGATCTCGAGGTCGGACTCGGCCTGCGCGAAGTTGCGCTCGCCGGATGGTGTGATCCCGGGGATCGCGAGCAGCGGGATCACCGCGTGGTTCGGCCCGCGGGCCGACGGTGGCGCGTCGGGGATCACGGTGCCGTTCGGGGCGACGAACTCGATCGGCTGGACGCTCCCCGCGGTCGGGCGCGGCGGTGCGGCCGACGGTGCGCGCATCGCGGGTGCACCCGACGCGACGGCCGGAAGCGGCTCGAGCCGCGCGAGCAACGCGGCGGTCTCGGCCTCGGCGAGCTGGCTGGTCGCGAGCGGCGCGTCGGTGCCCGCGGCCTTCGGAGCCTCGGCGCGGATCGCGATCGCGGGTGCGGCCTCGTCGATCCGGACCTGCGGACGACCGCCCGACGCGATCTCCGGAGGCGTGTTCGGCGCGGGCTTCGCGGGCGGTGCGATCGTGACCGGCGTGGGTGGGTGACACCCGCCGAGCCCGAGGGTGACCGCCGCCCACACGCACACCGCACGACGCATCGGGTTCGAACGCATCCGGGCATAGTGACACCGGCCTCGGGTGACCGGTTCCGTCAGGGCGCGAGATAGCCGGCCAGGGCGTCGAAGTCGTCGTACGACGTCTCGCGGGTCGGCGCGCCGAGGAAGGCCATCGCGACGTCGCGCTCGCCGAGCCGCACGACGATCACCATGCAGTAGCCGGCGGCATCGGTGTGGCCGGTCTTGCCGCCGCGGATCTTCCACGGCGAGCTCCACAGCGGGCGCACGGTGCTGGTGAACTCGCCGACGATCCGCTTGCTCCTCGAGATCACCGTCGCGTGGCGCGTCGTCATGTAGCGCGCGAGCACGCGATCGGTGACGGCGGCGCGCACCGCGAGCGCCATCTCGCGCGCGGTCGACGCGTTGCCGAGGATGCCGGTCGTGTCGTCGAGCCGGGTGTGCGCGAGGCCGAGCTCGCGGGCGGCGCGGGTCATCGCGTCGAGCAGCTCGGCGAGCGACATGCCGGTCGAGCGCGCGAGGGCCGACGGCACGCGATTGTCCGACGCGAGCATCATCGCGTACAGGAGGTCCGAGTTCGCGAACGTCTCGCCCTCGAGCAGCACGGTCGCGGCGCCGCCGAGGCCGGCCTTGGCGTCGTCGTAGTCGATCGTCGTGGCGCGATCGAGATCGACGTGGTGTGCGCGCAGCGCGAGCGCGGCGAACAGCTTGGTCAGCGACGCGATCGGGCGGACGTCGTCGGCGCGGCGCGCGAACAGCTCGGCACCGGTCGCGACGTCGATCGCGATCGCGCTCGGCGACCCGAGTCGCGGTGCCGGGCGCGCGTCGACGATCGTCGGGAGCAGCGCGAGCAGCGCGACGACGAGCGCGCGCACTACTGGATGCCGACCGGGAGCGTCCAGTACGGCGAGATGTTCTCGGTCTGCGTGTCCTGGCCCGGCAGCCACATCGGCGGCGCGCTCGGATCCATCGTCGTCGCGCCGGTCAGCCGGTTCTTCGCGATCGCGCCGATCCAGATCTGCTTGCACTGCAGGACGCCGTTCGCGATGCACGCCGGGTTCGTGTTGCCCTGGGTGACGCGGTGACCATAGTCGCGCTCGCTCGAGAACACGACCCAGTAGTAGTCGACGGCGCTGTTCGGCGCCCAATGGGCCCACGTGATGTCGGTGTCGCCGGGGCCGTTGAGCGCGGTGAGGTCGGTGACGAACGAGCCGTCGGCACCGGCGAGCATCAGGCGCTGGCCGGGTGCGCGCGCCTGGCCCGGGTTGCCGTTGCGCCAGCCGTCGCGCGCGGCGTCGAGCACGACGTACTTGTCGTCGGGCGACAGGCTCGGGAAGAAGAAGTTGGTGTAGACGCCGTTCGGCAGCGTGATCGGATCGGGGATCAATAGCGTCGGCTCGCCGAACGTGTGGACGCCGCCGGTGAACGCGTACGACATGATCGCGATCCGGCTGTCGCTGAGATCGATCCACTGATTGGGGTGCGGCGTCGACGCGAACACGACCTTGGTGCCATCCGCCGACCAGTACGGCATCGTCGCCGAGCGCGGCATGCCGGGGCCGTCCTGCGCGACCGCGAGGTTCGACGGCAGCGCCGCGCCGGTGTCGGGGTCGTAGAGCCCGAGCGAGCCGTCGGCGAGCGCGACGATCGCGGCCGACGTGGTGTCGCCGGGGAACGGGTTGCCCGGCGGCGAGAACGTCGTGTAGGAGCCGTGGATCGCTTTGTTGTCGGCGTTGACCGCCTCGTCCCAGGTCATCGTGGCGCCGTTGTATTTGAGGAAGCCGGCGTAGAGCTGGCCGCAGTCGTTGCCGACGCAGCGGCTGTAGCCGATGCGCGAGCCCGAGCGCGACAGCGAGTGGCACGACGTGCAGCCACCCTTGACCTCGGCCGGCGGCGTGATCGCGCCGAACTGCTGGCTCATGATCTTGCCGACCGACGATGCCCAGTAATAGATCGCGGTCGAGTCGATGTTGTCGTTCGAGATCGACAGCGTCGGACCAGCGCCGCCGAACTTCATGCTCGGGTCGGACTGCAGGAGGCCCTCGACGGTGATCTGCAGGTGATCGCCGGCGGCGGTCGTCGCGACCTCCTGCCAGTCGGTGACCGACAGCATCGCCGAGACGTCGCTCGTGTAGAGGTCGAGCGCGACGAAGCTCGCCGAGACGTGGACGTGGAACAGGTCGTTGCCGCCGGCCTTCCACTGCATGTCGATCGGCGGCAGGTTCTTCGGCGACACCGCGTTGTCGAGTGGGTATTCGACGGCGGGTAGCCGCGCCGCATCGCTGCCGGTCGTCGCGGTCGCGAACAGATCGGCGGCGTTCGTCGGCGCGGTGCCGAGCACGGTCGCGCCGGCGAGGTTCACGATCATCGAGCCGACGCCGGTCTGCGAGCCGCACAGCGCGGTGACGTCGGTCTTGCCGCCGCGGCGACCGACCGTGACGGTGACGCCGGCCGCGGTGCCGAAATCGTCGGGGATCTGCACCGCGCACCGATCGGTGATCTCGGTGCGATCGCCGTTCGCGATCAGCCCGTACACCTTGTACGGCTGGTCGGCGCTGCCGCCGAGCGCGACGGTGACCATCGCCTGCGCCGGGTCGAGCTCGATCGTGCTGTACGCATCGAACGCGTCCGCGCCGCCGCCGCCGTGTGTCTTGCCGCAGCCGAGCAACGCCAGCGTGACCGCGAGGCCCACATATCGCATGGCCGCGATGCTACCGCGGTTGAGGAGCCCAGCCGAGATACATCTTCTCCTGGCCGGTGCAGGTCGGACCGCTGCGCGTGCGATCGCCGACGACGTGGACGATGTTCTGGTCCTCGACGGTCAACGTGCCCCGGAACACGAAGTACGACTTGCCGTGGACGATCGCGTCACACCGGGTGAGCGCATCGACACAGTTGTAGCCATCGCCGGAGCAGAACAGGGTGTGCACCGAGCGGATCGTGGCGGGCTCCGCCCCGCCGTTGTCGTCGACCGCGATCTCGGTGACGAGCTGCGTGCCGAGGTCGATCCGGTAGCCGAGGTGCTTGTTGATCGTGACCGCATGGAGGTCGATGAGGACGACCGGCCCACCCTCGTAGCTGCCGCCGAGCTGCCAGGCCTGTGGGCGCTTGAGGTAGAGGTAGGTGCCGAGATCGCCGACGACGACGAGCTTGGCGTCGGCGGTGTCGCGCAGCACCGTGATCTTGTCGATCTTCTTCAGGCAGATCTCGAGCTGGCTCCAGGTCGGCGCGGAGCGGCAGTTGTGCGGGACCGGTGCCTCCATGATGACGATCTTCGCCTCGGCGCGCGCGCTCGCGGCGGCGAGGAGGAGACCGATCACGAGCCCGCGCATCCGAGAAGTATGCACGCGGATGGCATATGGTGCGATTCGATGCGCCGCCTCGCGAGCAGCACGCGCGCCGAGCTCCGGCTCGCCGACGCGCACGCGTGGCTCGCGGCGCGCCCGCCCGGCGAGGAGGTCCTCGTGATCGGCGCGACCGCCGATGCCGCCGCCGAGCTGATCCGCGGCGTCGCGACCGCGCGCGGCAGCGGCTTTGGCTGGCACCGGTTCACGCTCGGCCGGCTCGCCGCCGAGCTCGCCAAGCACGAGCTCGCGCGTCGCGATCTCGCGCCGATCGGGGCGCTGCCGATCGAGGCGCTGTGCGCGCGGATCGTCCAGCAGCTGCGCGATGCCGGCACGCTCGGCCGCCTGCTCGCGGTCGTCGATCAGCCCGGCCTGCCGCGGGCGCTCGCGCGCACGCTCGGCGAGCTGCGCCTCGCGCGGGCCACCGGCGACGGGCTGGTGCCCGAGCTCGCCGCCGCGCTGGCCGCGCTGACCGCGGAGCTGGCGCGCGCCGGGCTCGCCGATCGCGCCCAGGTGTTCGAGCTCGCGACCGCCGCGCTCGCGCGCTCGCCGCTCGGCGGCCATCCCGTCGTGTTGCTCGACGTGCCGGTGCGCACGACCGTCGAGGCGGCGCTGATCGCGGCGCTCGTCGCGCGATCGCCGCACGTGCTCGCCACCGTGCCCGGCGGCGACGACGCGAGCACCCGCGCGCTGACCGCCGTGCTCGGATGCGAGGTCACCGCGCTCGCGCCCGCGACCGTCGCGGGCTCGCTCGCGCGCGTCCAGCACCACCTGTTCGGCGCGCCACCCGAGCCGGCGCCGCTCGACGACAGCGTCGCGATCTTCTCGGCGCCGGGCGAGAGCCGCGAGTGCGTCGAGATCGCGCGTCGGGTGCTCGCCGCGGCGCGGGCCGGCATCCCGTTCGATCGCCAGGCGGTGCTGCTGCGCGCGCCCGAGCACTACCGGGTGCACGTCGAGGAGGCGATGGGCCGCGCGGGCGTGCCGGTGCACTTCGAGCAAGGCACCGTGTTGCCCGATCCGGCGGGCCGCGCGTTCCTCGCGCTGCTCGCGTGCGCGCGCGAGGGGCTGTCGGCGCGGCGGTTCGCCGAGTACCTGTCGCTCGGCGAGGTCCCCGACGTCGGCGACGGCACCGGCGAGCCGCGCGCGCCGTGGATGCCACCCGACGAGGAGCTCGTGCCCGCGCGGCTCGCGCAGCGCGACGACGCGGTGGCGGTGATCCCGACGGCGGTCGCCGAGCCCGACGCGCCGGTCGCCGCCGGGACGCTGCGCGCGCCGTGGCGCTGGGAGCGCCTGCTCGTCGAGGCCGCGGTGATCGGCGGCCGCGAGCGCTGGGCACGGCGACTCGCGGGACTCGCGGCCCGCCACGCGCTCGTCGAGGATCCCGGCGCCGATCCGCACGGCCACGCGGCGCGCGATCGCGCCGACCTCGCGCACCTGACGGCGTTCGCGCTGCCGCTGCTCGACGAGCTCGCCGCGCTGCCGGCGCAGGCGACCTGGGGCACGTGGCTCGACCGGCTCGCCGCGCTCGCCGATCGCGCGCTGCGGTTGCCCGATCGCGTGCTCGGCGTGCTCGCCGCGCTCGCGCCGATGGCCGACGTCGGGCCGGTCGCGCTCGGCGAGGTGCTGCTCGTGCTCCAGCCGCGGTTGACCGAGCTCGTCGTGCGGCCGGCGAGCCGGCGGCACGGTCGGTTGCTCGTCGCGTCGATCGAAGCCGCGCGCGGGCTGGCGTTCGATCTCGTGTTCGCCCCCGGCCTCGCCGAGCGGATGTTCCCGCAGAAGCTCGCCGAGGATCCGCTGCTGCTCGACGCCGCGCGCGCCGCGCTGCCGTGTCGGCTGCCGGTGCGCGCCGACCGGCTCGCCGACGAGCGCCTCGCGCTGCGCCTCGCGATCGGCGCGGCCGGCACGCGCGTCGTGCTGTCGTATCCGCGCATCGATCTCGATCAGGGCCGGCCGCGCGTGCCGTCGTTCTACGGCCTCGAGGTGCTCGCCGCGGCCGAGGGTGCGCTGCCCGGGTTCGACGAGCTCGGCCGCCGCGCCGACGTCACCGGTGCCGCGCGCATTGGCTGGCCGGCGCCCGCCGATCGACTCGATGCGATCGACGAGGCCGAGCACGACCTCGCGCTCCTCGACAACCTCGTGCGCCCGGGGTCGATCCCACCGGCCGGCGCCGCCGCCTACCTGCTCGACGCCAACCCGCACCTGCGCCGCGCGCTCCGGTTTCGCGCGCGCCGCTGGACGGTCAACGCGTGGAAGCCGGCCGACGGCCTGATCGCGTCGCCCGATGCCACCGACGAGGTGCGCGCCGCGCTCGCCGCGCACGTGCCCGCGGCCCGCGCGTTCTCGCCGACCGCACTCGAGACGCTCGCCCAGTGTCCCTACCGCTTCGTCTTGAAGACGATCGTGCGGCTGCAGGCGCGCGACGAGCCCGACGCGATCGAAGCGCTCGGGCCGCTCGAGCGCGGCTCGCTCGTCCACGAGGTGCAGTTCGAGCTGCTGTCGGAGCTGCGCGCGCATGCCGAGCTGCCGGTGCGCCCCGACACGCTCGCCGCGGCGGCCGCGCGGCTCGATGCCGTCGTCGCGCGCGTCGCGGCGCGCTATCGCGAGCGACTGGCCCCGGCGATCGATCGCGTGTGGGACGACGGCATCGCCGCGATCCGCGCCGACCTGCGCGAGTGGCTGCGGCGGACCGCCGAGGACCTCGCGTGGATCCCATCGCGGTTCGAGCTCGCGTTCGGGCTGCCGGCGCAGGACGCCGAGCGCGATCCGTCGAGCGTCGCCGAGCCGGTCGCGCTCGATATCGGCGTCACGCTGCGCGGCTCGATCGATCTTGTCGAGGCCGGACCCGAGGGTGCGCTGCGTGCGACCGACAGCAAGACCGGCATGCGCAAGGTCAAGCCGGGCTCGATCATCGCCGGCGGCACCAGCCTGCAGCCGGTGCTCTACGCGCTCGTGCTCGAGAAGCTGTTTCCCGACGCCACGGTCGCGGGCGGCCGGCTGTCGTACTGCACGACGCGCGGCGAGTTCTCGGTCGTCGACACGCCGCTGACCGATCAGGCGCGCGCGTCCGCGAAGCTGGTGGTCGACACCCTCGCGGATCTCGCGACCCGCGGGTTCTTCCCGGCGGCGCCGGCCGACAAGGCGTGCACCTGGTGCGACTTCCGGCGCGTCTGCGGGCCCAACGAGGAGCGGCGCGCGAAGGGCAAGGCGCAGCCGCCGCTCGTGCAGCTGAAGCGATTGCGAGAGCAGCGATGAGCCCGGACGCGCGCTCGCGCACGACGATCCGCGAGGAGCTCGGGGTCACGCTCGTCGTCGAGGCCGCGGCCGGCACCGGCAAGACGACCGAGATGATCGCCCGGATCATCGCCGTGATCCGCTCGGGCACGACGACGCTCGAGCGCATCGTCGCGGTCACGTTCACCGAGAAGGCGGCCGGCGAGATGAAGCTGCGGCTGCGGACCGAGCTCGAGCGCTCCCGCAACCACGCCGCGACCCCCAACGAACGCCACCTGCTCGAGGCCGCGCTCGCGCAGCTCGAGGTCGCGCGCGTCGGCACGATCCACTCGTTCTGCGCCGACGTGCTCAAGGAGCGCCCGATCGAGGCGCGCGTCGATCCGCTGTTCGAGGTCGCCGCCGAGGACGATCAGGACCGCAGCTACCGCCAGGCGTTCGACACCTGGTTTCAGGCCGCGCTCGCCGCGCCACCCGAGGGCGTGCGCCGGATCCTGCGCCGCAAGGATCCCTCGGACCTCCTGCGCGACGCCGGCGCGTCGCTGATCGATCGCCGAGACTTCGACGGCGCGTGGCGGCGCGATCCGTTCGATCGTCCGGCGGCGATCGACGGCGCGATCGCGGCGCTCGACGAGCTCGGCCAGATCGCCGAGCGCGGTCGCGTCAAGGATCCGCTGACCGAGCTGTGTACCAAGGCGCGCAACTGGCTCGCCGAGCTCGCGCGTCGCGAGGCGATCACGCCGGTGCGAGATCACGACGGCCTCGAGGCCGAGCTGACCCAGATCGGCCGCTGGTACGAATGGAAGAAGGGCAGCGGCAAGGGCGACTACGCCGACGGCCTGCCGCGCGCCGACGTCGTGGCGTTGAAGGATCGCGTGCGGCGTGTCCTCTCCGACGCGATCGCGGGCTGCGAGGCCGACCTCGCGGCGTGCCTGTCGACCGAGCTGTGGAGCCTGATCGCGGAGTACGAGCGCGTGAAGGCGCAGAGCGGGCGGCTCGACTTCCTCGATCTCCTGGCGCGCACGCGCGGCCTCCTGCGCGACGACGCGACCGTGCGCAACGAGCTCCAGGCGCGGTTCACCCACTTCTACGTCGACGAGTTCCAGGACACCGATCCGCTCCAGGTCGACATCCTCATGCTGCTGTGTGCCGACGATCCGACGGTCCGCGATCCGGTTCGCGCGCGGATCGCGCCGGGCAAGCTGTTCGTCGTCGGCGATCCGAAGCAGGCGATCTATCGATTCCGGCGCGCCGACGTCGCGGTCTACGAGGCGATCAAGCGGCGGCTGCTCGCCGACGGAGCGCGGCTCGTCCACCTCGCGACCTCGTTCCGCTCGGCGCCGTCGATCCAGGCCGCGATCAACGCGGCGTTCGAGCCGGTGATGACCGGCGCGGACGGGCAGGCCGCGTACGTCCCGCTCGAGCAGCACCGCGCGCCGGTCACCGATCAGCCGACCGTCGTCGCGCTGCCGGTGCCGCACCCGTACAACGCGTGGGGCAACATCACGAACAAGGAGATCGAGAAGTCGTATCCCGACGCGGTCGGCGCGTTCGTCGACTTCCTGATCACCGGCAGCGGCTGGTTGGCCTCGCAGCGCGATGGTGTGCGCGTGCCGATCGCGGCGCGCCACATCTGCCTCGTGTTCAAGCGGTTTCAGAGCTTCGGAGATGACCTCACGCGGCCGTACGTCCGCGCGCTCGAGGCCCGCGGCGTGCCGCACGTGCTGGTCGGCGGCCGGGCGTTTCACGAGCGCGAGGAGTCCGAGGCGATCCGCAACATCCTCGCCGCGATCGAGTGGCCCGACGACGAGCTCAGCGTGTACGCGACGCTGCGCGGCCCGTGCATCGCGTTTCACGACGAGGATCTCGTCGCGTTCAAGCACGCGCACGGCCGGCTGCACCCGATCCACTGGATCGACGTCGCGCGTCGCGCCGGGCTGTCGCCGATGGCGAAGGAGGTCGCGGGGGCGCTCGGTGCGCTCGGCGAGCTCCACCGCGAGCGCAACCGGCGGCCGATCGCGGACACGCTGGCGCGGTTCCTCGCGCTGACCCGCGCGCACGCCGGCCTCGCGGTGTGGCCGGCCGGCGAGCAGGCGCTCGCGAACGTCCTGCGCGTGCTCGATCTCGCGCGGCGGTTCGAGGCGCGCGGCGCGACGTCGTTCCGCGCGTTCGTCGACAAGCTCGCCGCCGACGCCGAGCGCGGCAGCAAGCAGGCCGACGCGACCGTCGTCGAGGAGGGCACCGAGGGCGTGCGCATCATGACGGTGCACGCCGCCAAGGGCCTCGAGTTCCCGGTCGTGATCCTGTGCGACCCGACCGGGCCGCTCGCCTTCGATCGGCCGTCGCGCCACGTCGATCCCGCGCGCCGCGTCTGGCTCGCGCCGATCGCCGGCTGCGTGCCGAGCGAGTTGCGCGAGCACGCCGCCGAGATCGTGGCGCGCGATCGCGACGAGGCGGTGCGGCTGGCGTACGTCGCGGCGACCCGGGCGCGCGATCTGCTCGTGATCCCGGCGCTCGGCGACCAGGAGCTCGGCGTCGAGCGCGCGAGCTGGATCGATCCGCTGCGGCCGGTCACCTATCCGATGCCGGCGACCCGGCGCACGCCGGAGCCCGCGATCCACTGCCCGCCGTTCGGCGACGACTCCGCGATGTTGCGCCCGCAGGACGCGCCGGCGACCACCGAGGACTCGGTGAAGCCCGGCGCGCACGTGCCGCAGGCCGGTGCACACCGCGTGATCTGGTGGGATCCCGCGGTGCTCGGCCTCGATCGCGCCGAGATGGGGGGCATGCGCCAGCGCCAGATCCTCGCGGCCGACACCGACGCGGCGAAGACCCACGCCGCCGACAGCGAGCGCGCGCACGCCGAGTGGCAGGCGATGCGGACGTACGCGCTCGGCGCCGGCGCGCTGCAGACGCGCGTGACCACGTCGGTGACGGATGCCGCCGGTCGCGGGGTCGATCCGAGCCCACACCTCCACGTCGCCGTCGAGCGCACCGCGACGTCGCGCATCGGTCGCCCAAACGGGCTGCGGTTCGGCTCGCTCGTCCACGCGATCCTCGCGACCGTCCCGCTCGTCCCCGACGCGACCGCGATCCGCGAGGTCGCGCACAACCACGGTCGCCTGGTCGGCGCGACGCCCGACGAGCTCGCCCACGCGATCGCCGCGGTGTCGGCCGCGCTCGCCCACCCGATCCTGGCGCGCGCGGCGGTCGCCGGCGAGGTGCGGCGCGAGGTCCCCGTCGTCGTCGCGCACGCCGGTGCGCTGATCGAGGGCGTCGTCGATCTCGCGTTCGCCGAGGCCGGCGCGTGGACCGTCGTCGACTTCAAGACCGATGACGAGCTTGGCGATGCGCGCGCCGCGTACGAGGTGCAGGTCCGGATCTATGCGACCGCGATCGGGCTGGCGACGAACGCGCCGGTCTCGGCGGTGCTGCTCGTCGTGTAAGCTGGGGGAATGGAGACTCGGGCCTCGATCGAGAGGGTCACGGCCGACGAGCGCGCGACGATCGTGGCGCGCTACGCGACGCTCGAGGCGCTGCGCCACCCGAACCTGATCCCGCTCGAGCGCGTCGAATTCGCCGGGAACGAGGTGATCGGGATCAGCACCCCGATCGGCCAGCCGCTCTCGAAGCTCCAGGCCGCCGGCCCGATCGCCGAGGTGCGCGTGCGCGCGATCGGCGAGCAGGTGCTCCGCGCGCTCGTCGCGCTGCACGGCGCCGGCCTCGTCCATCGCGAGGTCTGGGCCGACATGATCCTGCTCGACGGCGACGTCGCGCGGCTCGCGTGTCCGAGCGCGCGGCTCGCGCACGATCTCGCCCGGCGCTACCAGACCCGCGCCGGCGTGGCGTACGGCTCGATCCACTGCGCGATCCCACCCGAGGATTTCGGCGGCCGCGACACCGGGCCGTACACCGATCTCTACGCCCTCGCCGCGACGCTCCACGAGTCGCTCAGGGGGCGCCCGATGTTCGTCGCCGCCGAGGGCTACCACCCGTTGACCGTGCTCGGCGACGTCGCGCAGAAGCCGCGGCCATCGCTCGCGATCGCGGATGCCGAGCTCGCCGCGGCGATCATGCACGGGCTCGCGATCGATCCCGCCGCACGGCCGCGGTCGGCGGCCGCGATGCTCGCCGAGCTCGGCGCGTCAGTCGACGAAGCGCCGGCGGAGGCCGCCTTGCTCGACGCGCTCCGCAAGGAGCCGGGCGACGTCGCGACGCGGCTGGTCTATGCCGACTGGCTGGAGGAGCACGGCGACGCGAGCCGCGCGGCGTTCCTGCGTGTCGAGTCCGAGCCGATGGCGGGCGACACGCGGTGGCGACGGATCACGTCGCGCGCGCCGATCGCGAAGTGCGTCACGTTCGCGGCGCCGTGCCCGAAGCGCTGGGACGCGCTCGCGTCGACCGGCACCGACGGCGTGCGGTTCTGCGGCGAGTGCCAGAAGCCGGTCTACTTCTGCGCCAGCGTCGACGAGGCCCGGCAGCGCGGCAAGCAGCACGCGTGCATCGCGATCGACGCCGCGGTCGCGCGCGGCGAGGCCGAGGCCGCGTACGACACCAGCATGTTCCCGCCGCGCGAGGAGCGCGCGATGATGATGGGCTCGCCGCGAAGCGATCCGGATCCGAAGCCCGGCCTCGTCGATCGGATTCGCGGCCTGTTCCGCCGGAGCTGATTGTCTGCGACGCTTGGCGCCATGTCCGATCTGGCGAGTCTGGGAATCACGGTGCAGCGATCGTTCGTCACCAGCGCCACGGAGGTGAATGGCATCGCGGTGGGTGGGGACGAGATGACCGAGCTGGCGTTCACGCTGCCGGCCGCGTCGGTGATGCAGGTGACGTTCACCAAGGAGGGGCTCGGCAAGAAGCTCGTGAAGCTGTTCAAGAAGGAGATCCAGACCGGCGACGAGGCGTTCGACTCGGTGGTCTACGTGTCGACCGACACGACCGACGAGACCACGCAATTCCTGACCTCGAACGTCGTGCGCGCGATCGTCGCGCGGATCATCTCGGGCGGCGGGCACGTCGAGATCGACGGCGGGTTCGTCAAGCTGCTCGTCCCGGGGCACCAGGAGACCGACGACGAGGACACGGTCACGCTCGTGACGGTGCTGGTCGGCAAGTGACGCCTCCCGGCCATTCGCCGCAGCCCAAGGTCAACGGCCTCGCGATCGCGGGCCTCGTGTGCGCGATCCCGCTCGCGCTCCTCGGCATCATCTTCTCAGCGATCGCGCTCGGGCAGATCAACCGCTCGAAGGGCCTGCAGACCGGGCGCGGGCTCGCGATCGCGGGCCTCGTGATCTCGATCTTCATGTCCGTCGTCGGAGTCCTCGCGGCGGTCGCGATCCCCGCGTTCCTCGACTACATGCACAAGAGCAAGGTCAGCGAGCCGAAGCTCAATCTCCATCGCATGGCCAGGGACGTGAAGATGTACTACGTCGAGCACGCCGCGTTCCCCGACGACCACGCACCGCTCACCCCGGCGACGTCGTGTTGCGCGACCGGTGGGCGCTGTTCGGTCACGAACGAGTTCCAGACTCCGGCGTGGACGGCGCTCGAGTTCGAGACCTCCGGCACCTCGAACTTCCAGTACAGCTACACGAGCACCCCGACGAGATTCGAGGCGCTCGCGGTCGGCGATCTCGACTGCGACGGCATCTCGATCACCTACCGGCTCGTGGTCGACGCACCCGACGGCAACGCCCACGAGCGAATCGAAGACCCGACAAACGCCGATTGAGCTAGGCTCGAATCATGCCCCGGCGCGCCAGCTCGACCGAACGAATTTGAACCCGGGTGGGTGCCGGCCTCGGCCGGCTCCTCTCGATCGAAGTCCTGCTGCTCGCGATCGCGCTCCTCGACGAGCTCGCGTCGGGCATTCCCTCGACCAGCGCGCCGGATCTCGAGCGCGAGTTTCGCGCGTCCCATGCGGCGCTCGCGACGATGGTGTTCCTCGTCCCGAGCGTGGTCGGCTTCGTGCTCGACCCGATCGTGCTGGTGCTGTCGGAGCGCTATCCGCGCCGGCACTTCATCCGCGCCGGCCTCGCCATCATGGCGATCGCGATGGCGGCGGCGGCCCTCGCGCCGAACCCGATCGTGCTCGCGATCGCGTCGGCCGCGGCCTACCTCGCCGCCGGGATGGCGGCGCCGCTCGCGCAGGCCGAGTTGATCGATGCCGCGCCCGAGCGCCGCGCGCGGACGATGACGCGATGGACCTTGGTATCGCTCGCCGGCGACCTCGCTGCGCCCGCGCTGCTCGCGGTGCTCGCGGCGACCGGCCACGGCTGGCGTGCGGGGTTCGCGATCGCCGCGGTCGCGTATGCGGTGTGGGCGATCGCGACGACGTTGCGCCGGTTCCCGGCCACGACGGCGAGCGCTGCCGACGACGAACCGGAGGAGCCGCTGTGGCGATCGATCCGCGGCGCGCTCGCCGATCGCGGCCTCCTCATCTGGCTGCTCGCGACCGCGCTGTGCGACCTGCTCGACGAGATCCTCGTGGTGTTCGCGTCGATCCACCTGCGGCAGGGCGGGGCGAGCATGACCGAACAGAGCCTCGCGATCGGCGCGCTCGCGGTCGGCGGGGCCCTCGGGCTCGTCGTGCTCGATCGCGTGCTCGCGCGAGCCCCGGATCGCGAGCGCCAGATCCTCGTCGTCGCGGCGCTTGCGTGCGCGGCGAGCTACGCGACCTGGCTCGTGCTGCCCGACGGCGTCGTCGGGATCGTCGCGTTCGGCGTCGTCGGGGCGACTTCGGCGCCGCTGTATCCGCTCGCGATCGCGCAGGCCTACGCGCGGCGACCGGGGCGGGCGGGCATGGTGCTCGCGGCGAGCCACCTGTTCGCGCCGCTCGGGCTGGCGCTGCCGTGGTTGCTCGCGGTCGTCGCCGATCGCGCCGGCGTGACGGTCGCGCTCGGCCTCTTGCTCGTGCAGCCGATCGGGATCGCCGTGCTCGCGGGTCTCAGTGGCCGGCGCGATAGGCCGACCACTGCGCGTCCATCCGGGTCTTCTGACCCGAGGTGAACCGGTCCATGCAGCTGTCGTCGGTGTAGTCCATGAAGTTCGTGATCGGATCGACGCCGGTGCCGCCGCACGTGTCGCGCCCGGTCGGACAACCGAACGCCGCCGACGACTCGGCCGGGGTGTCCGACACGCTGTCGCCGGCGCCGGTGCAGCCGCCCTGGAACGTGTGATAGAGGCCGAGCCAGTGGCCGGTCTCGTGAACCGCGGTGTCGCCGAGGTTGTACGGCGTCGCGGTGCCACCCGGCAGCGACGAGTACAGGATCACGACACCGTCCATCTTCGGGTTCGACGCGTAGCTCGACGGGAATGTCGCCCAGCCGAGCAGGCCCTGACCCATGTTGTTGAAGTAGAGGTTGAGGTCCGTCGCGCCGCCCTTCCGGAGCGCGGTCTTCATCTTCTTCTCGCTCGACCCGCCGGTCGACGTGTACCAGGTCGAGTTGTTCGTGTGATCGGTCGACACGAGCTTGAACGACGCGTAGCCGGCGTACGACGCGTTCATCACCGCGATCTGATCGGCGATCTGCTGCGTCGTCGCCGAGCCGCCGGTGCCGTCGGACTTGTGGATCACGTGGACGTAGACGTTGATCGTCTGGCCGACCGCGCGCTCGATCGTCGTGCCGGCGTACTGCGCCATGACCTCCTGATCGGCGGCGAGCTCGGTGGCGGTCAGATCGGCGGTCGCGCAGCCGCGATTGGTCCCCGGATCGAAGGCCTGGGTGTTGTCGCTGTCGTTGACGCCGAGCTCGGTGCCGTCGTCGGTGTTCGCGCACGACACGCTGGAGATCACCATCGCCGCGAGCACTCCTCGAATGATCAGCTTCATGCCGGCATCGTATGCAACGCGATCGGCGACGCGCACTTCGTGCACCTGACGCGGACCAACACTCGCTTGCAGCCACACTCGACGACAGTCTGCGACAGCGGAGACAGCTCACCTACATTGGTCGAGGCGTATCGTGGTTCGATGAGGACGCAGCCGATCGTGCTGTTGGTGGCGGTGTTGTGTGCGACCGGGTGCTCGCAGTGCAAGCAGATCTTGCAGCCCGATCACGTCGATGCCGGTGACGGCGATGCGCGCCCCGCGTGCACGACGAACGCGATGTGCACGGCCGAGACGGTCTGCGTGAACGGTGGCTGCCAACCGCCCGGCTCCGTCGGGACCGGCGGCACCTGCAGCGCGTCCCGCGACTGCGGGATGGATCTCAACTGTGCCGAGATCGGCGTGTGCGTCCCGGCCGGGATGGGCGCGACCGGCGCGACGTGCGCGAGCGGCGCCGACTGCGTCGCCGGGCTCGCCTGCGTGCACTACGGGTTCTCCGGTCAGTGCGAGATGCCGGGCACGGTCGACCTCGGCGGATCGTGCAACGCGACCTCGAACTGTATCGCCGGCCTGGTATGCGGCAGCGCGAACACCTGCGAACCGGTCGTCTCGGCTTATCCGCCGTACGCCGGCGTCACGTGCGCGGACGATCTCGCGACGTTCGGCGGCTACTTCGAGATCCCCCGCGGCGCGAGCCCGCTCGCCGACTTCTATCGGCTGCCGTTCCCGAACGATGTCCGGGTCGGCAGCGACGGCACGCTCAGGCTCACCAGCTTTCCACGGCCGGGCAAGACGTTGCTCGGGGTCGACCTCGTCGATCTCTACGCGTCGGCGCTGCAGAGCGACTTCACCGGATTCTCGACGGTCGCGCCGGTCACGTTCCGGTTCACCCGCGAGCTCGACTTCAACTCGCTCGGCGGCGGCGCGAACATCCGCTACGTCGACATCACCGATCCGCTGGCGCCGAGCTACGGGCTCGACGTGCCGCGGTCGTGGAACTACGACAGCGGCAAGCACAAGCTGATCTGCCAGCAGGCGCTCGTCGTCGGCAACTCGTTGAGCTCGCCGCTGATCGCCGGCCACACCTACGCCGCGTACCTGACGACCGCGATCCGCAGCAAGACCGGCCAGGTGCCGATCGTGGGAGCCGATCTCACCGCGGTGCTCGGCGCGACCCAGCCGACCGACGTCGATCTCGCCGCCGCGTGGACCAAGCACGCCGCGTTCCGCGACTACCTGACGCGCAAGGCGATCGATCCGGCGACGATCGCGAACGTCGCGGTGTTCACGGTCGGCGATCCGACGAAGCACGCGCGCGCGATCGGCACGGCGGTGACCGCGACCGCGCTGCCGACGCTCACCGATCTGACGGTCTGCGACGGCACCAACGTGTCGCCGTGCGCCGGCGCTGGCGGCCGCGCGTGCGGCAACTCGGCCGGCAGCTTCTGGGAGATCCACGGGCGGTTCACCGAGCCGAACTTCCAGGCGGGCACGGCGCCGTTCGCGACCCCCGATCAGGGCGGCGCGATCGCGTACAGCGGCGGCGCACCGGTCGCGGTCGGCACGCAGGCGGTGTGCTTCGCGCTGACGATCCCGAAGACCAAGCTGACCAACGTGCCGCTCGTCGTCCACGCGCACGGGACCGGCGGCAGCTTCGAGGCCGCGATCTCCGACGGCATCGCGGACAAGCTCGCGACCGCGTCGACGCCGATGGCGACGCTCACGTTCGACGGCATCCTCCACGGCGCGCGCAACAGCGGCTCGCCACGCTCGGTCGAGAGCCTCGTGTTCAACGTGCTCAACCCGCGCGCCGCTCGCGACAACCACCTGCAGGGCGCGGTCGATGTGATCCAGGCGCTGCGCATCGCGCAGATCGCGCCGACCGCGGTCGCCGGCGTCGGCACGATCAGCTTCGATCCGACGCGCACCTACTTCTTCGGCCACTCGCAGGGCAGCAACATGGGGATCCTCGGCGTCGCGGAGTCGCCCGACGCCAAGGCCGCGGTGTTCTCCGGCGCGGGCAGCGATCTCACGATCGGCATCCTCACGAAGACCAGCCCGCTGAACGCCAAGGCGGGCATCGAGCTCGTGCTCGGCGAGCCGGTCGGCGGCGGTCACCCGATGATGGTCCTGTGGCAGACGTTCTTCGACTCGATCGATCCGATCAACCACGCGCGCCTGCTCGTGTTCACGCCGCCGAGCGGGATCCCGAGCAAGCACGTGATGCAGACGTGGAGCGCGACCGACACCTACGCGCCCAAGGCCACGCTGACCGCGACCGCGCAGGCCGCCGGACTCGCCCAGGCCGGTCCGGTGATCGAGGCGATCGGCGCGCTCGACGCCCGCCCGATCCTGACCGATGTGACCGGCGGCGACGGCAAGCAGCGACTCGCCGCGGTGTTCCAGTACGCGACCGACGGGAGCTACGACGGCCACTTCGTGGCGCAGCGGAATCCCCAGGCGATCGCCGACTGGCTGGCGTTTTTCACGTCGCTGGCCGGGACGGGATCGCCAGACGTGCCGTGACCGCACACATGGCTGCCGGAGGTGAGGTGTCCTCCTCTAGGGAACTTACGGAGGTGGGCTTCTATAAGGCTAGATTTCGTATGCGGGCGCACGCTAGAATCACCGCGAACCATGTCTGCTTCGGTCGCCGTGGGTGCGCTGATCGCCGGGAAGTACCGGCTGGAGCGCGAGATCGGTGCCGGCGGCATGGGCATCGTGTTCGCGGCCACGCACGTCCATCTCGAGCAGCGCGTCGCGCTCAAGTTCCTGCTGACCGAGAACGCGACGGCCGAGACGCTCGCGCGATTCTGGCGCGAGGCCCGCGCCGCGGTGAAGGTGCAGAGCGAGCACGTCGCGCGCGTGATCGACGTTGGCGAGCTCGACGGTCAGACGCCATACATCGTGATGGAGTACCTCGAGGGCGACGACCTCGAGAACATCGTGAAGGCGTGCGGGCCGCTGCCGGTCTCCGACGCGATCCGCTATCTCCTCCAGGCGTGCGAGGCGCTCGCCGAGGTCCACGCGCTCGGCATCGTGCATCGCGACATCAAGCCGGCGAACCTGTTCATCACGTCGCGCGCCGATGGCTCGAGCATCGTCAAGTTGCTCGACTTCGGGATCTCGAAGGCGGCGCCGGAGTGGGAGGCCAAGGGCAAGGGCCTGACGCACACGTCCGCGGTGATCGGCTCGCCCCGCTACATGTCGCCGGAGCAGCTGCGCAGCTCGCGCGACGTCGACGCGCGCACCGATGTCTGGGCGCTCGGTGTCACGCTGTTCGAGCTGCTCGGCGGCAACAGCCCGTTCGCGAGCGGCACGATGCCCGAGGTGTGCGCCTCGATCCTGAAGGACGCGCCGCTCTCGCTCGCCGAGCTGCGGCCCGAGATCCCCGTCGCGCTCGAGAACGTCATCCGCTGTTGTCTCGAGAAGAAGCCGGCCGCGCGGTGGAGCGATGTCGCCGCGCTCGCGAACGCGCTGCGCCCGTTCGGGCCGGCCGCGTCGAGCACGATGTCTGCCGAGCGGATCGCGAACGTGCTGCTCCAGGGCCGCCCACCGACCGTGCCGCCGTCGACCGCGCCGGCCGCGCCGCGCGACGAGGCCGCGCGGACGACTTCGAACAAGAGCAAGCTGGGCATGGGGGCCACCGAGCACGCCGCGCGCCCGTCGCAGCAGATCGCGGTCGTCAAGGCGGCCGAGTTGCCGGTCGTGCCGCGCGCGGCGACCGCGTTTCACGATCCGCGCAGCGACGCGCAGCTCGAGGCGCACTACCTGGCGCAGATCGGCGATCTGCGCGCGATCCCGCATCGCATGATGGACCTGGCGAAGATGACGTCGCTGTCGCTCGACCACCGCGCGGGTTTCCTGATGTCGCGCATGGACGGCCACTCGACGCTCGAGGAGCTGCTCGACGTCTCGGGCATGGCGCGCCTCGAGACGCTCAAGCTGGTCTGCAACCTGCTCGAGCACCGGCTGATCCGGCTCGCCGCGCTGAGCTGAACGGCTTCTTCTTCTTCCGTCTGCGCTTCGGCTTCGCCATCACGGGGGCGATCGACTTCTGCCAGCGGCCGGTCTCCGGACCGTAGATCTGACGATTCGTATCGCCTGGGATCTCGATCATCGTGGGGTCGCTCGTCGCGGCGAGGTCGAACTCCCACCGCATCGACGAGATGTTCTCCGCGGCTCCGATCAGATGATCCCCGATCAGCGCGCCGACGTACTCGACGAAGAACCGGTTGAGCTCCCAGTAGATCAGGCTCCCGACCTGCCACCACGTGCCGTTCTGGTACGACGCGTTTCCCTGCGTGTAGTTGAGCGTGCCGTCGGGCAAGAACCGGGCGGTGAACGGATCCTTGTCGTTGATGCCCGCGTAGACGAGGCCTGCGACGCTCGGCCGCGTGAAGTGCGCGAGCCAGGTGCGGTCGAGCGTCTTGGCGAGGCTCGCCAGGACCTCGACGATCTCCCATGCGTCCTCCGATCGCGGTGACAGCGCGCGAACGCCGAGCTCGGTGCGGAGGTACGCCGCGCCGTGATGGTCCTGTTGCTCCTCGAGCCAGTCCGCGTAGATCAGCATCGGGGCCGGGTCTGAGCTGATCAGGTCCGCCTCGACGATCACGTCCGGTACTTGATACCGAGCACCTCGATGATCTTCTCGGCGAGCGCGAGATCGATCTTGAGGGCCGTGCGCATGTCCTCGAGCAGATCGTCCTCGATCGCGTCGACGTGGCCGTTCGCCATCGCGATGTCGATCGCGACGAGGAACGTCTTCTGCTTGACCGCCTCGCTGGAGATGTCCTCGAGCGCGGCGATGCCCTCGCGCGGCGTCGGGTACCGATCGCGCAGCTTCAACACCTCGGCGTCGAGGTCCTCGATCGTCTCGGTCTTGAACTCGGGGAGCGTGGCGAGGAACGCGTAGAACGTCGCGCGCTCGGCCTCGTTGCGGTAGTCCGACATCACGCGCAACCCGTGGAGCATCAGGACGGCGTCGTTTCGCGCTGTGTTCATGGAGCACCGAGCGTATCAAGCCTTGGCGACCGGCGCGGGCAGCAGCTGCTGGAGATGCCACGCCTGCGCGACGAGCTTGTGCTGCGCGGCGCGGTTCGCGCGCCCGAGCGTGGCGGCCTGGATGCCACACATCAGCACGGTCGCCAGGCTGGCGAGCACGACCGTGAACGTCGAGAGCGTGCTGCCGAGCTCCATCGCGTCGCCGCGGAGGAACATCCCGTGGTCCCGGAGGTCGAAGCTCTGGGGCAAGATGCCGAGCAGCTCGAGCCCGAGCGGCCCGAGCAGGCCGCCGATCATCACGAGCAAGAGGATCCACGAGCGCGGCTTCTCGACGAACGCCGGATACGTGATCAGCGAGGCGGTGATGAACGCGGCGAGCGCGGGGACGAACGTGAACGCGCTCGCGAGCCGGCCGAGCAACACGATGATCGCGGCGTTCCCGATCGCGTATGCGATCCACGCGCCGAAGGTGCGCTGCGGCGTCTGCGCGAATCGCCGCGCCGCGATCGCCATGCCGAGCGCGGCGAGCGCGATCCCGACGACGATCCACCAAGCGCGGACGCCGGTCGCGGCGATCAGCGGGACGAACGCGGCGATCATGATGTAGCCGGGCACCGCGGACTTCGCGTGCCGTGCGATGTCCTCGCTGTCGGCGCGGGCGAGCGCGGCGCGCAGCTCGGGCGGCTCCTCGCGGGGTGGCTGGAGCATCAGCCGCGTGACGAGCTCGGCGGCGCCATCGACGTGCGGATCGAGGGCCATCGCGCGGCTCGCCTCGCGCATCGCATCGGCGCGGCGATCGTCGTCGAGCGCGGCGCGCGCCTTCGCCACCAGATCGGTCGCGAGGGCGCGGCGGTTGACCAGGTCGCGATCGCCGTCGAGGTACTGCTCGATGCGATCGGCGCACACGCGCGCGGTCGGCCGGTGCTTGCTCGAGTGCAGCAACATCGCGAGGCACAGGCCATCGAGCTCGGGCGGCACGACGCGATCGGGGCGGCGGATCGCCGGCGACAGCACCGTGTGCTCCGACAGCGTGCTCTCGATCGCGGCCTGGCCGCGCGGGTGGAGCGGTTCGCCGGCGAGGATCTCGAACAGCAGCGAGCCGAGGCCGTAGACGTCGGCCGCCCGGGTGACGTCGGGATGGCGCAGCTGCTCGGGCGCCATGTAGCCCGGGGTCCCGAGCACCTGGCCGACCGGTGCCGAGCCCTCGAGCGTGTCGATGTCGGCCGTGATGACCTCCGCGACGTCGCCGAGCACGCGCGCCACGCCCCAGTCGAGGATGTAGGCCTCGCCGAACTCGCCGAGCACGATGTTGGCCGGCTTGAGATCGCGGTGCACGATGCCGCGCGAGTGCGCGAAGTCGATCGCGCGACAGATGTCGGCGAACGCACGCAACAAGCGCTGGCGAGTCGCCGAGTGCGACCCGAGGATCTGGACGAGCGTCTGGCCGGTCAGCCGCTTCATCGTGAAGTACGGGCGCCCGGCGGGATCCTTGGCGAGCTCGTAGACCGGCACGATCGCCGGGTGATCGAGGCGCGCCTGGATCCGCGCCTCGCGCAGGAACCGCGCGCGCTCGTCGTCGCCGGGCGCGGCACCGCGCATCCGCTTGAGCGCGACCTCGCGACCGATCTTGCGATCGCGCGCGCGCACGACCTCACCCATCCCGCCGCGGCCGATCACCTCGCCGAGCTCGTACACGCCGGACTGGGTCGTCGGATCATCGGCGACGATCGAGCCACGCGCCGCGACGCGCGCGGGCCCCAGGGTCTCGGGTTCGAGCTCGTCGGTCGGAGCGCCACCGCGCGTCGGGTCGAGTGGGATGGTGGGCGGATCCGCTTCGTCGGGAGCCATCCGCCCAGTATGCGCCGCTCGTACGCGGATCTTACGAGGATGAGTCGAAGTTCGGCCACTCGCTCGGCGGCGGCTCGTCGGGATCCGGGTCGAGGTCGTACGGGCGCTGGGCGAGCATCGACTCGTCGAGCCGCGTCGTGAACCGCGCCGCCGACTTGAGATCGGCGAGCAGCTCCTCGGCGGTCTGGTAGCGCTTCGTCGGATCGAGCGACAGCGCCTTGCCGACGATCGCGGCGACCGGCTCGGACACGTGCGGCGCGAGCTCGCGGATCGGCTTCGCCGGCTTGCTGCAGATCGCGACGAGCAGGGCCCCGAGGGTCTCGCTGTCGTCGTGCGGCGTGGTCTCGGTCAGCGCCTCGTAGAGCACGATGCCGAGCGACCACAGGTCGGTACGATGATCGAGATCCTTGGCGCCGACGACCTGCTCGGGCGACATGTAGAGCGGCGTCCCGAGCATCACGCCGGTCGCGGTCAGCGAACGGTTCTCCATGCCGGCGAGCTTCTCCTTGACGCGCGCGAGCCCGAAGTCGAGCACCTTGACGACGATCTCGTCGTCGCGCCGCGCGAGGAACAGGTTCGCCGGCTTGATGTCGCGATGCACGACGTGCGCGGCGTGCGCGCGCACGAGCCCCGCGCAGGCCTGTGCCGCGATCCGCACCGCGGCCTCCTCGGCGAGCGGCCCGTAGCGCACGATGCGCTCCTGCAGGTCCTCGCCCTTCAGCAGCTCGATCACCATGAACGGGTTGTCGGTCGCGGGATCGATCCCGAAGTCGAGCACCGGCGGGATGTGCTGCGTGTCGATCGATCCGGTCGCACGCGCCTCGCGCTGGAACCGCTCGACGAGCAACGGATCGACGCCCGAGCTCGACAGGATCTCCTTCACCGCGACGTGGCGCCCGGTCCCGGTGTGGCGTGCCTCGTAGACGATGCCCATGCCGCCCTTGCCGAGCTGGCGCAGGATCTCGTACTTGCCGGCGAGGATCCGCCCGGTCCCCGGGACGGTCGCGAGGTCGCGCGGCGGTCGCGCGTTCGCCGACGGTCGCGCCGACACGATGCGCGACGCGGCGGCCTTCGGGACGCCCGACGGCGTCGTCTTGTCGCGCGCGATCGAGGGCGCGGGCGGCACGATCTGCTCGTAGGACACCGGGCCGGGACCTTCGGCGATCGCGGCGAGGATCTGGATCACGTCCTCCTCGGTCAGCGTGCGCGGCGTCTGCAGGCTCATCCCGAGCGTGCCCTTGTCCTGCGAGATGCCCTTGCCGGACTCGAACTCGATCGCCGGCCGCAGCATCGAGATGTTGGTCACCGGATAGCGGTTCGGCTCGGGCGCGATCCACGCGGTGCCGTCGAACTCGGGCTGCTCGATGATGCCGACCAGCCAGAGCTGCTCGCTCGGCGGGCGCACCGTGACGAGAAAGATCCGGCCGCCGTCGGACAGCGGCGACAGGATCTTGTTGACGCTGGTGTAGCGATCGACCGGCCACACGACGCCCGGCGCGATCGACTGGCCGCCGACGCGGGCGTCCTTCTCGAAGACGGCCTTGCTGACGATGGCCATGATGTCCGGCACGGGCGCCGAGGATAGCGCGGCTACTTGCCGAACATGGCCGTCATGTCGAACAACACGCTGCGATCCCAGCCGGTCGGCGTGGTCGCGGCATCGCACGGTCCGCCGCACGCGACCGCCGCGTGCGCGACGTCGTCGCGCGGTGCGAGCGCGATCCGCACGCCGATGCTGAGCCCACCGTGCTTGCGCTCGCTCTGGCCCCACACCGCCGCCCCGATCCCGAGCGAGACATCCGGCCGCGTCCACGTGCCTCCGGCATCCCAGCGGTAGTGCTCGACGCCGAGCCCGCCCTCGGCCCAGAACGCGAGGCCGCCATCGGATTCGGCGAGCCGCGCGAAGTTGTAGCGCGCGACGGCCCCGAGCCGGTGCTCGAGCCCGCGCCCGGTGCCGCTGCGGAGGTTGCCGCCACGCGCCGCGAAGGCGGAGCCGGGCAGGGTGAGCGAGCCGACCTGGTACTCGGCGGTCAGCAGCAGGCGGCCGTCGCGCACGCCGGCGTCGAAGTGGGCCGCCTTCATCGTCCCGGTCGACGCGTTGTCGACCAGCTGGGTGCCGAACCGCGCGCCGAACCCGCCCTCGAAGCGCCACGACGGTTGCCACGGCGCCGCGGTCGCGATCGGGACCGGGACCGGGTCGACCTTCGGCGGCTCGACGTAGTCATCGTCGGGCACGAGCGGCGGTCGCGCCGAGGCCACCGAGACCGATACGCACACCGCGAGCGCCACGAGCAGGATCCGCATGGGAGTCCGGACGCACGAACCCGCCGGAAGTCGCACCGATCAGGGGGCTCAGGGATCGAAGTGCAGCTTCTTCTGCTTGATCGTGAGCTTCCGGCAGCGCTCGAAGCCGTCCCACTCGGGGGTGCCGATGTAGACGTAGGCCACATCGTTGAGATCGCTGGGCACGTCTAAGTCGATGGGGGCGCACTCGAACGAGCGGTCGCGGACCATCAGCCGGTAGTGGCCAGGCGCGACCTCGACGCGGTCGGCGTAGAACCCGTGGCTCTTGTCCTTGTGGACGCCGACCCGGTTGTCGCTCGACCGGAACACGGCGTGACCATCGACCCGCGGCTTGGCGCGCAGGTGGCACTCCTCCTTGCCGCCCGCGATCACCTTGCACTCGGCGTGGCCGTAGCTGATCGAGGACACCGCGTCGATCGCGTGCGACCCGGCCTGCACCGGGACCGCGATCGCGAGCTTGCCGTTGAGCGCGGGCTCCGGCTTGGGTTGCGTTCCGAGCTTGGCGACGAGCTCGCCGTCGACGAAGATGTAGAAGTCCTTGAACGCGAGCGCCTCGGGATCGCTCTTCTCGCTCGTCATCAAGTACAGCGTGCCGGGCGTGTGCACGAGCTTGTCGATGATCGCCTCGCACTCCTTGCGGTCGGGTGCGTCGGGCCACATCGCGAGGTAGGTCTCGAACATGAGGATCGCGTCGCTGATCTTGCCCATGCGGCGATAGACGTCGCCGATGTTGTAGGCGGTGTACGGGTGCGGCGCGATGCCCTGCGCCTTCTCGTAGAGCCCGAGGGCGGTGCGCAGGTCGCCCTTCTCGTCGTACGACAGCGCCTCGGTGAACGCCTCGGCCGCGGCCTTGGCGAACTTGTCGGTCGGGGTCTTCTTGCGGATCGGATCGGCGTGCGCGACGGCGACGAGCGCGATCAGGCAGACGAGGATCTTCACGGGCCCACCTTCACGTTCTGCACGCGCGTCACGATGTTCTGGCACTCGCCGTGGTGGCCCTTCTTGGCCTTGGGCTCGGCATCGACGTAGACGTAGGTGATGTCGCCGTGCTTGGGCACGTCGAACTCGATCGGTTGGCACGTGCGATCGTCGTCCCACGGCTTGGTCACGTAGTGCCCGGGCGGCAACGTGAAGCGGCCGGGGAACTCGTACTCGATCCCGCTCTGCTTGTCCTTCCAGCTCCCCGACGAGCCGAACGTGCCGGACTTCGAGAGCACGACGTTGCCGGGCGGGCCCTCGTGCTTCTTCGCGCTCCAGTCGTCGAGCACCTCGTGCTGGTAGCCACCGGGCTTGCCCTCGAACGAGCCCTCGCGATGCCCGCTCGGCGAGATCCGATCGACCCCGTGCATGCCCGGGCCGACGTGCGCGATCTGAGGCGACGGTCCGAGCAGCTTGCCGTCGAGGAAGATCAGCGCACCGGGCTCGGCGCCGTCGAGCACCACCGTGAAGTCGGCGTTCGCCAGCTGGTCGATCAGGTGCTCGACCTCCTTGCGGTCGGCAGCCTGAGGCGCGAGGTCGAGGTACTTCTTGTAGTCCTTGATCGCGCGCTCGAGCCGCTCCATGCGGCGCTCGACATCCGCGATGTTGTAGAACGCGTTCGCCGAGTCGCCGGACTCCTTGTTGAAGTCCTCGTACTTGCTGATCGCGTCGTGCAGCTCGCCCGCCTTGTCGGCGACGATCGCCTTGACGAAGATCTTGATGTTGTCCGCCGTCATGCCGGGTGGCACCGGCTTGCGGATCGGCGTCGGAGGTGGAATCGGCCCGGCGAGCGCGGCGCCGGCGCTCAACAGGATCGTCAACACGGTCGTCTTCACGGCTCGAGATGTTACGTTACGTTCGGGTGCGGATCTTACTCGTCACGCCGCCGATGACGCAGCTCAACACGCCGTACCCGGCGACGGCATACTTGACTGGATTTCTCGCCCAGCACGCGTCAAGACTGGGGATCGAGGTCAGCCAGGCCGACGCCGCGATCGAGCTGTTCCTCGCGGTGTTCTCGGCCGCCGGCCTTACCCGCGTTGCGGCGGCGATGCCGAAGAAGCACAAGCACTTCGTTCGCCATGCCGCGCGCTACATCGCGACGGTCGATGGCGTGATCCGCTTCCTCCAGGGCCGCGATCCCGCGCTGGCGCTCCGCATCGTCGGCCGCGAGCTCCTGCCCGAGGGCCCGCGGTTCGAGCCGCTCGCCGACGACCCGCTCGACTGGGCGTTCGGCGGCCTCGGCATCGCCGATCGCGCGAAGCACCTCGCGAGCCTCTACGTCGACGATCTCGCCGACGCGATCCGCGACGGCATCGACCCCGAGTTCGAGCTCGCGCGCTACGGCGAACGGCTCGCGGCGAGCGCACCCTCGTTCGATCCGCTGCGGACCGCGCTCGAGGGCAAGCCCACGCTGATCGACACCATGCTCGACGAGGTCACCGCCGCGCTGGTCGCGCGCCATCGCCCCGACGTGATCGGCCTGACCGCGCCGTTCCCGGGCAACATCTACGGCGCGTTTCGCATCGCGCGCGCGGCGAAGGTGATCGACCCGACGATCCGCGTGTTGCTCGGCGGCGGCTACGTCAACACCGAGCTCCGCGAGCTCGACGACCCGCGCGTGTTCGACTACGTCGACTACATCACGCTCGACGACGGCGAGGCGCCGCTGCTCGCGCTGATCGAGCACCTCGGCGACGCGACCAAGCCACTCCTGCGCACGTTCGTCCGGCGCGGCAAGAAGGTGGTGCTCGCGACCGACGCCGCGCTCCACGATATCCCGCAGCGCGCCGCGGGCACGCCGACCTATGTCGGCCTGCCGATCGATCGCTACGTGTCGCTGCTCGAGATGTTGAACCCGATGCACCGGCTGTGGTCCGACGGCCGCTGGAACAAGCTCACCGTCGCGCACGGCTGCTACTGGAAGCAGTGCGCGTTCTGCGACATCACGCTCGACTACATCGCGCGGTACGACCGCACGCCCGCCGACCTGCTCGTCGATCGCATCGAGGCGCTGATCGCCGAGACCGGCCAGAGCGGCTTCCACTTCGTCGACGAGGCCGCGCCACCCGCCGGCCTTCGCGCGCTCGCCGAGAAGCTGATCGAGCGCGACCTCAACATCACCTGGTGGGGCAACGTCCGCTTCGAGAAGGCCTTCACGCCCGAGCTCGCCGCGCTGCTCGCGCGCAGCGGCTGCGTCGCGATCAGCGGTGGCCTCGAGGTCGCCTCCGACCGGCTGCTCGAGAAGATGCAGAAGGGCGTCACGGTCGAACAGGTCGCCCGCGTGACCCGGGCGTTCACCGACGCCGGCGTCATGGTCCACGCCTACCTGATGTACGGCTTCCCGACGCAGACCGCCCAGGAGACGATCGACTCGCTCGAGCGCGTGCGCCAGCTGTTCGACGCCGGCTGCATCCAGTCCGCGTTCTGGCACCGGTTCACGGCCACCGCGCACTCGCCGATCGGGCGCCAGCCGTCGCTGTTCGGCATCACGCTCAAGCGCGCGACCGCCTCGCGCTTCGCGCGCAACGACCTCGCGTTCAAAGATCCCACCGGCTGCGATCACGACGCGTTCGCCGCCGGCCTGCGCACCGCGCTCTACAACTACATGCACGGCACCGGCCTCGAGGCCGATCCGCGCTCGTGGTTCCCGGACCAGAAGCTCAAGAAGACCACCGTCAACCCCGATCTCGTCCGCCGCGCCCTCGGCGACTAGCTCTGCGTGCGCTGGTCGCGGCCGATCAGGTAGTAGAGCAGCATGCCGACGATCGGCAGCAGGATCACGAGCAGCGTCCAGAGGAGCTTGTAGCCGACGTCCTCCTTCGACACGAGGATCTCGACGATCGCGATCAGGTGGAGGACGAACAGGGCGAGCGCGATCAGCATGCCGCAAGCGTAGCGCGTCGATCAGCCGTTGCGAGCGAGCTCGACCGGCTCGCCGGCCGCGATCGCGGCGCGCCAGGTCGCGAGCTTGCCGCCGTCGAGCTTCCAGAACCGCGCGCACAGCTCGAGGTAGTTCGCGACGGTGTCGCGCTCGCCGCGGGCGAGCAACGCGGTGGCGAGCGTGAAGTCGGGGCCGACGCTGTCGAGCTGCGGCGAGCCGCGCGTGAGGCCGGCGGCGAGCAGGTGGCGCTTCGCGCGATCGAGCTCGTCGGCCGCGAGCGCGATCTCGCCGAGCACGAGGTTCGCGTGGTGGATCGCGTTGCCGTAGTACCAGGTCTTCGAATAGTGCCGCGCGCCGTCGATCAGCTCGGTCGCGACCGCCGCGGCGCGGACGTCGTCGCCCGCCGCGTGCGCGCTGCGTGCGAGCTCGACGCCGATCAGGTAGACGTCGGCGCCCTCGCCCGCGCGCGCGATCTCGAGCTCGGCGACCGCCTCGCGCGCGAGCCGGATGCGTTCGGCCGGATCGTCGGCGGCGCGCCAGCGCGCGATCCAGTGCTGCGCGAGCCTCGAGTGCCACTCCGACGAGGTCGGCTCGAAGCTCGCCGCTCGCCGCACGACCTGCTCGACGAGCGCCGGCTCGGCGTGCAGGTTCTCGATCGCGTTGGTCAGGACGTCGAGATCACCGGGGTGCGTGCGCGCGGCCTCCACCCACAGGTCGCGCACGGTCGCGTAGACGTCACCGTCGTCCGGGTCGAGGATCGCGTCCGGGCAGGCGACCTCGGGGTGGTGCGTGACGAGCCAGATCACGTGCGGGTACTTGCGCGCCTCGTCGCCGTCGTCGTCGAACGCGTAGTCCTCGATCAGCGCGAGCCGCGCAGCGAGATCGGGGCTGGCTTCGAGCGCGGCGATCTCGTCCGGGTCCATGGCCCGCGATGCTACCGGCAGCGGACGTCGTGGCGATAGTGCTCGGCGTCCGGGTAGCGATCGAACGGCGCGCGGATCGCGGCGCGATCGGCGGCGAGCGCGTTCATCGGGGCGAGCAGGGTCGGCCACGGCGCGCGGGCCGGCAGCCCGTCGATGAAGCGGGCGAACGAGGCAACCGAGCCGGTGACGGCGCGCTCGGAGTTGCCGACCACGGCGACCGTGGGTGAGGCGAGGGCGGTGCTGTAGCGCTGGGTCGACCAGCAGGTGTCGAGCACGGCGACGCGATAGCCGGTCGCGGGTGGCGTCGACAGCGCGGTGAGGCTGCCGCCATACTCGTGGCCGTTGTAGTAGACGACGTCGACCGTCGGAGACGCGAGCGCAGCGGCGAGCGCGGTGTCGATCGCGGGGACCTCGGCGCGCGGCAACGGGCCGACGAGCGTGACCTCGGTGGCGCCGCGGGTGAATCGATCGCGGTCGGCGACGAAGCCACGGGCGACCAGCGCGGCCTCGAGCGCCGCGCGGCTGATGAGCGCAGGATCGCGCGCGGTGTCGCCCTCGATCTCGCCGAACACGGCGACGATCGTGAGGTGACCGTCGGCGTAGAGCGCGGCGTAGTCGGGCGCGCCGGCGTCGCTCGCGCAGATCGTCGCCGGGATCGGCGGCGTCGCCTTCGGGCGCGCCGTCGCCCAGCCGGCGATGCCGCACGCGACGACCGTCGCGCACACCAGCGCGTCGACCACTACACGCAGCGGCGTACGACCAGCCATAGGGGGAGGACCGCGAGTCCAAGGACGAGCCAGCCCCACGGCAGCGACGACTCGGGCCCGCCGCTGCCCCAACCACCGAAGCCGCTGTAGCTCGAGCGATCGTGCGAGGACGATGATGTCGACGAGGTGCCACCGCCGTAGTCCTCCGGCGTGACCGCCGGCACGTCGACGCGCAGCGGGTTCGAGCTGCCGACCGGCTTGCCGTCGCGATCGACGGCGACGAACGAGGTGTACGCGGTGACCAGATGAAACCGGAGGCCGAGCTCCTGGATCTGCAGGTGGCGATCGTCGACGCCCGGGACCTCGAGCTCCTCGATCTGCCGGCGGGCCCACAGCGCCTCGGCCGGCGGGAACGCGCGCGCCTCGGGCAGCGTCACGTCGATCGGGAGGTCGATCACGCGGCCCGCGGTGCGCGCGTGGATCGTGACGCGCGCGGTGCCGGCGCGATGGTAGCGACCGGAGATCACGATCGGCTGGCCGGCGTAGACGTCGGGCATCACCGCGGGCGTGACGCCATCGACGTCGAGGCCGTTCCAGTCGAGCTTGAGGTCGGTGAGGTAGGGATACGCCGAGCGCGCGACCAGCGTCGTCGCGAGCTCGGTCGGCGACTCGCGTGGTGCGAGGTAGCTCGCGTAGCCGCGGCCGGTGCGCGCGAGCCGATCGAGCAGGCTGCGGTTCGGCGCGCTGCCGACGCCGATCGTGAAGATCCGGTTGCCGCCGAGCAGGCTGCTCGCGCCGTTGACGATCGCGTCGTCGTTGCCGACGTCGCCGTCGGTCAGGAAGTAGATCACGCGCACGCGGTCCTCGCCCGGCGGATGCGCGAGCATCGCCGCGATGCCGCCACCCATCTCGGTGCCGCCATCGGCGCGCATCGCCTGCAGGAACCCGACACCGCGCGCCTTGCCATCGGCGTCGCCGCGCACCGGGGTCGGGGCGAGCGACTCGACGCCGCTCGCGAACCCGATGATGTCGAACGTGTCGCGCTCGGTCAGCGTGTCGAGGATGCCGCTCGCGACCCCCTTGGCCTGTGCGAGCGGCTCGCCCTCCATCGAACCCGAGTGGTCGATCACGATCATCACCTCGCGACCCGCGATGTCGCCGGTGCGATAGGTCGTCTTTGGCTGCACGGTCAGGACGAAGTAGCCGGTGTCGGCGTGGCGATCGGCGACCACGCCGACGCGCGTCTCGGGGCCCGCGGTCGCGAACCGCACGACGAGGTCCTTGTTCGGGATGACGTCGCCGCGCGCGAGCGTGACCTCGGTGCGCGTCGGGCTCAGCCCGCGCGTGGCGATCGCGTGCGTCAGGCTGGTCACCTGCACGACCGGCATGCCGGGATCGAGGTCGGCGGTGAACCCGAGCATCGCGGTCGCCTGGTCCGACGGCACGTAGGCGACCTCGGCCTCGGCCTTGTAGCGCGGCCCGATCGTCGTCGGCACGACCATCTCGTAGGCGCCGTCCTTGTAGTCGAGCAGCTCGACGAACGTCAGCTTGATCGTGACGTGCTGGCCGACCGGGATGTTGCCGACGCGCTGGGTGAACAGGTTCGGCTTGTCCTGCTTGACGATGGCCGCGGTGTGGCCGCGCTGGATCGCGTCGTCGTAGATCGTCTGCGCCTCGGTGGTCGTGTGGATCTCGCCGCGGATCGTGCGCTCGCCGATCGCGAGCTGGTAGCCGGTGATCGCGCCGTGCGCGCCGAGCGGGAACGCGTAGACCGCCTCGATCGGCCGGTCGAACGGATTGTCGAACACCTGCTCGATCTCGTAGACCCCGACCCCGCCGCTGACCTTCGCGGTGACCTGGGTGTGCCGCAGCGGCATCCCGATCATCTCGCGCGGCGCGCCGTCGAACTCGAGGACCAGCGGCGTGACCAGTCGCAGCTCGCCGCCGGCGACCGGTACTTCGTCCATCGCCGCGTAACCGCCGGCATCGACGTCGAGGTGCGCCTCGGCGGCACCGAGCTTCAACCCGGCGTTGACGTGGACGCCGGCGCTGCACGCGAGCTTGAGTGATGCCGCGCCGGCGATGAGCGCACAGAGCCCGAGCAAGCGGAGGAGGCGCATGCGGTCCGACCTCAGCAAGGCGTGATCCACGCGACGATGCGTCCGAACCTGGACGCCGGCGCGAACCTTCGCGGCAGCTCTCGGCGATACCCGAACCTTTCGGGTCGTCACACCGTCGAAGCCTCACCACGATCGTAGTACGGTCGATTCCTTGGGAGGGGGTGGCCTAGATGTCCCGGATCCTTGTCGCGGATGACGACGATGCGCTGCGCCGCTTGCTCGAGCGTGCGCTGGTGCGCCACGGGTTCACCGTCGCGGGCGTGAGCGATGGCCGCGAGGCGATCGCCGCGCTCGAGACCGAGACCTACGACGCGATCGTCAGCGATGTCCAGATGCCCGGGACGAGCGGGCTCGAGCTGATGCGCGCGGTGCGGCGCGTCGATCTCGACGTCCCGATCATCCTGATGAGCGGGATGCCCGATCTCGAGTCGGCGACGACCGCGATCGAGTACGGCGCGTTCCGCTACCTGATCAAGCCGTTCGACTTCGCCGAGCTGATCCGCGTGGTCGAGCTCGCGACCCGCGCGCACGCGCTCGCGCGGATCCGCCGCGAGGCCCACGCCGTGGTGACCGCGCAGGCGGCCAGCGCGGTCGATCGCGCCGGGACCGAGGTGCGCTTCGACCAGGCCGTCGCCGGCATGTGGCTCGCGTTCCAGCCGATCGTCGATCGGCACGGCGCGCCGTACGGCAACGAGGCCCTGATGCGATCGTCGGAGCCGTCGATGAGCCAGCCGGGGCTGATCCTCGATGCCGCGACACTGCTGGCCCGGATCGGCACGGTCGGTCGTCGGGTGCGCGCGCTCGCCGCGACCGGGCCGACCGACGGCGCGCTGTTCGTCAACCTGCATCCCGAGGACCTGTTCGACGACGACCTGCTCGACGAGCGCGCGCCGCTCACCTCGCTCGCGTCGCGGGTCGTCCTCGAGATCACCGAGCGTGCATCGCTGACCAGCTCGCCGAACCTGACCGCGCGCGTCGCCCGGTTACGCGAGCTCGGCTTTCGCATGGCGATCGACGACATCGGTGCCGGCTACTCGGGGCTGACCAGCTTCACCGAGATCATGCCGGAGATCGTCAAGGTCGACATGGCGCTGGTGCGCGACGTCCACCGCAACCTCCTCAAGCAGCGCACGATCGCGGCGCTGTGCACGCTGTGCCACGAGGTCGGCAGCCTGGTCGTCGGCGAGGGCGTCGAGACGGTCGACGAGCGCGACTGCCTGCTCGAGCTCGGCTGCGATCTCCTGCAGGGCTATCTGATCGGTCGACCGGCTAGAAGTCAAAGTCCCGCATGAAGTGATCGTCGTAGCCGTGCGGGTGCTTGATCAGGTAGTCCTGGTGATAGTCCTCGGCGCGCACGAACGTCGTCGCCGGCTCGATCCGGGTGACGACCGGGTGCCCCCACTTGCCGGCGCGATCGACGCGCGCCTTGACCGCCTCGGCGGTCGCGAGCTGCGCCGGGGTCGTCGTGAAGATCTCCGAGCGATACTGCGTGCCGACGTCGTTGCCCTGGCGATCGATCGTCGTCACGTCGTGACTTCGGAAGAACCAGTGCTTCAGGAGATCCTCGTACGAGATCCGCGTCGGATCGAACACGATGCGCACCGACTCGGCGTGGCCGGTGATGCCGCTCGAGACCTCGTCGTACGACACCGAGGTCTTCTTGCCGCCAGCGTAGCCGACCTCGATCGCGAGGACGCCGGGCGCCTTCCTCATCACCTTCTCCATGCCCCAGAAGCAGCCGCCCGCGAAGATCGCGGTCTCCTGCGGCGTGCCGGCCGGGATGGGCTTCATCGGGGTCGTGTCGGCGCTGCCGGCCGAGCAGGCAAAGAACACGCCGAGGGTGGCCAAGGTCGCGATTCGCATCGTCTTCATGGGAATTCTACGCATCGCCGCCGACCTGGTTACACTGGATCGGTGAAGTACCTGATCGCGCTCGCGATCGCCGCCGCCACTGCCACCGCCCACGCCGACACGCCGACCTCGTTCGGCGTCGAGATCCACGGTCACGGACGCCCGATCATCTTGATCCCGGGCCTCGGCTGTCCGCCGTCGGTCTGGGACACCACCGTCGCGCACCTCGCGGTCGACCACGAGGTCCACGTGATCGCGCTCGCCGGGTTCGCGGGCCGCCCGGGGATCGCGGCGCCGCTGTCGGCGACCGTGCGCGCCGAGCTCGCCGCCTACATCCGCGGAAAGCACCTCGATCATCCGGTGATCGTCGGTCACAGCCTCGGCGGCTTCATCGCGTTCTGGCTCGCCGCGTCCGAGCCCGACCTCGTCGGCCCGACGATCATCGCGGACGCCGCGCCGAACATGTTCGCCCAGGCCGACCCGCGCGACGTCGCCGCGTCGGCGGCGCACTGGCGCGGGCTCACCCCCGCACAATTCCCGGTCGCGGTCGCCCAGTACTTCGGCGGCATGAGCACGGATCGCAAGCAGCTCGATCGCGTGATCGCCGCGGTCGCGCGCTCGGATCAGCGCGTGTTCGTCGAGGCGCTCGTCGAGATGGCGAAGACCGACGTCCGGCCGCAGCTGAAGGCGATCACCGTGCCGGTGCTCGACATCGTCGCCGACGGCAAGGCGTTCTACGACGAGGTCAGCCTGCAGCTCGCCCCGATCCACGAGCACGCCATCGTCATGCTGCGCAACACCCGGCACTTCGTGTTCTTCGACGACCCGGCGGGCTTCTTCCGGGAGGTCGACAAGTTCCTCGCCGCGCATCCCGCAGGTTAAGATGGCGGCGTGAGCCGGCGCGCGTACCGCTATCGCCTCCTCAACGTGTTCGCGCTCGCGGGCGACGTGTTCAGCGGCAATCCGCTCTGCGTGTTCGACGATGCCGCCGGCCTCGCCGACGAGGAGATGCAGGCGATCGCGCGGCAGTTCAACCTGACCGAGACCGCGTTCCTCCTGCCGTCGGCGTTGCCGCAGGCGATGGCGCGCGTCCGCATCTTCAAGCCCGACCTCGAGATGCCGTATGCCGGCCACCCGATCCTCGGCGCGGCCCACGTCGTCCGCAGCATCCTCCAGCAGGGCGACGCGATGACGCTCGAGCTCGCGACCGGCCTCATCGACGTGCTCGGCGCCGGCAGCCACTGGAAGTTCCGCGTGCCGCACTCGCCGCGCGTGCGGGCGCCGCGTGCGACCCGCGGCGAGCTCGCCGCGGCGCTCGGCCTCCGCGATCGCGACCTCGGTGACAAGGTGATGTTCATCGACACCGCGGTCGATCAGCTGATCGTCCCGGTCGCCAGCCTCGAGGCGCTCTACGAGGTCGCGCCCGATCCGGGAGCGTTCCGCAAGGTCGCGCGCTCGGCGACCCGCGAGGAGAGCGTCGCGTACCTGTGGACGATCGGCGAGGACGGCGCGATCCACGCGCGCTGCCTGTATCTCACCAACGCCGGCCTGCTCGAGGATCCGGCGACCGGCTCGGCGTGCGGCAACCTCGGCGGCTGGATGATCGCGAACGGCGATACCGAGGCCGGCCGCTGGAGCGTCCACCAGGGCAACGCGGCCGGGCGACCGTCGCGCCTCGAGCTCGAGCTCGACGGCGAGGGCGGCATCTTCGTCTCGGGGCTGGTCGTCGAGCTCGGCGCCGGCGTGATCGAGCTCCGCGCCGATCGGACCATGGCAACGCCGCCGGCCGGCGTGCCGCGCCGATGACCGAGACGCGCGATCAGCTGACGCGCGACCTCTGGCTGTATCAGCGCGCCAAGGGCCACCGGTTCTCGTCGGACGATCTGGTCACCGCGCTGATCGCGACCCGCGCCGCGCCCGACGCCACGCGCATCCTCGATCTCGGCTGCGGCATCGGCACCGTGCTGTTGCACCTCGCGTGGACGCATCGCGCCGCGTCGCTCGTCGGCATCGAGGCCCAGGCGGTCTCGTTCGAGCTGCTCGAGCGCAACGTCGCGGCGAGCGGCTTCGCCGAGCGCATCGCGATCCACCACGGCGACCTGCGCGAGGTCGACGCCGGCGGCGGCTTCGAGCTCGTGACCGGCACGCCGCCGTACTTCCCGATCGGCACCTCGGTCGGCGCGATGGACGAGCAGCGGGCCTACGCGCGGATCGAGTACCGCGGTGGCGTCGAGGCGTACCTCGCGGCGGGCGAGCGGGCCCTCGCGCCGACCGGCACCCTCGTCGTGTGTGGCGATGCGCGGGCCAACGCGCGCGTCGCGGCCGCGGTCGGGTCGCTCGCCATCGTCGCGCGCTGCGACGTGATCCCGCGCGCGGGCGAGCCGCCGCTGTTCGCGGTGTGGACGCTGCGCCACCAGCCCACCGAGCTCCTGTGCTCGACGATGACCCTGCGCGATGCCACCGGCGCGCCGACCTCCGATGCCGCGGCGCTCCGCGCGTTCTCGGGCCTGTGATGCGCACGTTCGCGATCGGCGATCCCCAGGCGGCGTTCGCGACCGTGATGGCGGTGCTCGACGCGCACCACCTGCTCGGCGCCGACGGCATGCTCGCCGACGGCATCCACCTGATCTCGATCGGCGATCACTTCGACTACGACTGGCGGGATCCCATCACCGCAGGCGAGCAGGGGCTCCGCGTGCTGCGCTGGCTCGCGAGCCATCCGCCGGATCGCGTGTCGCTCTTGCTCGGCAACCACGACGTCGTGCGCGTCATGGAGCTCGCGACGATCGACGACGTCCGGTTCGCCGAGGCGCGCGCGCTCGGCCTCGAGATCGCCGCCGATCGCGCGACCGCCGCGGGGCGCGTGCAGCGCGAGTTCCTGCCGCGGTTCCCCGAGTTGCCCACGATCGGGCTGCCGTCGCGCGACTACGCGTCGTTCTCGGTCGCGCAGCGCGACCTCGTGATCGAGCTGATCCTCGCCGGCCGATTCCAGCTCGCGCGCGCGCAGCGCCTGCTCGATGGCCGCGACGTCTTGCTCACGCACGCGGGGATCACCGAGCGCGAGCTCGCGATGCTCGGGATCCCCGACGAGCGCGACGCGATCACGATCGCCGGCGCGCTCGAGGCGCACCTCGCCCGTGCGGTCGACACCGTGCGCGAGGCCTGGGCTCACGGCGTCGTCATGGCGCTGTCGCTCGCGCCGCTGCACGTCGCCGGCAGCGCGGGCCACGAGGGCGGCGGCTTGCTCTATCACCGGCCGTCGAACCCGACGCGCCGCGACGCGCAGCCGTGGTCGATCGATCGGCCGCGCCGGTTCGATCCGCGATCGCTGCCGCGCGGGCTCGTGCAGATCGCCGGCCACAGCGGCCACAACAAGTGTCTCGAGGAGCTCGGCGACTGGGCGACGCCGGCGGCGATCGCGCGCCCGCGCGGCGGCATCCGCACGCTCGCCACCGACGGCACGAACGTGGTCTATGACCTCGGCGTCGGCGCGCCCGATCCCGCGCTCGCGCAGCTCGTGCTGATCGACGGCGAGATGCGCCGCGTGTCACCCGTCGACTACCCGGTCCTCGAGCTTTCTTAGTTGTGCCCGGCGCCGATCTCGTCTGCGCCGTAGACCGCGTGGGCGAGCTTGGGGCCAGGGATCCACGACCAACCGGCGTCGCGCGTCAGGTAGACCTGGCCGTCTTCGCCGGCGAGGTAGCCCGAGCTGGTGTCGGCGCCCCAGGTCTGCAGGTGAACGACGTGGAGGTCGGCGGTGCCGACGTGCTGGACGAGCGCGTTGCCGCCGGCGGTGAGGTTCGCGACCACGCCGTGCGCGCCGACCGCGATCGCCTCGCCGCGATCGTCGATCCGTGCCGACTCGAACGCCCCGGTGACCGCGACCCGCGCGAACGTCACGCCCGCGTCGTGGCTGCGCGCGAGGCCGGCGTCGCCGGCGACGATGATCTCGAGGCCATCGGGGGACACCGCGACCGCGCGCGCACCGGCGATCGTGGTGCGGCGGGCGAGCGTGGTGCCGTCGTACGACCACAGGCCGCCGTCGTCGGAGATCGCGAGCACGGTGGCGCCGTGCTGTGCGGCGGCGACCGAGGTGAAGCGCGTCGCACCGTCCGACAGCTCCTGCCAGTGGTCGCCGGCGTCGGTCGAACGCATCAGCGTGGCGGTGCCGGCGATGTAGACCGGGCCGGCGTCCTGGGTCGCGAGCGCGCGCAGATCGTGATCGCCCGCGCCGTCGAGCGCGAGCCAGGTCTCGCCGCCGTCGCCGGTGTAGAGCACGGTGCCGTGCGCGCCGACCACGAACGCTTCCCCGGCGAACCGGCACGCGATCGCGGAGAGGTCCTCGGTCGCGCCGAGGTCGTAGCCCGCGCCGAGCGTGCCGTGATGATCGGTGTTCGCCATCAGGCCGCTCGAGCCGACCAGCCAGCCACCGCCGCCGCCGCCACCACCGCCGGGACCGCCGGACTTCTTGCAGCCGGTCGTGGCGAGGGTGGCGGCGAGGAGCGAGAGCACGAGGTTTCGGTTCATGCCCCTGAGAGGAGGCTCGATCACCGAAGTCGCAAACAATCGTGTAACCGCTCAGAATCGCGAGACAAGACCGGCGCCGAACGACATGCCACCGAGGTCGAGGTGGCCGATCGAGGCTGCCTGCATGTCGAGCCGGATCGTGTCGTCGCTGGCGTGGTCGGCGGCCGGCGACAGGGCGACCGCGCTCGCCAGCGTGTAGCCGAGCTCGAGCCGCAGGCCGATGTCGAACCGCTGCGAGTCGACCGCGAGCAGGTCGATCCCGATCGCGCCGGTCGCGACCGCACCCCAGCGCGCGTCCGAGGCGGTGTGGCCCGCGGCGTCGGTGACGCGCAGCGCGTCGCGCGCCGGGCCGATCGCGCCACGCGCGAACGCGGTCACGTGAGGCATGACCGCGTAGCGGAGCTGCGCGCCGAGCGTGGTCTGGCGCAACGCGATCTCGGTGCTGAGGTTGCCGAACATCGTGCCGCTGGCCGACGAGCCGACGAACGCGAGCTCGCCCCACAGCGCGAAGTTCGGCGGCAGCTCGAACGGCAGGTGATACGCGTAGGCGACCTCGCCGCCGACCAGGCTGTCGCCGGTCAGCGCGTTCGCCGAGTCGGAGTGGAGCGAGCGGATCGACGAGCCGAACGCGAGCTGTTGCGAGGTGTCGGCGCGGGCCGCGGTGGTGGCGACGAGGATGGCGGCGATGACGAGCTTCATGGTCAGTGCTCCTGATCGAGGAGGTCGGCGGTGAGGAAGCCCGACAGCACGATGGCGTCGGCGCGGGTCGCATCGGGCGACGGGATGATCGTGGCCTCGCCGAACGGCTGGCCGTGGTCGACGAAGATCTTGCCGTTCGCGGTCGCGAGCACCTTGCTCGGCAGGTCGTCGAGCCGGAAGTCGGTCGGGTGCAGGTTGTCGAGCGCGAGGAAGCCGACCCGGCTGACCCCGGCGGTCGCGCCGATCAGGTGCGATCCATCCGGCGAGAAGTCGTACGAGTCGAGCCGGCCGACGCCGAGCAGCGGCGAGGTCGACAGCGTCTCGAGGTCGAGCAGGCCGAGCACGGTGCGATTGTCGTCGTGCACGAGCATCGCGAAGTTGCGATCCGGCACCGGCACGACGTCGCGGATCGGCTTGTCGAGCACGATCGTATCGAGCTTCGCGGTGGTCAACGGATCCTGGAGGTGCGCGAGGTCGAGCACGCTGACGCGGGACAGGTGCGAGCCGACCGACGCGAGCAGCGCCTGCGTCGGGACGACGCCCTCGCCGGACGGGAACAGGAGGATGCGATCGATCGGGTCGTTGATCGGGATCGCGCGAAACTGCGCCGTGTCGGCATCGATCACGACGATCTCGTGGGTGTTCGGCGTCGCGGCGAGCAGGTAGCGCTTGCCGCTCGGGTCGTCGTAGACCGCGATGTCGGTCGGCCCGCCGCCGGCGCCGAGCTCGGCGAGCACGGGGCGAAAGTCATTGCTCGCGTCGGTCGCGGGCAGGTCGGGCTGGAGCAGCACCTGGAGCACGTCGCGCGCGCCGTCGCTGCGCACGTAGGCGCTCGCGGTGTTCGGCGCGAACACGACCTCCTGCGGGACGACCGAGGTGCCGGCGAGATCGAGGCGGATCGAGATCTCGCGGCGCGAGGGGTGCGAGGTGTCGAGCACGGTCAGGTTGTTCGCGCTGAGGATGAACGCGAACGTGCGCGGGTCTGGATCGGTCGCGCCGGCGATGCTCATCGGCGGCGACAGCGCGATGCCGGTCGGCACCGAGCCGAACGAGCGGATCGTGTCGAGCACCGGGTTGCCCTCGGCGGGCTCGGCGGCGAGATCGATGATCGCGAGCTCGTTCGGGTTGCGAAAGAAGCCCTCGGCGTCGGGGCCGCTCGCCGAGAAGTACGCGATCGCCTTCTGTCCGTCGGGCGACACCGAGACGCGATCGAACGGCGAGCCGATCGCGTAGGCGGTCGGGGTGGCATCGGGATGATCGGTGTCGATCACCCAGAACAGCGGCGACTGATCGATCTCGCCCTGGTGCACCGCCTCCTCACCGCGCGTGATCACGAACAGCTTGTGGCGATCGGGGCTCGGGACCGCGTACGCCGCGCGCCGGCCGACCTGGACGTGGTGGATCACCGGGTGGTCGCCGACCAGATCGATCAGCGTGACGCGGTCGAGCGCGGAGTCGACATACGCGACCTGCGCCTTCAGCGGGATCGGGCCGAGGATTTCGCGATCGCGATCCCAGATCCGGGGGCGCGTGTCTTCGCACGCGGAGAGCGCCACAGTGGTGGCGGCGGCGAGCAAGAGGAGGGTCTTCATCAGTTCACCACGTGTCCGTTGAGATCGAATCCGGTGACCGTGCGGACGGTGTCCTGCACGAGCTCGACGAACGACACCCGACCGAGCGGGTGGCGCTGCGCGGCGAACGCCTGGTTCGCGCCGGGGAGGATGCCGACCGCCGACGGCGGCGAGCCCAGCGCCTTGGTGATCACGACCCCGTTCTGGGTCGTCACGATCTGGAGCGCGCGCGTCGCGGTCGGGGCATCGCCGCCGTCGAGCGCGACGTAGGCCTTCTTGCCGTCCGGCGAGTAGACGAACGCGCTCGGATCGACCGGCGTGATCTGCAGCTTGCCAAAGCCGGTCGCGAGATCGAGCAGCGTGTAGCCGAAGCTCTTGTCGATGAAGTCGTCGACCGACGTCGCGGTCGCCGGGTCACCGAACACCTTGGCGTTGAGCACGATCGCGGTGTCGCCGGTGGGCGAGATGCCGACGGCGCGCACCGCCTTCTTGAGCGGCCACGTCACGATCGGATAGCCGGGCTGGTCGAGCTTGACGAGCGTGATGCGCTCGTCGAGCGTCGCGTTGGTGTAGAGCAGGGCGCGCTTGCCGTTCGCCGACAACGTCAGCGAGCCGACCGTGCCGCTCGAGACGTCGATCGTCTCGACGCCGCTCGGCGCGATCGCGTCGCCGGGGATGTCGATGATCGCCAGCTTGCCGACCGAGCGCTCGACCGCGTAGACCCGGGCGCCGTCGGGCGAGAGGTCGATGTCGGTCGGCGCCGCGGCGAGCGGGATCGTCCACGCGCGGCCGGCATCGGGGCCGGCGAGGGCGACGACGCGCAACCCGGCGAGCCCGCTCTGGCGGACGGTCGCGTACTTGCCGGTCGCGACGATCTGGACCTCGAGGTCGGTCGCCGGCACGCTCGGATCGGCGACCGCGATCGGCGGCACGATGCTCGGGCCGGCAGCGGTCGCGGTCGCGAGATCGATGACCGACACGCCGTCCTCGGTGATCACGTAGGCGCGATTGCCCGGCGCGTCGAACTGCACCGCGCGGGGGCGAAATCCGACGGTGAGGTTGACGGCTTGCTCGTGGCCGGGCGCGAGCGCGACGATCGTGACGTCCTGGAAGCTGCCGATGCCGGTGATGCCACCGTCGGCGAGCGCCTTCTGCAGATCGAACCAGATCACCGCGAACCGGCCGCTCGGATCGATGTCGAGCCGGTTGAGGTTCGGCAGCGTCCCGAGCACGCGCACGGTGTCGGGGGCACTCGACTGCATCGGCGGCCGCACGACGGTCGCGGTGCCGTTGAACGAGTCGAGCACGACCGCGCCATCGTCGTGCGGGATCGCGGCGACCACGCGGGGTGCGCGACCGACGCCGGTCGAGACCACCGACAGGTTGCGCCCGTCGATCCGCGCGAGCGCGTCCTGATCGGTCATCGCGACATAGACGAAGCGCTCCGAGCTGATCGGCGCGCCGAACTCGTACTCGACCTCGGGCGGTGGGGGCACGCCGCCATCCGTCGTCGGCGTCGACGGCGGTACGCACACGCCGAAGTCGTTGCACGTGTACCCGGTCGGGCACTCGTTCGACGACAGACATCCGGGCGCGCCACCGGCGCTCGCGTCAGATGGCGCGCCGTTGCCGAACCCGCTCGCATCGGTTGGCCCGGCGGCACATGCGCCGAGCAGGACCATGAACATGGGAAATCGCATCGCCACCTCGCCACGATGGATTTCCACGGCCCGTGCCGCGTCAATCCACGGAATTCCGGAGACTTCCGGCGCGCGACTTCCGCGTCCACCCTGCGGCCGCGACATTCGTGTCGCTGTGGATTGGGGACGCTTTTACGAGTTGCTCGAGTTGTCGCGCCAACTCGAGCACATCGT
>JBBQEX010000009.1:0-169451 GCA_038321315.1 Haliangiales bacterium | reverse complement strand
TTGGACGCCTCCTCCCGCACCGCTCTTGTAATTGTCCCGCACCGCGCTGTGAATGGGGCACGATTTGCCGAGGTGCTCGTGTTGGCGCGCAAACTCGAGCAACTCGGAAAAGCGTCCCCAATCCACAGGCTAGCGGGCGCCGTAGTTGTGCGCCGAGGTCTCTTCGTTGCGATCGGTGGCAGGCGGCGGCGTCGGCGACAGGGCCGTGATCCGCGCCCGCGTGGCGGCATCGAGCTCGATGGTGTTGGCCGCGAGGGTCGGCGCGAGCTGCTCGGCGTTGCGGCCGCCGACGAGCACGCTGGTGACCGCGGGGTGCGAGGCGACCCACGCGACGGCGAGGGTGGCGGGCGCCAGGTTCAGCTCGGCGGCGAGCGCGCAGAACTTGTCGGCGATCTCGAGGAACGCCGGGTCGCTGTAGCGCACCGTGTACATCTTGGTGTCCAGCAGGCGGCCGACGTCGGGCTTGCGCACGACGCCGTACTTGCCGGTCAGGAGGCCGCCGCCGGTCGGCGAGTACGGCACGACCGCCAGGTTCAGCGTGTCCGCCATCGGCAGGATCTCGACCTCGACCTGGCGCTTCACGAGGTTGTACATCGGCTGGATCGCCACGAGCGGTGCCCAGCCGTGCAGCGCCTGGATGCCGCGCGCGTGCGCGACCTGCCACGCCGCGAAGTTCGAGCACGCCGGATACAGGATCTTGCCGGCGCGCACGAGATCCTCGAGGCCGCGCAGCGTCTCGTCGAGCGCGGTGACGTCGTCGAACCGGTGCACGTAGTACAGGTCGATCCGGTCGGTCGCGAGCCGGCGCAGGCTGGCCTCGACGGCGCGCACCAGGTGGTAGCGCGACGACCCGCGATCGTTGGGCCCGGGGCCCATCGGGAAGTACGCCTTGCTCGCGATCACGAGCTGGTCGCGCTCGCCGCGCATGATGCGGCCGAGGAACTCCTCGGAGCGCCCCTCGTTGTAGACGTCGGCGGTGTCGATGAAGTTGACGCCGGCGTCGCGCGCGGCGCGGAAGATCGTCCACGCCGTGTGCTCGTCGGCATCGCCGCCGAACGACATCGCCCCGAGCGCGACGCGAGACACGCGTACGCCGGTCGCTCCGAGCGTCCGCATGTCAGCGAACGAACGCGGCTTCGATGCGGGCGAGGACCTTCTCCTCGGTCGCCGACACCTTGCCGAAACCGAGGATGCCACCGGCCGACGCCGCCACCATCTTCGCGAACCCGACGATCTGATTCTTCAGCAGGCGGTTCTGCTCGTCGTTGAGCTGCGACGCCAGCGCCTTGATGTACGCCTCCCACGCGACGAACAGCTCGTCGTCGGGGCGCTTCGACAGCCACGTGTCGAGCAGCTGGTACCCGTCGGTGCCGTGCTCGAGGCCCTTGCCGGCCGCGCCCTGGAGGATCGAGGTGCGCTCGTTGTCCTGGATCGTGCCGTCGGCCCACGCGACCTGGATCAGCGGCACCAGCGACAGCGCCGCGATCGTCTTCGCGTTGAGGCCGAGGTGAACGAGGCGCTCGAGGACGCTGTCGTCGGTCATGCCCGACGCCTTGCGGAGCTCGTCCTTGCTCTTCTGCGTGTCGAGCTTCTCCTTCATCGCGCCGAGCTTCTCCTTGTTCTCCTTGTCGTAGAACTGGTTCTCCAGCGCCTTGCCACGCTCTTCGAGGGCGTCAGTCATGATGGCGGCGACCATATCAAACTTCCGCCCTCCTGCCGTAGTAGGTTCGATCCTCGTGAGCAAGAAGACCCGACGACCACCACCGGGCGGATTCCGGTTGTGGGTGACGCCGATCCTCATCATCGGTGGGATCGCGCTCCTCGGCTTCGTCGCGTTCTACATCCTCGATCACAACGTCACGGGCGGCGGCGCAGTCGACGCGGACAAGCAGCTCGATGTCGGCGCGCTCGAGCACTACGTGAAGTTCGATCCGAGCTCGATCACCGACGCGCTCGGTGGCCTCGCCGGCATGAGCGCCGCGGTGCTCGGCATCGTGATCACCGTCGTGTCCCTCCTCGTGCAGCTGACCGCCGCGCGCTACAGCGGCGTCGCGCAGATGTTCCTCCGCGATCGCACGAACGTGATGGTGATGACCTACTACGTCATCGTCTGCGTGATGGGCGTCGCGCTCAGCCTGGCCGTGCACGGCGGCTTCGTCCCTCGCGCGACCGTGCTCGCGATCATGATCGCGACCGCGTTCGGGCTGATCGTCATGCTGCCGTACTTCGCGTACGTGTTCCGCTTTCTCGAGCCGACGAACCTGATCACGCGGATCGAGCAAGAGGCCGCCCGCGATCTCGCCGAGGTCTCGCACTCGACCGACATCGACATCGTCGTCGCCGGGCAGGGCCCCGCGCTGTCGGCGCTCGAGGAGCTGACCGACATCACGTCGAACTCGATCTCGGGCAAGGACAAGATCATCGCGAGCCGCGCGGTCGACGCGATCAAGGACTTCGTCGTCGCCTACCTGGCCACGAAGAAGAACGCGGTCGACGCCTGGTTCTTGATCGGCGAACGCCTGCGCGACAACCCTGACTTCGTCGCGATGGATCCCGAGTCGCTGCGCGACATCGAGGTCGATCGCACGTGGCTCGAATGGAAGGCGCTGCGCCAGTACCTGGCGATCTACGCCGAGGCGCAGGGCTCGATGCCCGACATCAACTACCTGATCGCGATCGACACGCGCTACGTCGCCGAGGCCGCGCTCGCGCGCAAGGATCGCAACGTCGTCGAGCTCGCGTTCCGGTTCATGAACAGCTACCTCCGGTCCGGCCTGAACGCGCGCGCCGTTCGCACCTGTTACAACGTGCTCAACCAGTATCGCCTGATGCTCGAGAGCATGGTCCGCGGCGGCGCGAACGATCTCGCGCTCGAGGGCGTCCGCCACATGATCTACTACGGGCGCACGAGCTTCGAGATGCAGCTCGGGTTCGTCACCGAGATCGTCGCGTACGACGTCGGTGCGGTCTGCGAGTTCGCCCACACGCTCGACCCCGAGGGTGCCGATGGCAAGATGCTCGAGATGTTCCTCGAGCTCGATCAACCGCTCCGCACCAAGACCAAGGAGACCAGCCTCCAGGGCATTCGCAAGGCCCAGATGAAGCTCGCCTGCTACTACCTCGTGGCCGGGGCGACCTCGCGCGCGAAGCAGATCGCCGACGACATGGCAGGTGAAGATCGCGAAAAGCTCGAGTTGATCGGCGACCAGCTGATGAAGGTCGAGACCAAGGAGTTCTGGGAGATCATCGACCGTGGTCGCAACTTCGACTACATGCCGAAGAACCAGAAGGATCAGCTCGAGAAGTTCCTCGCGATGCTGCCCGCCGCGACCGCGATCGCCGAGCCGTCGTTCGAGACCTGATCTAGCGAACGCTACCGAAGCGACTCCAGCGCATGCCATCCGGGCCCTTCGAGTACCAGTTGCCGGTCACGCGCCCGACGACGGCCGCCATCGGGATGACGCCCCAGTAACGCGAGTCGTTCGCGTTGTCGCGGTTGTCGCCCAGGCCGAACAGGCCGCCCGCGGGCACCACGAAGTGCGCGCGCGGCGCGCACGGATCATCCGGCTCCGGCGACAGCGTGACGATCTTGCCCTCGGGCTGCGCCATCACCTCGCGACCGAGCTCGGGATAGTCCGAGCTCTGGCAACTCGGGACCCTCGCGTCGCGCGGGAAGTCGTGGCCGGGCGAGCCATCGCCCGACATGTGGAGGACGTCGTAGGTCTTGCCCTCGAACGTCTCGTGAAACCGACGCGCGGGCTTCTTCAGCCACCGGCCGGTCGACTCGTCGAGGTCGTCGTAGGTGGCGTCGCCATCGATCAGCTCGTGCGGGACGGCCTTGCCGTTGAGGTAGAGCACGCTGCACCGCATCTCGACGGTATCGCCCGCCACCGCGACGACGCGCTCGACGTAGTCGCGATCCGGCATGCACGGCGTGTGGAACACGATCAGATCGCCGCGCCCGACCGCGCCCAGCTTGTTGACGAAGATGTGATCGCCGACGAGCAGCGTCGGCGTCATCGACGACGACGGGATCCGGAAGGCCTCGGCGAGCCGCGCGCGCACGCCGATCGACGCGGCGATCGTGCCGGCCACGAACGCGAACACCATCCACCACGTCTTCCCGACCCCGAGCTTGCCGAGGCGCGCGGCATCGATCAGCGCCGCGAGTCGCAGCACGAGCGCCGCCGGCACAGCCCAGACGGTGAACGCGATCGCGACGATCGACGCGACGCACGCGACGAACCAGATCGCGCCGGTTCGCCATCTGCCGACCAGCGCGTGACCCGCGCCAGGCGCGACGAGGCTGAGCCCGGCGGTCGCGGCCCACATCACAGCAGAGCCTGGTGCGCGTCGCGCAGCTGCGCGAGCTCGCCGAGGCCGCGGACGCGCGCGTCCGCGATCGTCTCGCCGGTAGCGACCTCGACGCGGACCTCGTAGTAGCTCTTCAGCTTCGGCTCGGTGCCCGACGGCCGCATGATCACGCGGCGACCGCCCGCGAGCCGGTAGACCAGCACGTCACTCGGCGGCAGCCCGTTCGCGCCGTGCGCGAGATCCTCGATCTTGTCGACCGCGTGGCCGCCGAGCGTCGCCGGCGGATTCGCGCGCGTCTTGACCATCGTCGCCTTGATCTGCGCGATGCCATCGGCGCCGGGGCGGGTGAGCGAGACCTGCTCGGTGACGAACAGGCCGACGCGCCGGTAGATGTCGTCGAGGTGCTCGAGGATCGAGCGGCCACGCACGCGGTTCCACGCCGCGATCTCGGCGAACAGCACCGAGGCCGAGACGCCATCCTTGTCGCGCACGAGCGGGCCGACGCTGTAGCCGAGCGCCTCCTCGTAGCCCATGACGAAGCGGCCGCCGTGCTCCTTCTCGTAGTCCATCGCCGCGTTGCCGATCCACTTGAAGCCGGTCAGCGTCTCGCGATAGTCCGCGTCGGCCGCCTTCGCGAGGTACGACAGCAGCTGCGAGCTCACGATCGTCGTCGCGACCATGCGCTTGTCCTTCGGGCCGACCTCGAGCAGGTAGTCCGCGAGGATCGCGCCGATCTGATCGCCGGTCAGCACGCGAAAGCCGCCGCCATCGGGCACCGCGACGCACAGGCGATCGGCATCGGGATCGTTGGCGAGCACGAGATCCGCGCTGATCTCCTTGGCGAGGGCGAGCACGCGATCCATCGCGCCTTTCTCCTCGGGGTTCGGGAACGAGACCGTCGGGAACTCGCCGTCGGGGGCGCGCTGCGATGGCTCGGTGCGGAACCGCGGGAACCCCGCGTTGATCAGCGCCGGCTCGACCGACGCCGCGCCGACACCGTGGAGCGGCGTGTACGCGATCGCGATCGAGCGACCGTCGAGCTCGGGCCGCGCGCGCAGCTCGCACACCGCGCCGATGTACGCGTCGTGGAGCTCCTCGTCGAGATCGATCACCGTGCCGGCGGCGCGGAGCACGTCGAGCTCGGGCATCGGTAGCTGATCGCTGCGGCCGACCTTCGCGATCGCGGCGGCGATGCCGGTGTCGTGTGGTGGGATGATCTGCGCGCCGTTGCCCCAGTAGACCTTGTAGCCGTTGTAGGCCGGCGGGTTGTGGCTCGCGGTCACCATCACGCCGCCGCACGCGTGGCGATCGACGACGGCCCACGCGGTCGTCGGCGTCGGCCACGGGCGATGCGCGAGGTAGACCGTGATGCCCATGCCGCCGAGCACGCGCGCGGTGTCCTCGGCGAACACGCGCGAGTTGCGACGGGCGTCGTGGCCGATCACGACGCCGCGCGTCGCCGCGTCGTGGACGTTCGCCGCGAGATACGCGCCGAGCCCGGCGGTGACCTTCCTGACCAGCACGCGGTTCATCCGCTGCGGTCCGGCCCCGATCACGCCGCGCAGGCCGGCGGTTCCGAACTCGAGCTGGCCATCGAAGCGCTCGACCAGCTCCTTGCCCGCCGTCACGTCGCCGCGGTCGGCCTCGGCGATCAGGTGGCGCAGCTCGTCGGCGGTGGCCGGATCGAGGTCTTCGGCGAGCCACGCGTCGGCGTGCTGGCGGGCGGTCTGGAGGTCCATCGCCCGCGACTATACGCGGTTCAGATCTTCGACTTCTTGTCCTGCATCCGCTTGATGAGGCCCTCGAACTTGTCGCGCGTCATGATCTTGTCGAACATCACGCGGTAGTTCTCGACGAGCCCGACGCCGTCGGTCTTGACGTCGAACGCCTTGAGCGTCGCGCCTTCCTTGACCAGCACGTAGTCGACCTCGATCGCGAACGGCTTGCCCTTGCGCTCGGCCTTGACCTTCGTGGTCACGAGCGTGTTGCCGTCCTTGTCGACCGACTCGCCGGTGTATTCGACCTGGTACGCGACGTTCGCGCGCAGGCCCTTCACGTAGTTCGCCTCGATCAGCTCGCGCAGCACGTCCTGGAACTGCTTCTGCTGGTCCTTCGTCAGCTTGGCCCAGTTGTCGGCCATCGCGCGCTTGCCGAGCTCGTCGATGTCGAGGAACCCGCGCACGCTGGTCGTGACCTTGGCAGCGAGATCCTTCTCTTCCTGCGATCCCGCGGGTGGCGCCTTCATCTTGAGCAGCCCGCTGATCGTGTCGTTGGCCGTCTTCACGACCGTCGTGCCCGGGCCGGCCTTGTCGGCGCGCGCGAGCGAGGGAACGAGCAACAGACCGACGACGAGGACGAGGTATCGCAACATGGTGGCTCCAACCAATAGACGGCCGTTGGGGCCGCCGAATTCAAGCCGGACTATGAGTCGGAACGGGCAGGTGCGCCACAGTGTGGGCAGGTCACCAGCTCGGCCGGGAACGGCCCCGCGCAGTACGTGCAGAACGTCTTGCCGGCGAGCGCGCCGGTGATCTTGATCAGCGCCGGGTGGGGGTACTTCGCCTCGAGCTGCATCGAGGACATCCGATCGGTCTCCTCCGACGGTTGCCAGATGATCTCGACCGCGATCAGCTCGCTCGGCGGGCGGTGAGCAGCGTTCTCGAGGGCCTTGCGGAGGTCCTCGCCGTCGCCGATCCGGACCACGGTGTAGAGCTCGTTGGTCGCGGCCAGGACGATCGAGACCAGGATCACGCCGGCGCCCTCGGACGAGTGCGGCGTGTACTCCGAGGCCGTCGCGCCGCCGGTCTTGCCGTCGACGTTCGACAGCGTCTCCTCGCGAAACTTGGCGCGCGCCTCGTCGACGTGGCCATCGAACAGCTGCTTGGCGCTCAGCTTCGTCGTCAGCGCCTCGTTGACCGCGCCGCCGTAGATCCAGGCGTCCTTCAAGCGGCGCAACATCAGGCTGACCTCGCGGAGCATCGCGGCGCGACCCTCGGGCGTCGCGGTGTCGGCGGCGCGGTTGATCCGCGCGAGCTCGGTCTGGACGAACTTGCGGGCGCGGCCGTCGATCACCACGCGCAGGACGCTGACGTCGCAGCCCGAGGCCATGAAGTTACTGCCGCCGCCGGTGTAGCTCGTCGTGACGTAGGGGTTGTAGTTCGAGTAGCCGCCGCCGCCGCCCGAGGAGTTGACCGCGGCCTTGACGACCGCCACGACGATCGTGATCCCGACGAAGAAGATCAGGCCGATCAGGTCGGCGCCCGACGATCCGCTCGAGCTCGACCCGTAGTGGCTCGACGAGTAGCTCCAGTCGCTCGAGGACGACGACCACGAGTGCGACGACGAGCTCGACGAGAACGAGCCGAAGCTGCCGCCGCCGCCGCCGCCGCCACCGCCCCAGCTACCGCCACCCATGCGCCCGCCGGTGTCGGCCGCGGCGATTCCGCAGACCACCGCGAGCGCGATCAGCGCACCGATCAGTTTCCCCATCGGACGATGGTAAGCGAAGCGCTACTCGATGTGCAGGTTCGGGCCGAACACCAGCAAGACGTCAGGACCGACGACATGTTTGCTCTGGTTGTCGGCGATCGCGACGACGCGCTTGTCGGGCAAGGTCGCGATCCCCTCGAGGTTCAAGGAGTCGCGCAGGATCGGTCCGAGATCGAGCACGAGCGTCTCGGCGATCGGCTCGATCGCCGGCACGCGCGGCACGTCGAACCGCACGATCCGGCTGACGCCGAAGTGACGCTCGATCGCGGCGACGTGCGCGGTGCCCTCGGCGTCGAACGAGCACTGCAGTGCGGAGATCTTGCCGGTCTTGCTCTCGAGCCGGAGCCGGTAGATCCGCGGTGCGGCCTCGCCGCTGAGCCACACGATCGGTGCGTAGCGACCGCCATCGTCGAGCTTGCCGGTCTCCTCGATCGCGACGAGCAGGTTGTCGGCGGTGCCGCACAGCCCTTCGGCGCCGTGGTTCTTCTTGAGCGTCACGCCGAGGTTGTCGATCGGTCGCGTGCGCGTGACGACGAAGCGATCGCCCTGCCGCTCGGCGAACGCGACGGTCGCGGTGCCCTCGTCCTGGCCCTCGAGGCCGAGCGCGAGGTGGTCGGGCCCGAGCCACGCCAGGCTCTCGGTGTCGTCGCCGTCGGGGATGCCATCGAGCGGATGGCTGATCGTCGCGACCAGGCCACTCGACGGGGTCGCGGGCACGCTGACCTCGACGAGGAACCGGTCGCGCTCGGGGATCGCCCACAGGACGCCGCGGCCGTCGACCGCGAGATCCGACAGGCCGGGCGGGGCGGCGAGGTCGACCTCGTCGAACACGCCCCTGGCGGCGACGTGATCGTAGTCGCGCGGCTCGGTCTTGCCGCACGCCGCGATCGCGAGGATCAGCACGAGCCGCTTCACGCGGCCCTCAGGATGATGCGCGTGATCTCGAGCGGCGCGAACACGCGCACCGGCGGGCCCCAGTAGCCACAGCCGCGGGTCACGTAGAGCTGCGTAGCTTCGATCTGGTAGCGCCCGGCGAGCAGGCCGCGCTGCTGCGCCTTGACGAGGTAGTGCCAAGGCCAGATCTGGCCGCCGTGCGTGTGGCCCGACAGCTGGAGGTCGACGCCGCGCTTCGCGGCGTTCCACACCTGGCGCGGCTGGTGCGCCATCAACACGAGCGGCACCGACAGATCGCGGCCGGCCGTGGCCTGGACCATGTCCTCGCCGTGCCCCGGCCAGTTGCGGCCCGATTGATCGTCGACTCCGGCGAGCTCGAAGTGCGCGCCGTCGCGCTCGATCCGCACGCGTTCGTTGCGCAGGTAGCGCGCGCCGAGCGACGTGAGGTGCGCGATCCACGGATCGACCCCGGCGTAGTACTCGTGGTTGCCGGTCGTCGCGAACACGCCGTGTGGCGCGTGAAGCTCGCCGAGCGGGGCGATGTCGTCGCGCAGATCGGCGACCGTGCCGTCGACCAGATCGCCGGTCAGCGCGATCAGATCAGGCGCGAGCGCCATCGTGCGAGCGACGACGCGCGCGACGAACTCGCGATCGATCGTGAGGCCGACGTGGAGATCCGAGAGCTGCACGATCGTGAAGCCGTCGAGTGACTTCGGCAGCTTCGCGAGCTTGACCTCGACATCGACGATCTCGTGATCGCCGCGCGCGACGAACATGCCGTGCGCCACGCTACCGCCCGCCACCGCGAGGGCCGCGCCGCCGGTCAGCCGCGACAGGAACTGGCGGCGAGACGGCGACTCCGGCACGACCGGGCCGCGCGCGCGCTTGGCACCCCAGCGGAGGGCGTTCACGCCATCGAACGCGAGGAGCGCGACGAACGTCAGGCCGCCGAGCGCGAACCACGGCAGCGCGATCCATCCGAGCACGCTCGCGAGGTGCGGCGCGAACAGGCGCGCGGCCGGCGTGAACACCGTCGACCCGAACAGGAGGGCGAGGAACCCGGTCGCGAGGCCCGCCCACGGCTGACTCAGATGCGTGCGCCGGACGAGTCGTTGCCACAGATAGACGTGGATGGTGACGGACAGGAGGATGCCGAGCACCATCGGGAGGCTGAACCGCACCTGAGTGGACCTTACCAGTTGCTGCGGCGAGCGAAAGCGGCATGATCATCCCGTGGTGGCCCTCGCAACGCTCGAACCGGCAGCGGACCCAAAGTCCCCGCTCTTGCTCTACGACGGCACGTGCGGGCTCTGCCACAAGAGCGTGAAGTGGCTGCTGCATCACGAGCGCGATCACGCGTTGCGATTTGCCCCGCTGCAAGGCCCGACCGGCGATGCGATGCGGGCGAAATACCCCAACATCCCGACGTCGATCGACAGCGTCGTGTTGATCGCGAACGACCGCGCGTACCTGCGGAGCAAGGCGTTCATGCACGTCGCGCAACATCTGCGCGCGCCGTGGCGCTGGGCCTACGCGTTTCGCTGGATGCCGGGGTTCGTGATGGATCTCGGCTACCGGCTCGTCGCGTCGCTGCGCTACCGGATCTGGGGCCGCGCAGACCTCTGCGATCTGCCGTCGCCCGAGAATCGCAAGCGCTTCATTGCCTAGTCGCGACATGCGCCGGTAGCCCACCGCGCGGGCGCAGCGTGACGAGCGGCTCGTACTCGACGTGATGGGTCAGCGGCTGGACCGTGCCGCGCTGGACCATCGTCGCGAGCAACAGTTGCGCCTCGAGCAGCGCGAAGTGCGAGCCGATGCACACGCGCGGGCCGGCGCCGAACGGCAGGTAGTGGTGGCGCGGTCGCGCCTTCTTCGCCTCGGGCAACATGCGCGCGGGGCGAAACGCGAGCGGCGCCGGGAAGTAGTCGGCGCGGCGATGGATGCCGCGGATGTTGATCGCGACCATCGACTTGCCGGGGAGCCGGTGACCGCCGAGCGAGATCTCCTGCTGTGCCTCGCGGCCGGTCATGTACGCCGGCGGGTGTAGCCGCATCGCCTCCTCGATCACCGCGAGGTTCCACGGCATCGCGGCGAGATCGGCGACCGCGATCGTGCGATCGCCGACCGCGGCGCGGACCTCGTCGGTCAGCTTCGCGAGCGCGTCGGGGTTGCGCCCGAGCTCGAACCACGTCCAGGTCAGCGCGTTCGCCGTGGTCTCGTGACCGGCGAGCAACAGCGTCATCACCTCGTCGCGGATCTCGGCGTCGGTCAGGCCGACACCCTCGTCGCGCGCGAGCAGCAGCATCGACAGCACGTCGCCGCGATCGGTGCCGTGGGCGCGGCCCTGCTTGATCAGGCGGAACACGGTCTCGTCGATCATCTTCACCGCGCGCCGCATCTCGAGGTGGCGCGGCAGCGGGAACGAGTACGGCAGCTGGATCGGTGATGTCAGGCTCTTGGTCATCGCGCGCATGCCGAGCTCGAGGCCGATGCCGATGCGCTTGGCGTCGGCGCGGACGTCGGCACCGAACAGCGTCTTGCCCGCGATCGCGAGCGTGAGCTCCATCATCTCGTGCGCGAAGTCGACCGACTTGCCGCGGCCCCAGGTCGCGACCTGCGCGGCGGTCTCGGCGACCATGACCTCGCCGTACTTGTCGAGCCGCTTCGGTGCGAATGCCGGCGCGAGCAGCTTGCGATGCGACTTGTGCGTCGCGCCCTCGGCGGTCAGCAGGCCCTCGCCGAGCAGCGGCTTCAAGAACTGGATGCCGGCCGACTTGATGAACTTGGCGTCGTCGGTGACCAGCACCTGGTGGGCGAGGTCGGCGTCGGTGACGACGTAGACCGGGATGTGGAACAGCGAGAATCGCGCGATCGGGCCGATGTTCGCGGCTGCTTCCTGAAGCCCCAGCCGATCCTTCCTGAACTGGAGCATGTTGCCGATCAGCGGGAGGCCGGGCACGGCCGGAACCGAGGGCACAACGCTCGCGGCGTTGCGGAAAGGACTTGTCGCGGTTGCCATCGAGACCTAAAATGCGAGCATTCGCTCACATTAGCAACTCGCGTTCGGCACCGCGGTGAACAGGATTTACGATGAGCCCCCAAGTCAAGACCACGCCTCGGAAACGCCCGCGCCAGGACCGTAGCCGCGCGACCGTCGACACGATTCTCGAGGCGACCGCTCGGGTTCTGGTCCGCCACGGGTTCGATGGCCTGTCGACCAACGCGGTCGCCGAGGCCGCCGGCGTGTCGATCGGCTCGCTCTACCAGTACTTCCCGAACAAGGAGGCGCTGGTCGCCAAGCTGGTCGAGCGGCACATCGAGGAGACCAACGCGGCCGTGCTCACCGAGCTCGCGCGCGTCGCCCAGCTCCCGATGTTCGAAGCGATCCGCGCCGTGATCGAGCTCGCGATCCGGGCGCACGCGATCGAGCCCGAGCTGCACCGCGTGTTGACCGAGCAGGTCCCGCGCGTCGGCGGGATGGCGCGTCTGCGCGAGCTCGACCAGCTCAATCATCAGATGGTCAAAGCGATCCTGACCGCGCGCCACGCCGAGCTCGCGATCGCCGATCCGGACCTCGCCGCGTTCCTCTGCGTCTCCGCGATCGAGGCCATCGCGCACCGCGCCGCGCTGTTCGATCCGGCGCGGCTCCGAGATCCTCGCCTGGTCGACGAGGCCGCGCTTCTCGTCGGGCGCTACCTGGGCGTGGCGCCGAACTGAGGTAGTGTCCGCCGCACATGGCGGACCATCGGTTCCATTTCTTCCGGGCGGGTGGGGTCGATCAGGTGAGCCTGCGCGACGGCCACGATCTGCGCGCGCTCAAGGACCTCGACAACAAGCTGTGGGTCGCGCTCGCGATGCCGACGACCGGCGTCGACGTCGAGCCCGAGACGCTCGCGCTGCTCGACACCGACAAGGACGGGCGCATCCGCAAGGACGACATCGTCGCGGCGATCGACTGGGCGATCGCGACCTTCAAGGAGCCCGGCGACATCCTGAAGAGCAGCGGCAGCTTGAAGCTCGCCTCGATCGCCGACGCGAAGATCGTCGCGTCGGCCAAGCGGATGCTCGGCGACCTCGGCAAGCCCGACGCCACCTCGATCGCGGTCGAGGACATGGCCGCGATCGCGACCGCGTTCGCCAACACCGCGCTCAACGGCGACGGCATCATCACGACGGTCGCCACCACCGACGGCGAGCTCCAGAACGTCATCACCGACATCGTGGCGGCGCACGGCTCGGTCGTCGATCGCTCGGGCAAGCCCGGCTGCGACACCGCGATCGTCACCGCATTCTTCACCGAGATCGATCAGCAGGCTGCCTGGTATGCGGCCGAGAACAAGCCGCTCGGCGACGCGACCGGCGCCGCGACCGACGCGCTCGACGCGATCGCCGCCAAGCTCGACGACTACTTCACGCGCTGCAAGGTCGCCGCGTTCGATCCGCGCGGCGAGGCCTCGCTCGGCGGCGCCGACACCGAGCTCGCCGCGCTGTCGACGCGCTCGCTGTCGGCCGGCGATGACGAGCTCGCCAAGCTGCCGCTCGCGCACGTCACGCCAGCGGCGCGCCTCGCGCTCGACAAGCTCAACCCGGCGTGGGCGGCACGCGTCCTCGCGTTCGTCGAGCTGTGCGTCAAGCCGATCGTCGGTGTGCGCGACGTGCTGGTGCCCGCCGACCTCGCCGCGGTGATCGAGAAGCTCGCGCCGGTCCAGGCGTGGCGCGCGGCCAAGCCCGCCAACAAGATCGGCGCGATCGACGCCAAGCGCATCGCGGTCCTCGCGGACCCCGCGATCCGCGAGCGGATCACCAAGCTGATCGCCGACGACGCCGCGCTCTCCCCGGAGTACGACGCGATCAGCCTGGTCGCCAAGGCGGTGCGGTTCCAGCGCGACTTCGGTCGCGTGCTGCGCAACTTCGCCAACTTCTCGGACTTCTACGCGCGGCAGGACGGCATCTTCCAGGCCGGCACGCTCTACCTCGACGCGCGCGCCCTCCACCTCGCGATCCCGGTGCTCGACGCGGCCAAGCACGCCGCACTCGCCGCCGGCTCGGACGCGTACCTCGCGTACGTCGACTGCACGCGGCTCGGCGAGAAGATGCAGGTCGTGATCGCGGTGACCAACGGCGACAGCGAGAACATCTTCGTCGGTCGCAACGGCGTGTTCTACGACCGCAAGGGCCAGGACTGGGACGCCACGATCAACAAGGTGATCGGCAATCCGATCAGCATCCGCGAGGCCTTCTTCGCGCCGTACAAGAAGCTCGTGAAGGTGATCGAGGACAACGTCACCAAGCGCGCGTCGGCCGCCGAGACCAAGTCGATGGGCGCCGTCGAGGAGACCGGCGCCGGGATCGCACATGCCGACGCGGTCGCGGTGCCAGCGCCGACCAAGAAGATCGATCTCGGCACCGTCGCGGCGATCGGCGTCGCGATCGGCGGTATCGGCACCCTGATCGGCGCGGTGTTCGGCGGCCTGTTCGGCCTCGGGTTGTGGTTGCCGCTCGGCATCCTCGCCGTCATCCTCATGATCTCGACGCCGTCGATGCTGCTCGCGTGGCTGAAGCTTCGCCGCCGCAACCTCGGCCCGATCCTCGATGCCAACGGCTGGGCGGTGAATAGCCGCGCGCGGATCAACGTCGCGTTCGGGGCGGCCTTGACCGAGCTCGCGAAGCTGCCGCCCAACGCGCAGCGCTCGCTTGACGATCCGTTCGCAGACAAGAAGACGCCGTGGAAGCGCTGGGTCTTCCTCATCGTCCTCCTGGTGCTCGCCGGGACGTGGTTCGTCGGCAAGCTCGATCGCTGGCTGCCCGAGCGCATCCGTTCGACGGAGGTGCTCGGTGACTCGGCACCAGCGTCCAAGAAGGCCGAGGCCGAGAAGCCCGCGCCGACCGCCGGTTCCGGCATGAACGCCGGCTCCGGCTCGGCCGCGAAGTAGCCGTTACTGCGGGGCGGTCGTCGGGTTCGTCGCGGGCGTGCGACCGTAGATCGAGTAGTTGCCCATCGTGGTGTTCCCGAAGTTCGCGGTGTCGGTGTGCGTGCCCGCGAACTGCACGAGGCGCTTCACGTAGACCGGCGGGAAGCCGATCGGACCCGGACCGACCGGGCCACCCGGGCGCGGCGAGCAGCACGGACCGCCGACGCCCTGGACGCCCCAGGTCTGGCTGCTGGTGCCGCCCGGTGCCGCGGTCGGCATCGAGTCGATCACGACCTTGTTGAACGTCGCCTGGTCGGTGAACTTCACGCGGTAGCTGTAGGTGACGACGTTGCCGTCGCCGATACCCCACGCGATGAACGAGTTGGTATCCCAACGCACCTGGATGTTCTCGAGGTGATCGACCGACGCGGGGAACACGATCGGCTCGCGACCGGTCCAGTCGATCGGATAGATCGTCTCCGTGCTGCACGCACCGGTGAGCTCACTGGTGGCGGTCCCGAGATCACCGGGATCCGTCGCCGCGCGGTCCGAGGTGGTGCAACCGACGATGGTGAGGAGAACAACGGGAAGAAGCTTGGTAAGACGCATGGGGTCCTTTCGAAGGCAAGAAGACTACTCGAAGACGATGAGATCGCGCACCCAGTTTCCGCGGTTGGCGGTCAGCCAGGCTGTCCTCACGTCGCGCAACGCGACCGCGATCGGGGTGCCTGCAAGGGTCTTGGCACGGAGCTCGTCGAAGAAGATCGAGGCGTCGCGGTCGGGCATCGGCTCGGGCGACGCGATCACCGCGCGCGCTCCCGCGAACACGAACGCGGACGGCAGGCTCCACGGTTCGTGCATGACCGACGCGCCCTTGCTCCCGTGACACGCGGCCAGCACGATCATCGGGCTGCCGGTCAGCTTCGTCGCGCGGACCATGTTCGGCGTGAGCACGTACAGGCCCGCGGCGTCGGGAGACAGGGCGAGGTAGGCGGCGTCGGCGCCGCCGTCGAGCCCGTGCACATCGATCACCACGTCGCCGGCATCGGTGATCGCGGCGAGCACGGCCGTCGGGGTGGCGGCCGGACCACTGAGTAGCATCGCTCCCGGCGCCGATGACCACGCCGCGAGCCGCGGCAGGCCGAGCGACGCCGGTGGCTCGGCATCGGCGACCACGACCGAGCGCGATGCCTGCGGTCCGACCGGCGCGTTGCGCGGCGACACGTAGCGCCATGCGATCTCGGGTGGCAGGATCCGCGGCGTGCCGTGGAGCGGGGCGCGCGCGAGCACGTCGACCGTGGCGCACCCGGCGAGCGTGGCGACGAGCTCGGCCGGCACGATCGATCCGGGATCGACCGCGGTGTCACGGCGCGTCTCGTCGTAGTGGAGGCGGAGCTGATGATCGCTGCCGCGAGCCACGACGAAGCGGCGCTGGTCGTCGACCGCGACGCCAACGACACAGCCCGCCGGTGCCGGGACGCCGGCTTCCTCGACGAGCAGCGCCAGCGCGGCCGTGGCGTCGTTCGCCTTGGCGGCGGCGAGCACGAGGTCGGCGTACGCGTAGGCACGCGCGCGGCGGACCTCGATGTCCCACGCGGGCAGCTTGTCGGCGCGCTCGATCGCGCGGCGCAGCAGCGGGCGCGCGGTCGCGGGATCGTGGACCACGAGGAGGCGGCCTTCGATCGCGTCGAGCATCGCCTGGGCCGCCGGGACCGTGGCGGGATCGCTGCGCAGCTGGCCGATCGAACCGCGGATCTTCGCGACCTCGCCGGGCTCCGCGCGATCGCGCTCGATCTCGGCGCGATTGAACAGCGAGAACGGCGACTCGGCGTGCGCGCACGTGAGCTTCGCGAGCTCGGCACGCGCGGCCTCGGGCTTGAGCTGGTTGATGAGCGTGGTCGCGAGCAGCTCGTGCTCGCGCTCCTCGTAGTCGCAGTTGTCGGGCGCGCGCAGGCGGACCTCGTGCGAGTACGCGCGTGCGAGCGGCAGCCCGCTGCCGGTCGCGTCGTCCTGGGCATACGCCTCCGCGAGGATCGGTAGCAGGTTCTCCTCGATCAACGTCTCGCCCGCGCCGTGTGCGATCTTCCAGGTCGTCGCGAGCGTCGTGCGCGCGTCGGTCAGGCGCTCGAGCATGAGGTACGCGCGGCCGAGCACGAAGTTCTGGCGCGCGCAGCGATACGGGTGCGTACAGCTCGCGAGCCCGGCGCGGAGCGTCGCCTCGGTGCCGAGCCAGTCGCCGGCGGCGAACTGGGTCGCGGCGCGCTGCTCGACGCCGAGCGCCTTCATCCACGGATCGCTCGACGCGGTCGTCAGCGCGGCGAACTCCTTGGCGTTCGCCGGCGTGATCGAGCCGGCGTCGAACCGGAGCAGCGTGCCGATCAGGAGATCGTCGGCCTTCGCGGCCCGCAGCTTCGCGAGGTAGCCGGCGCGATCGGTCGGCGGCTTGTTCGCGAGGATCTCGGCGTACGTCGCGGCAAGCGGGCCGCGCTGGGCGAAGTTCGCCGCGGCGACGTGGGCGAGCGCGGCCGTCGCATCCTTGGTGCCCGACGCGGCGTCGAGCGCCTCGGCGACCGGCGCGAGCTGCTCGACCGCGGGTGCAGTCGGGGCGACGCGGAGCGCATCGTAGAAGTAGAGGCGCGTCAGGCCGGGCAGGGCGCGCGCGTCGTCGACGGTGAGGCCCGTCGTGCCGTGAGCCACGACCGCCTTCACGACGCCGTCGCGTGCGGCCCACTCGCGCTCGAGCTTGTTCTTGCGCTCGGTCGCCTCGGCCGCCCAGCCGGTCTCGTTGGTCGCAGCGATCGCGTCGAACTGCGCCGCGGAGGCGAGGTGGAGCCCGAGCTCGCGCAGGGCGAGGGCACGGTTCCACTGCGCGCCGCGATCGGTCGAGTCCTTCTCGAGTGCCTGATCCGCGAGCATGAGCGCGGTCGCCGGATCGTTCGCGGCGAGCGCGAGGAGCGCGCGATCCGCGGCCGTCGCGTTCGACGCCTTGTCGAGGTAGGTCCGGGCCTGCTTGACGTCGCCGTTCAACAGGTACGCCATCGCGACGCCGCGGAAGTCGCCGCGCTTCTCGAGCTCGGCGAGCTGCGCGAGCGGGATCGACTCGTGGGCTTCGCCACCGCGCTGGACGTCGTACGGGCGATACGCCGATGCCCCGGCCCAGTCGATGCGGCCCTCGAACTGGCGCGCCTTCGCGAGCCCGAGCTCGAGCTGCGCCACCTGCGGAGGCTGTTTGGGATCGGTCGCTGGCGGGCGGGTCACGAGGAAGATCGTGGCGGCCGCGGCCGCCGCCATCGCGACGCCGCCGGCGATCAGCGCGCGCTTGCGCTTGTAGCCTGCGAGCGAGATGACGTTCGACTTGTTCGCGACGCCGGCGTCGGCGACCGCCGCGCCGAGCTGCAGCACGTCCGACAGCTCGGCCTGACACACCTCGCAGTCGGCGAGGTGATCGCGCGCGGCATCCGCCTCGGTGTCCGACAGCTCGCCGTCGGCCAGCGCGTGCGTACGTTCGATCTCGGGACAGGACTTCATGACGCAGCTGCCTCACCCATCTCGATCAGCAGCGCGGCCTTGAGCTTGTGCCGCGCGCGGATCAACCGCGTGCCGACCGTGTTCTTCGCGATGCCGAGCAGCGCCGCGATCTGATCGTAGGACTTGCCCTCGATCGTATGGAGCTCGTAGACGCGACGGAAGTCCTCGCTCAGCGTGCCGAGTGCGCGATGGACCTGCTCGACCTGGACGCGCGCCCACTGGGGTGGCGCGTCGGGCGGCGGTGACGCGACCTCGAGCTCGGTGATGTCCGAGGTCGCCGGCGTTCGCTTCGCCTTGCGACAGCGGTCGATGAAGAGGTTGTTCATGATCGACACCAGCCATGCGCGCAGATTTCCGCGATCGTCGTAGCGGTCCCAGGCGCGAAGTGCCCGCTCGTAGGTGTCGTGCAACAGATCGTCGGCGTCCGCCGAGTTCTTGCACAGCCGGCGCGCGATGCCCCCGAGCACGTCCTCGTGGACGCGCACCGCGGCCGCGAAAGCGTGTTCAGCCCCACCCATGGCGCGCGGACGGTGCCACGCCATGGGAAGCAGGGTCAAGGTTGGGACGAGGACGGCCTCCACAGCCAGGTAACGGTCAGCCGTGTCGATCTTCCCGGGGGATCTCCGCGCGCTGGGGCAGGGGCGCTCGCGGATCCCGGCTCGACGCGCATCCAGCGCAGTTCGTGCCTGGCGTGCGGACTGCAGCACCGACCGCCATGACCGATCCAGCATGGTGGAACAATGATCATCAAGGCACCTGGGACCGCGTGAAGGCCGCGCTGCGCCGCGACTGGGAGCAGACCAAGGCCGACTTTTCCAAGAAGGGTCACGAGCTCGGCCAGACCGCCGGCGATACCGTCAAGCAGGCTGCCGGCAAGGAAGTCATTCCGCCCGGCAACATGTCGAACCAGTCGTGGGACGTCATCGAGCCGAGCTATCGCTACGGCGTTGGCGCCCGCCAGCAGTACGGCAAGGACCACAAGGAGTGGAGCTCCAAGCTCGAATCCACCCTCGCTGACGAGTGGACGTCACTCAAGCACGGCCGCACGTGGGAGGACGTCAAGTCGTCCGTCCGCTACGCCTGGGACCACAAGGCGCCGTAGCCACTTCGAAGACGCTACGTGGGCGTTCCTCCGACGGCGAGGTCAAGTCGCACGGCAACGGTGGGTGAAGTTTTGGTAAAGCGCCGACGCGATCGCGAACTCCAAGATACCGTCTTTAAGTGACGAAGCTCAGCAAGGTCCCGGCGGTGACCGTCTTCTTCTGGGTCATCAAGGTGTTGTGCACGACCGTCGGCGAGACGGCGTCGGACTACCTGAACGTCAACCTCGGGCTTGGCCTCAGCGGTACCGCGGTCGCGGCGGGAGCGTGTCTGCTCGTCGCGCTCGCCGTCCAGTTCAAGCTCGATCGCTACCAGCCCGCGATCTACTGGCTCGTCGTCGTGCTCGTGAGCGTGTTCGGCACGCTCGTCACCGACATCCTGACCGATAGCCTCCACTTTCCACTCGAGTGGAGCACGATCATCTTCAGCGTCGCGCTGGGCCTCACGTTCGTCGCTTGGTATCTGAAGGAGGGAACGCTCTCGATCCACTCGGTCTTCACGCGACGGCGCGAGTTGTTCTACTGGCTCGCGATCCTGTTCACGTTCGCGCTCGGCACCGCAACGGGCGACCTCGTCGCAGAACAACTCGGCGTCGGCTACCTCAACACCGGCTTGCTCGTCCTCAGCATTGTCGCCGCCGCCGCCGTCGCGTGGCGCCTCGGGCTGGATCCCGTGCTCGCGTTCTGGATCGCGTACATCCTGACCCGGCCACTTGGCGCATCACTCGGCGACTACCTGTCGCAGCCCGCGAGCGAAGGTGGACTCGGCCTCGGTGCGGCAGCGACGAGCGCGATATTCCTGAGCGCGATCCTCGCGGTCGTCGTGTACCTGGCAGTCACGCGCAAGGATCGGATCGAGATCCCGGACGCGCCCGCCGCGAAGTCGGGTTCTCGCCCGGGCCTACAGGCTGGCGTCGTCGTCGCCGTGCTGCTCGCGCTCGGCATCACGGGGTACGTCGTGCGCAGCGCGCAGCTGGAAGCTCGGGCCGCAGCCTCCACCTCGGTCGATCGCCCGCTCGGCGACCTCTCGGCCTTCCGCGCGATCGCCCGTGACATGACCCAAGCCGTGGAAGCCGCCGACTGGACGCGCGCGAAGTCGGGAGCCAGCGCGCTCGAGGTGGCGTGGGATGCCGCACAAGCGCAGCTCCAGCGCATGAGTCCCGCCAAGTGGACGGTCATGGACGACGCGATCGACGTCGTCTTGCGGCAGGCTCGCGCGACATCGCCGAACGCATCGACGGCCGCGGCCGCGCTCCAAGCGCTAACCGCCGTGATCGACACGCTCGATCATCCGAAGTAAGGATAAGTGGTGGGGAGCGTCAGGGCGATCGATGTCGCGATCGTAGCCCTGGCTCTCTGCCCCTATCGCGTCCTCAGCGTGGTCATTCGAGGGCTCTCTTACGGGATGACGACGGCGTTGGTATCGAGCGTGACCGCGGCGATCCGGGCGAGCGCCCGGCCCTTGAGCGTCGCGCCGGTGCTCAACGTGATGGCCTGGTCGGCCATGATCGTGCCCTGGAACATCGAGGCGATGCCGATCGTCGCCGACGAGCCGACCTGCCAGTAGACGTTGCCCGGCTTGGCACCGTTCACCAGGATGACCTGGCGGTTGATCGTCGTGGTCAGCGTCGTCGCCATCTGAAACACCCAGACCGCATCGACGTCACCCTGGGCGTCGAGCGTGAGATCGCCCGAGCTGATCTCGAGGAACGAGGTCGACTTGTAGAGCCCCGGCGGCAAGGTCTGGCCGCCGAGGTTGCCGGCCACCGTCACGGCGCACAGCGTCCGCCCGGCGGCCTCGTCGAACGCGGTCGTGAGGTTCGCGATCGCGGTCGCCGACGTCGGGTCGGTGTGCTGCGTCCCGACGAGGATGCCGGGCGGGAAGCCGGTGACCGCCGTGCCCGGGCTGACCCCGAGGTCGCCGGTGACCGTGGTGAGCCCGGTGTTGGTGACCGTCGAGCCGGCGAGGACGGCGAAGTTGCCGGCGACACCGAGCGTGATCGGGCCCTGCCCGCACGCGTCGGTCATGAAGCTCCAGGTGTAGTTCATCGCGAGCGGTGTGCCGCCGGTGTCCTTGGCGCCGGTCGTGATCGTCGCGGTGTAGGTGAGGCCGATCATCAGTGGCATGGTCGGCGCGAACGTCGCGGTGTTCGTGGCGCTGTCGAGGGCCACCGTTCCAGCGATCATGTTGATCCCCTGCTGGAGCGTGAACGTCGCGCCGGTGATCGTCGCCGGATCCATCGACTTGCTGAACGTCGCAGTCGGCTTCTTGTTGACCGAGACATTCATCGCGTTGGCGAGCGGCGTGGTCGAGATCACCGTCGGCGGCAGCGCGTTGTCGGCGGTCTTCCACGACCACGGATAGTTCGCCGCGAGCGCCGTGCCGGCCGTGTCATGGGCGCCGGTCGTGATCGTCGCGGTGTAGCCGAGCCCGTTGAGCAGCGCGACGGTCGGCGTGAACCGCGCGGTGGTCCCGGCGACATCGAGCGCGACCGTGCCGTTCACCGGCGTGGCCCCGTGGCGAACCGTGAACGTGCTCATCGTCAGCGTCGCCGGGTCCATCGGGCGATCGAACGTCGCGGTGATGGCGGTGTTGAGCGCGACCCCGATCGCGCCCGATGCCGGGATCGTCGACACGATGGTCGGTGCGGTGGGCAGTGGCGCATCGAGGCCGGCATCGATCGCGTGCGGGCCATCGAGCCGGGCATCGCCCCGTCCATCGAGCCCTGCATCGAACCGTGAGTCGATCGACCCACCCGGGGCATCGCCGAGCCTGAACTCGACGACCTGACGGCCACACGCCGAGACCAGCACGAGGATGGCGATGAGATGCGATTTCAACGAACTCATTTGGAGCTCTTTTCGGTGGGCGTGATGATGGAGATCGAGACGATGACGAACTCGACCCGGCGATTCCGTTCGCGCCCGATCGCAGTGGTGTTGACGTCGAGCGGCACCGACGGGCCGAATCCCTTCGCGACCAGGCGATCGGCACTCACGCCGTGCTGGACGAGGTAGTCGCGCACCGCCCCGGCCCGACGCTCCGACAGCGTCTGGTTGTGTTTGAGGTCGCCCGACGTGTCGGTGTGACCTTCGATCTGGATATGCAGCGTCGGGTGGTCCTGCATCGCCTTGACGACGTCGTCGAGCGTCGGCAGCGAGGCCGGCTTGATCTCGGCGAGATCCCACGCGAAGAACAGCTTCTCCTTGAGCTCGAGCTTGTCCTTCGTGATGGTCAGTCGCTCGTAGACCGGACATCCCGCGCCCTCGATCGGTCCCACCTGATCGGGACAGCGATCGATCGTGTCGGGGACGGTGTCGTTGTCGCGATCCGGACACGACAGCACGGTCTGCGTGACCACCTGCGCGGGCACCGGTGCGGGCTCGGGGCGCTCGACGGGCATGGGGACGATCGGCGCGGGCGTGGCGTGCTGGATCCTGGAGATCTTGGAGCCGAACTCGATGCTGAGGCCGGCGAGCAGGATCTTCGCGTCACGCGTGTCGTAGCCGACGCGCGCCGAGGTCAGCGTCTGCTGATAGCGGACGAACGGGCCGACCCAGTACGCCTTGTCGTCATCGATCGGGAATCCGATCCCGACGGCGGCATCGAAGCCGAGCCGGTCGAGTCCACCGGTGCGGATGTAGAGCAGATCGGCGTCGAGCCATGGCGAGACCCCAGAGGTCTCGCGATCGTGTGGGCGCTTCACACGCCCACCACCGCCGAAGCCCCACACGGTCCCCGACTCCGCGCTCGGAATGCCGGACGGTAAGAACAGGAACGACGCGGTCGGACCCACGTCGAGGTATCGCGAGATGCCGAACAGCGCCTTGAGCGACTGGCCGCCACCGGCGTCGTAGATCGTCGATTGGGGAGCGGTGAGCGGAATGCCCAACCCGGGCTCGACCTTGATGCTGACATCGGCGAACGCCGTCGTCGTGATGAGGACCCCCACAGCACCCGCAACCCATCGTGTAGTCATTGACCGTGAGGAGTGCACCCGCCGCGCCATCCCTGAGCGTCAGCGCACGCGAAGGTGCAGATGTGTCCGGGCGAATACGCCCGAATCCGGATGAGTGAGGCGCCCGACGAGCGAATTGGTCAAGCGATCGTGATCACCAGTTTTGCCCGTGCCCAGCCCGACGATCGCGACCGCAGCACGACGCTCGAAAAGGCGTTGCGGGCTTTGAAAGCGTGGTCCGGAACCTGAGACCGGTCACGCGATCGAAGCGGATCGACGAGACGCGACACGCCATCCGTCGTGAAAGCCGGGAAGGAGCCGTTTCAGCTAGTTAGATCGAGCGGGAGAAGGGATTCGAACCCTCGACGTCAACCTTGGCAAGGTTGCACTCTACCACTGAGTTACTCCCGCAGCGGTGACGGTGTTTCTAGCTAGCCCGCCGGGGGCTGTCAAGCCGGAGTCGATCGGATCCGTCGCTCCCGGGCCAGAGATTCCACCGTGGCATCAGCGACGGCGACAGCCGCGCGAGCCCTACTGCCCGGACTTCTGTCGGCGCCGCTTGAGCAGCGTCCGGTTGAGGCGATCGCGTAGACGGTTGAACAGGCGCAGCTCGGCGGCCTTGACGGGGTCGAGTTCGGGCGTGGCGGCCTTGCGCTTGGTGAAGGTACGTTTGCTCATGATGGCGGCACCGTAACAGATCCGACCGGGTACCGAATCGATGGCGACAATGCAGATCGTGCGTGCCGCGATAGCCTGCGCGACCCCCCGAGCTCACGACGCCGCGCTCGACTGGACCGGAGCACCGACCGCACGCGCGATCGACTACGCTCGCAGGTCGTGAAGCCACAGCGATTCACCGCCAAGCTCCGCGAGGGCGCGTTCGAGGTGCCGTTCGACGTCAAGGCCGTCTACGGCACCGCGCGCGCCGCGGTGAAGATGACGGTGCTCGGCGAGACGCACCGCACGCGCGTGATGGTCTACGGCGGCAAGTACACCCTCGGGCTCTGGAAGCGCGTGCTCGATGCCCACGAGCTCGCCGACGGAGCGAGGGTGGACGTGGTGGTCGAGGCCGACGTCGAGCCACGTGTCGTGGTGCCGCCGAGCGAGCTCGCGAAGGCGCTCGCCAAGGACGCGCGCGCGAAGGCCGGCTGGGCGGCGATGAGCTTCACGCATCAGCGCGAGTGGGCCGAGGCGGTCGCCGACGCGAAGCAGGCCGCCACGCGTGCACGCCGGGTCGCGAAGGCGATCGACGCCATGCATGCGAAGGCGGCGACGAAGAAGCCGCCGAGGAACAAGCGCGGGGCGAAATAGCGCAGCTCGGGTCGCGCGGGTCAGAGAAGAAGGCGGCGGGTATGGCTGACAACGGCAGCGCCGACACGCCGGAGGTGGCGTGCCCGGACTTCACGAAGAAGTTTTTCTGCGACAACGCGGCACGCGCAAGGTCTCGGCGCGACCGACAAGGCTCGATGCTGTCGTCAATCGACACGTCGCCGCGCGCGACGGTGGTCTCCGACGCGCAGGGTGCGTTCTCGTTCGACGTTCCCGGCGGTGGAACCGCGAACGCCGGCTACCTGCTGGCCACGAAGACCGGCCTCGTCCCGACGTATCTCTACGCAGCAACACCGGTCTATATGAACCTCCCCAACTCGACCGACGTCATCGTCTCGACGCAGACGCTCGGCATCCTCGAGAGTGCCGCGGGGATCACCAGGATCCGAGCAAGGGTTGATCTCCGTGCAGATCATCGACTGTGCTGGGGTGCCGATCGCGAACGCAAACCTCACCAGCCCGACCGGCGCCGTGTTCTACACGTCGCACGGCGCACCGAGCACCTCGGCGACCGCCACCGACCCGAGCGGCGTGACCTACATCTTCAACGTGCCGGTCGGGCCGGTGACGATGAGCGGCACGTTCGGCGCCACGATCCTGCGCTCGAATGTGGTCGCCTCGTTCGCGGGCTCGCCGACGTTCACGAACCTGCAGCCGTAGCTCATCGCAGGATCTTCAGCACCTCGAGAAGCACCCACACCGCGTAGGGGACGACGATCGCCGCGGCGATCGCGGCCTCGAAGAGCCGGCGTGGGTCGGGTCCCTTGCCGACGTCGTCGCGCACGCGTCGGGCGATCCGCTCGGCGGTCGGGGCGTCGAGGTCGGGAGACCGGAGCTCGCGGCCGAGCTCGGTGAGCTTCGCGATGTCGTCTTCGGTCGTCATGAGTCCCTCCACGATCTGGGGGCGAAATCTCCGAGTGCGTCGGCGAGCTGGGTGCGGGCACGCGCGAGCCGCTGGCGCACGGCCTCGGGTCGCTGGCCGAGGATCTCGGCGACCTCGGTCGGCCGCAAGCCCTCGACCGCGACGAGCAGCGCGACCTCGCGGTACGCCGGCGCGAGGCTCGCGAACGCGCGCTCGATCGCGAGCTGCGCCTGCGAGTCGGCGAGCGCGTCGAGCGGGCTGCGCGCGTCGTCCGCGACCTCGCGCGCGGGCAGGTCACCGGCGAGCTGCGCGCGGACCTGCTGTGCGCGAGACCAGCTGACGAACAGCCGGTGCGCGATCGTGAACAGGTAGGCGCCGATCCGGGTGGTCGGTTGCAGGTCGCGCGCGTGTTGCGCGAGGCGGAGAAAGGTCTCCTGCACGAGGTCCTCGGCGGTGTCCTTGCGCCGGGTCATCCGCAGCAAGTACGCGTAGATCCGCCGCTTGTAGGCCCCGAACACCGCATCGAACGCCACCCGGTTCCCGGCGCGCAGGCCGTCGACCCACCCGCGCTCGTCGGCGTCCACGCCAGCACAACGCCCCAGCCACGCGTGCGTGACAACAATTCTGCCGAGCTTCGCGCGTGAAAAATCTCGTCACGCTCGCGCGGGTGCCGCGTTGACCTCAGCATGGTCTTCATCCGCGCCGGCGGATTCAACATGTTCGTGCTGCTCGCGCTCGGCGTGTTCGCGGTCCCGACCGCGATCCGGTTCGCGCGCGATGCGGATCCCCACCGCCTCGCGCTGCTTCGCGCGCTGACCTGGGCGCTGATGTTCAGCGCGCTGATCGGCTTTGTCTCCGGCCTCGCGGTCACCGCGCTCCACGTCGGTCGCGATCCAGAGGCGATGAAGTCCGCGCTCGCGATCCTGCTCGTCGGGTTCGCGGAGAGCTGCGCCAACCTCATCCTCGGTGGTGGGATCGCCGCCATCGTCTGGATCCTGATCGCGGTGGGCGTCCGCCGCATGCCTCACGACAACCTCTAGGAGAATTCATGTCTCGCCTGATCGCGCTCTCGCTCGTCGTCTTCGCCGCATGCGGCTCGTCGAAGCCCGCCGCCACCACGACCGCTCCGACGAAGACGGAGGACTCCACCGCCGACGACCAGAAGCTCTGCGTCGAAACGTTCACCCACAACCGCACGTGCACCACCGAGTACATCCCCGCGCTCGTCGATACGCGCGCCAAGCTCGACCTCCCCCCAGGCATCGCCGCGCAGGTCAAGGAGGACCGCGCCGGCGTGATCGCGAAGGCGAACGCGGAGTGGGCCGCCGACTCGACCGACGCGAGCATCGCGAGCCACTGCACGCAGATGACCGCGCACATGACCGACGACGCGCGCGCCCTCGAAGCGGGAGTCCGTGGCTGCCTGATGAAGCCCGACTGTGCGGCGTACGTCGCCTGCATCTCGCCGGTCGAGGAGCAGTTGATGACGCACGTTTCGCGCCAGTAGCCTACACGGCCTGGGGTAGCGCACGGGTAGCGTTCGCCCGCGATCCAAGACAACACCAGCCGACCTCGCTAGCTTGTTCGCGATGCGAGATGGACGTCACGTGTTGGTTGTCGAGGACGATCGGGTGACCGCGTTGGTGATCTCGGAGTACCTGACGGCGCACGGCTACCGCACGACGGTCGCGACCACCGGGCGGGCAGGCGTCGAGTCCTTCCACGCCGATCCTCCCGACCTCGTGCTGTGCGACGCGCTGTTGCCCCACGTCAACGGCTTCGACGCCTGCACGGCGATGCGCAGCCTCACGATGGGTGAGAGGGTGCCGATCGTGATGATGAGCGCCTACTTCCGCAGCCATCTGCAGGCGATCGATCAGGTCCCGGGCCTCGACGTCGATGGCTTCCTCGTCAAGCCCTTCGATCTCGACATCCTTCTCGATCGCGTCAGCGCGCTGCTGCCGCAGCCGAGTGCGTGATGCTGAGATACATCCTCTCCGAGATCTCGAGCGTCCGCGAGCCGCGCATCCTGCGCTACGGCGTCGTCAGCGGTTACGTGCTGACGCTCGCGTTCGCGGCCGTGGCGGCGGTCGGCATCTGGAGCGGCGTCGTGCCATGGCATCCGCTGTTCGCGACGCTGCTCGTGCTCAAGATGTTCACCAACACGCTGGCGTGGCTCGGGCTGAAGTACGGGCGGTACCAGCTGACGTTCGCGATCATCAACGTCGCGATGGACTCGGTGGTGCTGACGGGTGCGATCTGGATCACCGGCGATACCGCGAGCCCGATCGTCGCGATCTACACGCTTCAGGTCACGGTGCTCGCGTTGCTCACGAACGTGGTCTCCACCGTGATCATCGGTTCGTTCTCGGTGGCGATGTTCATCGCCATGGGGCTCGCGACTCACCTCGGTGCGCTCGCGCGGTTCCCCACGCCGGCCGAGTGGTCGGGGCGATCGACCGCGTACGTCGTGGTCGCGATCGTGTTCACCGTGATGGTGATCGGGGTCCCGACGTTTCATGTCGGGTTGATCCTCCGCCGGTTGCGCGATCGCGAGCGCCGGCTCGAAGCCCGAACGCACGCCCTGGTCGACGCCAACAAGCAGAAGGCGCAGTTCATGGCCAACGTCACGCACGAGCTGCGCACCCCGCTGCAGGGCGTGATGGGCCTGGCCGACCTGGTCTCGAAGGGCATCTATGGCCCGCCGAGCGCGCGCCACGTCGTGGCGATGACCAGCATCAAGGGCAGCGCACACCGGCTGCTCGCGCTGATCGATGACCTGCTCCAGCTCGCGAGCTCCGACGCCGGACGGCTCGACGTTCACCTCGAGGAGGTCGACCTCGCGGACGCGCTGCCGGCGGTGCTCGCGACCGGGCAGTGGTTGCTGTCCGACCGGAGCCTCCGTCTCGAGCACGAGGTCGGCCCGTTGCCGAGCCTCGTCACCGATCGCGGCAAGCTCAACCAGATCGTCCTCAACCTGCTCGCGAACGCGATCAAGTTCACGCCCGACGGCGGCACGATCACGCTGCGGGCGCGCGAGCTCGCGGCCGAGGGCGCGATCGAGATCGAGATCGAGGACACCGGCGTCGGTATTCCGAGCGAACAGCTCGACAAGATCTTCGAGGAGTTCCACCAGGTCGATGGCTCGATGTCGCGCGAGTACGGCGGGGTCGGGCTGGGCCTCACGCTGGTGCGTCGGCTGCTCGGGCTGCTCGGTGGCACGATCACCGTGACGAGCACCGTCGGCCAGGGCTCGTCGTTCCGGGTCCGGCTGCCGCGCGCGGTCCAGATGCCAGTCGCCGACAGCACGCGCTCTACCTGACGAGGCGCGCGACGTGGATCGTCGCGCCGGGCGACAGGCCGAACTGCGCGAGGTCGGCCTCGATCGCGGCGCGCGATCCGTGGCCGCCGACATAGCCGTTGAGGCGCGCGGCGATCGTCGAGTCGACCAGCTCGCGCGGCGTGTAGTCCGCGAGCTCGCGCATGAGGACCGCGTCGTGGCGCAGCTTGTACTTCTGATGGTAGTCCTCGGCGAGATAGAACCGCGCGCCGTCGATGATCGGCGCCCGGTCATCGACGATCTCGCGCGCCAGCCGCGCTTGCTCGGGCGACTCCGCGAACACCGCCTCCATGTACTGGTGTCGACCGAACGCCCGACCGCCGCGCCGGTTCTTCCAGATCTCGGCGACGAGCTCTCCGTAGGCGAGCCGGCTCGGATCGAAGTCGAGCTGGAAGACCTCGGTGTGATCGGCGAGGTCGCGATAGGTCGGATCGGCCGTGCTGCCGCCGGCATACCCGACGCGCGTGCGCAGCACCGCGGGATGACACCCGAACCGGGCGTCGGGAGTCCAGAATCAGCCGAGGCCGAAGGTCGCGGTCTCGAAGTGCGTCGGCTGGTCGCGGTCGAAGGGAAGCATCGATCCACTGTAGCGCGCGCGGCGGACGTGGCGAGCTAACGGTTCGCGTCGCGCACGAACAACAGCTCGCCGACGCGGCCGTCGAGGATGGGGTTCCAGCGCGCCTCGCCCGCCGCGTCGATCACGATCCGGGACACGACGCCGTCGGTCGAGATCGTGATCGCGTGTGCCTCGCGCGTGACGACCTCGTACGCGTGCGCGACGGTGCAGCACGGCAACGCGACCGACCAGCGGCTGGCGTCGAACGTGATCTTGCCGCGCGCGCAGTCCGCCGGATCCTTGGGGCTGGTCGCACAGCCGACGACACGCCAGCGGCCGATCACGCTCACGTCGGCGTGCGCGATCCCCGCGCCGACCACGACAAACGCGATCGCCCAACGCATCACGACTTGCCCCGGAGCGGCTTGCTCTGCGGCGACAGGCGACCGAACGCGTCGACGTACGCGAACGTGTACGTGCCACTCGAGAGGGCGTGACCGGGCATGGGCAGGGCGCAGCGACCGCCGGCTTCGAACACGGCGAGCTTGGTCAGCTTGTCGTGCGTGTCGGGCAGCTGCGCGTAGGTGATCGGCGCGCCGGCCGCGTACACGATCAGCGCGACGGCGTCGGGCGGCGGTGCCTTCGCGAGGGTCACCGTCGACGTCGTGGTGGACGAGCGAAACGATGGCGCGGTCGACGTCGTCGCCGAGGTCGGCTGCGGCGCCGGCATCGCGACCGCCGGCAACTTCGCGTCGTGGGTGAAGGCACCGATCGGCTTGGCGTCCTTGCCGGTGATCGTCGTCGGCGCGTTGCCGGCGAGCTTCCACACGCTGAGGCCCGGCGCGAGCGAGATCCGCGTGAGCCCAATCGGGTGGGTCCCATCGCTCGCCGTCCACCCGGCCGCGGCCGACGGATCGTCGTCGGTGAACTCGCCGCCGGTGCCACCGAACTGATAGCCGACGAGCACGCCACCGTCGGCCGGGATCACCGTCGAGCGCGTCGTCATCACGCGCGGACCGATCCGGGCCATCGCGCACGTCGCGTGCGCACCCGACGAGGCAACCAGCGTCGCAGCGACGACCGAGCAGTGCAGCATCCTCATGACACTCACGGTGCCACGGATCATCCGCCGGCGCCCGGCGAGTCAGATCTTCTGATCGGCGAACGCCCGGGCGACAGTCGCGGCATCGGGTCGGGCCTTGGCATCGCTGTGCAAGCACGCGTCGATCATCGTCGCGAGGTCCGCTCGCAGGCCGGGTGCGAGCGATGCGAGCGGCGGGGGCGGCTCCGGTGCGGGCCTGTCCCCGAGGAACGCTTTGACCACCGGTCGATCGTACGGGCGCTTTCCGCTCAGCATCTCGTAGGCGACGATGCCGAACGAGTACAGATCCGAACGTGATGACGAGGGAGCTCCCTCGCCGAGCTCGGGCGCCATGTAGAGCGGCGAGCCGATCAGCACTCCGACGTTGGTCAGGTTGGGGTTGGGGTTGGCGTTGGGGTTCATCGTCGCGGTCTCGTCCAGATCGGAGTTCATGCGCCTCTCGACGGTTTTGGCTTGCGCCCGCGCGTGGTCGACCGGGAGCCCGAGGTGTGCGACGCCGAAATCCGTCAGCTTGAGGACGTCACCGGCCACGAGCACGTTGCCGGGCTTGATGTCGCGGTGCACGACGCCGAGCGCGTGGATGGTCTCGAGCGCCTTGGCGAGCTGCGCGACCATCGGCACCGCCCACGTCAGATCGCCGAACCGATCACGTGCGTGATCGAGGGAGCTGCCTTCGACGAGCTCCAGCACGAGGAACAGGGCGGCTTGTTCGGTGATCCCGAAGTCGAGGATGCTGACCACGTTCGGGTGATCGATGCGGGCGACCAGCTCGGCCTCTCGCGCGAACCTGGCCAGGGACCTCGGATTGCCGCCGCGCACCAGCTTCACCGCGACCGCTCGACCGTCGGCCAGCCGCTCGGCGCGATACACCTTGCCCATCCCGCCTTCGCCGAGCAGTCGGTCGATCCGGTACTTGCCGGCAAGCACGGCACCGGGCTCGACATGTTGTGCCGTGAGGTTCGGTGACGCCATCAGCGCCAGCGTGTGCGAGAGCTCGTGCGAACGATTCGCGATCTGCTGGCGCAGCTCCTCGTTGAGCAACTGCACCTCGCGGTTGCGTTGTTCGAGCTCGCGGCTGCGCCGGCGGTTGAGGAGCGCGAGGACCATCGACTGGCACAGCACGAACCCGGTCAGGCCGTACTGCGTGGTCGCGACCACGGGTTGCACGACGCTGCGCACGCGCAGCACATCCCACCCGACTCCGACCGCGAGCAGGGCGAAGCCCACGAGCATCCCCACCGTCGACCCGTCGCGCGTCCCGATCACCGCGCGCGTCAGGTTCACGATCGCGTACGCGAGCGCCGCGAAGATCAGCAGCTGGAACGGGCTCTGCAGCAGCGTGAAGATCGGGGGTGGCAGCGCCACCGAGGCGGCGAACACGAGGCCGGTCGCGGCCAGGACGTACACGAAGAGCGCCCGCACGTAGGTCGGGAACACCGCGCGGATGAACAACCCGATGAGCGGCGCGCCGACGTAGCCGGTCAGATACTCGAGGCGCAGCGACGTCACCGTGCCAAAGCCAGGCAGCTCGTCGGCCGGATAGCGGCCGAGGATGAAGACGCGTGCCGCGATGATGAGACACGCGAGCGCGAACCACAGCGACGCGCGGTCGACGCGGTTCATCGCGTACTGCACGAGCTGCTGCACGCCGACGAGGATCAACAGCCCGAGCACGAAGAAGTCGGCCATCCTGCGATGGCGCTCGCGCGCGCGGATCGCATCGACGGTGCCGAAGATCGGCGCGGGCCCCGAGCCGCCGCGCGCGTGCTCGAAGTTGCTGACCTGGAACGTGAGCAACACGTCGCCGCCGGCGGTGAACGGCACGACGGCGTTGCGCGGCGTCCCGTTCGACGTCTCGCGGGTGGTGCCCACCGTGCCCGCCGGCGGCGGTTCGACGAGCACCTCACCATCGGGACGCGACACGACGAGCCGCGTGGCGTCCAGCACGGGCGCCGTATCCAGGGCGTACTGCCTGGGCTCGGTCGGGAGATGCACGATCAGCCGATAGGTCGCGAAGCCATGACCTCCGAGCACCCGGCCATCGAGGAGCGCCTGACCGTTCCACCGCCCGATCGGGAGCACGCCATCGGGCGCGGGGTGGTCTCCCGGCTCGACCAGCCGGTTCCAGTAGAACGACCAGGTACCCTGGAGCGAGAGCGCGTCCGTGTCGTCGAACTCCCAGCCACGGAGATCGAGGACGCCGTCGCTCGCGCGCGGTGCCGAGTCACCGTCGCACCCCAGCACGGCGAGCAGCCCGACGACCCCGATGCGCAACACCGCCAATCGCACCGCTCCAGTCTACTTCCACCCGATCGGCGTGTGACAGTCCGGATCCATGCCGAAGGATCGGGTTGCAGACCTCGCGAAGCTCCTGAAGAAGTACAAGGACGCCTACTACAACGGCACGCCGCTGGTCAGCGACGCCGCGTACGACGCGCTCGAGGACGAGCTCCGCGAGGTCGCGCCGGAGCACGCGCTGCTCACGACCGTGGGCACGGCCGCGCGCACGACGACCGCCTGGGTCAAGGCGAAGCACGCGATCCCGATGGGCTCGTTGAACAAGGCCGTCAGCGAGGACGAGCTCCGCGCGTGGGCGGCGCGGTGCGACGAGCTCGGCGCCAAGGCGAAGCTCGTGGCGATCGCGAAGAACCTGATCGTGACCGAGAAGCTCGACGGGCTCTCGCTCGCCGTCACCTACGAGAAGGGCAAGCTCGTCGATGCGATCACGCGCGGCGATGGCCTCGTCGGGGAGCGCATCCTGGCGAACGCGCGCCGCATGAAGGGCGTGCCGACCAAGCTCGCGAAGCCGATCTCGGTGACGGTCCGCGGCGAGATCATCCTTCGGCTCTCGGACCTGAAGAAGGCGTTCCCCGGCGCGGCGAACCCGCGCAACCAGGCGTCGGGCACGAGCAAGCGGCTCGATGGTGCCGGCTGCGAACACCTGACCGTGCTGTTCTACGATCTCGTCGGCGAGAGCTACCCGACCGAGCAGAAGAAGCTCGCGCGGCTCGGCGAGCTCGGGCTCGGCGTGCCGAGCTTCGCAGCGACCGATCTCGAAGGCGCGATCGCGCTCCACCGCACGTACGCGAAGACGCGGCGCGCGAAGCTCGACTACGAGATCGATGGCCTCGTCGTGCGCGCGAACGACACGCGGGTCTCGAGCCTGCACGGCGACCTCGGCAACCGACCGCGCGCAGCGATCGCGTTCAAGTTCGCATCGCAGGCGAAGGTCACGACGCTCGTCGACATCGTGTGGGAGACCGGTGCGTCGGGGCGGGTGACGCCGGTCGCCGTCGTCGAGCCGGTCGTGCTCGCCGGCGCGACCGTGCGGCGGGCATCGCTACACACGGCCGGCAACGTCGCGGAGCTCGGCATCGGCATCGGTGACGAGGTGCTGATCGCGCGTCGCAACGACGTCATCCCGTATGTCGAGGAGGTCGTGACGTCGGCCGGCAATCCCGCCCGCGCGCCGACCACGTGTCCGACGTGTCGCAAGAAGCTCGTGAAGTCCGGCGAGTTCATCGCGTGCCGCAACCTCGCGTGCACGGCGCTCGTCGAGGGACGGATCCAGAACTGGATCGACGCGGTCGGCGTGCTCGACTGGGGCGACAAGCTGATCGCGCAGCTCGTCGAGGCCGAGCTGGTCGAAGAGCCGGCTGATTTGTACACGCTGACCGCGGCGCAGATCGCCAAGCTCGAGCGACGTGGCCTCGTGATCGGGCAGAAGGTGATCGACAACCTCCGCGCCAAGCTCCCGCTGCCGTTGCCGCGGTTCCTCGCGGCGCTCGGCATCGAGAACATCGGGCTGCAGACCGCGAAGGCGATCATCAACGCCGGCCACGACTCGATCGCGAAGCTGCAGAAGGTCACCGTGCAGAAGCTCGCGGGCCTGCCGAACGTCGGGCCGGCGAAGGCGGCGGCGTTCGTCGCCGGCATGGCGCAGCGCGCGAGCGAGATCGCGCGCCTCGTGAAGGTCGGAGTCGTGCCGGTGACGATCGCGAAGACCGGCGCGCTGGCGGGCAAGACCTTCTGTTTCACCGGGGCCCTGTCGCGTCCGCGCAAGGAGTACGAGGAGCTCGTCGAGGCCAACGGCGGGACGCTCCTCGGCGGCGTGACCAAGGAGCTTCACTACCTCGTGATGGCTGACCCCGAGTCGGGATCGAGCAAGGCCCAGAAGGCCAAGCAGCTCGGCACCGCGTGCATCGACGAGGACGCGTTCCAGAAGCTCCTCGCGCCGAAGGTCGCCCGGTCGAAGCGCTGACCGGTTCACTCCGGCAGGATGACCTTGTCGATCACGTGGATCACGCCATTGGAGGTCTCGATGTCGGCCTTCACGACCTTCGCATCGTTGATCATGACGGCGCCGTTCTTCGCCGAGATCTTGAGGCTCTTGCCGTTGACGGTCTTCGCGGTCGTCAGCTTGGCTGCGTCGGCGGCCATCACCTTCCCGGCGACCACGTGATAGGTGAGGATCGCGGTCAGCTTCTTCTTGTCCTTCAGCAGGGCCTCGACCGTTCCCTTCGGGAGCTTGGCGAAGGCCTCGTCGGTCGGGGCGAACACGGTGAATGGACCCTTGCCCTTCAGGGTCTCGATCAACCCGGCCTCGGTGAGCGCCTTGGCGAGGGTCTTGAACGTGCCGGCGGCGACCGCGGTGTCGACGATGTCCGCCTTGGGCTGGGCGTGAACGACGGGAACGGCGGCCAGCGAGATGGCGACGGCGAGAATGGCGATGCGAAGCATGATTGATCCTTGAAAGCAGCGCCGCGAAACTGCGAGCGCGGCAGTTGGAAGCCTCCACCGACGACACCGTTACGCGAGACGTCGCGCGGTCGCCGCGAGCTCGACCATCGACGTCGCGCGGACCGCGCGCTCGGGTAGGTTCGCGAGCGTGCGTGCCTGCGGGCCACCGATCGCGATCCCGATCGACGACGGAAGCGTGTCGAGCCAGCGGCTCAACGAGCGTGCGCGCGCCGGCGCGAGCGCGGTGCTGATGCTCATCCAGACGAGCCGCGGGCGGTACTCCGCGACCGCGTGGCTGAACGCGATGATCGGCGTGTCCGGTCCGAGGTTGACCGCGCGCAGGCCGGCCTCGGTCACGACCATCGCGGCGAGTTGCGTCGCGAGGAGGTAGGGATCGCCCGCGGGACCGCCGCCGATCGCGACCGGCGCGGCCGAGGGGTTCGGTGGCGTCATCGCGCGGAGCTCGGCGACTGCCTGGAGACAGATCTCGGTGCCGCGGTGCTCGACGAACACCCCACCATCGTCGTGATGCCAGAGCTCTCCGAGCGCGACCATCGCCTCGCGGATCGGACCGTCCGCCAGCTCGGCGATCGTCGCGCCCTCGAGGTAGCGCGCGATCAGCCAGCCGCGCGCGCCCGCGCTGTCGCCATCGCGCAGGTAGCCGGTGAGGCGATCGGTTCCCTGCACGCGCGCGATCGCGATCGGGAGATCGAGGAGCTCCGGGCGGGCCAGCCGCGCCCGCGTGTCGCGGATGAAGCGCATCGCCTCCGACAGCGCGATCCGGCGGTGGCCACCTTCGGTGCGCGACGCCGCGATCTTTCCCGAGTCGACCCACCGCTTGAGCGAGGACTCGCTCACCCCGAGCGCGTCGGCGAGCTCGCGGGTGGACAGCAGGCGCATCGGCCTACGATGCCGTGCCGACCGGCGCCGTTACAGCCTCGCGTGCGGTCGAATGGACCTTGACGTGAACGTTTTAACGTCCATAATGACCGATATGAACGAATCAACGGTTCGCCCCGAGCTCGTCACGTTCGACTCGACGGACCGCGGGTTCGTCCTCGCCATCGCCCGACGGATGGTCGGGAGCATGGAGGACGCCGAGGACGTCACCCAGGACGCGCTGATCCTCGCCTACCGCAACCGCGGCACGTTTCGGGGCGACTCGCGCTATCGCACCTGGCTGTACCGCATCGCGGTGACCACCGCGCTCGGTCATCTTCGCCGTCGGCGGCGTTCGCGGATCGCCGTCGTCGGCATCGAGTCCGGTCACGCCCTGGAGCGCGCCGTCGAGCCCGCGAAGTCTCCAGACCAGATGATCGCCGAGGCCGAGGAGCGCGCGGTGGTCCAGCGCGCGCTCGCGGAGCTACCCACGAGCTATCGCAGCGTCCTCGTCGAGCGGGTCGATGCGACCGAGCCGGAGGTCGCGAAGCGCCTCGGGATCACCGTCGCGAACGTCAAGATCCGGGCGCACCGCGCGCGCAAGCAGCTCCGCGAGACCCTCGAACGCATGGATCGGGCCGCAGCGTGACCGTCGGACGACGCGCGCTCCTGTTGGTCGCCTGCCTGGTCGCGAGCTTCGTGCCGGGTGCGTTCGGCGTCCGGTTTCAGCCGGGCGAGTGGTACGCGGAGCTGGCGAAGTCCTCGCTCACTCCGCCGGGCTGGGTGTTCCCGATCGCGTGGACGTTCCTCTACGTCGTCATCGGGGTCGCGCTCTACGTGGCGCTGGTCCACTCGACGGCGCGCGATCGCAAGATCCCGATCGCGGTGTTCGCGATCCAGCTCGTCCTCAACGGCGCCTGGTCGTGGCTGTTCTTCGGGCGCCACGTGGTGGCGGCGGCGCTGGTCGAGATCGTCACGCTGTGGATCGCGATCGTCGTGATGGCGCTCGTATTCAGCCGTCGCCGTCGCCTCGCGGGGCAGCTGATCGTGCCGTACCTCGGGTGGGTCGGCTTCGCGACGTACCTCAACTTCGTGATCTGGCGCGCGAACCCCTGACCCGCGTAGGGGCTTCATGGTGAAGTCGACGCCGTCGCGCGACACGCCTGTCACGCGTGACGCCTAGACCATGGAGCATGCAACGCCATCACCTCGCCGTGCTCGTCCTCGCGAGCGCCTGCGCAGCCGGTAGTCCCGACGCCCCGATCTCGTCGACGAGCGAGGAGGTCCGGCTCACGCCGGCGCTCGTCGCGGGAGACTTCACGCGGCCGCTCGACAAGGCCGCGATCCGCGCGCCGCAGACCTGGCTCGACGACGCCGCGTTCGAGACCAAGTGGGGCTCGATGATCGCCGCGCCGATCGACCTGCTCGGAGGCGCCGACTCGGGGTACTTCGCCGACCTCGCGAACCTGCCCCGCAAGCGCCTCCCCGGGCGCGAGGTGCTGTGTCACGGCGATCCGAAGTTCGACAACTTCGGATGGACGGAGGTCGAGGGCACCGCGGTGTTCTCGGACAATGACTTCGACGATGCGGACTTCTGTCCGGTCGCCGCCGACATTCTTCACTACCTGGTCGCGACGGAGCTGACGTTCGCCGACCCCGCGCTCGACGAGGCCGCCCTGCAAACCTACGTCGCGACGGTGGTCGACTCGCACGCGGCGGTCGCGATCGATCCCGCCACCACCCCCGACTGGGCGAGCGTCCACACCAAGGGCCTCGCGAAGGACACGCTCGGTGGCAAGCTCGCCCTCGGTGGCGAGGTTCAGCCGGCGACCGCCGCCGAGGTCGCCGCGGTCACCGCGCTCGTCGCGACCGAGTGGCGGCTGCCGCCGACGTTGCTCGACGTCGCGCGCGATGTTCGCATCGATGGCGGCAGCGCCGGGTGGCGTCGCTTCTGGTTGCTCGCCGAGGACGCCGACGGCGTGCGCACGATCATCGAGCTCAAGGAGTCCGGGATCCCGGGTCCCCAGTTCGGTCGGCAGCACGACACGCTCGACGGCGACGCTCGGATGGAGGTCTTGAAGCTGTCGTGGTGGGATGCGTTCGACGACTTCGATCACTACGAGGTCGAGCTGCTCGGCTCGCGATTTCTCGTGCGCGATCGGCTGACGCGGACGAACCCCAAGCCGAACAAGCTGACCGCGCCCCAGATCGAGAACATGGTCCGGGCCGAGGCGAGCCTCCTCGCCCTGCAGCATCGGGGTGGCTGGGGCCAGATCCACGCCGCGGAGCTGACCACCTGGCTGCGCGCGAGCGCACGCACGGTCACCTCGCGGTGGCGCGCGACCTACACCGCGGCGGGTGGCCACTGATCGTCAGGTGAACCGTGCGGCGAGCTCGGCGGCGCGCTGGCTCGCGTTGAACTCGATCACGCGTGCGGTGGCGAGCCCACCGGCGACGAACGGATCGACCGCGACGATCGCGAGGAGCTCGGCGCGCGTCGCGCAGGTCGCGAGGATGATGCCGCCGTCGCGCGGGATCTTGCGACCCGAGGCGATGAACGTGCCGCTCGCGTAGTGGCGGTTCAGCCAGGCGACGTGCGGCTTCATCGCGGCGTCGATCGCGGTGAGCGGGGCGGTGTAGGTCAATTCGATCACGAACATCGTGCGCGAGCGTACCTGCGGCGGTGACGTCGCGTCTGGCGAGGGGTGGTGAGCATCTGAACCAGGTCCGGTCCGGGGCGCGGTGATACGCCTCGAACGTGTCCAAACCCTCCCTGGCGATCGCGGTCGTGCTCCTGGCTGCCGCGTGCGGCGATTCCAAGTCGCCGGCGATGCCGGACGCGGGCTCTCCCGACGCCGCCGTCGACGCCGCGATCGACGCGACGGTCTCACCGCTCGGCGACATCCTCGTCGAGCTGCGCGCGGTCCCCGGGATGACCACGGTCACCGAGCAGACCACGATGCTCCCCGGCTACCGGCTGTTCCTCCTCGAGTACACGCAGCCGGCCGACCATCACGATCCGAGCGGCGCGCAGTTCACGCAGCGCATGACGCTGTTGCACCGCGACTACGCGGCGCCGGTGATCACCTACAACAGCGGCTACAATCTCTCGACCCGCGGCGCGCGCGCCGAGATCACGAAGCTCACGAGCGGCAACCAGCTGTCGCTGGAGTACCGGTTCTTCTCGCCATCGCGCCCCGATCCGGCCGACTGGACCAAGCTCGATATCGAGCAGGCGGCGTCGGACCAGCACCAGATCACGCAGGCGTTGAAGGTGCGCATCTACCACGGCAACAAGTGGCTCACGACCGGCGCGAGCAAGGGTGGGATGACCTCGCTGTTCCATCGCCGGTTCTATCCGGGGGACGCCGATGGCACGGTCGCGTACGTCGCGCCGTTCGACTACGCGGCCGATCAGGTGCAGTCGCCGCAGAACCGGTTCTTCGTGTTCCTCGAGAACGTCGGCACCGATGCCGCGTGCCGGCAGAAGCTGAAGGACTTCCAGAACGACGTGCTGTCGCGGCGCGCCGCGATGATCACGCGCATGCAGGCGCTGGGGACCTTCACCGGCGTGCTCGGCGAGGATCGCGCGCTCGAGTTCGCCATCGAGGAGCTGCCGTTCATCTTCTGGCAGTACGGATCGCAGAGCGACTGCGCGTCGATCCCCGCCAAGACGGCGACCGACGATGCCGTGTTCACGTTCTTCGACAACACCATCGGCGTGGCGTCGTACGCCGACGCCGATCTGACCACGTTCCTGCCGTACTACCACCAGTGCGCGACCCAGCTCGGCTATCCGATCGACGACGAGAGCTACCTCGTCGGCCTCGCGCACCCGGGCGAGGACACGGCGGGTGCATACATCCCGAGCGGGCAGGGCATCGCGGTGCCGGCCTACGACGAGGGCGCGGCGATGCAGGACGTGCAGTCCTGGATCGCGACGAGCGGCTCGCAGCTCCTCCTGATCTATGGCCAGAACGATCCGTGGAGCTCGGGTGCGGTCGACCTCGGCGCGGCGACCGACTCGTTCAAGATGATCGTGCCGGGTGGCAACCACGGCTCGTCGATCAGCGCGCTGCCGACGGCCGACAACGCGACCGCGACCGCGGCGGTCCTGCGGTGGGCCGGGGTCGCGGCGCTTCACAAGCCGACCTTCGATCCCGCGGAGATCACCGCGGAGCAAGCGGAGCTCGTCGCGCACCACGGGCGGCGCTAACTAATGATCACCAGATCGTTCATCCTCGTTCTGTTCGCGGCGTGCGCGCCCGCACCCACACCGTTGACGAGCTCGCCGACGCCACCGCCCGCGCCGCCCGCGCCGCCGGCGACGACCGACGGCCCGATCTGCGGCACGCGTGGCGCCACCGCGTGTCCGGCCGATCAGTTCTGCAGCTACGAGATCGGCGCCGACTGTGGCGCGACCGACCGGCCGGGCCACTGCATGACCCGGCCGCAGCTGTGTCCGCACATGGTGAAGCCGGTCTGCGCGTGCGACGGCAAGACCTACAACAACGGCTGCGAAGCCTCGCGCGCGGGCACCGGGCTCGCGGCCGACGGCGCCTGCAGATCCTAGAACGTGATGCGCGCGCCGACGGTCTCGCGCGCGACGACCACCGACGTCGCGAGCACGCGCTCGTAGCCCAGCGCACCGGAGAGCTGGAGTGAGAACCAGCGCGTCCGGTTCCACGCGACGCCGGCCCACAGCTCCGGGCTCGTCGTGCCGGCGTCCTCCATGTACGGATCGGCATGGCCGGAGGATCCACCCCCATCGGGATGCCAGTCGTGGCAGCACGCGACGTTGACCGGGTCGAGCGGCTTGCCGAGCAGCGTCTTGCCGATGCTGACGACGCCGAGCCGCAGGCCGCCGCCGACGTAGGGCACCCAGCGCTGATCGTCGCGATCGCGAAATCGGTAGATCGCGCCGGGCACGATCGCGAGCTCGCCGTAGTGCGCACCGTCCTTCGATCCGCCGAAGCCGAACTCGATCGGGATCTTCAGCGCCCAGCGCGTGCCGAGCTCGATCTGGACGGCGATGCCGACGTCGGCACCGGACGCCGAGCCATGCGAGGTGATCGCCTGGAACGCGCCGACGTCGAGCAGCTCGAGCGAGACGCCGGTGTGGAACAGGCCCTCGGCCCGGAGTGGCTGGCTCGGCGCGATCGGCTGCGGTGCCTGGAGGCCGGGCTGGGCATGCGCCACCGAGCCGCGCAGCGCGAGGCCGGCGACGGCGACGAGAAGCGATCCACGACCCATGTGCGAGGCAACGAGCAAGCGACATGCCGTGCGCCTTTGCCCCGATCGCGACCGGCCTGCGCACCTGGTGTATCGCGCGGTTCACGGATCGCGGCGCCCGGTGCACAACTCCACGCCGAGCTGATCTGTCACGGCGGACTCGCCAAAATCCCGCTCTGCGGGAGCTGCCGCGGCATGCGACCTGCAAATCCGACCGGCATGAACATGATGACCAAGATCGCAATCGTGCTCGGGATGCTCGCGGCGCCAGCGCTCGCGGATGGGCCGACAGGCACCGCGAGCGGCAGCGCCGAAGTCGATGTCCACGCCAAGGTCGACACCAAGGGTGTCAAGGGCGCGGTCAAGGATGCCGGCAAGGCAACCGTCAAGGCGACCGAGAAGGCCGTCGAGAAAACCAAGGAGGCGGTCGGCTCGGTCGGCGTCAAGGCGACCGGCGACGCATCGGCGAAGAACGGCGAGGCCGGCGTGAAGGGTAGCGTCGGCGTCAAGGCAGGGAGCCACGAGGCCGGCGTCAACGCGCAGGTCGGCGCGGCCGGTGGCCACGGCACCGCGGGGGTCAAGGGTGCAGTCGGCGCCACGACGACGAACCACGATGTCGGCGTGAAGGCTGGCGCGGGCGTCAGCGCGAAGAACGGCGAGGCCGGCGTCAAGGCCGGCGCGGGCGCGAACGCGGATCATCACGAGGTCGGTGTGAAGGCCGGCGCGGGCGTCGGCGCGAAGAACGGCGAGGCGGGCGTCAAGGCCGGCGCGGGCGCGACCACGTCGAACCACGAGGTCGGCGTGAAGGCCGGCGCGGGCGTCGGCGCGAAGAACGGCGAGGCAGGCGTGAAGGCCGGGGTCGGCGCGAACGCGGATGCGCACGACGCCGGGGTCAAGGCCGGCGCGGGCGTCAGCGCGAAGAACGGCGAGGCAGGCGTGAAGGCCGGGGTCGGCGCGAACGCCGGCAGCCACAAGGGTGCCGTGAAGGCTGGCGTCACCGCCGGTCACGGCGAGGTCGGCGCGACGGCCGGCGTGAAGACCGGCAGTGCGGCCGACGACAAGAAGTGAGCAGGTTCGACGGAGTTTTTCTGACGGAGAGGTCAGTAGACTTCGCACGAACTTGACGCTGGTTGCGTGAGAAGTCACCGACACACGCAGCGCTACCCCCGCTCACCTTGCGAGTTCCCGGCGAGCCCTCCAGTGTGGAGGGGCTCGAGGGGGCTCGAGCGGAGGTTCCATGCGTACGTTCAGCTCGTGCTTGTTGATGACGATCGGACTCGCGGCCTGTAACGGCGATGGCGGAGGGACCGACGCGGTCGAGCCGACGTCGTCGACCGCTCAGGAGGTCGTTGTCAACGGCGGCTTCGAGTCCGGCTTCGCGCCGTGGGTCAAGACGACGTACACCAACGCGACCGGGCTCGCGGTCGTGCCGCCGGTGACGTTCGCGGACCTCCAGCTGACCGTCACGGGCGGTCGAGACTTCACGAACCTGAAGACGTCCGCGACGCCGCAGCCGCCCTCGGGGTTGGTGGCGCAGGCGGGTGTGCCGCTGTGGCCGCACCTCGGGACGACATCGGTCGCGATCAACGAGTGGGGCGCCGGCAACCCCTTGGGGCAAGCGAACCATCAGGGCGCGAACGAGAACGTCAACTCGCTCAAGCAGGCGTTCCCGACGACGAATGCCGATCTCGATCCGGCGGATGGCAAGGTCCACGTTCGCTTCGTGCTCGCCCCCGAGCTCGAGGCGGCGGGGCACGCGCCGGCGCAGCAGCCGTACTTCTTCGTGATCGTCCGCAACACCACGGCGCCGCGCATCGGCGACCTGTACACGAACTTCAACTTCTCGAACCAGCCGGGCGTGCCGTGGCAGTCGCAGGGCGCGGGTGCGACCGCGCTGCTCTACACCGACTGGCAGCTGTTCGACATCGTGCCGACCGATGACAAGTTCGTCATCGGCGACACGCTCGAGGTCGAGGTGCTCGCCGCCGGGTGCGTGCCGGGTGGCCACTCGGGCACCAGCTACATCGATGGCTTCGGCGCGCACTACGACAGCCTCTCGATCGCGAAGACGGCGCCGAGCCAGGCGAACGTGAACACCAACCTCACGTACGTGTTCCGCGTGCAGAACGGCGCCCCGACCACGGTCGCGAACGTCGTCGCCGACGAGCTCCTCCCGCGCAACACGACGTTCGTGTCGGTCAACGCGCCGGGTGCGACCTGTACGACGCCCGCGGTCGGTCAGCCCGGCACGGTCGCGTGCACGTACGCGTCGATGGCGCCGAACGACACGCAGACGTTCTCGATCACCGCACACAACAACGCGCCGGCCCCGCTCGGTGCGGGCACGGCGACCGCGGGTGCCGCGGGCTCGCTCGACGACACCGGCAAGGTGTGGACGGCGAACGCGTTCGGTGGCTACACCGTGTACATCACGGCCGGCACCGGCGCCGGTCAGCAGCGCACGGTCACCACGAACACGCCGACGCGCCTGAACGTGTTCCCCAACTGGGTGACGAACCCCAACGCGACGAGCGCGTACGTCATCATCAACCCGCCGGGCACGAACGTCACGCCGTCGAAGGCGCCGACCGCGGCGACCACGACCACGGTGACCGACACGACGTCGGCGTGGACGGTGAACCAGTGGGCCGGCTGGACGGTGAACATCCTGTCGGGCACCGGCAACGGCCAGCTCGCGACGATCACGTCGAACACCGCGACCACGTTGACGGTGAGCCCGGCCTTCACGACCGCACCGGATCTCACGAGCCGGTATCTCATCAACCTGACCGGGACCGCCGGCCTCGGCACCGGCACGGCGACCGCCGGCGGCAACACCACGGTGACGCAGACCGGCGCCAACTGGCGCCCGAACCAGTGGATCGGCTGGACGGTCACGTTGCTCTCCGGCACGGGCGCGCCGCAGCAACAGACGATCGTCAGCAACACCACGACGCAGCTCACGGTGGGCGGGAACTTCGGAACCAACCCGGCGGCCGGGACCAAGTTCTCGATCAACCTGCCGATCGACAAGGTGACGAACGGCAACTACGGCGTCGCGAGCCCGACGATCACGCGCGTGCTCGGCCCCAAGCGCGAGACCGTGCTGTCGACCGGGCTCGTGCTGTCGGATCTCTCGATCACGAAGTCTGACGGCGTCGCGGCGGTCGCCGGCAACGGCGCGCTGACCTACAAGATCGTCGTGACCAACAACGGCCCGAGCGCCGTGGTCGGTGCGATCGTCAAGGATCCGTTCCCGGCCGCGCTCGCGACGCACAGCTGGACGTGCACCGGCGTCGGCTGCGCTGCCGCGAGCGGCAACGCCAGCATCAACGAGACCGTGTCGCTCGCTGCGGGCGCCTCGATCACCTACACGATCACCGCGACGCTCAACATCGCGACCGGCAAGGTGACCAACCTCGCGACGGTCACCGCGCCAGGCACCGTGGTCGACAACTTCCCCGCCAACAACGCGGCGTCCGACACCGATGACGTCGGCGTCGTCAACACGCTCACGGTGACCAAGGATCCGAGCGGCAACGGCACCGGCGACGTGACCTCGGCGCCGACCTCGATCTCCTGTGGCACCGGGTGCACGACGGCGAACGGCCTGTTCCTGCAAGGCTCGACGGTGACCCTGTACGCGTCGGCGGATCCGGGGAGCACGTTCCTTGGCTGGGGCGGCGCCTGCGCGTCCGCCGGGACCGCGCCGACCTGCACGATCACGATCACCGGCGACCTCGCGGTCAGCGTGGTGTTCTCGGCGTGCGGCAACGGCGCGCTCGACGCCGGCGAGGGTTGCGACGACGGCAACACGACGAGCGGCGACGGCTGCGACGCCGCGTGCAAGGTCGAGAACACGTTCGCGTGCAACGCGACCGCACCCGGGCTCGTCGGCGATCCGTCGTGCGCGAGCGGCGCGTGCGACGCGGTCGGCAACGGCGCGCCCGGCAAGTGCGAGCCGGTCGGCTGCGGCGACGGTCACCTAGGTGCCGGCGAGGGTTGCGACGATGGCAACACGGTGAACGGCGACGGCTGCAACGCGGCGTGCAAGGTCGAGAACACGTTCACCTGCGGGCCCGGCGGCGACACGTCGTGCGCGAGCGGCGCGTGCGACACGCTCGGCAACACCGCGCCCGGCAAGTGCGAAGCGGTCGGCTGCGGCGACGGTCACCTCGCGGCGGGCGAGGGCTGCGACGACGGCAACACCGCGAACGGCGACGGCTGCAACGCGGCGTGCAAGGTCGAGAACACGTTCACCTGCGGACCGGGCGGCGACACGTCGTGCGCGAGCGGCGCGTGCGACACGCTCGGCAACACCGCGCCGGGCAAGTGCGAAGCGGTCGGCTGCGGCGACGGTCACCTCGAGGCGGGCGAGGGCTGCGACGACGGCAACACGACGAACGGCGACGGCTGCAACGCGATGTGCAAGCGCGAGACCGGCCAGGCCTGCAACGTGACGCTGCCCGGATCGATCGGCGATCCATCGTGCGCGACCGGCATCTGCGACACGACGGGCGGTGGGGCCGGCGTGTGCGAGGTCGCCGGTTGCGGCGACGGTCGCCTCGAGGCGGGCGAGGGCTGCGACGACGGCAACGCCGCGAGTGGCGACGGCTGCAACGCGGTGTGCAAGGTCGAGAACACGTTCACGTGTGGACCCGGCGGCGACACCTCGTGCGCGAGCGGCGCGTGCGACACGCTCGGCAACGCGGCGCCCGGCAAGTGCGAACCGGTCGGCTGCGGCGACGGTCACCTCGGCGCCGGCGAGGGCTGCGACGACGGCAACACGACGAGCGGCGACGGCTGTACCGCGACGTGCAAGGTCGAGAACACGGTCACCTGCGGCCCGGGCGGCGACACCGCGTGCGCGAGCGGCGCGTGCGACACGGTCGGCAACGGCCCACCGGGCAAGTGCGAGCCGGTCGGTTGCGGCGACGGTCACCTCGCGGCGGGCGAGGGTTGCGACGACGGCAACACGACGAACGGCGACGGCTGCAACTCGACGTGCAAGCGCGAGACGGGCCAGACGTGCAACGTGACCCCTCCGGGCTCCATCGGCGACCCGTCGTGCGCGACCGGCGTGTGCAACGCGAGCGGCGGTGGTCCGGGCGTGTGTCAGGCACCCGGCTGCGGCGACGCGCACCTCCAGGCCGGCGAGGGTTGCGACGACGGCAACACGACGAACGGCGACGGATGCAACGGCGCGTGCAAGGTCGAGGACACGTTCACGTGCGGCCCGGGCGGCGACACGTCGTGCGCGAGCGGCGCGTGCGACACGCTCGGGAACACCGCGCCCGGCAAGTGCGAGCCGATCGGCTGCGGCGACGGGCACCTCGAGGCGGGTGAGGGCTGCGACGACGGCAACGCGACGAACGGCGACGGCTGCAACGCGATGTGCAAGCGCGAGACCGGGCAGGCGTGCAACCTGACGCCGCCGGGCACGATCGGCGATCCGTCGTGCGCGACCGGGATCTGCGACACGACCGGTGGCGGGGCTGGCGTGTGTGAGGTCGCCGGCTGCGGTGACGGTCACCTGCAGGTCGGCGAGAGCTGCGACGACGGCAACGTGGCCGCGGGCGACGGCTGCAACGCGGTGTGCAAGATCGAGAACTCGTTCCCGTGCGGCGCGGCGGGAGACCTGTCGTGCGCGAGCGGGACGTGCGACGCGATCGGCAACGGCCCACCCGGCAAGTGCGAAGCGCCCGGCTGCGGTGACGGCCACCTCGCCGCCGGCGAGGGCTGCGATGACGGCAACACCACAGGGGGCGACGGCTGCAACGCGGCGTGCAAGCTCGAGATCGGCAAGCCGTGCAACATCCTCGTTCCCGGCGCGATGGGCGACGCGTCGTGCGCGACCAACCTCTGCGACACGAGCGGCGGCGGGACCGGCACCTGCGAAGCGGTCGGCTGCGGCGACGGACGCCTCGAGGCCGGCGAGGGCTGTGACGATGGCAACAACGTCGTGGGCGATCACTGCGACGCGGCCTGCAAGATCGAATCGGGCAACGCGTGCAACGTCGCCGCGCCGGGCGCGACCGGCGACGCGTCGTGCGAGAGCAACACGTGCAACAAGGTGGGCGGCGGTGCCGGGGTGTGCGTGACCCCGGGCTGCGGCGACGATCACCTCGCCGCGGGCGAGGGCTGTGACGACGGCAACCTGACACCGGGCGACGGCTGCAACGCGGCCTGCAAGGTCGAGAACACGTTCGGCTGCGGACCCGGCGGCGACGCGTCGTGCGCGAGCGGCGCGTGCGACCCGACCGGCGGCGGCGCCGGCGTGTGCGAGATGGTCGGCTGCGGCGACGGTCACCTCGGGATCACCGAGGGCTGCGACGACGGCAACACCGTCTCCGGCGACGGCTGCGACGCGACCTGCCTCGTCGAGGACGCCCATCCGTGCAACCAGGCGGTCTCCGGCTTGATGGGCGATCAGTCGTGCGAGAGCCACGTGTGCGACACGACCGGCGGTTTGCCGGGCGTGTGCATCGGCCACGACAGCGATGGCGACGGCGTGTCGGATGCGTTCGATCTCGACGACGACAACGACGGCATCCTCGATACCGACGAGGGCAACGGCACGGTCGACACCGACGGCGACGGGATCCCCGACTCGCTCGATCTCGACAGCGACAACGACGGCATCCCGGACGCGATCGAAGCCGGTCACCACCTCGGCGCAGGCGCCGGCAGCGCGACGATCGCGTGCCCGAGCGGGTTCGGCGCGAACGGCCTGTGCGACGACCTCGAGACCGTGCCCGGATCGGGGCTGCCCGACTACGACGGCAACGGCACGGCCGACGACGTGCAGCGCGACACCGACGGCGACGGCATCCCGGACTTCCGCGATACCGACTCGGACAACGACGGGCTCGACGACGCTGTCGAGGCCGGGCACGCGCTCGGTGACCACGACGGCAACGGCACGATCGACTGCCCGGGTGGCGTCGGCACGAACGGCCTGTGCGACGCGCTCGAGACCACGCCGGACACCGGCACGCTCGATTACGTGGTGCTCGACACCGACGGCGACGGCTTGCCGGACTACCGCGATCTCGACTCCGACGATGACGGCATCTCGGATCTGATCGAGGGCAACGCGAAGTGCCCCGACGCGGACGCCGACTCGGTGTGCGATCGCGACGCGGGCACCGGCTCGCCGCCCGACACCGATGGCGACGGCAAGCCCGACTACCGCGACCTCGACTCCGACAACGACGGGATCTCGGATCTCGTCGAGGGCGGCTCGGGATGCGCCGACGCCGACAAGAACGCGGTGTGCGACGGCAACGACACCGACCACGACGGCATCCGCGATAGCGCGGACGGGGCGCCGACCACGTACGGCGATGCCGGCGTCGTCGCGCCGCCGAACACCGACGGCCGCGGCCCGGCGAACTACCGCGACCTCGACTCGGACGACGACGGCATCTCGGACCTGCTCGAGGGTGGATCGATGTGCGCCGACGCCAACAACGACGGCGTGTGCGATGGCGACCACACGTACGCGTCGCCGCCGACCGACACCGACGGCGACGGCAACCCCGACTACACCGATCTCGACTCGGATGGCGACGGCCTGACCGACGTCGTCGAGGGCGGGCACGGGGGGCTCGACGGCGACCACGACGGCGTGATCGACGATCCGACGGACACCGACGGCGACGGCATCGTCGATGTCGTCGACAGCATGCCGACCACGTTCGGCGGGCTCACCGATCCGAAGATCGATCCGGACGGCGACGGCCTCGAGAACTTCCAGGACGTCGACTCGAACAACGACGGGCTCGCCGACGGCGTCGGTGTCTCCGGCGGCGGCTGCGACGTCGGCGCACCGACCTCGCCGCTGCTCGTCGTCCTCGCGCTCGGCTGGCTCGCGATCCGGCGCCGAAAGCTCGTGCTCGCGGCCGCGTCGGTCCTCGTCGGCGGTGGCGTCGCGGGCGCCGAGCCCGCGAAGTTTCCAGTCGAGCGGTTCGAGTTGTCGACCGATCGACTCGGCCTGTTCGACATCGAGGCGGCCGAGGCGCGCGGCGACATGACGCTCGATGCCGGCCTGTGGCTCGGCTACGCCAACGATCCGCTCGTCATCTACTCGATGGCCACGGCGACGAACGGCGACCGCACCGGCTCGCTGGTCAAGAATCGCGTCGGCGGCAGCCTCGTCGCGTCGCTGTCGCCGCGCTGGTGGCTATCGATCGGCTTCGAGATGCCGCTGATCCTGTCGCAGTCGCGCGACACGGGAAGCTCCGATCTCGCGCCGATGGGCCTCAACTCGCTCTCGAGCTTCGGGACCGGCGATCTCCGCCTGATCCCCAAGCTCGGGCTCGTGCGAGAATCCGAGCACGGCATCGGGCTCGCGATTGTCCCGACGCTCGTGTTGCCGACCGAGAGCAACGGCTCGGCGTACTTCGGCGACCACGGCCTCGCGTTTTCACCCGAGCTCGTGCTCGCCAAGCACTGGACCAAGGTGCGGCTCGCCGCCGAGGCCGGCTATCGCGCGCGCAAGAACGAGATGCTCGTCAACCTCGTGGTCGGCGACGAGCTGTTCGCGCGCGTCGGCCTCGGCTTCCAGCTGTCGGAGCCCGTCGAGCTCGGCGTGACCACCTCGTGGGCGACCGCGGCGGCGCACCCGTTCGCCAACTTCAACGACAACCACCTCGAGTCGTTCGTCGGGGTGTCGTACCGCGTGCTGCCGACGACGAGCGTGTTCGGCGGCGGCGGCATCGGCTGGCAGAACGGCTTCGGCACGCCCGACTGGCGCATGCTCGCCGGCGTCCGGTTCGGCTCGCCCGATCCGTCGCGCGAGCCTGCGGTCGTGCCCCCGCCGGTCAAGCGCGTCGAGGCCGTCGTCGTGCCGGTGCCCGTGCCGGAGCCGGTCGACGGCGATCAAGACAACGACGGCATCCTCGACTCGAAGGACAAGTGCCCGACCGAGCCGGAGGACAAGGACGGCTTCGAGGACGACGACGGCTGTCCCGATCTCGACAACGACAAGGACGGCGTGGTCGACGCGAGCGACAAGTGCCCGAACGAGCCCGGCCCCGTCGAGAACGGCGGCTGCCCGGACACCGATCGCGATGGTGACACCGTCGTCGATCGGCTCGACAACTGCCCGGACGAGCCCGGCGATCCGAAGAACTTCGGCTGCAAGAAGAAGCAGCTCGTCACGATCACCGACGGCGCGCTCGTGATCCTGCAGAGCGTGTACTTCCAGCTCGACAAGGCCGTGATCCTGCCGAAGTCGTTCGAGCTCCTCGACAACGTCGCGCAGGTGCTCGTGACGCACCCCGACCTGATCATCCAGGTCGAGGGCCACACCGACAGCCAGGGCGATGACGGCTACAACAAGAAGCTGTCGCAGAAGCGCGCCGATGCCGTGGTCGTCTACCTCGTCAAGCGCAAGGTCGCGGCGGAGCGGCTCAAGGCGGTCGGGTTCGGCGAGGACAAGCCGATCGCCGACAACGCGACCAAGGAAGGCCGCGCCCAGAATCGCCGCGTCGTGTTCACGATCCTGAGCGGCGGCGACAACGTGAAGACGCACGAGCAGGGCGCCGATGACGGGACCAAGGAGAAGTAGGCTACGGCACGATCGACGACGACACCTCGACCATCGGGGCCGGTAACGCGCCGGTCTTGAGGACGTTGTAGAGCTCGTCGCGCTCGCGTTCCTGGCTCGTCGGATCGCTGCCACCCATCATGATCGAGGCCCGGCCGCCGCGAATCGCACCGTTGATGATCGGCGCGCTGCGGATCCGATCGTCGAGGATCGTCGCCAACTTCTTGCCGGCGATCCGCGCGGTCAGCTCGCCAAACAACTGACCACCAGCCCGGTTGAAGGCGAGGAGGACGAGCGGACGGTTGGTGTTCGGATCGCTGGCGCGCTGCGCGCTCGCGATGGCCGCGCCGGTGAGTTGCACCGTGCGATCGAGATAGTACGTGCGCCAGTACGGGCGCCGGTCCTTCGCCTCGGCAGGGGGCTCGTCGCGCTCGAAGCCGATCTGGCGGTCGGCGGGGATCTTGAAGGCTGGATCCTGCGCCGCGAGATCGCCGAGGTACCGCTCGATCGACCGACGGCCGGTGACCGTGTCGTGGTCGTGCGCGACCAGGTAGAAGTCGAGGTGCTTCGCGCCGGCCTCATCCATCCACTGATCGACCTCGCCGGCGACCTCGGGATCGCGCGCGCGATCGGCATGCGTGAACACCTGCTTCATGTACGTCGAGCCATCGTCGACGATCTTGAACTCGAGCCGGCCCGAGCGAACGATCAGCGATCGGATCGCGTCGCTTCGGGGATTCGCCGCGGGAAACTCGACGACGATCTTGCCGGCGCGCTCGATGACCGTTGCGTCCGCGACCTCGAGCACGACGAGCCGCGCCCGGGTCGTCTCGATCGCAATGGCGAGCGCTGCCTTCTCGATCGTCGCGGCGTAGCGCGGCGTGATCGCGATGCACACCGCGCCATCGCAGTCGCGACGCTCGGTCGTGTCTCCGTGGTCGGCCTTCACGAGTTGCTCGATCGTGGGCCGACTCGCCGCATCGCGCGGCGTCACGGTGATCACACCCGTCATCGAGATGGTGACGGTCGCGACGATCTGCTGGGTCGCCAGTGCGCCTTCGAGATCGGCACGGATCGTCGCGCTCTTGTCGTCGACGGCGCGGGCGGCATCGAGATCGTAGATGATCTGGCGACGCGGGCCGTGGCTCACCGGCGCGCTCGGCTTGTCAGTCGCCGGTTGTCCGCACGCAACGAGGAGGCCCGCGAACACGATCGCTCTGGTCGACATCGCGCGATAGTACCCGTCACCGGCGCGCGAGCCAGCGGGCGACCTCGCCGGTCTCGCTCGCGTGCGACGCGCCGCCGGCGGCGAACGCGGTCCGTGCCTCGGTCGCGAGCTTGCGTGCACGGATGGCGTCGTCGAGCACGCGCGCGAGCGCGAACCGGGCGCGCGCGAGGTCGATCGGATCGTCGGACGCCTCGCGGATCGCGAGCGCGCGTTCGAGCGCCGCGCGCGCGAGCCTGGGCTTGCCGAGCGCGACCTGCGCGCTGCCGACCGCGATCAGGATGTCGCCGAGCGCGGCGTGCGTCGGGCCGAGCGCCTTCTCGAGGATCGCGAGCGCCCGGAGATCGTAGGCGAGCGCCTCGGCGGGATGATGCTGGGCGAGCGCGGTCTCGGCGAGCCCGGACAGCGCCGCCGCGAGGCTCGGGTGATCGGCGCCGAGCTTGGCCTGCCACACCGCGAGCGCCTTGCCGAACGAGACCGCGGCGTCGGCGGGATGGCCCTGCTTCATCGCGACCTCGCCGAGGTGGAACTCGGCGGTCGCGACATCGGGGTGATCGGCGCCGAGCGAGCGGGTCCAGATGTCGCGCGCGCGGCGAAACTGCACCGCGGCATCGGCGACCCGATCGTGATCGAGCATGATCGCGCCGGCGTTGCTCGCGATCGTGGCGAGCTGTGCGTGATCGGGGCCGAGCGCGCGCTCGCTGATCGTGCGCGCCTTGTCGAGCTCGACCAGCGCGTCGTCGTCGCGACCCTTGTTGTGCAGCGCGGCCCCGAGGTTGATCCTCAGGGTCGCGCACAGCGGGTGATCGGGCCCGACCCCGCGCTCGGCGATCACCAGCGCGCGCTGGTAGTCGTCGATCGCGTCGTCCCACCGCGCGGTCTGCGCGGCGACGTCGCCGAGGTCGCCGAGCGCGGTCGCGATCGTCGGATCGTCGGGCGCGAGCAGCTTCTGGCGGATCGCGAGCACGTGGCGACTGCGCGTCTCGGCCTCGGCGAAGTTGCCCTGCTCGAGGAACAGCGCGGCGACGTTCTGATCGAGGGCGGCGGTCAGGAGCTCGCGGTGGCCGAGTCGCTCGATCGTCGCGGCGGCGTCGCGCGCGAGCTCCTGCGCCTCGGCATAGCGCCCGAGCCGCTCGCCGGTGACCCAGACCAACCCGATGCGCGCGAGGGCCGCGGTCTCGTCGTCGCGCCCGGCCTCGGCGGCGATCGCGGCCTCGCGGTAGGCCTTGGCCGCATCGGCGTATGCGCCACTCGAGTCGGCGAGCCGGGCGTCGGCGAGTCGCGCCTCGCCCTCGAGCGGGCGCCAGCCGATCGCCTGCGCCTCGGCGATGATCGGGGTGAGCGCCAGCCGGGCCTCGGGGTAGCGCCCGGCGATCGTCAGCGCGGTCACCTTCGCGAGCGACCGGTCGGCGGCCTTGGCGCGCGCGCGTATCTGCGGATCGGTGGGCGGCGGCACCGCGAGCCGCAGCGCTTCGACATCGGCGCAGTCGTCGAGCGGTGGCAGCGCTCGCGTGGCGTCGCTCGCGCGCGACACGAGGTCGGCGTCGGCGGTCGCGAACACGGCGGCGAGCGCGCGCAGGCTCTCGCGGCGCCGCGCGAGACACGCCATCCGGAGATCGAGCAACTCGGCCGACTGCGTGCCGCGCACGTGGGTCGCGGTGCAGGCCTCGGTGCGCATCGTCGTCCACCGCGCGGCGTAGCCATCGAACGCGCGGGCCACCGCGGCCTCGGCAGCGGCGGCATACGGCTTGGCGGTCTTGCCGAACGCGGTCTCGATCGCGGAACGCGCCGTCGCGTCCCACACGCCGACGAGCTCGCGCTCCCCGCCGCTGCACGGATCGGCGGGCGGATCGCTCGCGAACACGCGCCACGACACGACGCCGACCACGCCGGCCAGCGCGATCGCCGCGGCGGCGGTCACCGCGATCCGGCGCCGGCGCGCCTGCGGATCGCGACCGAGGACATCGATCAGCGTGGTCATCGTCGGCCACCGCGTCGCCGGATCGGCGCCGAGCCCGCGCACCACGATCGCGCGCAACCACGCGGGTACGTCGGCTCCGGTGGGCGCCGGCCGGATCGCGCCGGCGAGGCTGTTGGTGCGCAGCTCGCCGAACGTCTTGCCGGCGAACGGGCGCTCGCCGTACAGCCCGCGATACAGCGCGACGCAGAAGCTGAACTGATCGCTGCGCGCGTCGCACGCCAGGCCGCGGTGCTGCTCCGGCGCCATGAACGGCGGCGTGCCGACCATCGTACCGACCTGGGTGAGCGGCGTGTCGAGCAGCCACGGCGCGGCGCCGTCGACGAGCTGCGCGGTCGCGACGTCGTCGCTCGGGATCGGCGTCGACGGGGTCACCATCGACGTGTCGAGGCCAGCCGCGAGCGTCGCGATGCGCGCGAGCCCGAAGTCGAGGACGCGCACGCGGCCGTCGTCGCCGACGATCAGGTTCGCCGGCTTGAAGTCGCGATGGACCAGCCCGACCGCGTGGGCGGCGGCGAGGCCGCGACCGGCATCGCGAAACACGCGCAGCACCTCGGGCCACGCGCGGGGCTCGCGCAGCCAGACATCGCCGGGGATCCCCGACACCAGCTCCATCGCGATGAACACGCCCCCCTCGATCTGACCGACGTCGTACACCGCGACCACGTTGGGATGTGCGAGCTGGGCGAGCGCCTGCGCCTCGCGCATCAGCCGGCCGGCGTGCGTCTCGGCGTTGTCGGCGCCGTCCTTGGTGAGCACGAGCTTGACCGCCACGTCGCGCGCGAGCTGCTTGTCGCGCGCGCGATAGACCACGCCCATGCCGCCGTGCCCGATCTCCTCGACGATCTCGTAGCGATCGAGCAGCACGCTCGGCACGGCTTGCCGGGGCTTGGCCTTCTTGGCCACCACCGGCTCGGCCAGCGTCGCGGTCGCCTCCGCGTCGTCCTCGTCCAAGGCACCGATGATAACAAATCGCTCGCGCCGGCGGATGTAGGTGGCGTGTCCGGAGCGAGTCACATCGGCGGCGAGCCGCATCTACCCGGGGATGACAGACCACGAGCGGGCAATGCGAGGCGAGTCCGAGGGGAGTGCGCCCTCGCCCAAGGACGCGATGAGCGTGGGGAAGTCGAGCCCGTCGAACCTCCTGGCGCGCAAGCCGACGACCGAGAGCTCGGGGATCCTGCGGACGGCGCAGCCGCTGCCGACCGGCGATCCGAGCGCGACCCAGATGCCCAAGCACGGCAAGAAGACACCGCGGATCCATCGCGTCCACCTCGCGAGCCCGGTCACGACGACCGCGACGCTGACCAAGCCGGTCGGGTTCTCGAATCCTCCGGTCGCGAAGCCCACGGCTGTCGCAGATGGTGATGTCACGACCGCGACCCCGGTCGAGAACACGGACCTCACCGGTACGGCCTCGGTGACGTGGAACGGCATGTCCGCGGCGACGTACTCCAAGGGTGCGCTGACGGTCTCGGCGCTCGCCGAGCCCAAGGCCGAGGTCAAGGTCGAGCTCCATCACGACGACGCGACCAGCCACGTACTGATGAACCCGGCGATCGCGATGTCGGCCAAGATGTTCAGCGCCGAGTGGGCGCAGCACGGCAAGACGTTCCTCGAGATCGGCGTGCCGATGGCGCTCGAGGTCGGCGCGGATGGCTCGCTGGCGCCGAGCGCGAGCGCCGAGGTCGAAGCGCACGTCATGCAGGACATCAAGCTGACCGGCTCGGTGCAGTTCGTCGCCGTCCCCAACAACGACGGGACCTACCGCGTGCACTTCGACACGATGGTCACGCTCGGCGTCGTCGTGACGATTCCGTGATCAGAGCGACTTCGCGAGATAGATCGCGGTCTCGCCGGGCATGTAGTCGCCGTAGTAGCGCGTGTCGACGCCGCACAGCGCGTAGCCGAGTCGATTGTACGCGGTGATGCCGGGGACGTTCACGTTGCTGGTCTCGAGCCACACGTGCGTCGCGCCGAGCGAGCGCCCGTGGATCTCGACGTGCTCGAGCAGCGCGCGACCGACGCCGCGTCGGCGCCACGCCGGCGCGATGTAGAGGAACCACACGACGATCCGTGCGTGCCAGGCCTCGTGGCCCGCGGTCAAGAAGCCGCGGATCGCGCCGTCCTCCTCGGCGACCCAGCCGGTGTCCCAGCTCGCCCACGCCGCGAACACCTCGCCGATCGAGTAGCGCTTGGTCATCGGCTCGGCGAGCGGGCGCTCGACGAGCTCGAGGCTGCGCGCGCCGGTGGTGACGTCGAACACGGACGCGGTGACAAACCCGGTGTCGATCGCCTCGACGCCGCGCCGGTCGGCCTTGCGATCGAGCGCTCGGATCGTGAACCCCATCGCCCGATGGTAGCGTCAGAGCCAGCGAAACGGACCGGCGGCCACGAGCCCGATGCGACCGCCGCCGAACGTCGGGACGAGCACGACGCCGTTGCGCGGCCGCCGCAGGAACCAGAGCACCGTCGCGGACAGCACGCTGGCTTCGCGACTCACGAAGAACACGCTGGTGCGCCGGATGTTCGTGGTCTCGTCGGGCTCCCACTGGAACGGCAGCGCCTGCTGGCAGGACAGCGCCGGGCACACCCACACGTGCTCGACCTTCACGGCCGGATGCTCCACGAAGTACGGCTCGATCCGACCGCTCGGCGCGTCGAACCGCCAGCGGTCCGGCGGCGGCTCGTCAGTCGCGAACTCCGGCGATGGGATCGCGGGCGTCGCGACGAACCGTGGCCGCGACCGCGACAGCCGGACCACCACCGACCGCGACGGTGGCGACGCCTGGTCGAGCCGGATCGTCGGGATCACCGGCGAGTCGAGCACGGCCCGCTTGCGGATCACCTCCTCGCGGTAGAGCGTCTCGGATCCGACCGACTGTGCGGATGTGACCCTGGCGCCCAGCACGACCGCCCCCGCGATGGCGAGGGCGAGGATCGGGGGCATGTCAGCCAGCAGGTGCCAGCGGCGTGCCGTCAGCCCAGCGAGCGCGTGTTGGTCTCCCGCATCGTCAGCATGATCGGCAGGCCGATCGCGCCGTACAGCATGACGTAGAACGCCGGAGCGGTCGGCACCCCGGCGATGTCGACCAGCCAGGTCGCGACGAACGGCGCGAGGCCGCCGGCGAGCGCGAGCGTGACGCTGTACGCGAAGCTCATCGACACCACGCGCGAGCGCAGCGGGAAGATCTCGACGACCATGGCACCCTGGAGCCCGAGCGCCATCGCGAGCGGGATGCCGAGCAACACCTGGCCGCACATGAACTCGGTCGGATCGCCGTACAGCATGAACCGCTGGCTCGGATACAGGACCGCGATCAGCGCGATCGTGAGCGCGATCATCAGGCGGCGACGGCCGACGCGATCCGAGAGCCAGCCGCCGAACACCTTGGCGAACAGCACGATCACGAGACTGAGCACGTTGACCAGCTGGAACGTCGTGCTCTCGGCTTTCCGGCGCTCGACCGCGAACGTGAACGCCAGGTAGTACGCCGCGTTGGTCATCGCGACGATGCCGAACGTCTGGACGATCGGCTTCCAGTCCGCGATCAGCGACGCCACGACCGGCACCCGCGTCGCGACGGCTTGCTTGGCGACCTCGGGCTCGTGGATCCCGCGCCGGAGCAGCCAGCCGAGCAAGCAGAACACCAGGCTGCCGATGAACGGAATGCGCCAGCCCCACGCGCCGGCCTCGACCGGGCCGAGCTGCCGGTTGATCAGCCACGCGGTCGCCGACCCGAGGATGAAGCCGAGGGTGGTGCCCGCGGCGGTCGAGCTCGCGATGATGCCGCGCAACAGCGGCGACGCGAGCTCGGTCGTATAGACCATCGAGCCGGTGAACTCGCCGCCGAGAGAGAAGCCCTGGATCACGCGCATGAGGATGAGCAGGAGCGGCGCCGCGATCCCGATCGAGCTGTAGGTCGGCAGCAGGCCGATCGCGAGCGTGGCGGCGCCCATCAACATGATCGAGAGCGTCAAGAGCGTGCGGCGGCCGATGCGATCGCCGACGAGGCCGAGCACGATGCCGCCGACCGGGCGCGCCGCGAAGCCGAGCCAGAACACCGCGTAGGTCAGGAGCTGCTTGGTCCCGGCGTCCATCGACTTCGGGAAGAACTGCTGGCCGATCTCGGTCGAGAAGTAGCCGTAGACCGCGTAGTCGAACCACTCGAGGACGTTGCCGATCAGGCCGGCCGCCGCGGTCCGCAGGGCCGATTGCGCCGGTTGCATCGGGCGATCCTACGGCACCGGAGCCGGCAGGCCGAGCTTCTCGGCGAGCGCGATCGTCGCGGCCGGTGATGGGCGCCGCCAGCGCCACGGCGTCGAGCTGCGCCGCGACGATCGCGAGGTACGCGGTGACCTCCGCCGTGCTGGTATCGATCCGGTCGTCGACGCGGTCGGCGACGGCGTCGGCGATCTTCCTCCACGACATCGTCGCCCACGGCCGCGCCTTCAGGATCGGCAGCTGGTACGTGCGCGCGACCGTGCTCCACGGGTCGGGGCGCGCCGCCACCGAGTAGACCCGGAAGTCCGGCACCGACAGCGCGGTCAGCCGCAGGCCGTGACACGCCCCGGTGTCGAGGCCGTAGATCAGATCGTCGCGCAGGAGTGGGTGCGCGCCGGTCACGTGGTGACCGAACGCGATCGGCAGCGCGTCGCGGTAGTGCTCGTGCCACCAGCCGTCGGGGAACCGCGTCTTCAGGCTCGCCTCTCCGGACGTCGTGCCAGCGAGCACCGCCGGATCCTGATCGGCGAGCGGCACGCCCGGCACCATCGCGGCGTGGACGACACGGACCTCCGGGGTCTCGAGGTAGTAGGGCAGGTGCGTCATCCAGGCGACCGCGTCGGCGTACGCGTCGCCGAACTGCATCCGCGTGACCTCCTGGGAGTACGAGAACACCGCGCGCACGTGCTTGCGCTCGTGGTTGCCCATGAGGACGACGGCGTTCGCGCGCTCGCGAAACCAGCGCACGACCTCGGCCGGCTCGGGGCCGCGGTCGACCAGGTCGCCGACGGAGACGACGACGTCGTCGGCCGCGACGGCGGCGTGGTCGAGCAGGTCGAGCAGCTCGGCGTGACAGCCGTGGATGTCGCCGATGATGAGGGTGCGGGTCATGGCTGCCGGTAGGCTAGGTGCGGTGCGTCGAGCGAGCCCGGACACCGTTCCGGACATCGTGTCGGACGATGTAGGTGCATAACAAAAGAAGACAACTCCCGCGAGACAGCCAATCATGGAGTCATGCGCTGGTCATCGTTAGTCGCGTTGATGATCGGATGTCACGCGTCGCCGAGCGCGCCGACGACGCCACCGCCGCCGCCGCAGGCGGGCGCGAGCTGCACCGTGCTCGTCGTCGAGAACGGCGTCGAACACGCGGCGTGCCCGACGGGCGCCGCCACCGTCGTCGATCTGCGCGACGCGTGGACACCCACGCTGTTCGCGCCCGGTGCTGACGGCAAGGCGCCCGACTTTCGCACCAACTACCTCGCGATCGCGGCGGAGCAGGGCCCCGACGGCAAGCCGCTGGCGCCCGACAGCGCGCTCGTCGAGCTCTACGGCGTGGTGCCGTCATTCGCGATCGTGCGCGCGCGATTCGCCGACGCCGCGCGCTATCGCTGCCACGCCGAGATCGACTCGGCGCCGATCGGCAAGCTCGCGCGTCCGTACGGCCAGGAGCACGAGGGCATCGTCAAGTTCGCGCAGCAGACCCACACCGTGCTCGGCGCGCAGCTCGAGCGCGAGCGCGCGAAGCGCAAGCTGCCCGACCTCACCGCGTTCGCGACCGATCGCGAGCTCGGCCCGATCTACGAGCGCTGGAAGGTGACCGACGACGAGCACGCCGGCATCGTCGCGGCGCAGAAGCACCTCGCGTGCGAGGGCTTCCTCGCCGCCACCCGCGTCGACGGCAACCTGTCGTGGTGGACCGGCAGCGCGATCGAGCTGTTCCAGCGCCGGAACTTCCTGATCCCGAACGGTCGCCTCGATCCCGAGACGCGCGCCGCGCTCGCGACGTCGCCGGCCGAGCTCGACTTTCGCTTCGCGCTCCGCGTGCTGCGCGAGCGCGTGGTCGACGCGACCGGCCTCCTCGAGGACGGCACCGCGGCCGACGGGCCCAAGCCGATCCTCGGCCGCGTGCTCGATCCCGAGGTGATGCGCATGGCGCGCGGCCACGAGAAGCCGCTCCCCGAAGGCGCACCCGATCTGATCTCGGCGGCGACCGAGGCGGCGGCGCGCCAGCTCGGCTGGAGCGGCCCCGCCGAGACCGCGGCCTCGCTCGCGCGGCATCCCGGCGGCGTGCAGGTCGCGCTCGTGTTGCCGCCGGTGCCCGCGTATCACGCGAAGCACATGGCGCTGTCGGTCGAGATCGATCGCGGCGACGTCTGGTACGACGAGATCCCGACGCCGCGCATGGTCGCGAAGCGGCCGAACTTCGTGCTCTACGCGGAGGCCGGCGGGACCAAGCACGCGCTGGTGCGCTGGCCGACGACGATCGGCGGCTGGTCCGAGGTCGCGGCGGGCGGTGGCGTGATGCAGAAGTGGAAGGAGTCCGACGTCGGCCCGCGCGTGTGGAAGGATCTCTATGCCGCGCCGACCTGGTTGCCGCCGGGCTCGACGCCGGATCGCGATCTCGTGAAGTGGGTGTCGGCCGGCAAGTGGGACCTCAAGCGCTCGATCATGGGCCCGGGGCCGCACGCCGCGTTCGGCATCATGCTGCTGCCGCACTACAAGGTCGTGAAGCTGCCGAACGGCAACGAGCAGTTCCTCGACAATGGCATCGGCACGCACGGCTCGGCGGTCGTGACCTCGATCTTCAACGGGACGAGCCACGGCTGCCACCGGCTCTACAACCAGCTCGCGGTGCGGCTCGGCTCGTTCCTCTTGCTCCATCGCGACCACGTCGTGAAGGGCCAGCAGAAGGAGTACTACCGCCGGACCGTGCACTACATGGGCACCTACCAGGCGAACATCGACACCCGCGGGTTCCTCTACGAGCTGACGCCGCCGGTGCCGGTCGACGTCTTGCCCGGCAACATCCTGTCGTCGCGCAAGGTGCCACCGTCGGCGGTCGCGCCCGCGTTGCCGTGAGGCGCCGGCGTAGAGCCCGCTGCCGAGCACCGAGTCGGACGCACGAACGTCGAGCACCAGATACAACGTGCTGGTCGCGACCATCAGGCGGGCGAACGCCGCGCGTGTCCGAGCGGTCTCGGCGGCGTATCCGACCACGCCGATGACGAGGCCGAGCACGAGCATGTGGACGAACACCCACTGCATCGCGTCCTCGTAGTGCGCCGACGCGAGCACCGGTGCCGGCACGCCGAACCCGTCCATCGCCGCGGGCACGCCGTGCGCGAGCTCGCCCGCCGCGAGCACGACATACGTGACGCCGATCCCGATGCACGTCGCGCGAAACCCCGGCAGCCGGTGTCGACACACGCGGCGAGCCTGCCACCAGCGGAGTCGTCGTGGAATGCGACGGTTCAGCCGCGCGACAACACGCCGCTCGTCGCGGCCCGGAGCGCGCCATCGGTGCAGTCCTTGATGATCGCGTCGATCCCGACCAGCGTCTGGACGCGCTCGGCGATCGCGCCGCGCGTGATCGCGATGATCGAGCCGCGGTAGCCCATCCATCGCGTCGAGGTCAGCGACGCGACATCCATCTCGGACATCGCGTCGAAGTCGAGCACGGCGCAGGTCACGCTCGGGCGCGCGCCCGGTCGCAGGCTGGTCGACACGTGGCGGAACGAGGTTGCCTGCAGCACGTCGGCGCCGGCGAGCTCGCGCGCGATCCACGCGGCGATCCGCGGCGAGCCCGCATAGACGACGACCTTGTGCGCGGCCGACTCGAGCACGCGCGGCGGCGTGTGGCCGAGCGGGTCGAGCATCTTCAGCAGGCGTTGCGAGGGCATCTCTTCCAGATCCATCGGCCGCTTTCAGGAGCGGTCAATGCACGGTGATCTTGTGCATCGCACACATCATGCGAATGCTGTCGCGCATGTTCGCCGGCAGCTTGTCGAAGGCGGCCTGCGCGCGGGCGGCGTCCTCGACGACGCACCAGCACATCGCGATCGATACCGGCGGGACGAACGCGGCGTTCTTCGGTTCGAGCGCGGTCTTGCAGCCCGCGCGCATGGCCTTGTTCGACTCCTCCATCATCTCCGCCATCGACTGATCTCGGGGCGGCTTCTTCCGTCTGGTGCCGGCATCGATCGGCTCGGCGGCATCGACCTCGGCATCGACCTCGATCATCGCGTCGGTCGCCGCATCCGGTGCCGGTGCGGCGACCACGGCGACGACCGAGGCGATCGCGGCGTCGGGGTGCGTCGGGGGCGGATCGCCACGGAGCGCGACCACGGCGATCGCCCCGGCCACGCCGAGCGCGGCGATCCCGGCGATCACCGGCACCGCGATCCGGCGGGGTGGTGGTGGCTCGGCCACGACCGACGCTGCGGTCGGCGCCGAGGCGGTCACGACCGGGGGCGTGACGACCTGGCGCGCAGCGGTGGCCGGCCGGCCGTTGTGGGCGACGGCGCTCGCGATCCGAGCCGCCGCGGGGCCGCCGAACCGCGCGAGGTCGGCGGCGAGGGCGCCGACGTCGGGGTAGCGGCGCTCGGGCGATTTCTCGAGGCAGCGGAAGATGATCGCGCGCAGCCCCGGGTCGAGATCGATCGGCGCGGGTGGTCCGCCGGCGATCTGGATCGCGGCCTCGGTCGGGTTGGTCGCCGAGAACGGGAGCCGACCGGCGAGCAGCTGGTAGAGCGTCACGCCGAGCGCCCAGATGTCGGTGCGGGTATCGACGTCGCGCGCCGACTCGATCTGCTCGGGCGACATGTAGCCGGGCGAGCCCATCGTGACCCGGGTCCGCGTGAGGCTGGCGTCACCGTCGGAGAACGCCTTGGCGATCCCGAAGTCGAGCACCTTGACGAGGGGGCCACCGTCGGGACGTCGGGTCACGAACAGGTTCGCGGGCTTGAGGTCGCGGTGGATGATCCCGGCCGTGTGGGCCTCGGCGAGCGCGACGCACGCCTGCATGACGTACTCGACGGCGATCTGAAGTGGCAGCGGTTTCTGAGCGGCGGCCCGCGCGAGGTCGACGCCGTCGAGCAGCTCCATGACGATGTAGGGAATCCCCGCATCGGTGCGCGCCACGTCGAGGACCTTGCACACGTGTTCGGTCCGCAGCGTGACGACCGCGCGCGCCTCGCGGACGAACCGCTCGACCATCGCGGAGCTGGCGAGCATCTCGTCGCGCATCAGCTTGATCGCGACGCGGTGCCCGAGCTCCAGGTGGGTCGCCGCGACGACGAACCCCATGCCGCCGGCGCCGAGCAGCTGGTCGACGCGGAACCGCCCGCCGATCACGCTACCGATCCCGAGCGACGTCACGCCGCGAGTGTGGCTCGGAGTGAGAAAGATCACCACGACCTGCACGGATGACGACGCACCCCGGTTCGAGATACGGTGGCGTGGGGAGAACGCACCGGATGCGAAGCCATACGTTTGTCCAGATGTTGGGGATCGCGGCAGTCGCCGTGATCGCCGCGTGTTCGCACGGTGCGACCGCCTCCATCGATGCCGCGAAGCTCGGGTCCGACGCCCCGATCGTTCCGCCCATCGATGCGCCGCCGGATGCACCCGCGACCGCCACCTTCGAAGATCCGTGCGTGACGAACGCGGACTGCATCTCCGGCTACTGCGTCGAGCGCGCGGGCGGCGACGGCGGCGTGTGCTCGCGCACGTGCGCCGACGACTGCCCGACGGGCTGGGCGTGCAAGCCGGTCACGCTGGTCACCGGCACCGCGAACGTGTGCGTCCCGCTCGCGGCGATCCAGTGCGCGCGCTGCGGCGCCGACGATCAGTGTCCCGGCGGTGACTGCCTCACGATCGACGGCGAGAAGCGGTGCGCACCGACGTGCACCGTGCCCGGCGACTGCACGACCGGTTACACCTGCGCGGTCGACGCGACCGGCGCGCACACCGGCAAGTTCTGCCAGCCGGTGACCGCGAGCTGCTCGTGCTCGGCCGGGATGAACGGCGCGACGCGCAGCTGCTCGACGACGAACGTGATCGGCACGTGCCTCGGCACCGAGACCTGCGATCCGGCGACCGGCTGGACGGCGTGCAACGCGCGCGTCGCGAGCGCCGAGACCTGCAACGGCATCGACGACAACTGCAACTACGTGATCGACGATGGCGTCGGCGGCGGCGCGCCGTGTCCGATCACGAACATGTACGGCACGTGCCAGGGCACCCAGACGTGCAACGGCGCGGCGGGCTTCCAGTGCGTCGGCAAGACGCCGGCCGCCGAGCTCTGCAACTTCATCGACGACAACTGCAACAACAGCATCGACGAGACGTTCCCCAACGTCGGCGACCTGTGCAGCGCCGGAATGGGCGCCTGCAAGCAGTTCGGCAGCATCCAGTGCACCGCGAGTGGCACCGGCACGGCGTGCTCGGCGGTCGCCGGCAGCGCGACGACCGAGCTCTGCAACCACATCGACGATGACTGCGACGGCTCGACCGACGAGGACTTCCCGACCGTCGGGCAGGGCTGCACGGTCGGCCTGGGCGTGTGTACGCGGCAGGGCACGATCGTGTGCAGCGCCGCCGGCGATGCCGGCGTGTGCTCGGCGATGCCGGGCGCGCCGACCGGCGCCGAGATCTGCAACAGCATCGACGATGACTGCGACGGCGCGATCGACAACGGCTTCGTCAACGGCAGCGGCGTCTACTACCAGGACCAGCACTGCGGCGCGTGCACGATCGATTGCACGCAGGTCTACGCGGGCGCGACCAACGCGTCGGGCAAGTGCAAGGTCGCCGGCGCGAACGCGGTGTGCATGCTCGCATGTGTTGCGGGCTCGTTCGATCTCAACTCGCAGAGCGCCGACGGTTGCGAGTTCGTGCTCGACGCCACCGCGATCTACGTCTCGGGCAGCGACAACGCGGCGGCCGACGACGCGACCTGCGGCATCGGCCCGGTCGGCACCGGCGCCGGCAACCACCCGTGCAAGACGATCGCCTTCGGGCTCGCACGCTCGGGCACGACCGCGCGCCCCAACGTGATCGTCGCCGACGCGACGTACGACGAGGCGGTCACGCTGGTCGACGGCAAGAACCTGCTCGGCGGCTATCGCAACGACACCTGGGAGCGCCACCTCGCCACCAGCGCGACCGTGATCCAGGGCGTGTCGTCGACCGGCAACCACGACCGCACCGTGATCGCGACGAACCTGACGCTCCCGACGATGTTCGAGGGCTTCGTGATCCGTGGCTCGGCGAACGCCAAGCCGAGCGGCAACTCGTACGCGATGTACGTCTCGGGCACCGGCGCGAACCTGACGATCCGCAACAACCAGATCTTCGCAGGTCGCGGCGGGCCAGGCTCCGCGGGCGGCTCCGGCACCAACGGCACGTCGGGCAAGACCGGCGCGGCGTACACCACCGCGCTCGATGCGTTCACGACCACCGGCGCGGTCACGTGCGCGGCGACCAACAACAAACCGGCATCGGGAGGCGGCGTGTTGACCTGCCCGGGCGGTGACAACGTGAGCGGTGGCAACGGCGGCGGCGTCAACTGCACGCCGAACCGCTCGACGCAGGCCAGCACGGCGACCTCGCCCGCGACCGCGGGTCAGCCCGGCGCGGGCGGCGCGGCCGGTGGCGCGGCCGGCGCGCGTGGCTGGGATGCCGATTTCAATGTCTCGACGTGCTACCTGCCGGTCACCGGCGGCGGCGTGGTGTTGCCCGAGTTCGGCGCCGACGGCGTGACCGGCGGCATCGGCGGCTTCGCCGGCGGCGTCACCGGTTGCACGGTGACGACGGGCTCGGTGGTCGGTGGTCACTGGGTCGGCGGCGCGGCGCCGAGCGGCGTGCTCGGCAGCAACGGCGGCGGTGGTGGCGGCGGCGCGGCGGGCGGCGGCTCGACGTGTGCCGGAGCCGGCTGCCGCGACATCCTCGGCGGTCACGGTGGCGGCGGCGGCACCGGCGGCTGCGGCGGCACCGGCGGCGGCGGCGGCGGCACGGGCGGTGGCGCGTTCGCCATCTTCATCGTCGGCACGGCGGCGCCGACGGTCGCGACCAACGTGATCTCGCTCGGCGATGGTGGCACCGGCGGTGCCGGCGGCATCGGCGGCGCCGGTGGCCTCGGCGGTAACGGCACCGGCGGCGGCAACACCGGCGCCCTGTTCTGCTCGGGCAAGGGCGGTCGCGGCGGCGACGGCGGCTCCGGCGGCGCCGGCTCGGGCGGCGGCGGTGGATGTGGTGGCAACAGCGTCGGCATCTACACCTCCGGCCTCGGCGCACCGAACTACTGCGCGGCGGCTGGCAACTCGTTCAGCAGCGGCGCGGGTGGACCGGCCGGCGGTGGTGGCTTCTCCGGCGGCAACTCCGGCGGCAACGGCACGCCCGGCGTCACCACCAACTGCTCCTTCAACTAGTGATGACCATGCAGCACATCAAACACCTCGTCATCGTCGTGTGCATCGGCATCGCGGCCTGCGGCCCGTCCTCGAACAAGCCACCCGGCGGCGACGACACGATCGACGCGCCGCACCAGGGCTCCGATGCCTTCGTGCCGATGCCCGACGCGGGCATCCCGGGCTTCGGCACCAACTGCACCACGGCCGCCGACTGTCCGTCGGGCCTGTGCGTCAGCGGCAGCAACGGCAACACGTGCACGACGACGTGCACGACCGACTGCCCGGCCGGCTACGCGTGTCGCGTCACCGAGGTGAACGGCACGTACGAGTCGGTCTGCCTGCCGCCCGTGGTCCAGGTCTGCTCGACGTGTACCGCCGACGCTGATTGCGGCACCGGCGCGTGCGTCCAGGTCGGCAACGACGGCGGCAAGTTCTGCGTCACCGGCTGCGGTGGCGAGTTCGGCTGTCTCGCCGGCTACACCTGCACCGACCACCCCGACGCCAACCACACCGGCAGCTACTGCATCCCGCCGAGCTGCGACTGCACCGCCGGCAACGCGGGTCAGGTGCGCAGCTGCGACAACATGAACGCGGTCGGCACGTGCTTCGGCACCGAGCTGTGCGATCCGGCGAACGGCGGCTGGCAGGCGTGCAACGCGCCGACCGCGACCCCCGAGATCTGCGACGGCACCGACAACAACTGCAACATGCTGATCGACGAGGGCACCGATGGCGTGGCGTGCGCGAACACCAACGGCTCCGGCACCTGTCCCGGCTTGACCGTGTGTCAGGGCGCCGGCGGCGTCTCGTGCCAGGCCAAGACGCCGAGCACCGAGATCTGCAACTTCCTCGACGACGACTGCGACGGCAACACCGACGAGGGCTTCGCCAACGTCGGGACGCCCTGCAACGCCGGCATGGGTGCGTGTCAGCGGTTCGGCGTCAACGCGTGTAGCGCCGATGGGCTGTCGGTCACCTGCTCGGCGGTCGCCGGCACGGCCGCGGTCGAGAAGTGCAACGCGATCGACGACGACTGCGACGGCACGACCGACGAGGACTTCCCGGATCTCGGCACGCAGTGCACGACCAACGTCGGCCAGTGCGCCCGGATCGGCGCGAAGGTGTGCGCCGCGAACGGGCTCGGCACCGTGTGCTCGGCGAGCGCGGGCTCGCCCGGCGCCGAGATCTGCAACGGCCTCGACGACGACTGCGACGGTCAGGTCGACGAGGACTTCAAGGACATGGGCGTCTACGACAAGGACACCGCGTGCGGCAGCTGCGCGATCGACTGCACGCAGATCTACAACCTGCAGAACGCGTACGGCACGTGCGCGACCGTGCCGATGCCGGCCTGCAAGCTCAACTGCGATCCGAGTGCGTTCGATCTCAACGGCGCGATCGCCGACGGCTGCGAGTTCCTGCTCGATCCGCAGGCGATCTACGTGTCGACCAGCGATCCCGGATCCGTCGACGACGCGACCTGCGGGCTCGGTCCGATCGGGACCGGCGCCGGCAACCACCCGTGCAAGACGATCACGAAGGGCGTCGCGCGCGCGACCGCGCTGTCGCGCCTCCGCGTGCTGGTCGCGAACGGCATCTACAACGAGGCGGTCCTGGTCGCCGATGGCAAGAGCCTGCTCGGCGGCTACGACTGGGAGACCTGGGTGCGCGACGTCGCGGCCACCAGCACGCTGATCACCGGCCAGAGCTCGGTCGGCGTCCACGACCGCACGGTCACCGCCTCGAACATCACGACCGCGACGACGATCGAGGGCTTCGTGATCTACGGCTCGGTCAACAACAAGCCGAGCGGCAACTCGTACGCGGTCTATGTCTCGGGCTCGTCGGCGAGCCTCCAGATCATCAACAACGTGATCTTCGGCGGCCAGGGTGGCCCGGGCAGTAACGGCTCCGTCGGTGGCAACGGCACGCTCGGCACGTCGGGCACCGGGCGCAACCCGAACCTCACGATCGCCGACGCGGCGTACGACGCCAAGGACGCGGCCGGCGCCGGCGTATGCAACGCGGCAAGCAACCGGCAGTACGCCAACGGCGGCACGACGTCGTGCGGTGGCCAGGTCACGAATGGTGGCGCCGGCGGTGGCAACACGTGCCCGGTGAAGAGCTTCTGCGACAGCGGCGATCCGAACTACGGCTGCTTGCAGGCCGCAGCGAACTTCCACTGGACGAAGTTCACGGCGGCCAACGGTGCGGCGGGCGCGACCGCGGGTGGTGCCGGCGGCGGCGGAGCCGTGTCGGGTGACGACATGATCCAGATCTGGGCGAACGCGTACGGCTCGTACCTCTGCTACATCCCGCCGGACTCCACGTACGGGTTCGATGGTGTCGATGGTGGCGATGGACCGCACGGCGGCTCGGTCGCCGGCTGCTCGGTGGCGTCGGGCGGCGTGGTCGCGGGCAACTGGGTCAGCGGCAGCGCGGCGGCCGGCATCTCCGGCGGCAACGGTGGCGGTGGTGGTGGTGGTGGTGCCGGCGGCGGCGGTCACTGCGAGACGATCGCTGGACACACCACGTGCACCGATGGTGGCGGCAAGGACACGCTCGGCGGCCACGGTGGTGGCGGTGGCGCCGGTGGATGCGGTGGGGTCGGCGGCGGTGCCGCGACCGCCGGCGGCGGTGCGTTCGGCATCTTCATCGTCGGCGCGGCCACGCAGCCGATCGTCACCGGCAACCAGCTGTTCCGCGGCGCGGGCGGCACGGGCGGCGTCGGTGGCGCGGGCGGCGCGGGTGGCATCGGCGGCCTCGGCGCGGCCGGTGGCACCACCGGCACCGCGGTGATCTTCTGCAGCGACACCGCGGGTCGCGGTGGCAACGGCGGCGACGGTGGCGATGGCTCCGGCGGCGGCGGTGGATGCGGTGGCTCGAGCTTCGGCATCTACACCTCCGGCATCGGCGCGCCGAACTACTGCACTGGCACCACCAACACGATCAGCGGCGGCGGCAGTGGTGCAGGCGGCGCGGGTGGCTACTCGATCATCAACCCGGGTGGCGCGGGCACCGCCGGCGCCCTCGGGACCTGCTCGTTCAACTTGGGCTGTGAATTGGGGACGGTTTCAGCTCTGGCCCCTTTTGGCGTTCGCCAAAAGGGGCCAGAGCTGAAACCGTCCCCAATTCACAAGGGGTTGACGCTGCTGCACGCGAGCGGATCGGACCAGCGGTCGACCCATCCGCCATCCGAGCACTGGTACCACGCGCTATCGGACCGGCTCTGGACGCACGCGTTCTCGGGCATGTCGCGCCCGAGCGTCGACGAGTAGCAGGTCACGCCGGTCGGCGTCGGTGCCGGCGTGCCGCCGCCGTAGTCGCGGAGGACCTGCTGCGCGTTCGCGATCCGCTTGGTCTGCGAGCACGTGCCACACAGCTCGTACTTGTTCTCGAACACGATCGTCGCGGCGGACACGGTGGTCGCCGCGCGGAGCGACGCGAGCCCGTAGCTGCTCACGCTTCCGAGCTCGAACCAGATGAAGTCGAGCTGCGTGTTGAGCGCCCAGCGCGATACGCCGTGCTGGCTCGCGTACGACGTGACGTTGTCGTTGTGGCTGGTGTCCCAGCGTCCACCGACCGACCACTGCGCGATGCCGCGACCGGGGCCGCCGCCGTACTCGACCGCGGTCGGCGACACGCTCGACTCCTGGATCAGGTTGCCGACGATGCCGGCCGACTGCGCCTGGGTGAGGCCCTTGCTGACGAAGTAGTTGAACGCGGTGCGCGTGGTGTTGGTGAGCGCGGCCTCGGAGAACTCCGGTGGCTGGTCGGTATCAGCCGGCAGCGTATCGACCTCGGCCACGCAACCTGCGAGCGCCAGTGCCACGATCGTGTACTTCATCATCATCATCGCGACCACGCATCGCAAGCGACGTGCCGGGCCGCGGCTGCGCGATCCACGCGATTTGCGCGGTCACCTGGTTCGCCGAGCCCCAGGCGCAATCGCTCGTGGGCACGATTGTGCAAGCCCGTGCACAGCGTCGGCTATTCGCAGAACAGCTCGTGCGCCGACGCCGGATCGATCCCCACCGCGATCGGTGCGGTGGTCGCCTCGGTGTTCGCGGCCGTGTAGATCCGGAGCCCCTCGGGCGGACCGGCCGGCTGGCCCTGACTTGGACCCTCGGCCGCGATCACCCGGCCGTCGGAGCACGCCGCGATATCCTGCAGCGCCTGGCCGGCCTGGCTGTAATGGCCGCCGTCGAGCGCGAGGTTCGACAGATCGATCCGCCGGATATCTCCGCCCGAGAAGTCGCTCCGCACGACCAGCGCGAACAGCGACGGCGTCGTGGTCGGCGCCGTCGTGATCCGACTGACGAAGCCGCCGAGGTTGAACAGGCAGCCGGGCGCGGTCGGAGTCGTGCCGGTCGTGATCATCTCGATGCAGCCCATCGCCGTCCCGTAGTCGTAGGTGCCGACGACGAGGCTCCCGGCGTTCATGCCACCGAGCGGGAGCTCCTCGATCAGCGACTGCGGGTTCTTGGACGACAGCGTGAGCGCGGCGACGATCGAGTCGTTCGTGGTCGCGATGACGTAGACCTTGCCGTTGCTCCGCGGCGCGAACGTGGCGTTGTCGAGCAGCTGGCATGTCACGTAGAGCCGCGCGCCCGACTTGAAGATCGAGGCGCAGTTCGGCTTGCCGTCGGGATCGCTGGCCGAGAGATCGATCGTGACCTTGTCGGCCGTGCCGCGCGTGAGGCGCACGACGCCGCTGCCGTTGTAGATCGGGACGTACAGGTGCGTGCCGTCGACCGCGACGTCCTGCGGGTTGCTTCCGGCGCCGGTGTCGAGGGTCTCGATCACCGAGTAGTCGGCGGCCGACAAGATCGTGATGTTGGCCTTGTCGCGATTGACCACGAACAGCTCGTCGCCGAACCGGCGGAGCACCGGATCGCCGCCGATCTTGCCGGGCGCGACGTTGTTCGAGCTCGTCTTGGCGTCGACGTCGAGCACCGAGAGCAGCCCGGTGGCCGCGAAGTCACCGGCGGTGACGAACGCGCGTCGATGCGCGCCGCCATCGAGGCTGCCGTCGACCGGGTGGCCGTCGATCCCGCCGTCGCCACCAGCGATGGCCTGCATCGGATCGGGGTACTTGCACCCGACCACGACGACACTGGCAACAACGACGAACCCGACCGGCCACCTCATGCGCGCCGAGCATAGCTGATCCTGACCGTGGTACGTTCGCGTCACGATGTCGGGTAGAGCGATCGGTGCGTGCATCGTCGTCGCGAGCGCGCTCGCCGGCACGGCGCACGCGCAGCCCGCCGGTGCGCAGGCCGAGACGCTGTTCGACAAGGGCAAGGCGCTGATGGCGAAGTCGCAGTTCGCCGAGGCGTGCACCGCGTTCGAGGCCAGCCAGCGGCTCGATCCCGCGACGACGACGCTGATGAACCTCGCGAACTGCCGCGAGAAGAACCAGCAGCTCGCGACCGCGTGGGGCCTGTTTCTCCAGGTCGAGCGCGAGCTGCGCGCGAAGTCCGATGACACCAGCACCAAGCTCCAGGAGGTCGCCCATGCGCGCGCGGCCAAGCTCGCGCCGCTGGTCTCGAAGCTGACGATCCATGTCGCCACGCCGGCGGTCGGCGAGGAGATCACGCGCGGCACCGAGCACGTCGCGAGCGAGCTGTGGAACCAGGCGCTGCCGGTCGACGGCGGGAGCTACGCGATCGTCGCGCGCGCGCCCGGCAAGAAGCCGTTCTCGACCTCGATCGCGGTCGAGCCCTCCGGCGACGGCAAGACGATCGAGATCCCCTCGCTCGAGGACGGCGAGGCATTGCCAGTCGCCCGCCCGACGCCGGTCGCCAGCACCGTCACGCATCCGGCCGGCTCGCTCGCGCTGCCGGTCACGTTCGGGATCATCGCGGTCGCGCTCGGCGGCGGCGCGCTCGGCAGCGAGCTGTGGGGGCGCTCGATCTACGACGACGCCAAGGCCGCGAACGGCGATCGCACCGCGCAGGTGCGGCTGTGGGACAAGGCCAACGCGCGGCACTACGCGGCGCAAGCGATGGGCATCGGCGCGATCGGCTGCGCGGGCGCCGCGCTCTACCTGTTCGTCACGCGCAAGCCGGCCGAGACCGTGCCGGCGATCGTGCCCGTCGCGACCGGGACGACCGTCGGCGTACAGCTCAGCTTCTAGGCGTGCCGTCGGGCGCGTACCGCCGCAGCTTGCTCTCGCTGTTCGCGACGAACACCGTGCCGTCGGGCGCGACCGCGAGCACGCCACCCTCGAGATCCGGAATGTGGATCGCGGGCTCGCCCGTCGGCGACAGGCGCCAGATCGCGTAGCGGTGCGGCCCGGCGTCGCGGAAGTAGTAGATCCGGCCGCTGGCGTCGACCCCGCCGAGATGGGCGTTGGTCGGCGTGACGTAGACGCGCTTGCCGGTGCGATCGAAGCACGCGACGTGCCCCCAGTTGCCGATGTAGAGCCGACCGGCGGCATCGATCAACACGTGGCCCTCTTCCACGATCGTCGGATAGTCCTTCAGCGCGCTGACCGACACGCACTCGGTGTCGTCCATCGCAAGCGGCCGGAGCTTCTCGGTGACCGTGCGACCGAACAGGCCCGCCTTGTGTGGAGGCCACGTCGCGATCCCGGTGCCATCGGCGGCGCAGCGCAACAGGCGACGGCAGTTGATGAACACGATCGAGCCGTCCGGATCGGTCGCGAGGCCGCGGCACTTGCCGAGCGCGAGGCTGTGGGCGGTGGCGTGCGGCGAGGGCAGGCCTCCGATCGAGTCGAGCCGCGTGCCGTCGACGCCGGACAGCCGCATAGCCTCCACGCGCGTGCGCGCCCACAGCAGCACGCTGCCGTCGGCCGCGATCGCGATGCGCGGCTCGTAGTCGAGCGCGAGCTGCGTGCGCACCCAGCGAGTCGTGCCGTCGGGCGCGAGGCACGCGACGGCGTCGCGGTTCATCAGGTAGAGGTTGCCGTCGCGATCGCAGGTCGCGGCATCGATCGCGCCCCAGGTGTAGGTCGCCGTGCGCTGCACGTGCGCGCGGCGCTCGGGCACGTGCCAGACATGAAAGTCGAACGCCTCGACGAGGTGACTGACGGCGGGGAATGCCGCGGCGAGCTCGGGCGGCACCGGGCGCGTGCGAAACGCGGTGGTGCAGCCCGGGCACGCGCCGCCGCCGGTCGCGAGCGCGGCGGCGATGACGTCCTGCTCGATGATCGCGTGACACTCGGCGCACTCGACGCCCACGCGATCGAACACGACCTTGCCGTTGCCGATCGCGACCTCGCGACACTCGCCGTCGGGCAGGTCCGGGCCGTCGAGCACCGCGGGCTCGATGTACGCCCGCCAGGTCGGCGCGTCGATCATCATCGCCTGATCGCAGAGCTCGCACCGGACGTCAGCCTGGAAGGGCACGACCCACACCGTCTTGTCGCAGGGACACTCCAGCTGAACCTGGATCGAGATCGAAAAGCCGGCATCCATCCCAGCACCGTACGATGTTGACCTGGCGCGTGGGGCGCGATACTTCGCCCGCCCATGCGCATCGCGATCCTCGTCGTCGGAATTCTGTTCAGCGGCTGCGCGACGACCGACGGTAGCGCCGACGAGGGCGTCGACACCGCGGAGATCACGTCGAGTGGCGCCTGGTATCACCTCGACGCCGCGAGCGGACTCGGCCCCGCGACCGTCACCGTGGTCAATGGTTACAAGGTGAAGTGCCCGAACGGCGTCACGGCACGCACGTGTCACGTCTCGGCGCTCGTGATGCCGGCCGACTGCGGCTGGGAGTGCCAGGACGGCGTGCTCTCGCTGCAGGGCGAGGCGCTCCTGCGCGACAACTTCATCAACGGCGCGCTCGTCGTCACCACCGGGATGGATACCTACACGCACGACGGGCTCGGCGCGTACTCGGCCTACGAGCTGACCGCGCCGCCGACCTGCGCGGCCGATCCGTGTCCGGCGTCGCTGACCGCGCGGAAGCTCAACGTCGCATCGGCCGGCACCAAGGTCACGAGCGTCGACTTCTCGCAGGCCGACGATCCGAACTACGTCCTCGATCCGACCCGTGGCGACGATCAGGCGCTGTCGGCCGCGCACCTGATCGCGTCGGGTCACATCGTGTCCCACGTGTTCCGCGCCGATCGCGTGTGGCGCCTCGAGACGCCGCGGCCGACGTGCGATCCGCAGCTGGTCGCGCGCGGCTACGCCGACCCGAGCACGGACGTCGTCCAGTTTCGCACCGTCGCGGTCGCCGAGCGCGCGCAGGCCCCGGACGGCGAAGGGCTGTCGTGGCTGGTCCGGACCGGCGAGTCGCCGACCACGGTGACGTTCACGTCGGGTCGCAACGATCTGTGGGCGCAGCAGTTCGACATCGCGAAGTCGACCTGCGCGATCACCGTCACGCACGAGCACTGATCAGCTGCAACCGGTTCTCGCGCGCCGCGCTGCCGGCGGCGGAGCCGAGGCTGAACAGGTGCAGGAGGAGCCCCGGCACGATCAGCGCGTAGCCGGCGCTGATCACGAGGAACCACACGATGCCAGCGAGGATCCGACCTGCGTAGAGGTGGCCGGCACCGGGCAGGAGGACGCCGAGCACGACGGCGAGCAGCGGGCTCAGCGCGCGATGCGGGCGCGCGATCCTCGTCGCCGGCGCGAGCGGCGCGAGCGGCGCGGCGATCAGCTTCGGGCGGCCGGGAACGCGGTAGACGATCGTACCGTCGTCCTCGACATCCATGTGGACGCGCTCGTGCGCGGCGAGATCTTCGAGCACGCGCGCGGCATCCTCGATGGAGCAGCGCGCGTGATAGGCGAGCGACGGTGCGGTGATCCGCACGTCGGTCGTGTACGCGAGGTCGAGCAACTTCCGCTCGATGGCGGCGTCATCCGAGGTTCGCTTGGTCACATCGACTACGTAAGCACGCTGCGTGCCGGCGCAAGCTCACCAGGCCCACGTGCGCAGGCCGATCAGGCCGTTGGCAGCGAGCCACGCGGTGAGCACGAACGCGGCGATCGACGTGGCGCTCGGGATCAGGCGCCCGAGCAGCGCCGGGCGATCGCGGCGCACGCACCAGCGCAGCGTCGCGCGCGCGCCGACGCACGCAGCGATCGCGAAGACGAGCGTGCACGCACAGATCGCGATCGTCAGCGGATTGCACTCGCCGCTCACCTGGCGCAGCTCGGCGGCGGCGGCCAGTCGGGGCAGGGCCGACAGCGCCAGCCCGGCGATGGCAGGAGCGAGCAGGAGATCGAGCGCGACGACACGGCTGCGGCGGACGAGGCACCAGGCGAGCGCGGCGGCGGCCCACACCGGCGCGAGCTGGAGCAGCACGACCGCGATCCCGAGCGCGATCGTGCGCCAGCGCGCGGGGCCGTACGCGGCGGCCTCGTGATAGCCGAGCATGCCGATCATCACCGGCGCGCCATCGCGATCGTGGGTGAACCGGATCGCGCTGCCGCTTCCACCGGGGAACCGGTAGGCACCGTCGCGCGTCGGCACGAGATCCAGGCCGCGGCCGATCAGCGGATCGAGCCGCACGCGATCGCGAAGCTCGGTGGCGCGCACACCGACGATCGCCTCGTCGATGAAGCCGAGCAGCGCGTGGCGCGGGCTGGCGAACTGATAGAACTCGGCGTCGGGTCCGGCGGTCGCGATCGCTGCTGGTTGCGGCGCGGTCGAGCGATCGCGCGCGAGGTACGCGTAGACCAGCTGGCGCACCTCCATCACCGCGGTGAACGAGTGCGTCGCGTTGAACAGCAACACGAAGCCGACGCCGAGCTCGGGAAAGTAGCGCAGCGTCGACACGAAGCCGGGCAGGCCGCCGTCGTGGCCGCGCGAGCGAAAGCCGGGACTGACGTCGCCGTAGTTGCCGAGGCCGTAGTCGGTATCGGTGCCGGCGTACGGCAACGTGCCGGTGTGCTCGATCCGATCGAGGCCGGCCGGCGAGACGATCGCGGGGAAGCCGTCGCCGCGCCGGAGCCAGAACTGCACGAGGCGCGCGAGCTCGCTCGCCGAGGCGAGCAGCGCGCCGGCGGGGCGATGCGCGATCGGCCGAAATTCCATTCGCGTGTCGCCGTGGTACCCGGTCGCGAGCTGTGCGCGCAGCGCGTCGGTGCGGCGGAAGTCGGCCTCGCGCATGCCGAGCGGCAAGAGGACCTCGCGCCGCAGCCACGCATCGAACGGCTCGCCGGTCGCGATCTCGATCGCGCGCCCGGCGAGGCCGTAGCCGACGTTCGAGTACGCCGGACGCGAGCCGGGCCGCCACCGGATCGTGCGCGAGCGCGGGTTCTTCGCGAGCGCGGCGGCAGGCGTCATCGCGTCGTCGTCGACGAACACCTCGTTCGGGCGCATGTCGTCGAGTCCGGCGGTGTGCTCGAGCAGCTCGGCGAGCGTGACCGGCGCGACCGCGTCCCACGCGTTGTCGATCGGCACGTCGCGCAGCGTCTCGGCGATCGGGCGATCGAGCGCGAGCCGCCGCTGCTCGACCAGCCGCATGACGCCGAGACCGACGATCGCCTTGGTGATCGACGCGACGCGAAACACCGTGTCGCCGGTGACCGGCGCGCGCGTCTCGGTGTCGGCGATCCCGACGCCACCGATCCACTGCGGACCGTCGCGGTCGACCAGCGCGATCGCGACGCCGGGCACGCGCTCGCGCGCGAGGACCTCGGCGATCCGCGCGCGCAGCTCGTCGATCGTGCGCGGCGCGTCGACCGTGCGCAGCGCCGGCAGTGGCGTCTCGGCGAGCGCGCTCGGCGGCGCGAGCTCGGTGCAGCGCGCGAGCTGCACGATGGCGGTCGCGAGCACGAGCGCGAGTGGGACGGCCCAGCGCATGGCCCGAGCATAGCGAACTGACGTACCCTCTCGGCGATGTATCGCGCGCTCCTGATGGCGGCCATCGTGGCCGGCGGCGCGGCGCGCGCGTCGGCGGAGTCGCGCGAGCCCGTCCGGGTCGCGATCGAGTGCGAGGAGCCCGGGCGCACGAAGCTGTGCCCGGCGTTCCTGCTCGGCCTGGTCGATGCGCAGAAGGTGCTCCTGGCCTCGCCGCGCGCCGGAGCCGACGTCGTGATCTACGCGACCGCGAACGAGATCGAGCTCGTCGATCGCGCGCACCTGCGCTTCGTCGGCAAGCTCGCCGGCGCGCCGCCGGTGATCGAGGTCGACGTCGATCTCGACACGCGCGGCACCGATGACGAGCAGCGGGCGGCGCTCGAGCCCGCGTTCCTGCGCGGCATCGCGCTGTTCGTCGCCGCGCGCCACCCGGGGGCGGTCGCGGTGGCGCTGACCGTGCCGCCGGATCTGGTCCCGGCCGAGCGCTCGACGTCGCCGTGGGGCATCTCCCTCGGGATCTCGGGCAACGGCAGCTACACGAACAAGTACCGGTCGGCGGGCTCGGAGCTCAACCTGCTCGGGCGCTACATGACCAGGCGGTTTCGCGTGCTCACGCTCGAGACCGTGCAGGGCGGCGTCAACTACCAGCCGCCGCTCGTGGTCGACGGCAAGTCGGTGTCGCTCGACAGCAAGCAGTGGGCGATCCATGCCGGCGTCGAGGCCGCCTACTCGTTCGACGATAGCTGGTCGATCGGCCTCGGCAGCTACACCGGGTTCGAGGATCCCAAGGCGCAGTACGAGTACGAGTCGCGCACGCGCGCGGCGATCGAGTGGGACCTGTTCCCCGCCGACGATCCCCGCGGCAACCGCCTCGCGGTGTTCTATCACCTCGGCTGGGCCGTCGATAAATACAACCTGCGCGACGAGCTCGGCGAGACGTTCGCGCAGTACCCGCTGCACGGCATCGACGCGACGGGCAGCGTGCGCCACGACAAGATCTCGTACGGCCTGACGCTGGCGAGCGACATCCAGCTGAACCACCCGGGCCGCCGCCACCAGGTCACGGCCGCGCCGTTCATCGCGATCCAGATCGGCGATCACGTCGACATCAACCTCGCGGTCTCGATCACCCAGCGCCAGCTGCCGGCGCCCGATCCGAACGTGATCGACCCGACCGACTTCGCGCAGCTGTCGCGGTTGGCGTACGCCGAGCCGCTGGCGATGACCGGCTCGATCGGCCTGACCTTCCACTGGGATCCGACGAACGGCGTCCGCAACGATCGGCTGAGCTCGATATGAGTTTTGGAAAGAACCCGCATGTCGCCAAGGCCGAGGCGGCCGAGCTGCGTGCCGACGAGGCCCGCGACGAACCCGCGTGGCGCAAGGCGTGCCTCGAGGCCGGTCAGCTGTGGGAGCGCGCCGCCGAGCGGGAGACCGACGCCAAGCGCCGGGCCGCCTACACCGCGAAGTCCGAGGCGGTCCGCGCCCGGCTCGACGAGCCGTTCGAGTCGCCCAGCTAACCCAGCGCTAGCCGATAGACGTTGGTGTCGCGTCGCGCGAAGCCGAGCCGGACATACAGCCGGTTGGCCGCCGCGCGGCTCGGGTGCGAGGTCAGCCCGATCGCGACGGCGCCCGCCGCGCGCGCCCGCACGATCGCCTCGCGCGACAGCTGCTCGCCGATCCCGCGCCCGCGCGCGGCGTGGTCGACGACGACGTCGTCGATCCGGGCCTGGAGGCCGGTCGGGATCCGGTAGAGCGTGAGCGTCAGCGCCCCGACGATCGTGCGATCTGGGTCACGCGCGACCAGGAGGATCGCGTCGCGCGCGATCGCCGCGAGCACCTCGCGCCCGGGCGGTGGGGCATGTGGGGACAGCTGGGGAACGAGCCGGGCGAACGCGGCAACGACCTCGTCCGTGGCATCGGTGACCGGTTCGATCATGCGTGAGAATATTCGCCTTTCTCGGGGCGTCGCATACCCTGAGATCGCGATGTGTCGGATGTTTGGCTTCGTCTCCGCGGTCCCGGTCGTGCCGCGCGCGCTGTTGCGCGACGCACCGCGGAGCCTGCAGACGCTGTCGCACGCGCACCCCGACGGCTGGGGTGTCGCGCTCCGCCGGGACAACGACTGGATCGTGCATCGCGGCACCGCGTGCGCGGCGAAGTGCTCGCAGTACGGCGAGCTCGTCGATCGCGCCGAGGCGCGCCTGTTGCTCGCGCACATCCGGCAGAAGACCGTGGGCGAGACGTCGATCGTCAACACGCACCCGTTCCGGCGCGGCTCGTTCGTGTTCGCACACAACGGCACCGTCCGCGTCGTCGCCGCGCTGGTCGCGCGCAGCTCGCCGGCGCGGCTCGCCGAGATCGAGGGCGACACCGACAGCGAGCGCCTGTTCGCGTTCGTGTTGACGCACCTCGACGCCGCCCGAAGCGTCGAGGCCGGCGTGGTCGCCGCGGTCCGCGAGCTCCACGCTCTCGATGAAGTTGGCTCGGCGAGCTTCCTGTTGTCGTGCGGCGCGAAGATCTATGCGCACCGGCTGGGTCGCTCGCTGTTCACGCTGGTCCGCCACGCCGAGGTCGAGCACCGGCGCGCCGCGGCGGTCGTGGTCGCGAGCGAGCAGCTGACCGACGAGGTGTGGACCGAGGTGCGCGAGCGTGCGCTCATCGTGATCGACGGAGACGCGTCGTCCGCGCACGAGATCGCCGTCACGTAGTCGCGTACGATAGCGGTGCATGCGTTTGGACCTCGCGAGCGCGAGTCCGGATCGTCCGGTGCGCCTCGGCCGCTACGACGTCGTCGGCCAGATCGGCCGCGGTGGGATGGGCACGGTCTACGAGGCGATCGAGCGCGAGCACGGCACCCGCGTCGCGTTGAAGACGCTGACCTCGGTCGATCCGGATCGCCTGCGCCGGTTCAAGCACGAGTTCCGGGCGGTCGCCGACCTCGCGCACCCGAACCTGGTGCCGCTCTACGAGCTCGGCTGCGACGACGACCTCTGGTTCTTCACGATGGAGCGACTCGAGGGCGTGGTCGACATCATCGAGTGGATCCGCGAGGCCCCGACGATCGAGGACACCGCGGCCGCCCTGCCTCCGTCGATCGACAAGGTGCGCATCGCGTTCGCGCAGCTCGTGCGCGGCGTGCACGCGCTGCACCGCGCCGGGCTGCTCCACCTCGATCTCAAGCCGAGCAACGTGCTCGTCGATCGGATCGGTCGCGTCGTCGTGCTCGACTTCGGCCTGGTCCGCTCGATCGAGGGCGGCAAGCGCGGCCGCGTTCACGATCTCGAAGACTCGACGATCTCGGGCACGCCGGGCTGGATGGCGCCCGAGCAGTTCGACGGCCAGAACCTCAGCGAGGCGACCGATTGGTACGCGGTCGGCCTCTTGCTGTACCTCGGGCTGACCGGCGTGCCGGCGTTCCCGACCAGCAGCCCGAGCCTGACGCGACGCGCGCGCCAGTTCACGGTCGCGAAGTCGCCGGCCGAGCGCGGCTGCGAGGTGCCGTTCGACCTCGGCGCGCTGCTCGACGCGCTGCTGCGCACCGATCCGGCAGAGCGGCCGCGCGGCGACGCGCTGGTCGCGCTGGTGTCCTCGGACGCGCCGGCCGAGGCGGTGCGTCAGCTCGCGCGCGGCCGGTTCATCGGGCGCGATGCCGAGTGCGCGCGGCTCGACGCGGCGTTCGCGCGGGTCGCCGCCGGTGGCGCGGCGATCGTGCACGCGACCGGCCCGTCGGGTGTCGGCAAGAGCGCGCTCCTGCGCGAGCTGACCGCCGGTCTGCGCCGGGACGAGGCGCTGGTGTTGCGCGGGCGCTGCTACGAGCGCGAGACGATCCCGTACAAGGCGTTCGATCACGTGATCGACGAGCTGGTCGCGTGGTTCGTCGTGCGTCCCGAGGCCGAGCTCGCCGGCGTGTTGCCGATCTGGATCGCCGAGCTGGCGCGCGTGTTCCCGGTGCTCGCGAAGCTCCCGGCGGTGATCGCCGCGACCTCGGTCGTGCCGGTCGCGCTGCCGGTCGTCGAGCTGCGCCGGCGCGCGATCCACGCGCTGCGCGAGCTGATCGAGCGGCTCGCGGCACAGCGTCCGCTCGTCCTCGAGATCGACGATCTCCAGTGGGCCGATGCCGACAGCGTCGCGCTGCTCTTGCTCCTGATCGCGACGCCGATGCCGCGCGGCCTCCTGATCGCGGCGACCTACCGGCGCGACGAGGCGTTGGCGAACGCCGCGGTCGTGCGCTACCTCGCCGCGGTCGATCGCGCCGATGCCGAGGTCGTCCAGCTCGATCTGCCGCCGCTGTCGCGCGCCGACGCCGAGCAGCTCGCGCGCGCGACGCTCGCGGCACTCGACGTCGCCGGAGATCTCGCGGTCGCGATCGCGCGCGAGTCGGCCGGCGTGCCGTTCTTCATCGAGGCGCTCGCGCGCCACGCCGCGCGCCACGGTGGCGCCACGCCCGCGGGCGTCTCGCTCGAGACCGTGCTCGCCGAGCGCGTTCGCTCGCTGCCCGACCCCGAGCGGCGGTTGCTCGAGGTGCTGTCGGTCGCGAACAGCCCGATCACGCTCCAGGTCGCGTTCGCGGTCGCCGATCTCGACAGCGGCGATCTGCGCGCGCTGTGGGCGCTGCGCGCGAACCACCTGGTGCGGTGCACCGGCGCGCGGACCACCGATCACGTCGAGCTCGACCACGATCGCATGCGCGAATCGATCGTCGGCTACCTGGCGACCGCGCGGATCGACGAGCTCCACCTCGCGCTCGGACGCGCGCTCGCGGCGCTCCACGCCACTGAGGACCACGACCTCGACCTGTTCGATGCCGTCCGCCACCTGTGCAGCGTGTCGGACCTGCCGCACGAGGCTCGCCGCGAGACCGCGCGCCTCGCCCTCGTCGCCGGGCGCTCGGCCCGCCGCAGCGTCGCGTTCCCGCTCGCGTACGACTGCTTCCGCGCCGGCGCGCGGCTGGTCGACGACGCGACCTGGGAGACCGACTACGAGCTCGCGATCGCGCTGCATGGCGGCGCCGCCGAGGCCGCGTACCTCACCGCCGCGTGGGATGCGCTCGCGAGCCACGTCGAGATCGTCAAGCGGCGCGCGCGCACGGTGTTCGATCAGCTGGTCGGCTGGGAGGTCGCGATCGACGCCGCGATCGCACGCCGCGCGTACGATGCCGCGGTCGATCTCGCGATCGACGCGCTGCGCCTGTTCGCGATCGAGCTGCCGGCGCACCCGAGCGACACCGAGATCGGCGCCGCGGTCACCGTCGCGATGGCCGCGCTCGCGCGGGTCGGCGACGCCGGGTTGCGCGCGCTGCCGGTGGCCGTGGATCCCGAGGTCGTCGCGGTGATGCGACTCGAGAGCCGGATCAGCTCGGCCGCGTACTTCGCGCGCCCGTCACTATTCCCGCTGCTCGCGTGCCGGCAGGTGTCGACCTCGATCGAACGCGGCCTGGCGCCGGCGACGCCCTACGCCCTCGCGGTCTACGCGATCGTGCTCAACACGCTCGGCATGCATCGCGAGGCGCACGCGTGGGGCCAGACGGCGCTCGCCCTCCTCGAGCGGTTCCCCGGCGATCGCAGCTACGAGGCACGTACCCGCCACGTCGTGCACGACCTGGTCTGCGTGTGGATCGTGCCGCTCGGCGACACGATCGACGATCTGCGCCGCGTCGTGGATGTCGGTCGCGCGACCGGTGACCTCGAGTTCGCGGCCTACGCCGCGCACGCCTACGTACACAACGCGTTCTACGCCGGTCGTGCGCTCGCCCCCCTGTACGAGGAGGCGATCCACCTCGGCACCGTGCTGCGCGGCTTCGAGGAGGTCAATGCGCTCCACGTCCACGCGCCGTTCGAGCAGCTGCTGCGCTGCTTCACCGGGCGCGCGCCCGATCCGGCGCGGCTCGTCGGCGAAGGCTTCGACGAGACCCGCGCGCTCGAGTCGGCCCGCGCGGCGGGCTCGCGCAGCGCGCTGCAGATCATCCAGATGCTCGCCGGCATGGTCCGCTATCGGTTCGGCGCGAGCGGCGCGTCGGAGTCGCTCGAGGCGGCGCGCCCGTTCCTCGACGGCGTCGCGTCGACCTGGCACGTGCCGATCTTCCACCAGTACGCCGCGCTCGCGATCCACGCACTGCTGCCGGAGGCGCGCGCCGCGCTGCGCGCTCACGCCGATGCCGATCTCGCCGCGCTGCGTGCACTCGCGGAGCACGGGCCCGAGAACTTCGCGCACCGGGCGACGCTCGTCGAGGCCGAAGCGCTGCGTGCCGACGGTGACCTCGACGCCGCGATCCCGCTGTACACCCGCGCGATCGGGCTCGCGACGACGCACGGATGGCTCGACGACCTCGGGCTCGCGCACGAGCTCGCGGCTCGCTGTCGCACGGCGCGCAACGAGCCGGCCGAGGCGACGCGACATCTGCGGGCGGCGCGCGCGGCGTACGCTCGATGGGGCGCGCGCGCGAAGGTCGCGCAGCTCGACGCGATCGTGTAGCCCTGCGACGAGGCTGCGACGGTTGGGGTTGCGGTCGGTGTCGTCGCGACCTGTCAATCGCGTGGCGCGCGCGGCCAAGGCCGATCAGACGGGAGGCCTCAATGTCATCCGCATGGTTCGGGAGGTAACGCTGGATCGAGTAGCGCTCGCGTTCGTGCGGCCGATCCTCGTCGTGGTGAGCGTGCTGGCGATCGGGTCGGCGGCGCTCAACGGCGCGGCCGACGCGGCGGTGCCGCTGATCGACCTCGCCGTCCTCGCACCGTGTGCGGTGGTGTGGTGGCTGCTCGACGCACGCAACGTCCCGGGCTGGTGGGCGAGGCTCGTCGGCACCGTGTTCGGGCTCGCGCTCGCCGGCACGACGCTCGTGCGATACCGCGCGACCGGCGACTCGATCTGTGCGCTGCACCTGGTGATCGAGCTCGGCGCGTTCGGCGCGGTGTCGCTGTCGCGCCGCTGGTTGCAGGGCTCGACGCTCGCGATCGTCGGCGGGTGGCTCGCGGTCAGCGTCGGCGAGCTCGAGTTGCGCGGCTACATCGAGGCTGCGGCTGGCGTGGTCGGCGCCGCCGTCCTCGCGAACCTGGTGTTCGAGGCGCGCTATCACGCGCTCGCGAGCGGCGATCGCGCGGTGCGCGCGGGCGAGGACGCGCTGTCGCGCGCGCAGGGCGAGTTGCGCGATCAGCTGCTGCGCTCGCAGAGACTCGAGAGCGTGACGCTGGTCGCCGCCGGGCTCGCGCACGACATGAACAACTCGCTACAGTGCATCCGCACGTTCGCCGAGGGGCTCCGCAACGATCTGCCCGAGACCTCGCCGCACCTCGGCGACGTCGCGATGATCGTCGACGAGGCGGGCGCCGCGGCGTCGCTCACCCGCCGCCTCCTGACGTTCGATCGCGAGCGCGAGCCGTTCATCGAGATCGATCTGCGCGTGGTGCTCGCGAACACCACGGCGCTGCTCGCGCGCGTGTTCCCGCAACACGCGATCGACGCCCGGATCGAGCACGGCGCCGCACGGATCCACGGTGACCCGGTGGAGCTCAACCACGCGCTCGTCAACCTCTGTATCAACGCCTCTGACGCGATGCCGCACGGCGGCACGATCGCGGTCGAGACCCACCTCGAGGTGCTCGATCAGGTGGTCGCCGCGCAGCTCGACACCGGACCGGGCTCCTACATCGTGGTCCGCGTGACCGACTCCGGAACCGGCATGGACGCCGAGACCCAGGAGCGCGTGTTCGAGCCGTTCTTCACGACCAAGCCGGTCGGGCGGGGGGCTGGCCTCGGCCTCGCGACGGTCGCCCGCACGATGAAGCGCCACCGCGGCGCGATCGCGCTCGACAGCGCCCCGGGATCGGGCACGACGGTCTCCCTCTATCTTCCCGTCATCTAGCCGATGTCCTGATCACCACCATCCCCATGAACCCCGATCGGCTGGCCATCCTCGCGTTCGAGCGTGCACGTCTCGCGGCGCCGCTCATCACGGCGGCGATCGTGGTCGCCGCGTTCGCGAGTGAACCGAGCGGCATCCCGCTGACCGGTGGGGTGCTGATGGTCAACGGGCTGACGGTGCTGCTCGGGATCGCGCTGACGATCCTGACGCGGACCCGGCTCGTGCCGACCCGCTACGGCCACGCGCTCGCCGCGGCGGTGTGGATGCTGGGCCCGATCAACACCGTGTTCTCGGTGGCGGTCACCGGCAGCATCGGGCTCTACGCGCCGGTCCTGATCGAGATCGCGATCTCGGCGATCCTCCAGATCAACACCGCGTGGTTCCTGTCGAGCACCCTGTTGGTGTGTGCGACGTGGCTCGCGGTGTCGACCCGCGAGTTGGTGGTCCTGACCGCGCCCGGCGTGGTCGGCGCGGCGGTCTGCGGCGTGATCATGCACAGGCTGATGCGCCAGATGCTGATCCGCGCCGAGACCGCGACGGTCGAGCTCGCGCGCGCGCAGCGGCTCGAGGCGGTCGGCACCCTGTCCGCCGGGCTCGCGCACGACATGAACAACATCCTGGCCGGCGTGCTCGGCATCACCGAGACGATCCGCGCCGGCGACAGCACCGATCTCCGCGGCGATGCCGAGGCGCTGATCGAGGAGACCCAGCGCGGCGCGCGGCTGACGCGCAGCTTGCTCGCCTTTGGTCGACGCGGCCAGTACCAGCGGCAACCGACGTCGATGCGGGCGATCGTCGATGACGTCAAGCAGCTGTGCGGGCGCACGCTGCCGGCGCAGGTGACCGTGGCGATCGCGGGCGACGCCGACTTCTACGCCGATGTCGACCGCGCGCAGATCACCCAGGCCCTGATCAACCTCTGCACGAACGCCGCCGCGGCGATGCGCGACACCGGCACGGTCACGGTCGCGATGGCGACCCATGGCGGGCGTGGCAGGATCAGCGTCACCGACACCGGGCACGGCATCGATCCCGCACTTCGCACCAAGATCTTCGAGCCGTTCTTCACGACGAAGCCACCGGGACAGGGCTCGGGACTCGGCCTCGCGATGGTGTGGGGCAGCGTGCACGGTCACGACGGGACCGTCGAGGTCGTGTCGCAGGTCGGGGCTGGCACCACCTTCCGGATCGACCTGCCGACTGTCCCGGCACCACCGGCACCGCCTCCGGTCGTCGCGCCGGCGGTCCGGCGCAGCGGGCTCATCCTCGTGATCGACGACGAGCCGTTGATCCGCAAGACCATGGCGCGGATCCTCGGGCGCATCGGCTGCCAGGTGATCACCGCGAGCGACGGCGCTGAAGCCGCCGCGATCTTCGCGGAGCGCCACGCCGAGATCGAGATCGTCGTGCTCGACATGTCGATGCCGGTGATGAGCGGCCCGGAGTGCTTTCGCAAGCTGCGTGCGATCCGCGCGGTGCCGATCATCATCGTGTCGGGCTACACGCTCGAGGCGAACACGCGCGAGCTGCTCGCGCTCGGCAATGCGTGCTTCCTCGAGAAGCCATTCAAGCCCGCGCAGCTGATCGCCGAGATCGACCGGCTGCTCGCGGCCGCGGTCAACTACAACTAAGCTCGCAGCGCGGCGCGATAGGCCGCGGGCGCCTGGCCGGTCCACCGGCGAAACGAGCGGTGGAACGCGCTGACGTCGGAGAAGTCGAGCAGCATGGCGATCGACGTGATCGGCAGATCGCTGTTGGCCATGTGCGAGATCGCGATGTCGCGCCGCACCTCGTCGACCAGGTCGCGAAACGAGGTGCCCTCATCGCGCAGCTCGCGCTGCAGCGTCCGTGCACTCACGCCGATCGTGCGGGCGACGCGCTCGAGCGTCATGTGCTCGGTCTGGAGGTACTGGAACAGGCTGCGTCGGACGCGGTCGCTCGTCGACGCGCGGTCGTCCCCGAGGGCCTCGACCATCGCGCGTGCGTGCCGCTCGATCAGGGCGGCGAGGCGTGCGTCGCGCGCGGGGAGCTCGAGGTCTTCGTACTTGCGCGCGAACACGATCACGTTCGCGGGCTGCGCGAACACGATCGGGCAGGCGAACGTGGCGCGAAGCAGGGTCGTGGTGGCCGGCTCGGAGGCCATGAGCTCGAGCCGGACGAGGGGGATCTGGCGGCCCGCCGCGCGCCGCACGATCGTGACGATCGTGTAGAGGATGCAATCGTGCGAGTGGCGCGAGGTGATCGCGGGCGGGCGGTTGACGATCCGCAGCTCGTCGCCGATCGCCTCGACCTCGAGATGGCCGCGCGTGCTCGCGAGCGCGACGAACTGGAACGCGCGCCGCAGCCCGGCGCCGAGCGTCGGCGAGCAGCGCACCAGGTACTCGTGGAGATCGAAGTGGCCGACCGGGAGGTCGAGGCCCGCCTCGAGGCCGAACGATGCCGAGCCGGAGCGCCGCGCGATCTCGTCCCACAGCTTCGAAGCGGTGTCGAACGCGAGCCGGAAGTCGGGCTGCTCGAGGTCGGCGAGCGCGAGCCCGAATGTCGCGAGGATCTCGTCGAGCGGCAGCCCGAGCTTTCGCGCGCGCGCGATCGCGGGTGCGACCAGCTGCATCGAGACCGTACCGCTAGCCACTGGCCCGCAGTATCGATCGACGGTGGCGCTGGGTGTCAAGTCGGTGCCGCTGTACCTGCCGGGCGCTCGCTGGTAAGACATCACCCGATGTCGATCGGATGCTTTCTAGGAATCGGCGCGGCGTACCCGCCGGAAGACGTTCAGGCGATCCGCGACACGGTCTCGACCGTGCTGCGTGGGGCGAACCAGCCCGACTACGTCGAGACTGGCGATGCCGAGGCGAGCGTCGCGCGCCACGAGAAGCTCCACGAGCAAGCCCGCTGTTCGATCGACTCGATCGGCGCGGGCATCGAGACGCTCGGCCGGATGATCGTGCGCGCGCGGGGCGAAGGCGCGGGTCCGTTCAAGGACTTCATCATGCGACCCGAGCAGATCTTCGTGCCGGGCGACTTCGCCGAGCGGCTCGACGCGCCCCGGCTCAAGGGCCGCTGCCTGTGGTCGACGAGCTCCTTGCAGAAGGCGCTGCGCCAGGCCGCGCTCGTACTCGGCCTGCCGCTCGCGAACGGCGATGTCCCGCCGAAGATCGTCGCGCTGGTCGACGCCCGGAAGAAGCTGTCGAAGAACGATCTTGCGACCGAGGACACCGACGAGAGCGGGCACAGCATGCTCGATCACTACCGGCCGTACTGGCTCGCGCTGTCGGAGTTCAGCAAGCTCGCGCACGACAACAAGGTCGCGTTCGTGCTCGCCGGCTGATCACAACATCGCGAGCACGACGAACCCGATGACGACCGACGCGGCGGCGGCGGCAAACAGCGCCCGGCGGCCGCGCTTCAGTCCCCGATCAGGAGCTTCACCTGGGCCGCGCTATCGGTCGCGCGGACATACGGGCACGGCTGCGTGCTGCCGGTGTGGATACCCCACGTCGCGTCGTCCGCGTAGCGCACGTCGATCGGCGCGACCGGTGGTCAGTAGGGATCAGGGCGTGGTCGTCGCGACGCAGCTGCCACCGGTGTCGGGGCGGCTGACGACGAGCTGACACGTGAAGTCGGCCGGGCAGGCGTGCACGGTCGCGATGTTCCCACCGCAGTGGATGTCGGTCGGCGCGATCATCTCGCAGCGGTTCGTCGCGAAGTTGCACTGCGCGACGCGGCTGTCGAGGACCATGTGGTTCGGGCACAACGGGCGCGGGATCGCCGTGCACGTGGTGGCGAGATCGAACGCCGCCGTCTGGTCGGCGTTGACCGCGGTGAGGGTGCCGTCGGGGCAGCAGCCACCGCTCGGCAACGCGACGCAGTCGGCGTCGGTCGCGCAGTTCGCCCAGCTCGCGCCGCCGCCGAGCTCGACCGTGAAGTCGTGGGTGGCGAGCGCGTAGTCGCGGAACACGATGTAGTGCGTGATGCTGGTCGACGCCGGCAGCGTCACCGTCACGTGCGCGTCGGTCGTGCGGTCGTCGGCGTCGTCGTTCATCGCGAGGACGTGGAACTTGTTGTCGAGCACCCACGCGACCGGGTCGCCGTGCGTCGAGCGCACCCAGACGTCGACGCTGTCCCCGGCGTTGCCGCCGAACTTGAACGCGCGATAGCGCGGCGTCTTCGAGTAGCGAACGGCGTCGCTGGTGTGGCCGTAGTCGAGCGAGCCGACGATCTTCATCTTCGTGGAGAATGCGTCGGCCTTCTCGTCCTGGCCGGCGATCGAGGCGAAGTCGTCGTCGACCGGGGCCTTGGTCTGGGTGGCGCAAGCGCCGAGGAGGGAAATTGCAACAAAGCTAATCAAGGAGCGCATGGTTATGCGGTCCCGATATCTCTGTTGCGCGCGAAGTGCAACCTCGAACGCGCGCGACCTGGTGGCGACTCGAGTAGCCGGCGCGACATCGTTCAGGTTTCGGCGTCGCGAAATTCGTCGACGAGGAACGACCACACCGCGGCGATCCGCGGGACCTCGCGCAACGCGCGATGACCGACGAGCCAGAGGTCGTCGATCGGCCACGCCTCGGCATCGGCGCGCAGCGCGGGCGCGTGGCGGACCGCGACGAGGCCGGTGCGCTCGAGGTACGGCTCGGGCGCGAGCAGGATGCCGAGCCCGGTCGCGGCGGCGGCGAGCTGCGCGAGGAAGTCGCTCGTGCGCAGCGCGATGTCGGCGTTGCGGACGCGATCGGTGACCCAGCGCGCGGGTGGAAAGCCGGCGAGGTCCTTGTCCCACGCGATCCACGGCGCGTCGGCCCACGCGGCGAGCACGCCGAGCTTGGCGGCGAGCCTCGGCGACGTCGCGACGACCCAACGCGCGCCGAGCAGCCGCGTGGTCACGAGGTCGGCACCCTGCGAACGCACCGAGCGCAGCGCGAGGTCGGCCTCGTGGCGCACGAGGTCGCGCGGACGGACGCTGGCGTCGAGCTCGATCGAGATCTTCGGGAACCGCTTGCGCAGCTTGGCGAGCCGCGGCGCGACGAACACGCTCGACATCCCCGGTGCGGTGCTGATCCGCACGATGCCCTCGGCGGCGGCCTCGACCTCGGACGCGTCGCGCGTCAACCTGGCATGAGCGGCCTCCATCGCCTCGGCGGCAGCGAGGACCTGCTCGGCGGCGCGCGAGGGCGTGAGGCCATCGCGTCCGCGATCGAACAGCCGCACGCCGAGCGCGTCCTCGAATGCCGCGATCCGGCGGCTCGCCGTCGACGTGTCGAGCCCGAGCTTGCCCGCCGCGGCCGCGAGCGTGCGGTAGCGGTGAATCGCGAGGAACACGCGGACGTCATCCCAGCGCAATTGTCCGGAGCTCGCGAAAGCTCGCGACACCTCGAACCTGGTTCGAGGCGTCGATTCCGCGCCTTGCGATTTTGCCTGCATTGATTGCAACGATGCGTGTTTCGATGCAATCCTGCAATGCCCATAGTCAGGGCATGACGAAACCGCTCCACGTCGTGTTCGGCTCCGGCCAGATCGGCACCCGCATCGCCACCCAGCTCGTGTCGCGCGGCGACCGCGTGCGCGTCGTCGCCCGCCACCCTCACGCGCCCGCCGGTGCCGAGGCGATGGCCGGCGATGGCCGCGACCTCGCGTTCGCCGCGTCGGCGGCCGCCGGCGCCGCCGTGGTCTACGACACGATGAACCCGCCGTATCACCAGTGGAAGCAGGACCTCTTGTCCCTCGGTGCCGGCTCGCTCCACGCGGCGACGACCTCGGGCGCCAAGCTGGTCGCGCTCGACTGCCTGTACATGTACGGCGCGCCGACCGGCCCGATGACCGAGACGTCGGCGCTCGCGCCGGTCTCGAAGAAGGGCGCGCTGCGCGTCGAGCTCGGCGAGCTGCGGCTGGCCGCGCTCCGGCGGGGTGACGCGAAGGTCGCGATCGGCCGCGCGAGCGACTTCTTCGGTCCGGACATGCCGATGTCGTGGTGGAGCGATCGGTTCTTCACGCGCGTGCTCGCCGGCAAGCACGCCGAGTGTCTCGGCGATGCCGATCAGCTGCACTCGTACAGCTACGCCGACGACGTCGCGCGGGGCCTCATCGCGCTCGGCGATGCCGACGACGCCACGGGCGTGTGGCACCTGCCGACCGCACCGGCCGAGTCGACCCGCGCGCTCGCCGCGCGCGTCGGCGTGCTGCTCGATCGCACGATCACGTACGCGACGATGCCGACCCTGATGTTGCGCGCGCTCGGCGTGTTCGTGAAGTTCATGGGCGAGCTGCCCGAGATGGCCTACCAGTGGCAGATGCCCTTCGTGATCGACGACGCCAAGTTCCGCGCGCGCTTCGGGTTCGGCGCGACGCCGGTCGACGACCAGGTCGCCACGACCGTCGCGTGGGCGCGCGCGCGTTACCTCACGGCGGCGAGCGCGAGCCGGAGGCGGCGGACCGCGTCGCGGATCTCGGTCTCGTCGTAGCGCGCGAAGGCGAGCCGGATGAACGGGCGCGGCTTGCCGTCGAGCGCGAGATCGCGGGCGATCGCGAACCACACGTCGCGCTCGGCCGCGGCCGCGCGCCAGGCCTCGAGGGGAACGCCGTCGTCGATCCGCGCCCACAGCGTCATGCCGCCGGCGGGGAGCTGGAACGATAGCCCGGGCAGCTCGCCGAGCGCATCGACCAGCGCGTCGCGGCGACCCAGGTAGATCCGGCGCATCTTGTGGGCGTGGCGCGCGACCTCGCCGTCCTCGATCAGCTCGGCGACGGCGTGCTCGAGCACGTGGTCGCCCTGGCGATCGACCACGGTCCGCAGGCGCGCGAGCGCGTCGATCAGCGGCACCGGCGCGGCGACGAACCCGAGCCTCAGCCCGGGCGCGAGGATCTTCGACAGCGTGCCGACGTAGATCACGTTGCCACCGCGATCGGCGCTCGCCAGCGGCGCGATCGGTCGGCCGTCGAAGTGGAACTCGTGATCGTAGTCGTCCTCGATGATCGCGAGGCGCTCGCGCCGCGCCAGCTCGAGCAGCGCGCTGCGCCGCGCCGGCGACATCACCACGGTCGTCGGATACTGATGGTGCGGCGTGACGTACACGACGCGCGCGCGGCGGAGCCGGTCGTCGACGATCGCGCCGCCCCCGTCGAGCCCGATCGGCGCGAGCCTGGCCCCGGCCCCGGCGAGCGCGCGCCAGGCCGGGCGGTAGCCGAGCTCCTCGACCGCCGCGAGGTCGCCGGGTCGCACGAGCAGGCGCGCGATCAGATCGAGCGCCATCTGGCTGCCTCGCGTGATGAGGATGTTCGCGGCTTCGACCGGCATCGCGCGGTTCGCGCGCAGCATCGCGGCGATCGCCTCGCGCAGCCGCCCGGCACCGTGGGGCTCGCCATAGTCGAGCGCGCCACGCGCCGCGGGCGATCGGAGCGCCCGCCGGTACGCCCGCGCGAGCAGCGCGCGGGGCAGGAGGCGCGTGTCGGGCACGCCGATCGAAAGCTGGTAGCGGATCTTCGGCGGGCCGAACGGGCTCGGCTCGATCGCGGGGGTCGCCACCGCGAAGCCCGGACGCGCCGCGATCCCGCGCGGCCCACTCGGCTCGCGACGCGCCGGGCGCTCGGGTACCTCCGACGACACGAACGTGCCACGCGGGCCCCGCGAGACCGCCCAGCCCTGCGCGATCAGCTCGTCGAACGCGGCGACCACGGTGTTGCGGTTGACGTCGAGCCTCGCCGCGAGCACCCGCGTGCTCGGAAGCCGGTCGCCGCCGCGCAGCACGCCGCGCCGGATGTCGGCCGCGACCTGCTCGGCGACGCGCACGAACATCGCGGCCGCGCCGGTCCCGCGTGCCTTGGTGATGGACCACATGATGTTTCAAATATGGACCTACCAGGTGGTCCGTCCAAGCGCCATCGTCGCGCCATGTCAGAACCTCTCGTTCCCTCCGATCGCACGCGTCTCCACCGGAAGCCCCAGCGTGGCTCGTTCGATCGCGCGGTCGTCGACGCGATCCTCGACGAGGCGATCGTGTGCCACCTCGGGTTTGCCACCGAGCGCGGCCCGATCGTGCTGCCGACCACCTGCGTGCGGCTCGGCGATCAGCTCCACGTCCACGGCTCGGCCGCGAGCCACATGCTCCGCGCGCTCGGCGGCGGCATCGCCATGTCGTGTGCGGTCACGCTGCTCGACGGGCTCGTGCTCGCGAAGACCGCGTTCCATCACTCGGTCAACTACCGCTCGGTCGTGCTGTTCGGGATCGCGCGCGTCGTCGAGGACCCGGCCGAGAAGCGCGCCGTGCTCGCCGCGTTGATCGACAAGCTCGTGCCCGGTCGGTCGCGCGCGTGTCGGCCGCCGGATGACCGCGAGCTCGGCCTGACCTCGGTGCTCGCGCTGCCGATCACCGAGGCGTCGGCCAAGATCCGCAGCGGGCCGCCGCTCGTCGAGGAGGGCGCTGATCTGGCCCTGCCGCACTGGGCCGGCGTGATCCCGCTGACCGTCGTCCGCGGCGAGCCGATCGAGGCGACAATGCCGTGATGCTGCTGCGGCTCGCCACCTCCGCCGACGCGCACGCGGTCGCGCGCGTCCACATCCGATCGTGGCAGGTCGGCTACCGCGGGCTGCTCGCCCAAGGCTTCCTCGATGGGCTCGACGTCGCCGACCGCGCTCGGCGCTACACGTTCGACGATCGCGGCCCGGGTCACCAGCTCACCACGGTCGCGCTCGACGGGGACGCCGTGCTCGGCTTCGTCACGATCGGCCCGACGCGCGCGAGCGGCACGGGCGGCGAGGTGCGCGCGCTTTATGTCGATCCCGACGCGTGGAATCGCGGGATCGGCAAGCGGCTGATCGCGCACGCGCGCGCGGAGCTCCACGCGCAAGGTCACGTCGAGGCGACGCTGTTCGTGCTGGTCGGCAACGAGCGCGCGGCGCGGTTCTATGGCGCCGACGGCTGGCGCCCCGACGGTGACAAGCGCGTCGCCGAGATCTGGGGAGTCAAGCTCGACGAGATCCTCTACCGCCGTCCGTTGCCCTGAGGCGTGCTCGGTCAAGCGGTTGTCGCATTCGGTCAAATCCGCTCTGCAAACGCGCGGTTGCAGTTGACCAACATGTTCTAACGGTACCGATCACCACGTGTAATACGTCGCTGTCTTGACCTCATCTCAACTAAGATAGAAAGCTCGGTGGGAGATCTGAGCGACTATGACGATATCGAGACGGCTGCCTCGCAGGCGCCCCTCGAAGCCAGGCTGTACGCGCTGATCAGCGTCGAGGGCACCATCATGTCGGTGCCGCTTCCGGATCGCGGTGCGGTGACGATCGGCCGGATGTCCTCGTGCGACGTCGTGATCCAGCACGCGTCGGTGTCGCGCCATCACGCGACCCTGCGGATCGAGCCGCTGCAGATCATCGATGCCGGAAGCCGCAACGGCACGCGCCTCCGCGGCACGCCGCTCGAGCCCCGCATCCCGACGGCACTCGTCGTCGGCGAGGCGATCCAGATCGGCGAGGTCGCCGTCCTCATCCAGAGCTCGACGTTCACCGGCACGCCGGATCCGGATCTCCCGGTGATCGAGGACGAGCCGATCACGCGGTTGCTCGACATGGAGTGCGCGCGCTCGGCGCGCAGCTGCTCGCCGTTCGCGTACGTCCGCCTCGTCGTCGATCCGACGCGCAGCGATGAGACCCGCAACCTGTTGCGCAACGTGCTGCGGACGTCGGACGCGCTCGGCGGCGAAGGCGAGGGCAACTTCCAGCTGCTCCTGCCCGACACCGCCGCGGATCAGTCGGCGCTCGCGGTCGCGCGGATGACCCACCTGCTCGCGCGCATCGGGATCATCCCGCGGATCGGGATCGCCCGGCATCCGCTCGATGGTGTAACGCCGGCGCAGCTGGTCGCCCATGCCTGGGAGCGGTTGGGCCGCGCACCCGACGCGCCGCCGTCCGAGATGGACGGGGTCCGCGCCGTCGTCGCGCAGGTCGCGACCGGCGATGTCTCGGTCCTCATCATGGGGGAGACCGGCGTCGGCAAGGAGCTCTGCGCCGAGATGATCCACCGGCTCTCGCCGCGCGCGCAGAAGCCGTTCGTGAAGCTCAACTGCTCGGCGATCGTCGAGTCGCTGATCGAGAGCGAGCTGTTCGGCCACGAGCGCGGCGCGTTCACCGGCGCGGTCGGCGCGCGTGCCGGGTTATTCGAGGCCGGCGACGGTGGCACCGTGTTCCTCGACGAGATCGGCGAGCTGCCACTCCAGGTCCAGGCCAAGCTGTTGCGCGTGCTCGAGGAGCGGATCGTGCGCCGGGTCGGCTCGACCACCGGCAAGACCCTCGACGTGCGGTTCATCTGCGCGACGAACCGGGTCCTCTCCGACGAGGTCGCCGCCGGACGGTTCCGCGCCGACCTGTACTACCGGATCAACACCGTCTCGATCGCGATCCCGCCGCTGCGCGCGCGGCGGCCCGAGATCGCCGGCCTCGCGCGCGCGTTCGCGACGCGGGTCCGCGGCATCACGACGCCGGCGATGCTCGGCGAGGACGTGATCCTGGCGCTCGAGCGTCACCCGTGGCCGGGCAACGTGCGCGAGCTCCGCAACACGGTCGATCGCGCGGTGATCCTGTCGTCGGGTGGCATCGTGCGGCTCGCCCACCTGGCGATCGAGAACGCCCCGAGTCGGCCGACGATGCCGACGATGCCGATCCCGGTGTTCTCAGACGCGCGCCAGTCGCCGCAGCCCGAGACGCTCGCCAACGCGGTCGCCGATCTCGAGCGCGAGCGGATCCTCGAGACGCTCAATCGCCACGGGGGCAACCAGACGCGCGCGGCGAAGGCACTCGGGATCTCGCGCAACACGTTGCTCGCACGGCTCGATTCGTACGGCCTGCCGCGACCTCGCAAGTAGATTGTCGGAGACCCGTGAAGCTCGTGATCGGAGCGATCGCCGGTGCCGCCTTGCTCGCCGCCACGATCGCGCTCGCGATCAGCGTGCGCAGCGATCCGGACCCGGTGGTGGTCGCGCCGCCGAGCGAGCCCGGAGCGGCGACGGTTCCGGCGATCGTCACCTCGGGACCGAAGGTCGTCGCGCCACTGACCCACACGAAGCCCTTGGGCTCGGATGGCGCGCAGGCGTACGCGATCCCGCGCGGGGGCTTCGCGCAGTGGACCGGACGTGAGGGCATGGTTCCCGGCGAGCTCGAGGCGTTCGCGACCGAGGCCGGGTTGCGGATGTCGGTCGCGCTCGAGCAACGGCGCAGCACCGTGCTCTGGGAGCGAACCGCCGATGTCGCCTATCTGACCGAGCTCCTCGGCGCGCCGCCGCGCGGCGAGGTGATGGCCGCGATCGGCAAGAGCGCGCGTGCACTCCAGGAGATCACCGCGAGCGTGCAGGCCCAGTCGCGCGCGGGCGCGCTCTCGGAGAGCGATGCGATCCAGCAGACCCGCGCGGCCGAGGACGACTATCGCAAGGCGTACCTGACCGCGACCGGGCTGACCGAAGACCGGTTCGACCGCTTCTTCGCGCCCGATCGCCGCTAGCGCGAGCTCGTCTTCTCGGCTACGGCGCGGCCTCGACGAGCTCGATCCGGTTGCCGAACGGATCCTCGAGGTGCGCGCGGACGACCTCGGGCAGCTCGCGGTCATCGCGCCACGTGGCGCCGGCGGCGACGGCCCGCGCGCGATAGGGCGCGAGATCGTCGACGACGAGCGCCGGGTGCGCCTTCTTCGACGCCCGCATGTCGGGCTCGACCCCGAGGTGGATGGCGACCGCGCCGGCCGAGAACCACATGCCACCGCGCACGCGCATCGGCGCGGGCTTCTCGATCTCGACGAGGCCGAGCACCTCGCCGTAGAACCGGCGCGCGCGCGCAGCCGCCTCGTCGCCGGGTGGGATCGCGAGCTGGACGTGGTCGATCCCGAGGATGGTCATCGGCGTTCGATGCAGCGTACGATGTTCGCGATGCGGAGGCCCGTGAGGTTCGCGCGGTACGTCGCGCTCGGCGACAGCACGACCGAGGGGCTCGACGATCCCGACGGCGCCGGCGGCTACCGCGGCTGGGCCAACCGGCTCGCCGAGAAGCTGGCCGAACACCAGGGCTCGATCGCGTACGCGAACCTCGGCGTGCGCGGCCGCGTCGCGCGCGAGATCCGCGCCGAGCAGCTCGCCCCGGCGCTCGCGATGCAGCCCGATCTCGCGACCGTCGTCGCCGGGATGAACGACCTCCTGCGCGGCAAGTTCGACGCGGGTGCGATCGCGGACGACATCGGCGCGATGCAGCAGGCGCTCGTCGCGCGTGGCTGCGTCGTGCTCACGTTCACGATCCCCGACATCTCGCGCCGGCTGGCACCCGCGCCGATCGCCCGCGTGCTGTCGGCGCGCACCCACGCGCTCGACGCCGAGATCCGCCGGGTGTCGGCGGCCTCCGGCGCGATCCTGGTCGATCTCGCGCTGCACGACCTCGCGTCGGATCCGCGGATGTGGAGCCGCGATCGGCTGCACGCGAACGCCGAGGGCCACGCGCGGACCGCGGCCGCGCTCGCACAGGCGCTCGACTTGCCCGGCACCGACGACAGCTGGTTCGCGGCGCCCCCGACCACGCCGCGAGCCCCGCTGCGTACGCGCGTCGCCGACGACCTGCGCTGGACCCGCGACTACCTCGCGCCATGGCTGTGGCGACGGGCGCGGGGCATCCACGTCAGCCACCCGCCGAAGCTCCCGACGTTGACCACGATCTCGCGCGGCTGAAGATTGCCGCTGCGTTCCGCCTCGGGTTGCGATATGCGTCGGAGATGGTCCGATTCGCGATCCTCCTGCTCGGCGTGACGAGCCTCACGGCCTGCCTCGAGACCTCCTACGTCGGCCGCGACCCGCGCAAGGCCTACGTGACGATGCAGAGCGGCCAGCACGGCTACACGCGCAACGGCGAGTTCCACTCCGACGTGTTCGGCGGCGGGCTCGTCGAGGTGGTCCGCGGGAACGCCCAGGCCGAGGACGCCGCGAACACGTTCCACGATCGGATGATCGGCGGCTTCCTCGCGACCCTCGCGGGCGCGGTCTGCCTCCCGGTCGTCGTCGGCTACGAGGCCAGCCGCAGCATCACCAACGACAGCAACAACACGAACGTCACGAACGGGGCTTACCTGGCGCTCGGCTGTGCGGTCGTGATGATCGCGGGCTCGATCGCGATGGTCTCGGCGGTGCCGTACCAGATGGACGCGATCAACATCTACAACGACGGGGTCGACCTCGAGAACTGGCAGGTCCCGCGCTTCCCGCAGCCGCCGCCGGCGATGCCTCAGGCGCCCGGCGCCAACTGAGGACACGCGGGCTTGCCGTCGCGCAGCGCGCGCACGCCGGCGGCGACCTCGGCAGCGATCCGCGCGAGCGCGCGCTGGTGCGCCTCGACGAGCCCGTCGTAGCCGGCGGCCGCGTGCTCGCTCGCGCGCACCGAGCAGGTCAGCGGCGTGCCCTTGACCTCGCGCACCGTCCACACCGCGTCGATCAGCGCGTGATCGTCGAGGATCGACTCGAAGCGCGACACCGCGAGCTTGATGCGATAGGTCGGGATGCCGTCGGTCGCGGTCACGTCGGCGACGTCGCGCGCGCCGAGCGCGTGGCCGACGTCGTCGGAGAAGGCGCGGCGGAGCTCGAGCGACAGCGGCGCGATCCACGACCGCGAGTCTTGCGGCGCGACCTCGCCGCGGCCGCGGCGCACGACGAGCTGCGTGCGATCGACATCGGCGGGGATGTCGACCGGCAGGATCTCGATCTGGAACTCGGCGGTCGGCGGCGCGCCTGCGGTCGCCGGAGGCACGAGCGTGTAGAAGTGGCCCGGTGCCGAGCGACAGCCGATCGCGCCGACCGCGAAGACGACGAGCAGGGCGCGCCTCACTTCTTCCCCCGGATCAGCGACTCGGGGTGTTGCTGGAGGAAGTCGGCGAGCCCGCGCAGCGAGAACGCCGCGCGCTGGACCTGTTCGAGGGTGGTCTTCAGCGAGCTCTGGATCGGGGAGTCGGGTGCGAACAGGTTGTCGTGCATCGCCGACGTGCTCTGGTGGACGCTCGCGATCGTCTGCTGCACCTCCTTGCCGATCGCGTCGAACGGGATGGCGTCGATCTTGGTGATGATCTCCTGCACCTGCTCCTGCATGTGATCGACGCCGCCTGGCACCGTCGGGATCGTCCACGTGTCGGCGACCGCGACGGACGCGGTGGCCTTGTCGTGCGGGAGCCAGGCGAGCGCGATGTAGCCGGCCCCGGTGATCAGGTTTCCCGACCGGATCTGCGCGCGCAGGCCGCGACCGACGAGGCTCTGCAACATGTCGAGGCCGGTCTTGCCGCTCGCGCCGCCCTCGGCGACCAAGCTCGCGAACGCGCCTTCGAGCCGCTCGGGAAACACCGTGGCGTCGACGTCGGTGTAGAACGCCTTGGTCGTCGCGTCGTACCCCGGGTGCAGCGAGTCGACCGCCCCGATCGTCACGCCCTGAAAGTCGATGCCGGCGCCGACCGCGACGCCGCGCATCGAGGCCGGGAACCGCATCCGCGTCGGGATGCGCTCGACGTCGGGCCGCATCATCGCCTGCGGACGGTCGTCGTAGAGCGCGAACGTGGTGCCCGCCGCGGCAACCTTATCCGGCGCGTTGGCGTCGCGCACGCCGTAGGCGAGGCCGCCGGCGACGACGGTCGCGAGCGACTGGGTGTCGATCCGGAGGCCGCCAGCATCGATCGTGACGTCCATCCCGCTCGCGTTCCAGAACACGGTCGACGCGGTGACGGTGTCCTCGTAGGGATGCTCGACGAACACCTCGGCGGTCACCCGCTTGCCATCGGGCGCGAGCTCGAGCGCCGAGATCCACCCGACCGCGACCTGATGCAGGTAGATCGGCGTGTGCAGCGCGAGCGAGCCGGCCTCGCGGGCCGTCAGCTTGAAGCGCCGGCCGCGCTGATCCGTCGTGACGCCGGGAGGATGCTCGAGCCCGACGAACGACTCGATGGTCTCGTTCGACGCGCCCGCGTTGACGCCGATGTAGGCGCCCGACACGATCGTGCTGAGCCCGGTCACGCCGCCGACGCCGATGCGGGGCCGCTCGACCCAGAACTGGGTGTCGCGCGCGGCGAGTCCGGCGGCGTCCTTGGTCAGCTTCAGGGTCGCGATGATGTGCCGGCGGTCCTCGGCGAGCGCGATGCGATCGACCTTGCCGATCGGGACGTTCTTGAACCGGACCTCCGACTTGCCGGCCTCGAGGCCGTCGGCGGTCTCGAACGTCACGGTGATCGCCGGGCCGATGCGCAGGTACGCGCGGATCCCGAGCGTCAGCGCGGCGACGATCGCGACGAACGGGACGATCCAGATCACCGACGGGTGATGCCGCCGGTGGCGATGGACGGCAGGGGCAGGGAGGTCTTGGAAGGTCGGATCGGTCATCGTGAGCCATCCCAGATCGAGCGAGGGTCGAAGGCCGCAGAGGCGAGCATCGTCAGGACGACGACGCCCGCAAACGGGATCACGGCGGGGCCGGGCTCGACGTGCGCGAACGCGCCGAGCTGAACGATCGCGGTCAACAACACGATGACGAACACGTCGAGCATCGACCAGTGCCCGGCGATCTCGAGCGCGCGATACAGCTTCGTGCGCGCGCGGGGGCGCCAGGTCGAGCCGCTTCGCGCGGTCACCGTCAGGAGGACGAGCGCGAGGAGCTTGACGAGCGGGACGACGATGCTCGCGATGAACACGATGATCGCCAGGTCCCACGAGCCGCTGTGCCAGAGAAACCCGATGCCCGACAGGATCGTGTCGTCGCGCCGAGTCGGGAACTGCTCGGTGTGCATCATCGTCATCAGGTTCGCCGGGATGTAGAGGATGGCGGCGGCGAGCACGAGCGCGGTGACGTGGACGTGGTGGTCGCGCGTCGCGCGAGGGAGCGGCTCGCGACAGCGCACGCAGCGGCGGTCGCCGACCCCAACATCGCGCATCACGAGGTCGCACGACGGGCACGCCAGGATGCCGAGCTCCGAGGCGCGCGCGCTCATGTCGACCTCTCGGCGCGGCGCCACAGCGCGCCGCGATCGAACACCGCGAGCGAGGCGAGGGCGAGCGTGAGCACGGCGATCCCGAACACGCCCCAGCCCGGCTCGACGGTCGCGAGGTGGCCGAGCTTGACGATCGCGACGCCGACGCCGAGCAGGAACACCTCGACCATCCGCCACGGCCGCAGCACGTGGAGGATCCGCATCACGGGCGCGAACCCGGGCGGTCGGGTGTGGAGGCACAGCGGGACGAGCACCCAGAGCAGCAGCCCGAGCTCGATCGCGGGCGCCGCGATCAGGGTGACGAACAGGACGAGCGTGACGAGCGGGAAGCCACGCACGTTCGCGATCGCGACCGCCTCGCCGATCGTGGCCTGGAGGCGGTGGCCCTCGGCGGTCACGGTCACGAGCGGGAACCCGACCGAGATGCCCATCGCGATCGCGGCGGTCAGGGCGATCGCGAGCATGGCGCGAAGGTCGCCTTCGCGGCGGTAGAGCGGCGAATCGCAGGTCACGCACCGTGCGGTGGCGCCGCGTTCGAGCGACGACCGCTGATGCACCGTGTCACAGTAGTGGCAGATCGCGAGGTCGGGTGTGCGTGGCAGGTCATCTCGGTGAGCGTTTACGCTCGACCCGAGGCCCGAAACCGTGGAACTGGCGCGCACGCCACACCCATGTGCACGTTGTGGGCTCGGTCTTACTGGAACTGCTCGAACGCCAGGAACCGGCGCTCGAGCTCCCACTGGAGCGTCGCGTGGGGGCTGGTCGCCAGGAACGCGGCGCACGCGGTGCTCGCTGGATCGCCGATCCCCATGGTCGCGGTCGCGACGCAGGGGGTGACCGGGGTGTGGGCCGTGAAGTCGGTCCACAGGCTGGGGCCGGCGATGAACGCGTGCTCGAGGCTGGTGCGTGCGATCGTCTTTAGCTGGCGGTAGCTGAGGTGCTGGTCGAGCGCGGCGCGCAGGTACTCGCCGGCCATGCTCGAGCGCGACACGCCCTGATCGTCGGTCGCGAGCGCGACCGGCACGCCGTGTGCGAGGTAGGTCGCGAGCGGGTGCGCGGCACCGGCGACCTTCAAGATCTGCGTGTTGCTGCTGAGGCAGACCTCGACCATCACGTTCTGATCGTGCATCTCGGTGAGCACGGTCTCGAAGTTGTCCTCGCCCGCGATGTCGATGCCGTGGCCGATGCGCTCCGCGTGGGCGATCTCGACGGCGGCCTTGACGTGATACGAGGTCGCCGAGGGCGTGTGCGTCGGCGTGTACTCGGGGACGAGCTCGCCGGCATGCAGCGTGATGTGGAGTGGGCTCACGCCCGCGTACTTGGTGCGGAGGTACGCGAGCATCGCCATGTGGAGGTCGTAGTTGTTGATCGAGGCGCTGTCGTCCTCGGGTGAGGACAGGTTCGCGCCGACGATCTCGGGCGCGGTCTTCGCCATCTCGTACGCGCTGATCAGCTGGCCGAAGATCGAGTCGGCCGCGCCGGTGCGCGAGACCTGCGCGATGAACCGCACGCCGACGTTGCACGCGGCCGGCGCGCCCTGCGAGCCGCAGCCGAGCGTCGTGCGGTACCCGGTGTACGCGCCCTTGACGACGTTGACGTCCTGCGCGACGGCGGTCACGAACGCCGGCGATGGGCCGCCCGCGCCGTCGGAGCCCACGATCGTGTTGTACGTGGCGTCGAGGTTCTGTGCCGTGACGGTCGTCGTGACGTTGGTCGCCGCGAGCGTCCCGACGTTCTTGCCGAGGTTGAACATGGTCTCGACGTAGACCTGGTTCTCGCTCGCGGCACGGGTCACGACATCGGCGATCGTGTCGTCGCGGTGGCGGCCAGCGACCAGTCCGTACTTGCCGAACGTCGCGAAGAAGTGATCGTGGCCGGTCTGCGCCTGCGCGCCTTCGACGAAGCCCTCCATCGACCAGACGCCGACGATCTGATCGAACAACGCGGCGCCGGGTGAGGGCACCGCCTGCGCCGTGCCGGTGCACGACGACACCGCGGCGAACGTCGAGCTGATGCAGTCGCCGTCGTTCTTTGCCCAGTCGAGGTACGACTCGGCCCAGACCGCGCCGCTCAGGTGGTTGTGGAGATCTCCACCCTTGGGGACATCGCGCAGGAAGCCGGCCAGGTCCGCGGGATTGCCGAGGAGGCCATCGAACCGGTCCGATGCGTTCTGCTCCCACAGCGCGGCGCACTCGGTCGGCGTGCCGGTACATGGCGTCGCCATCGGCGCATCGACCATCGGCGCGTCGACCCTCGGCGCGTCGACCATCGGCGCGTCGGGCCCGCCGATCGGCGCGTCGGGATTCGAGCTCGAATGCGACGAGCTACAGGCCGCGAGCGCGAGCAGGAACACCGACCGGGGAGCGAGCATGGCGCGCACCCTACACCGTCCAGATTCCGGGTTGAACTACCGATTCGAGGCGAGCTTGGCGTGGAGCTCGCCCTTTGCGAGCTCGATCACGTAAGCGGCGCCCAGGGCGGCGAACTTCAAGGCGTGGCGGGCGTTGTTGCCGCTGGTCTCGAGCGTGTCGTTCGCCGAATGGATCTTCTTGTTGCGCTGCGCCATGCGTGACTCGAACGGCATCGACGCCGGCACCCCGGCGCGGAACCACGACGCGTGATCCGAGCAGGCGTAGCCACAGCTGTCGAGCCCCCAGGTCGCCTTGACGTAGGTGTCGATCAGGCGGACGAGGAACTCGTTCTGCACCGGGCTCGTGAAGTCCTTCATCAGCCAGATGTCGGTGTCCGAGCCCTGGAAGTTCGTCATGTCGAGCTGGAGCGCGCCGACGACGTCGATCTTGCGCTTCGTGAAGTCCTTGACGATCGCCTGCGAGCCGCGCAGCCCGATCTCCTCGGCGGCGTACGCGATGAACTTCACGGTGCGCGACGGGTGGTAGTCGTGCGCGAGGACGACGCGCGCGACCTCGGTCAACGTCGCGATGCCCGACGCATCGTCGTCGGCGCCGGGCGCCGCGCCGGTTCGCCCGCGCATCGTGATCGAGTCGAGGTGGCCGCCGATCACGACGACCTCGCTCGCGCGGGTCGTGCCCGGGATCGTCATGATCACCGAGCGCTGCGGATAGCCGTGGTCGACCAGCTCGATCGTGACGTCGGTGCGCGTCGAGAAGCTGCGCCAGCGCGCGGCGAGCCAGGTCGACGCCGCGGCGCCGGTCTCGGACGCGTAGTAGCGATTCGGCATCGCCGACAGCTCGCGGATCGTCGCGAGGATCTTGGCCTCGTCGAGCTCCGGCAGGATCTCTCCGAGGACCTTGCCGTGGTCGAGCTTGTAGTCGACCGGACCGCGCGCGGGCAGGGCGGTCGCCTCGGCCTCGGCGAGCGTGTCGTGCAGGAGGAAGCCACCGCAGCGGTGGTGCTCGGCATCCATCTTCGCCGACAGCGCGTCGAGGTCGGCCTCGGGGAAGTCGATCACCGCGATGTCGCCGGTCTGTTCGATGACGTCGACCGGCTCGGTGGTCGCGTCGCGCGCGGTCGCGATCGCATCGACGTCGATCGTCAGATAGTGATGCGGTCCGGGCGCCGCACGCGAGCAGCTCACCAGGGCGAGCGAAGCAAGGACGAGGCTGCGCATACCCGAGTCTGGCACGGTAAGGTCATTCCGTGAAATCGCTCGATCCGACCGACCTCGGCTTCTTCGACCGTGCGCCGCTTCGCATCGTCGCCTCCACGCGCTTCTCGGCGACGCCCGAGCGCGTGTTCGCGTCGTTCGCCGAGCCGGCCGACTGGCCGCGCTGGTTCCCGCTCATGAAGTCGGCGCGCTGGGTCTCCGGCACGCCGGGCCTCGGCGCCGAGCGCGAGGTCGCCTTGACCGCCCTCGGCCGGTTCCGCGAGCGGTTCATCGCGTGGGAGCCCGGTCGCCGCTTCGCGTTCACGATGGTCGGCTCGACCTCGCCGCTCGGGAAGCAGATCGCCGAGGACTACCAGCTGTTCCCCGACGGCACCGGCACGCGGCTCGACTGGGTGATGGCGGTCGACCCGACGCGGCTCGGCAAGCTCGCGGGCGGTCCGACGAGCCTCCTCATGCGGAAGCTGTTCGCGCGCGGCGGGGCCAACCTCGAGCGCCTGCTGTCCGCGAACTAGCCTAGGTTGCGGTATGCACCGCCTCGGCCTCCTGGTCCTGTTGTCCGGATGTAGCAAGCCTGCCGCGACGACCCCGAAGGCGGGTGGCGACGACGAGCCGATGGCCTTCGCCGCGGTCCCGGTCTCGTGTGACTACGGCTACGGCGAGCTCTCGATGTACTCGCCGCCGTCGCACCAGGCCGACGCGCCGATCGTGCACGCCCACGAGACGGCGCGGGCGCACCACGGCGCCGGCACGCAGGCGATCGCGGACCGAAAGCCGCTCGTCGCGGCGACCGAGTTCATGGCGTGCGCGCGGGCGTACGCCGGCATCGAGACCGCCGACCGCGAGCGCGGCCTCGCCCAGAAGTCCGCCGAGCAATGCGTCGCCGACGCGACCTACGCGTACGCGACCGCCGGCAAGTTCGCCGCGGTGGGCAAGGCCGACCTCGAGAAGCTCGCCGCCGAAGACCCACGCCTCGCGGCCGCGGTCCAAGCGCACCTCGCGAAGCCTCCGACGGACTGCGATCGGCCGCTGACCGGAAAATGACCTTCGCCGGCGTCGGCGGCTCGCCGGGAGCGTGGTAGCACGTCCCCGTGACCGAAGGCTCCCCGACGCTGTCGCTGCTCCCGCACGCCACGTACGTCAAGGAGCTCAGGGCGGACCTGCCACCCGAGGCCTTCGAGCCGGCCAAGTCGCGCGCGCTGCTCGTGCCGTTCTACGTCGCGGTGATCGCGCTGGCGACCGCCGCGATCGCGAACGACTGGCTCGGCTGGTACCTGTGGCCGGTCCTGTCGGTCGTGATCGGCGTCAGCATCTCGTGCCTGATGTTCGTCTCGCACGAGACGCTGCACGGCGGCATCGTCAAGGGCAAGTCGCTCAAGTACGCGATCGGCTGGATCTGCTTCGCGCCGTTCATGATGTCGCCGCGGATGTGGATGGGCTGGCACAACCGGATCCACCACGGCAACACGAACCTGCCGCTCGACCCGGACAAGTACCCGACGATCGAGGAGTACCGGACCGACAAGCGCGTCCGCGTGTTCATCGACTGGTTCTCGCCGGGCGGCAGCCGGTGGCGCGGGCTGTCGAGCCTGCTGTTCGGGTTCTCGGTGCACAGCGCGCTGCAGCTGTTCACCTCGGTGCGCCAGGGCTTCCTGTCGGCCAGCGAACGTCGGCTCGCGATGACCGAGAGCGCGTTCGCGCTGTCGATCTGGGTGCTGCTCGCCGTCGTGATCGGTCCGCTCGCGTTCGTGTTCGCGTTCCTCCTGCCGCTGGTCGTCGCGAACATCATCATCATGTCGTTCATCCTGACGAACCACGGCCTGTCGCCGCTCGTCGATGTCAACGACCCCGTGGTGTCGGGCCTCTCGGTCACGACCTCGCGCCTCGTCGATCGCCTGACGCTCAACTTCGGCTTCCACGTCGAGCACCACATCTTCCCGGCGATGAGCTCGCGCCACGCGCCGCTCGTGCGCAGCCTGATCCTCGACAAGTGGCCCGAGCGCTACCAGACGATGTCGCTCGCCAAGGCGCTCGTCGCGCTCCACCGCACCTCGCGGGTCTACAAGGATCCGGTCACGCTGATCGACCCGCGCACCGGCGAGGAGTTCCCGGCGCTCGTCCCGTCCGAGCCGTTCGTCAGCTGATCGTGCACGCGATCGCCGCGCCGGTGATCGGGTGCGGGAAGCGCAGCTCGACCGCGTGGAGCTCGATCGACGCGGCTGACTGGGTCGCCCCGGCGTAGAGCGTGTCGCCGACGATCGGGTGCCCGAGGTGGGCGAGATGCGCGCGGATCTGGTGCGTGCGGCCGGTCGCGAGCGCGACCTCGAGCAGCGTGCGATCGGCGTCCCGCGCGACGACGCGCCAGTGGGTGATCGCGGGCTGGCCGCCGGCGACGACGGCGCGGCGATAGTCGAACGCGGGGTCGCGGTCGAGCGGCGCGTCGATCGTGCCGGCATCGTCGCGCACCACGCCGGTGACCAGCGCGCGGTAGCGGCGATCGACGGCGCCGCGATCGAGCAGCGCGCGGAACGCGTCGTGGACCGCGGCGCGCTTGGCGATCGCGACGAGCCCGTGCGCCGCGCGATCGAGGCGGTGCGCCGGATACGGGCGCCACGCGGCCCACGGCTGATCGGCGCGGGCGCCGGCGTGCCACAGGAGCGCGTTGACCAAGGTCGCGTCGCGGTGCGCGCCGATCGGATGGACGTGCATGCCCGCGGGCTTGTCGCACACGAGGAGATCGGCGTCCTCGTAGGCGATGGTGATCGCCGCGTCGAGCGGCGGCGTGATCGCGTCGACCGTCGCGTGCAGCACGTCGCCGGGCGCGACCGGATCGTCGATGCGTCCGACGCGGTCGCCGATCCGGATGCCGCCGCGCGCGATCAGCGGCCCGACGTCGCCGACCGGCACGACCGCGAGGTGCGCCTTGGCGTAGTCGACGAGGCGCGCGGCGTGACGGACGACATGCACCGACGCAGTGTCTAGACGAGGCGGCACACTCATGACCGTGCTGCCGGTGGCCGCGTACGCGCGCTTGCCAGCGGCGTGGCTGCGTGAAGCGTCGTGAGGAACGGCGCGGCGTGCGCGCGAAACCACGCCTGGACCGGCGCGGCGGTCGCGGGCGTCGCGAGCTCGTGCCCGGTGATCGCGAACTCGGTCGCCGACGTCGAGACCGCGCGCGCGACCCACGGCTGATCGCGCAGCCACGCGACGAAGTTCGCCGGGTCGGCGACCGGCGCGACGAGCGCGAGCTCGAGCGTGACCGCGACGTGCGTGCGATCGTCGGCGAGCAGCGTCCAGTAGCTCGCGAGCTCGAACGGGAACGGCAGCGCGGCGAGCCACGCGTGGGCGCGGGCGGCGCGGCGGCGACTCGCGATCGAGAACGCGACGAGCCCACCGATCAGGATCGCGCACGCCAGCGCGACGTGGCCACCGCGGAACCGACCGTGGAGCGCGGGCACGACGATCGGCGCGCTCGCGAGCACGAGCGTCGCGCCGAGCAGCACCCGCTCAATCGCTCCACCGGCGGACAGCGCCTGCCGCACGCGGGTCGCAGCGACACCTGCGACATCCGGAGAATCCGCAATCATCGCGCCACCGTAGCGTGAAAATCTGACAACCGTGGACCGCGGGCCGTGTCCGAGGCAGGTGAAGATGTCCAACGTGAAGTCCAAGGTCGCGGTGTTTCTGGTGCTGGTCGCGGTCGCGGTGATCGTGACGCGGCTTCTCGGGGTGTGGGGCAAGCCGGCGGCCGAGCCCGGGACGGCCAGGCCCGCGGTGCGCGATGGGTCCGCGGCCGTGGTCGCGGCCCCACCGCCGGCGCCGTCGAGCGGCGGTCCCGCGATGCAGCGCGCACCCGAGCTCGCGCACGACGACGATCCGACCGGCACGATCCGGCTCGAGGGCCAGGTGATCGACGACAAGGACGCGCCGGTCGCCGGCGCGCACGTCGCGATCGACGCGAACCCGCCGAAGCAGGTCGACACCGACGCGAGTGGCAACTTCGCGTTCGAGGGCCTGATCGCGCGCGACTATCGACTCGAGGCGACGTCGGAGCGCGGCTACGCGGGACCGGCACGCCTGCGGCTCGCGCCGAGCCCCGAGCCGGTGACGCTGCGGCTGCACCCGGGCGGCACGGTCGACGTCGTGGTGACCGAGGCCGGCGCGACGCCGTCGCCGATCGCGGGCGCCGAGGTCGAGCTCCGCGCGACGTTGATCTATCGCGCGAAGACCGACGCCAAGGGCATCGCGCACCTCGCGAACGTCGGCGCGGGGTTCTCGCCGCTCGCGGTCCATGCCGCCGGCTTTGCCCCCAACGCGATGATGCTCGAGAGCTCGGGCGATCCCGCGGCGCCGGTGCGCGTCGGCGTCGCGCTCGCCAAGGGCGCGGCGATCGCCGGCCGCGTCGTCGACGATGCCGGCAAGCCGGTCGGCGGCGCGCTGGTCGTCGCGACCTCGGCGTCCGAGCCGTTCCCGGTGGTCGACGCGCGCCGCGACGGCGTGCAGACCGGACCCGACGGCACGTTCCACATCCCGGCGGTCGCGGCCGGCACGTGGCGACTGACCGCGACGCGCTCGACGTTCGGGCCGGCGACCAGCGCGCCGATCACGGTCGACGGCACGCACGACAAGACCGGCGTCGAGCTCGCGCTCGCCGTTGGCGGGATCGTGCGCGGACACGTCGTCGACAAGGCCGGCAAGCCGGTCGCCTCGGCCGACGTGCGCGTCGTCGTCCACGGGAACCTCGAGTGGCGCGCGCAGCGCCAGGCGTTCACCGGCGCCGACGGCGCGTTCGCGATCGAGGGCCTGCCGCGCCGCGCGGTCGACATCGTCGCCGCGCACGCCGGTGGCGCCTCGGCGATCGCGCCGGCTGACCTCGTCGCCAAGCGCGAGGTCGAGCTGACGCTGACGCTCGACATCACCGGCATGATCGAGGGCGCGGTCGTCGACGGTGCCGGACAGGGCGTCGGCGACGCGCAAGTGATCGCCGAGCCAGTGTTCGACGGCGGCCTCGCCGATCGCCAGGCGTGGAGCGTGCGCGGCGTCCAGGAGACCGTCAGCGATCAGGGCGGCGTGTTCCGGTTCACCGGGTTGCCCGACGGCACGTATCGCGTGCGGGCGGCGCGGCCCGGCGCGACGGAAGCCGCGCTCGATCTCGCCAAGAGCGTCGAGGCCAGGCCGGGAGGCCCCAAGCTCCGCCTGGTGGTCAGCGCCGATGGCAAGATCACCGGCAAGGTCGCGTTCAAGGACGGCAAGGTGCCGGCCGCGTTCACCGTCGCGCTCGGCAGCACCTACCCGACGCCGTTCGCGACCGCCGACGGCACGTTCTCGATCCCCGCGCCCACCGGCAAGCAGACGATCGTCGTCGACGGCAAGGCGTTCCTCGCGAGCAAGGCGCAAGATGTCACCGTCGTCGAGGGCAAGCCGGCCGACGTCGGCACGATCACGGTCGAGCCCGGCCGCTCGGTCTCGGGCCTCGTGCTCGACGAGTCGGGGACGCCGGTCGCCGGCGCGAAGGTCGCGGCGGGCATCCTCCTGACCGGCGACGGCAAGGAGCTCTACATCCCCGACGAGAGCATCATGGCGAAGGACGCGGTCTCCGATGCCGACGGCCGCTATCACCTCGAGGGCTTCTCGCCCGCGGCGATCACGATCGTCGCCGGCAAGGATCCGCAGGGCCGCAGCGCGAGCGTCCAGCTCCCGCCGGGCTCCGACAGCGCGAAGCTCGACCTCGTGCTGCGCCCGACCACCGGGCTCGACGGCAAGGTCACGCGCGATGGCCAGCCGAGCGCCGACACGATCGTGATCGCGAATCCGATCGGCGCGCACGCGTCGAACTTCTTCACCGCGACCGGCGCCGATGGCACGTTCGCGCTCGACGCGCTCGCGCCCGGTGGCTACATCGTGCACGCGATGGTCGGCGGCGGCGGCGGACGCCCCAAGGATCTCTATCTGATCCAGACCAGCGTCGCGCTCGGCGCGCGCACCCACGTCGCGATCGACACCACGCCGGGACCGGCGACCTTGACCGCGACGTTCAAGTCCGACGCGGGCGCACCCGTGATGGGCATGGTGCTCCTGATCGAGGCGACCGTCGTCGCGAAGATGTCGAACGAGCTCCGCGATCTCGATCAGCTGAACGTGTTCGGCGACAAGGTGAAGGTGGTGTCGATGCGGATCGCGATGGGTGCGCCGGTCGAGATCGTCGGCGTCCGTCCGGACGACTACACGCTGTGCATCATGCCGCTCGCCGGCCGGCCCGATCCGAGCGCGCCGCCGTCGCCGGTGAAGTGTCAGCCGGTGAAGATCGGCGCGGCGCCCAAGCAGGCCGTCGACGTCGTGGTTCCCGCGTCGATCATCCCGAAGCCGTAGCTCACTCGATCGGGTACTAGGCGGTGCTCGAACGCGATGCGAGAACGCGAGGATGCACGGTGTTGGACGGAAGCTGGCGAGTGTGACGTTGCAGGCGGTGGGCGGCGCGTGCGTGCTGCTCGCGAACTTGCCGCGTGGGACGCGGCGGGGCTGGAGCCGCTACCGCACGTGGGACATGCTGAAGGCGCGGCGGATCTCGGCGCGCCTCCGCGACGGCGATCGCGTGCTCGACGTCGGCTGTGGCACCGGCCACATGCTCGCCGAGCTCGCGCTGTTCCGCGCGATCGAACCGCACGGCGTCGACCTCGCCGTCCATCCCGATCGGTTCACCGAGATCCCGATCACCGCGTTCGATGGCCGCGCGCTGCCGTTCGCCGACGGCAGCTTCGACGCGACCATGCTGTGCTACGTGATGCACCACCTCGAACCGCGAGACGCCACCGCGCTGCTCGCCGAGGTCGTGCGGGTGACGCGGCGCAAGGTCTTCCTGATCGAGGACAGCCTGCCCGAGTTCGGCTTCCTCTACCGGCTGCGCAACCGCATCCACCGGTTCGAGGCCGGCATGCGCTACGAGTCCGCTGCCACGGTTTACCGGACTCCGCCCGACGAGGCGATGTTCCTGACGCACGAGGGCTGGCGCGCCTGGTTGGCCGCCCAAGCCGGTGTTTCGGGTGTGGAAATCGAGTCGTTCGCCGACATCTCACAGCACGACCACCACACGCTGTTCGACGTCTCGCTGCGATCGGCATCCTTCGCGTGACGGTCTAGGCGCGAACGCCGTCGTTACAGATCGTGGTGAAGCTGAGGGTTCCCGAGCTCGCGACCCGGCTCGACGCCGCTTGCGACTTCATCGCGCTCGCGAAGATCGTGTGCGAGCTCGGCGATCTGCTCGACCTGCTCGACAGCACGATCATGCTGACCGACGCCGATGGTCACCCCCAGATCTGCGTCGACAATGTACGCGACGCCGGCCGCGGTGATCGCGGCGTCTGGGCGAGCGACGGCCTGATCCAGCGCGCGCGCGACTCGCACACGCCGGTGACGGGCTTCGATGCCGGGCTCTATACGCTCGCGGTCCCGCTGATCCAGCCGACGCGGATGGTCGGATCGATCCGATTTCGCAACCTCGGCCCGATCGATGCCGAGCTCCTGGTCTCGCTCGTCGCGCTCGGGACCCACGTGTCGGTGCGACTCGCGCAGCTTGGCGTGTCGCTCGACACCCCGCGCGACCTGCCGCGCCTCACCCGGCGTCAGCTCGACGTCGGCACGCTCGCCGCGCGCGGGCTGTCGAACGCCGAGATCGCGAGCGCGCTCGGCGTCTCGGCGAACACGGTCAAGAAGCACCTGAAGGACGTGTTCGCGCGCCTGGCGCTCACCAACCGCACCGAGCTCGCGGCGTGGTGGGGGCGCGCGGGCTGCCTCGAGCGCGGGCCCGAGCTGGTCGAGGGCCTCACGATCACGCGTTCCCCATCGCGGCCTTCACCATCTTGGCGTAGAGGCCGCGCAGCAGGTTCTTCGGATCGGTGATCGCGCGCACCGCGTCGTGGTTCGGCTTCGACCACGTCTTCCAGAACGCATCCTCGGTGTAGTAGTTGTGCGCGATCAGCGTCTTGATCCCGCCGAGCTCGGCGAGCTTCTGCTCCATGAGGGCGTGGTAGTTCACGTCGCCGGTCTGCTTCATGCCGTAGATCGCGAGATCGAGGAACATCGTCTCGTCGGGCGCGACGCCGGCCCAGTACGCGTCCGACAGCCACTCGTAGCGCCGCACGATCCGGTACGGCACGCACCACAGCGGATAGAACGCGAACGTCTGCTCGTACCAGACGAGGAACTCGGGGACCTTGCCGATCGGGACGAACACGTCGAGCGTGATCGTCGGGTGCTCCCTGGGCAACAGCCGATGCAGCTTGCGGCCGAGCCAGAGCATCTCGCTCGACGCGACGAACCGACCGAAGATCAGCCGGCCGAGGAATGACTTCGGGCGCACGTTGGTCACGCCACGGTCGTAGCGAAAGAAGTAGTCCGCGGTCGGCAGGTAGTCCTCGCGGCGCGTGCCGGTGCTCTCCCAGTAGATCTTCATCCACGCGTAGCTCGACGTGTACGGCGCGGCGGCGACGAATCGCGCGGTGCACAGCACGTACTTGGTCGGCGAATGGATGATGCCGTCCATGAAGTCGATGTCGCGATCGCGCGTGTGCTGCGCGATCGACGCGAGGTACGCGCCGATCGTCGCGTGCGTCTCGTAGATCAGGTGCACGAAGCGCTCGGCGGGCACGAGCCGGAACGCGAGCAGCGCGACGATGCCGCACACGCCGAACGTGCCGTGCACCATCTGGAACACCAGCGCGTGCTCGTTGTCCGGCGTGCACGCGAGCACGTCGCCGGTCGCCGCGATCACCTCGTACGCCGTGCAGGTGTCGTGGAATCCACCGTGGACGAACGACATCGACTCGATCGAGCAGCCGGCGACCGCGCCGCCGATCGTGATCGTCTTGAGCTCCGGCACGACGATCGGCACGAGGCCGTGGCGCAGCGTGGCGGCGACGAGGTCGACGAACGTCACGCCGGACTCGGCGACGCACAGCCGCGCGCCCGGATCGATCCACAGGATCTCGGTCAGGTCCGAGACGTCGATCTTGGCGTCCGCGTGCCGGAGGTCGCCGGACTTCGGGACCTGGTGGGAGACCGACTTCTTCTTGAGCGACAGCGGCCGCGTGCCGTCGTGCGCGCGGAGCTGCGCCGTGATCCGATCGAGCTTCGCGCGATGGCGCGCCGCCAGCGTGGCCGGCACGCACGCGAATGGATCTAGTCGCCCTCCTTGGTCTTGCATGCGGCCTCCGGCCCCGGTGGAGCCAGGAGCTCGACGAGGTCGAACGCGAGGTTATCCGATCGCACGCCGGCCGGGCCTTCGAGCGCGCGGGCTTCCTCGGGCAACGAGCCGGTCCACGCGATCGCGTCGTCGATCCACGCGGTCAGCGCGTCGCCCTTGATCTCGGCGCGCAACGTGTGCGTCGCGCCGATCCGCAGCGCCGGGACCGGCAGCGGCTTGTCGTCGGGCTTGACCTTGATGTAGCCGTTCGCGCCGCAGTCCTCGTGCGTGCGCATCCCGGGGTTCGACTTCACCGAGACCTCGAGCTTGGGCTTGGGGTCGAGCCGCCACATCACGTAGACCAGGTTGCAGCCGTTCGCCGCGCGCAGCTTGAGCCCGAGCTGCCGGCGCTCGGCGCCGCTCGCCAGCGCCTTCTTGTCCGAGGTGTCGCCGCGGAACCAGAACGTCATCGACGCCGACTCGCCGTTCGTGCCGGGCGCGATCAGGCGCATCGTCGGGACGTCGACCGGCAGGCCGCTCTCGATCCGCGCACCGAGGGCACCCTTGGTGACGCAGAACTTGTCGGGCGGCACGACCGCGGGCGCCCCGGCCGGCTTGCGATCGGGCGCCGCGGCGGTCGGGTGGGAGCACGCGGCGAACGAGGCGAAGCCGATGAGCGTGACCATCTCGGCCGCCCTCATTCGCCCAGGACCTGATGGATCGCGGCGATGTGCGTCTTCAGGTACGCGTGCTCGGCCTTGATCTTGATGAAGTCGAACCAGATCGTCTGGCGGAACTTGCGGCTGTCGTCGCCGCCGACGCGCGCGAGCGTCTCGAGTTGCTTGCCGAGGTCGGCCTCGAGCGCCTCGGTCTCGGCGGCGCGCGAGGTCTCGGCCTCGAGCACGCTCTGCAGCCGCTCGGCGGTGGCGTCGACCGCGAGCGGATCGCGGCCCGAGCGCACGAGCTTCTTGCGGCCGGCCGCGGCGCGATCGTTCGCGCTGCCGAGGAACAGCGCGCCGATGTTGACGTCGAGCTGCGCGACCGCGAAGAACGGCGTCGCGTTGGTCGCGGTCTGGCTCTGGAGAAAGGCGTCGATCCCGAACCGGACGCTGAGGTCGAACGCCTGGGCGAACCGCAGCTTGCCCTCGTAGCCTTCGACCGCGGCATCGGCCGCCTGGAACGTCTTCAAGGCGCCGCCGAGGTCGCCGGTCGCCGGCGGCAGCGCGCTCATCTGGCGGTGGCTCTCGGTCGCGAGCTGGCGCAGCTCTTCGATGCGGAGCCGAGTCGCGGTGTAGTCGGGCCCGGTGATCCGGTGCGCCTTGTAGTCCTCCTCGACCTGCTCGACGATCTTCTTGGCCTCGGCCATCGCGCCGTCGAGCACCTTCACGCGCGCCGCGAGCGCCTGGTACTCGGTGCCGCCACGCACGACGTTGAGCGCGTTGTGGCGCTTGCAGTCGGCGGCCGCGTGATCGCGCGTCGCGAAGCCCTCGTAGATGCCCGACAGCTTGTAGCGCACGCCGGCGATCAGCCGGAGGTCGCCGCTCGACGAGCTCGGCACCGCGCTGGTCACCGACTGTTCGATGTAGCCGAACTGCGTGAACACCGCGGGCGCGAGCTGGATCGCCGACTGCGCCGACGCGACGCCCTGCACGTAGTCGCAGTAGCCGTCGTCGTACGCGCCCTTGGCGGCCGGCTCCGCATCGTCGTCGGCGTGCGCGAGGCGCAGGCCGCCGACCGTCACGCAGAGCGTGGCGAGAAAGTACAGCGTGTTGCGCATGGGCTTAGAACAGGAGCGGCTTGCCACCGACGAACAGTACGTCGTCTTCGGCAGCGCTGGTGTCGCCGGCGTCGAGCTTCATCTCGACCATCTGGCCGCGCAGCTGCTTGTCCTTGTGAGGGTGCTTGAACTGCACCTCGCCGGGGAGCACCTCGAGGACCTCGCCGACCTGGTGGCACACGATCATGCCGACCTTGCAGGCGTAGAGCGACGTGCCCTTCTTCATGTGCGACAGGTTCGCGTACGGCACGAAGGCGACCGTCGCCTTGTCGGTGACCGCGCGGAGCAGCGCGCTCTTCGTGAGGCCGGCGATCAGCTTGTCCTGGCGCTCGAGGCTCGACCTCAGCGTCTCCCGGGTCTCGACTGCCTTGGCGAGGTCGAGCTTGCTGGCCTCGAGCTCCTGCTTGATCTTCAGGACCTCGTACGACAGCGCGGCATCGTCGCCGGAGGTGTTGGCGGCGAGCAGCTGGTCGAGCGACTTGGCGTTCTGCGCGAGCTCGGCGGCGCGCGTCTCGTACTCCGCCTGGCGCTCGGCGAGGCCGAGGTTCGACGACGAGATCTGGGCGACCTGGAACTTGCCCGACAGCATCGAGTTGCGATCGATGAGGCCGGCCTTGTACTCCTCGGCCATCCGGCGGTTCGACGACGCCGCGTACGCCGAGCTCTCGTTGCGGATCTGCTGCCGGGTCGACGCCGCGGCGCTCGCGAGCGCCTGGATCTTGCCGAGGGCGATCTTGCGGCCGTCGAGGTCGCTCTTGATCGCCTTGGCGAACTCGCCCTGGAACACCTGCTGCGACGCGATCGAGCGCTCGGCCTGGTTGAGCTCGTCGGCGATGCGGTCGCGCTGGTTCTGCTGCTCGGCGACCTGCGCCTGCAGCGCGATGACGCGCTCGTCGCTCGACGACACCGCCATCGGCACGACCCAGCTATCACTGACGTAGAAGAACGCCTGCGTCGCGATGTAGCCGACCAGCACCATCACGATGATCGTGAGGATCACGAAGCCGAGCATGCGGTACGCGCTGACGATCCACTTGTTGAGCTTCTGCGCGTTGATCTTCGGCGCGCCGAGCCCGAGCTTGTCGTAGATCGCCCACTTGTCCGGATCGTGCTTCGGCGCCGCGGGCAGCGCGACCGGCATCGCCATCGGCGGCAGCACCGGCGCGGCCGCGATCGGCGCGGGCACCGTGACCGGCGGCGGCGCGGCGGTCGGGCCCGAGCCCTGGGCCCACTGCTGCGCGGACAGGTGTGTCGGCGCGGCGTTCCACGCGTTCTGAACCGGCGGCATTTGCGGTGCCGGCGGAGCAGGGCGCGAGTACGTGCGGACGGTCGGGCCTTCCATGTCGACCGGGGCCGGCGCGATGCGTGTCACGTCGTTGTCATTCGCGCGGGGCTTGGACATCGACATGCTACTGGGGTTCGCGCCGGCGATCGCGGCGATCGCGCGCGGCTTGGTGAATGGGATGACGTTCGGTGGCGGCGTCGACGCCTTGGGCTTGCGCGCCAGCGGCGCTCCGTGGTGCGCCGGCACCTTGGCGTCCACCACCGTTCGCTCGGGCCCGAACTCGTTTCGGGTCGACCGAGTTGGTCGGGTTGGTTGGACGACGCGCAGGGCAGCCGACGAATCGCGGTTGTTGGACGTCATGAGGAAGCCACGACCGAGTGCAACAGTCTCGCCAGCGTGAAGAGCCGCGATCACCACAGCTAAGCTCGCGTCTTGCTCGGATCTGACCGGATCTAACCTGGTAGGTGCAGCCACCACCTGGCGAGGGGGGTCCACCCCAGAATTGTCCTGACGTATCCCGCAACTACGCCGATTTGCAGCTGCGCAATTTGTGCAAGCGCATGGTCCCGTTGTTGCTCCTGGGTTGCTGCGACCCGTGGCCTCCTCGTTCCCCATCTTTCTCTTCATCTTCATCGTCTTCCTCAACCGATACGTTTTCGGGCTGTGGCTGACGATCGTGAGAGGCCGCAAGATCGACGAGACCATCGAGGGCTACGAGCCGACGATCACGGTCGTCGTGCCGCTCTTCAATGAGGGCAAGTCGATCTACGACACGATCATCTCGCTGGTGAACCTCGACTACCCCAGGGAGAAGCTCGAGGTCACGATCGTCGACGACTGCTCGACCGACGACAGCTACGCGTGGGCGTGCAAGGCCGCCGCGCTCCACCCGAACGTCCGGGTGCTCAAGAACCCGGTCAACATGGGCAAGCGCAAGGGCATCAACCACGCCGTGCGCGAGTCGAGCGCCGAGGTCATCGTGTCGGTCGACTCCGACGTCATCGTGCACCCGTCCGCGCTGAAGGAGCTCGTGCGCCGGTTCGTGTCGCCCGACATCGCCGCGGTCGGCGGCCGCATCCACGTCTCGAACCCGAACCAGAACTGGCTCACGCGCCTCCAGACCATCAAGTACTACTTCGGCCAGGAGCACCTGAAGAACCTCGAGCGCGGCCTGCGCCAGGTCCTGTGTCTGTCGGGCTGTCTCACCGCGTATCGCCGCGACGTGCTGATGGAGCTCGAGCCGATCCTCGAGGATCGCAACATGTTCGGCATCGCGATCAAGTACGGCGAGGACCGCTTCCTCACGCATCAGATCGTCAACCACGGCTACCGCACCGTCATGACGATGGATGCGATGTGCTTCACGAAGGCCGCGACGACCTTGAACGGCTACTTCAACCAGCAGCTGCGCTGGAAGCGCTCGAACATCGTCGACTTCATCGTCGGCATCCCGACCGCGTGGAAGCTGCACCCGCTGCTCTGCCTCCAGTACGTCTCGATGCTGCTCCTCCTCCTGGTCTATCCGTTCGTGATCGCCGAGCACATCATCGGCGGCCAGTTCTTCGAGCTCTGCCTGTTCCACGTCCAGCTGATCGCGCTGTTCGGGTTCGTCTACTTCTTCGCGCCGAGCGTGCGTCGGCTGCCGCCGTGGCTGCGCGTCCACCCGATCGGCTTTCTGCCGATGGCCGTCCTCATGCCGGTCGCGTACATCCTGCTCACGCCGCTCGGCCTGTTCACGCTCGACAGCTCGTCGTGGGAGACCCGCGGCCATGGCGCCGTCGCCGGCGCGCCCGATCCGATCCCCGGAGTCCAGCCGTGATCCTGGGCGCGCACCAGCCGCACTTCTTGCCGTGGCTCGGCTACCTCGACAAGGTCGCCAAGTCCGACGTGTTCGTCGTGATGGACGACCTGCAGTACGAGGCGCAGAACTTCCAGAACCGCAACCGCCTGAAGCTCGACCGCGGCGGCTGCTGGATCACGGTGCCGCTGCTGCGCGGCAAGCAGGCCGACCGGATCTGCGACAAGCGGATCGACAACACCGGCCTCGGCGGTCGCCACCACTGGCAGCACCGCGCGTGGAAGACGATCGAGACGCACTACGGTCGCGCGCCGTGCTTCGCGCGCTACGCCACCGAGCTCGAGATCGTGTTCGCGCGCCGCTGGGACTCGCTGCTCGAGCTCGATCTCCACATGCTCGATCTCGCGCGTGGCTGGTTCGGCATCACCGGGCCCGTGCTGCGCTCGAGCTCGCTCGGGCTCGTCGGGCAGAAGTCGGCGCGCATCATCGACATGTGCCAGAAGGTCGGCGCCAAGGCCTACCTTTCCGGGCGGGGCGGCTCGCAGGCCTACCTCGACGTCGACGCGTTCGCGCGCGCCGGCATCAGCGTGGTGTGGCAGCAGTTCGCGCACCCGACGTATCCGCAGCGCTACCCCGGGCTCGGGTTCATCTCGCACCTCGGCTTCCTCGACGCACTCTGCAACTGCGGCCCCGAGGCCGCGGCGTTGCTCGCTCCCGCTCGCGCTGCACAGAAAGGCTCGCCATGAATCGCCTGCTCAAGGAAAACGGTCGCGTCCTCGCGTTCGGTGCCCACCCCGACGATCTCGAGGTCGGCGCCGGCGGCCTGCTCGCGCGGCTCGCCGCCGAGGGCCACGAGGTCACGCTCGCGGTCGTCTCGATCCCGAGCAACCCGACCGTGCGCAAGGCCGAGGCCCAGGCGGGCGCCGAGGTGCTCGATGCCGACCTGTTCATCCTCTACGAGGAGAAGCAGTGCCGCGTCGAGGACATCGCGATGCACGAGCTGGTGCGCCGGTTCGATCAGATCGTCGGCGACACCCGCCCCGATCTGGTGATCACGCACTCGGCGAACGACCTCCACTGGGATCACAGCCTGGTCAATCGCGCGACCGTCTCGGCGCTCCGCCGCACGCCGTGCGACCTGCTCGCGTTCCTGTCGAGCCCCGAGATGAACGCGCAGGCCCGCGCGATCGGCCAGTGCTTCGCGGACATCTCGAAGACGATGGACAAGAAGCTCGCCGCGATCGGCGCGCACAAGTCGCAGGTCCCCAAGCTCGACCTCGAGTCGAGCCGCGACCTCGCCCGCGCGATGGGCCGGATCTCGGGCTACGAGTACGCCGAGGCCTACGAAGTTCTCCGCATGCGGATCTGATGCGATGACCGAGCCGTGACGGAACCGGGTCGCCGTCCCGACACCGCGCGGGTCACGGTGACGCCATGGGAATCGCGATCTATGACGAGCGACCGCGGCTGCGCGGCGTGTCGCACCGGATCGCCTTCCACGTCGCGATCTGGGCGGGCGTCATCCTGATCGTGACGACCCGCAGCGTGGCGGCCGCGATCTACGCGACGCTGCTCGCGGCGATGTTCGGCGTCAGCGCGACCTTGCATCGCGCCGACTGGCGCGGCCGCACGTTCGACTGGCTGCGCCGCGCCGACCACGCGATGATCTTCGCGTTCACCGCCGGCACGTACACGCCGCTGTGTCTGCTCGGCATCGGCGGGCCCGTGGGCACGCGCCTGCTCGCGCTCGCGTGGGGTGCGGCGGGGCTCGGGATCCTGCGCGCCATCCTGTGGCCGCACGCGCCGCGCGTGATCACGTCCGTGCTGTTCGTGTGCGTCGGCTGGGTCGTGGTCGCGTACTTCCCCGAGGTCCACGCCGCGCTCGATCCGGTCGCGTTCGTGCTGACGATCGCCGGGGGCGCGTGGTTCACGATCGGCGCCGTGGTCTACCTCACGAAGTGGCCGGATCCATCGCCGCGGGTGTTCGGGTATCACGAGGTGTTCCACCTGCTGATCATCGTCGGTTGCGCGTGCCACTTCGCAGCCGTCGCCCGGGTCGCCGTGCTAGCGTCCCAGCCACGATGACGAAGGTTCTCCTCCTCTGTGCCGCCCTCGCCGAAGTCGCTGCTTGCACCCACGCGGGTGGCATGGTGATGGGCGACACGATGACCTACGACAAGTCGACCAAGAAGTGGACGGCGCTCGTCGAGTACAAGGCGCCCGACATCGACGAGCTGACCGGCATCGACCCCGACGCGCCCAAGGTCGCGCCGACGCCGATGACCATTCCGGCCGCCGAGACCACGCCCCCGCCGGCCGCCCCGGTCGCCGAGAAGCCGGCGACCCCGCCCGCCGCGAAGCCCGCGACCCCGCCCGCCAAGCCGGCGACCCCGCCCGCCAAGCCGGCGACCCCGGCGAAGAAGTAACGCCATGTGCGGCATTATCGGCTACATCGGCACGCGCCAGGCGACGCCGCTGCTGATCGGCGGCCTGCGCAAGCTCGAGTATCGCGGCTACGACTCGGCCGGCGTCTCGGTCTCCAACGGCGGCGTCAGCAAGGTCGTGCGTTGCCGCGGCAAGCTGGCGAACCTCGAGGAGAAGCTGGTCAAGGATCCGGCGCCGGGCACGGTCGGCATCGGCCACACCCGATGGGCGACGCACGGTCGGCCGTCCGACGAGAACAGCCACCCGCACAAGGTCGGCCCGATCAGCGTGATCCACAACGGGATCATCGAGAACCACCTGGCGCTGCGTCAGGAGCTGGCCTCGGCCGGCGCGAAGTTCTCGTCCGAGACCGACACCGAGATCTTCGCGCACCTCGTCGAGCGCCAGCTGGTCGCGACGCCCGACCTGACGACCGCCGTCCGCGCGTCGTTGAAGAAGGTGCGCGGCAGCTTCGCGTTCGTCGTGATGTCCGACAAGGAGCCCGGCACGCTGGTCGCGGCCAAGAACAGCTCGCCGCTCGTGGTCGGGCTCGGCGAGGGCGAGAACTTCGTTGCCTCCGATGTCACCGCGATCCTGTCGGAGACCCGCAAGGTCATCTTCGTCGAGGAAGGCGAGATGGTCATCGTGAAGGCGAGCGGCGTCGTCATCACCGACTTCGACGGCAAGGTGCACCAGCGCGAGCCGAAGATCATCACGTGGTCGGCGGTGCAGGCGGAGAAGGGCGGCTTCAAGCACTACATGCTCAAGGAGATCCACGAGCAGCCGCGCGCGGTCGCGGACACGCTCGTCGGGCGCGTCGATCTCGAGAACGACGACGTGATCTTCGACGGCCTCGCGATCGACGTCGCGAAGATCAAGCGGATCATCTTCATCGCGTGCGGCACGAGCTATCACGCGTCGATGGTCGGCGAGTTCCTCGTCGAGGCGCTCGCGCGCATCCCGGTCGAGGTCGATCTCGCCAGCGAGTTCCGCTATCGCGATCCGATCCTCGGCCCGGGCGACCTGGTCGTCGCGGTCAGCCAGTCGGGCGAGACGCTCGATACGATGGAGGCGATCCGCGAGGCCAAGAAGAAGGGCGCGCAGATCCTCGCGATCTCGAACGTCGTCGAGGCGTCGATTCCGCGACTCGCGGACTTCGCGTTCTACACGCACGCCGGGCCCGAGATCGGCGTGGCGTCGACCAAGGCGTTCACGACCCAGCTCGTCGCGATGACGCTGTTCGCGATCTTCCTCGGTCGCCGCACGAACAAGCTGAGCAAGGAGCGCGCGCGCGAGCTGCTGGCCGACCTCGTCGCGTTGCCGAACAAGATGCGCGACGTCGTCGAGAGCGCGGCCCAGGTCCAGTCGCTCGCGCGGCGCTACGGCGCAGCGAACGGCTTCCTGTTCCTCGGTCGCGGCGCGCAGTATCCGATCGCCCTCGAGGGCGCGCTCAAGCTCAAGGAGATCTCGTACATCCACGCCGAGGGCTACGCCGCCGGCGAGATGAAGCACGGCCCGATCGCCCTGATCGACGAGCACCTGCCGGTCGTCGTGCTCGCCCCGCGCGGCCCGACCTACGACAAGGTGATCTCGAACCTCGCCGAGGTGCGCGCCCGCCAGGGCAAGGTGATCGCGATCGCGACGCGCGGCGATCACGACATCGGTGGTCACGCCGACGACGTCATCCTGATCCCGGAGACCGCGCTCGAGCTCCAGCCGATCCTGTCGGTCTTGCCGCTGCAGATGCTCAGCTACTACGTCGCGGACTTCAAGGGCACGGACATCGACCAGCCGCGCAACCTCGCGAAGTCCGTGACCGTCGAGTAGCACGGCGTGAAGAAGCGGTTCGCCGAGAACGCCCGCAGGCCGACGGGCCTCACGCACTTCGACGCCGACGGCGCGGCCCACATGGTCGACGTCGGCGACAAGCCCGAGACGGCCCGCGTCGGGATCGCGAGCGGCCGCATCACGATGCTCCCCGCGACCGTCGCGGCGATCGCGGCGGGGACGATCGGCAAGGGCGACGTGCTCGGCGTCGCGCGGCTCGCCGGCATCCAGGCCGCCAAGCGCACGCCCGACTGGATCCCGCTGTGTCACCCGCTCCGGTTGACCGGCATCGACCTCGCGTTCCAGATCGAGCGCGACGGCGTCGCGATCACCGCCACGGTGCGCGCGTTCGATCGCAGCGGTGTCGAGATGGAGGCGCTCGCCGCCGTGGCCGCCGCCGCCCTGACGATCTACGACATGTGCAAGGCGATCGATCGCGGCATGGTGATCGACCGCATCCAGCTCGACGAGAAGCGCGGAGGCAAGTCCGGCACCTGGAAACGCGCGTAGTCGGTTATCGTAGCCGGATGCAACGCCGCGCCATCGTCGTCGGGCTCGTGATGTCGACCGGGCTCGCGGCCGCCGCGCCGATCGTCGGGGGCACCAAGACCGCGGTGGGCGATTTCCCGAGCGTGGTCGCGATCGAGGTCGGCGCCGGCATCTGCACCGGCACGTTGATCTCGCCGACCTGGGTGCTGACCGCGGGGCACTGCATCGATCCGACCGTGGTCCAGGAGCCCGATCACGCGGCGGTCGTCGCGAGCATCAAGGTGCACGTGCACACGGTCGATGTCGTTCACGCGGCCGGCACGATCTACAAGGCGAAGTCGGCGATCGGCGCCGGCTTCGTGAACGGCGTGTTCGGCAAGCACGACATGTCGCTGATCGAGCTGAGCTCGCCGGTCACCGACGTCGCGCCGGCGATCGTCAACCTCAGCGCGGGCAAGGCCCCGATCGGGCTCGCGTCGACGATGGTCGGCTACGGCAAGACCACGGTCGGCGCGGGCACGCCGGGCAGCGTCGGCGTCGAGTTCGTGGTCACCGCGCGGATGTCCGGACCGTGCGCGACGGTGGTGAGCAACGCGCCCCAGATCCAGCCGCCGCTGTCCGACGCGAACGTCTTGTGCTTCGCGCAGGGCGACGGCAAGGGCAAGTGCGAAGGCGACTCCGGCGGGCCGACGTTCGCGATGATCGATGGCGTCGCGCAGGTGATCGGCGTGACGTCGTTCGGCGACAACGACTGCGCGGTGTTCGGGGTCGACACGCGCACGGACATCGAGTCGGACTTCCTGGTCGCCAACGTGACCGACCTGTGCAGCGCGGGAACCGACTGCAGTGGCGCCGGCGACAGCAGCGGGTGCTGCTCGTCGAGCGGCAACCCGGCGGCCATCGCGGTCGGCCTCGGTGGCTTCGCGCTCGTGCTCCGTCGCCGTCGTCGCTAGCCCAACGCGAGCGCGGCCTCGATGCCGGCGTGGATCTTCTCGGTCCAGCCCCGAGTCATCGCGGCGAGCGCGAAGCCGTTCTGCGCGGTGAACCCCGCGTGCTCGAGCTCGAGATGGGTGCCACCGGTCGCGGTCGGCGACAGCCGCCAGGTCACGACGCTGTCGAGGCGCGTCGCGGCGCTGCCGCCGATCCACGTGTAGCGCAGCAGGCGCTCGGGCTCGACCGCGGTGACCTCGCACTCGACGACGCCGTTCCAGTTCGGCATCGGCGGCGCGCGGAACGTGAAGCGATGGCCGACGATCGGCACGAGATCGTTCTCCATCAGCCAGCGCGCGAGCAGCGCGGGCTCGGTCAGCGCACGCCACACCTTGGCGGGCGGGCTCGGCAGGTCGTAGGCGACGACGATCGACTGGGTCTCGGTCATGGGAGCTCCTCGAGCAGGGCCTTCAGCTTGTCGAGTCGATCGAGCCAGAAGGCCTGGTAGTGCTCGATCCAGGAGACGAGTGGGCCGAGCCCGGCGGGCTCGACGCGGTAGTAGGCGTGGCGACCCTCGCGACGCTCGACGACGAGGCCGGCCTTCTTGAGCGCCGCGAGGTGCTGCGAGATCGCCGGTTGCGACACCGCGAAGCGCGCCGTCAGCTCCTTCACCGGCGCCTCGCCGCGCGGCGCGCGGGTCAGCGCCTCGAAGATCGCGCGCCGCGTGTCGTCGGCGAGCGCGCGAAACAGGGCGCCTTCACGGCGGGCGGCGTGAGCCATGAGTGATATATAAGGGTATGCTTATGCGTTGTCAACTGTCGCAGCTGCTGGCGCGCCGACCTCGCAGGGTGTCACGCGGTGTCACGCCGGCTCGTGCGCGGCGCGCGTAGCGTGATCGCATGCGCTGCCTGACCCTCGCGATCGTCCTCGCATCGGCGTCACCCGTGTTCGCGCAGGCTCCCGGCGAGACGCCGCCGGCGCCGGCGGTCGAGCGCGAGAGCCTGTTCGACGCCTACCTCGTCACGGTCGCCGGCGTGTCGCTGCCGATGGTGGGCGCGGCGCTGATCGCGGGCGACGAGTCGAGCTCGCGCGCGACGACGGTGGCCGGCGTGATCGGCCTCGCGACGCTCGTGCTCGGCCCGTCGGCCGGGCACTGGTACGCCGGCGAGACGATCACCACCGGCCTCGTGATCCGCGCGTCCAGCATCGCCGCGATCGGCGCGCTCGCGGTCGCCGATCCACACCTCGATCACGTCGGCACGATCTTCGGCTTGCTCGGCGCGGTCGCCGGGTGGGAGACCGGCATGGTGTGGGACCTCGTCACGCTGCCGCGCGCGGTCCGGCACTGGAACACGCACCAGCTGCAGCTCGCGCCGGTCGTCGTGCCGGGGCAGGGCGCGATCGCGGGCCTTGGCCTCGGCGGCCGGTTCTAGATCTGGCGCGCGCGGCGCTCGAACACGAGGAGCTCGCCGAACAACGGATGCTCGCGCGTGCCGGCGCGCACCATGCCGAGCCGGTTGATCACGCCGAGCGAGGCCTTGTGCCACGGGAACGTCGTCGCCTGCACCGCGCGGATCCCGTCCTGCGCGAGCGCCCAGTCGACCAGCGCGCAGGTCGCTTCGATCGCGAAGCCCTGGCTGCGCGAGCCCTCCTCGATGCCGTAGGCGACCTCGGCGACCCCTTCCTCGGCGGGATCGGCGGGCGACGCGATCACCGGCGTCGAATATCTCGTCGCGTGACCGGCCGGGTGACCGTGGAACACGACCGAGCCGACGACGCGCGGCGCGTCCTTCAACAGTACGAACGAGTCTCCCCACAGCCGGAGCTCGGGCGCGGCGCGGATCGCGCTGCGCGAGTACGGGAACGCGCGGCCAACGAGATCGTCGTTCGGCCACTCGCCGGGGAACGCGCCGCCGACCAGCGCCTCGGCGCGCGCCTGGTCGTGATCGAGCACCGCCTCGAGCATCTCGAGCGTGATCGGGACGAGGCGCAGGCGGTCCGTGGTGAGAAATGGCATCAGGGCCCGGTGAGGGACGCGCCGAGGATCAGGGCGATCTCGGTCGGCCCGTTCACGATCATGCCGTACTGGACGTCGACATCGAACAGGAATCCGAACGCGTACTGCTCGATCCCGATCGACGCGACCGGGCCGAAGAACGCGCGCTCGTTCTTCGGCGGGATCTGCTGGTTCGCGCGCAGCAGCTCCAGGCCGCCGCGCAGCGTGAGGTAGCGGCTCGGATCGACGCCGGGGCGCACGCGGATGCCGAGCGTCAGGTCCATCTGGAGCGTGAGCAGCTGATCGGTGATCCGCGCGGCGTCGGAGTTGTAGTGGGTGCCGAACAGCGTCGTCCACCGGATCGCCCAGCCGACGCGCTGCTCGGTCGTCATCGGCTGCCACGCCGCCGAGAAGCTCGGCGGGTAGAGTGGCGCGTAGTAGCCAAACCCGATGCGCGACGCGTCGGCCTGCGTGCCGCTGACCGCGCCGAACACGAGGCCGAGGCTGCCGGGCGGCAGCGGATCGGCGGTGGCCGGGCTCGCGAGCACGAGGCTGCCGAGCACGACGAGCCGCTTCATCTAGAACTTCGAGGTGGTCGCGAGGAACGTCATCTTGTCGTTCGTCGCGCGGAGGCGGCGCGACAGCGTGCGCACCCAGTTCCACAGGAGCTCGTACGCGAGATCGCGATCGACGAACAGGAGGTCCTCGAGGTCGCGCCGGTTGATCGCGAACAGCCGGCACTTCTCGTGGCACATGATCGTGGCCGAGCGCGGCGCGTCGTCGATCAGGGACATCTCGCCGAAGTAGTTGCCGGCCTTCAAGACGGCCAGCGCCTCTTCACCCATGCCGGGCACGATGCGGCTGATGCGGACCGCACCCTCGACGATCAGGTAGAACTTGTCGCCCGGCGTGCCCTCGGCGAACACCGTGGCGCCGGTCCGGTACTGCTCCTCGAGCCCGATATCGACGACGCGCTGCAGGTGGGTGCGCGGTAGGCCGTTGAACAGATCGATCTGGGCGAGGATCTCGAGCGTCGACTTGCCCACGATGTCCAGCGCGGGTGGCTTGTCGTCGTCGTCGTCATCTGCCATCGCGGCAAGGGTCCCATACGCCCCCCGAAAACGCAAAAACGGCCCACGTGGGCCGCTTCCACCTCACGCGATCGAATCAGCTGATCTTGCCGACCAGGATGAACGCGATGATGAGCGAGTAGATGACCAGCGACTCGATGAGCGCGAGGCCGAGGATCATGCGGCTACCGATCGGGCCCGCGGCACCCGGGTTGCGCGCGATACCTTCGAGCGCGGCGGCGGCCGCGCGACCCTGACCGAGACCACCACCGAGGGCGGCGAGGCCGAGGCCGAGGCCCGCGGCGATCGCGATCATGCCGAAGTTCGACGACAGGTCGTGGAGGTGCGTGATCTTCTCGGCGTGATCCGAGGCCTCGTCGGCGAACGCGAACGGCGAGATGCCGAGGATGACGAGGATGGTGGCGAGCGAGGAGATGATCTTGAAGGTGCGGGTCATTTGGATTTGCCTTGGTTGGTGCGTGAGGCGGGGTGTCTTTAACGTGGTTTGGATGCGTCGTAAAGCGCGAGCGTCGCGAAATTGTCGTCGGAGATCTAGTGCTCCGCGTGCTCCACGGCCATGCCGATGTAGACCATCGTCAGGGTGCAGAACACGAGCGCCTGGATGAGGCAGACGAGCAGGCCGAGCAGCATGAACGGCAGCGGCACGATCAGCGGCACCATCGTGAAGAACGCGAAGACGACCTTGTGGTCGGCGAGCATGTTGCCCATCAACCGGAGCGACAGCGAGAGCGGGCGGGCGAGGTGCGAGATCAGCTCGATCGGCAGCATGAGCGGCGCGAGCGCCGGGGTCGGGCCGAGGAAGTGCTTGAAGTACGCGAGGCCGTGCTCCTTGACGCCGTAGATGTGCGTCAGGAGGAACACCATCAGCGCGAGGCCGACGTTGGTCTTCAGGGTGTCGTTCGGCGAGATGAAGCCCGGGATGAGGCCGATCAGGTTGCCGAACAGGATGAAGATCCAGAGCGCGCCGATCAGCGGGAAGAACCGCGCCGCGTTGTGCTCGCCGAGCGTGCCCTCGACCATGCCGTAGACGCTCTCCGCGGTGTACTCGAAGAAGTTGCGCAGGTTCATCTTGCGCGGCGGGACGATGCCGCGATCGCCGCCCTGGAGGCCGCGATAGAACTTGAGCGAGCCGTAGATCGTGAACAGCACGACCAGGATCGCGACGAACACGTGGGTCAGGCTCCACGTCGAATCGCCGAACAGCTGCCACTTCCAGCCGCGTCCGAGCGCGTGGTTCAGCGAGCCTCCCGGGCCGGTCAGGTCGGTCCAGCCGGGGATGCGATTCAAGAAATCAAACCAGGTTCCGTGCTCACCCATCGGTCGAGGCTCCGTTGGTGTCCCGCGTGGTCGGGTCGGCCGGCGGAGTCTCCGCCGGAATCATGTTGGCGTAGATGGTCTCGACGATGATCGAGATCACGAAGACCGAGAAGCCGAGCGCGAACCCGACGGGATCGATCGGCAGGTACTTGAGCGCCGCGACGATGACGATCATCAGCCCGATCATCTTGGGCATCATCAGGTACGACGCCGGCCCGGCGACGCCCTTGGCGGCGTCCGCCGTCCACCGCGCGATCAACCGCGCGAGCACGAAGAAGTTGACGCAGGTGAGCACGACCCCCACGACGACCCCGAGCGCGAGCTCGCGCGGCTGGGTGATCGCGGACCCGATCACGAGCACGCCACCAATCATCAGGTTCAGCCGGTTGATCCGGCGCATGCTCGGGCTAGCCACGCAGGGCCTCCTCGGCGCGCGCGGCGGCCTGGCGATCGGCCTTGGCGATCGCGCGCAGGATCGAGCGGAGCCCGGCCGCGAAGCCGAAGCACAGGAACACGATCATCAGCCAAGGGTCGGTGCCGACCTGGCCATCGAGCCAGCGGCCGAACAGCATGCCGATGATGACCGACAGCCCGAACTCGAGACCCATCGACGACAGCGTCAGGGTCTCGAACATGCCGCGCGTGCGGCGCGACGCGGGGTCGACGATCACGCCACGTCTCGCTTCGCTGGCCATGACCACACCCTTGCGATGCGCCGGAGCGGTCGCGGAATCCTGCGACATTTCGCCGCTGTGACTCGGGGTGGGGAGCATCGAAACGGGCCCCTCGTAGCACGGCGGTTTTTGGGGGTCAATGCCCCGACAACACCGCCCGAGCCGCGGTGACGATCGCCTCGATGTCGTCATCGGTGTGGGCGAGGGAAACGAACATCGCCTCGAACTGGGAGGGCGGCAGGAACACCCCGCGCTCCCGCATGCCGCGGAAGAACGTGCCGAACCGCGCGGTGTCGCTGGTCTTGGCGGACGCGTAGTCGGTCACCGGGCCCGCGGTGAAGAACACGGTCAGCATCGAGCCGACTCGGTTGAGACACGCTGGCACACCCGCGGCGGTCGCGGCGGCGAGCAGGCCCTCCCCGAGCTTCTTGCCGAGCGCTTCGAGTCGGGTGTAGGTCCCCGGCCGGCCGAGGATCTCCATCGCCTTGAGCCCGGCGGCCATCGCGAGCGGGTTCCCCGACAGCGTGCCGGCCTGATAGACCGGCCCGAGCGGCGCGAGCTTCTGCATGATGTCGCGCCGGCCGCCGAACGCCGCCGCCGGTAGGCCGCCGCCGATCACCTTGCCGATCGTGGTGAGGTCCGGGACGATGCCGTAGAGGCTCTGCGCGCCGCCGTACGCGACGCGGAACCCGGTCATCACCTCGTCGAACACGAGCAGCGCGCCGTGCTTGGTGCACAGCGCGCGCAGGCCATCGAGGTAGCCGGGCGCCGGCACGACGAGGCCCATGTTTCCGGCCACCGGCTCGATGATGATCGCGGCGATCTGCGCCGGGTGCGCGGCGAACGCGGCCTCGATCGCGTCGAGATCGTTGTACGGCACGACGATCGTGTCGGCCGCGGCCCCGTCGGGCACGCCGGCCGATCCCGGGATGCCGAGCGTCGCCACGCCCGAGCCGGCCGCGACCAGCAAGCAGTCGGCGTGGCCGTGGTAGCCGCCGTCGGCCTTCACGATCTTCGGTCGCCCGGTGAACCCGCGCGCGAGGCGGAGCGCGCTCATCGTCGCCTCGGTGCCCGACGACACCGCGCGGATCATCTCCATCGACGGCACGATCGACTGGAGCGTCTCGGCGAACTCGACCTCGACCTCGGTGGGCGCGCCGAACGTCGTGCCCGAGCTCATCTGCTCGGTGATCGTCTCGAGGATCTCCGGGTGACTGTGCCCGAGGATCAAGGGTCCCCAGCTCCCGATCAGATCGATGTAGCGGTTGCCGTCGACGTCGGTGATCGTCGAGCCGTCGCCCTGCGCGACGAACACCGGATCGACGCCGACGGCACGGCACGCGCGGACCGGCGAGTTGACGCCTCCGGGGATGACGGCCTTGGCGCGTTCGAAGATCGCCTGACTCTTCTCGATGGACACGGCCGGCACGGTAACATCACGACCAATGCGCGCGTGCCATGTCCTCCTGCTGATCATGTCCACCTCCATCGCGGCGGCCGACGCGCCGCCGAAGCCGGCGACCGTCGTCCCGACGCGCGCGATCCCGTGTGCCCCCGATGGCGCGCGCCTCGCCGCGCACGACACCGACCCGCTGGTGTGCTGGGAGGCCGGCTGCATGAAGCTGGCGATGCTCGAGTCCACCGCGACGCTCGACAAGCAGAAGCCGGTCACGCCACCGCGCTGGCTGTCGCCGCTCGGCGAGATCCGCGTCGAAGCCGGCAAGCCGTCGGCGTGCCTCGGCGCGAAGTGCAAGCCGCTCGGCAAGAAGCTCGTCGCGGCGATCGAGGGAGCCCGGAAAGACGCCAGCCCCGATCAGCCGCTCACGCTCGAGGCCACCACCGATCTCAAGGCCGTGGTCGTCGGTTACACGGCGTGGAGCGTCGCGGCCGACAAGGTCCTCGCGCCGCGGCCACCAGCGACCAAGGACGGCGGCGGCCCGCTCGGCGAGAGCGGCGTCCAGGTCGCCGGTGACCTCCTGGTGTTCGGCTGGAGCAACTGCGCCGGCCCGTGCACCCAGGCGACGGTGAACGACTCCTCGGGCGCCGCGAAGTCCAAGCTGATCGCCGGCGGCGGCGTCGTCACCCAGCTCGACGCGAAGCGCTTCGCGGTGGTCTCGGAGTATGGCCACGTCACCGTGTTCACCCTCGCCGGCACCCGCACCGGCGAGTATGACGTCGACCCTCGCGATCCCGACGCGTCGGCGCTCCGCATCGGCACGAACCTCTACCTGATGACCCACGACATGCAGGGCGTGACCATCACCGAGATCGCCCTCGACGACGGCGCGCTGCGCCGCGACGGCTCGATGTTCCTGCCGGCCTGCAAGCCGTAGCGCGCCGGTTAGCGGTAGTCGCTCGGCTCGGTCCAGGCGACGTTGGTGAACCCGCGGGCATCGATCGCCTCGGCGAGCTCGCGGCGAACGAGCACGACCTCGCCGAGGTCGCGCGGCGAGAACATCAGGCGATCGGACGGAACGGCATCGGCGTCGATCACGAGTCGCTCGACGCTCCGGATGCCCCCGGTGTGGTCGCGCGACCAGCGGGCCCCACTTCGCTCGATATCGAGGCACGCGATCGGGTCGATCGGATGGACGAGCGTGTAGTCGGCGGCGACCCGCGCGCCGGCGCGGTCGAGGATCGCGACCGGCAACAGCTCGACGTGCGAGACGCCAGCCTCGATCAGGAAGCTCGCGAGGCGCCGCGACGCCACGATGAAGTCGTCGAGGTTCGGCAGGCTGTCGGTCAGCGGCGTGTCGTCGTCGTCCCCCTCGTCCATCTGGAGGGTCATGTCCGCGGGGAAGCGTGTCGCCATGGCAACGCTCGCCGCGTAATCGCCCCACAGCGCCTCGTCATCGCTGACGATGTCGAGCGACGTGGTGCCGGTCGGCGTCGTCCACACGACGAACGACGTGCGGCGGTCGAGGAACGTCATGTCGACTACGAGTCGGCGGGCTCGTCGTCGGCGGGCTCGTCGTCGGCGACGTCGTCCTCGGCGTCGTCCTCGTCGTCGTCGCCCTCGGGCATCTCGTTCGGCAGCGTGTCCGTGTCGTCGATCGCCTCGATCGGCGTGGCCTCGACGATGCCGGCGACATCGGTCGGCTCCGCGAGCCGCTCGATCGCCGCGACGTGCTCGCCGTCGTCGACCCGCATCAGCCGGACACCCTGGGTCGCGCGGCCCTGGACCGAGATGTCCTTGACCAGCATGCGGATCAGCTTGCCGTGGTCGCTGATGAGGATCAGGTGATCGTCATCGGTCACGATGCGGACGCCGGAGACCTCGCCGTTGCGCGCGGTCGTCTTGATCGAGATGACGCCCTTGCCGCCGCGGTTCTTGGTCGGATAGTCGCTGACCGCGGTGCGCTTGCCGTAGCCCCGTGCGCACACCGTGATGAGGCTCGCCGCCGAGTTGCGGTCGAACGTGCACATGCCGACCAGGCGATCGCCCTCGCGCAAGCTGATGCCGCGCACGCCACCGGCGTTGCGGCCCATCGGGCGCACGCGGTCGGCGGTGAACCGCACCGCGTAGCCGCGGGCGCTGGTCAGGAGGATGTCGTCGGTCTGCTTGAGCAGCGATGCGCCGACCAGCGAGTCGCCGTCTTCGATCGTGATCGCGCGGATGCCGTTGCTGCGCACGTTCTCGAACTGCGACAGCTCGGTCTTCTTCACGGTGCCCGAGCGGGTCGCGAAGAAGATGAACGACTCGGCCGCGAGATCGGTGAGCGGCAACATCGCGACGACCTGCTCGCCCTCCTGGAACTCGAGGAAGTTGACGAGCGCGCGGCCCTTCGCGGTGCGCGAGCCCTCGGGCAGCTCGAACACCTTCTTGTGGAACGCGCGGCCCTTGTCGGTGAACAGCAGCAGGTGATCGTGGGTCGACGCCGCGAACATGTCGGCGACGAAGTCACCCTCGGTCTGCGCCGCGCCGGTGACGCCGCGCCCGCCGCGACCCTGCGCCTGGTACTCGCGCAGCGGCGTCCGCTTGATGAAGCCGAGCCGCGACCGGGTGACGACCATGTCCTCCTGATCGATCAGCGCCTCGGTCAGGATCTCGCCCTCGGTGTCGACGATCTGCGTGCGCCGCGGGTCGGCGAAGTCGGCGCGGATCTGCTTGAGCTCGTCGGTGATCGCCGCGAGCATCTTCTTCTCGTCGCCGAGCAGGCCCTCGAGGTAATCGGTGAGCTCCCAGAGCTCCTTGTACTCGGCGGCCAGCTTCTCCTGCTCGAGGCCGGTCAGGCGACCGAGGCGCATGTCGAGGATGGCCTGCGCCTGGCGCGGCGTCAGGAACACGAAGCCGGCGGCGTTCGCGGTGGCGACCTCGTCGGCCGGGCGGCCGGCGCGCTCGAGGAAGCCGCCGAGGCCCATCATCCGCTCGGCCATCAGGCGATCCTTGGCAACGTCGGTGTCGGGCGAGGCGCGGATGATCTCGATCACGCGATCGATGTTCATCACGGCGAGGCCGAGACCCTCGACGAGCTCGCGGCGCGACCGCGCCTCGCGCAGATCGAACAGCGTGCGACGGGCGACGACCTCGCGGCGGTGATCGATGAACACCGCGAGCGCGCGCTTGAGCGTCAGCAGGATCGGGCGACCGTCGACGATCGCGAGCATGTTCACGGCGAACGAGCTCTGGAGCGCCGTGTACTTCATCAGGTTGTTGAGGACGATCTGCTCGGCGGCATCGCGCTTGAGCTCGAACACGACGCGCATCTCGTTGCGGTCCGACTCGTCGCGGATATCCGAGATGCCCTCGAGCTTCTTGTCCCGCACCATGTCGGCGGTGTTCTCGATCCACTTCGCCTTGTTCACCATGAACGGCAGCTCGTTCACGATGATCGCCTGGCGATCCTTCCGGATCTCCTCGAAGCGCGCGACGCCGCGCACCGAGATCGAGCCGCGCCCGGTCTTGTAGGCCGACATGATGCCGACGCGACCCTGGATCACGCCGCCCGTCGGGAAGTCCGGGCCCGGGACGATCTTGATGAGCTCGTCGTCGGTGATGCTCGGGTTCGCGATCAGCGCGAGCACGCCGTCGACGATCTCGCCGAGGTTGTGCGGCGGGATGTTCGTCGCCATGCCGACCGCGATGCCGGAGGCGCCGTTGATGAGGAGGTTCGGCGCCTTGGCCGGCAGGACCTTGGGCTCGAGCTCCTTGTCGTCGTAGTTCGGCTGCCAGTCGACGGTCTCCTTGTCGAGGTCGGCGAGCATCTCGCCCGACAACCGCGACATCCGGCACTCCGTGTAACGCATGGCCGCCGGCGGATCGCCGTCGACCGAGCCGAAGTTGCCTTGGCCGTCGACCAGCATGTAGCGCATCGAGAAGTCCTGGGCCATGCGGACCAGGGCGTCGTAGACCGAGCTGTCGCCGTGCGGGTGGTACTTGCCGATGACGTCGCCGACGATGCGCGCGCACTTCAGGTACGGGCGGTTGAACACGTTGTTGAGGCCGCGCTGCGCGAACAGGATGCGGCGGTGCACCGGCTTTAGGCCATCGCGCGCGTCGGGCAGGGCGCGCGACACGATCACGCTCATGGCGTAATCCATGAACGAGCTCTTCATCTCGCTCTCGATGGAGATCGGCGTGATGTTGCTGAGATTTTGCTCGGACATGCTCGTGCGCATTCTTATCACGAGCCACGTGCTATTCCCGTCGCTGATGCCGACGAATCGCCTCGCTGCAGAGAGCTCGCCATACCTCCGCCAGCACGCCGAAAATCCGGTCGACTGGTGGCCGTGGAGTGAGGCGGCTTTCGCCGAGGCGAAGCGCCTGGATCGCCCGGTGTTCGTGTCGATCGGCTACGCCGCGTGCCACTGGTGCCACGTGATGGCGCACGAGTCGTTCGAGGATCCCGAGATCGCGCAGCTGATGAACGGGCTGTTCGTGAACATCAAGGTCGACCGCGAGGAGCGCCCCGACGTCGACGCGATCTTCATGAACGCAATCATGGTGCAGGGCGAGGGCGGCGGCTGGCCGCTCTCCGCGTTCTGCCTGCCCGATGGCCGGCCGTTCTTTCTCGGCACCTACTTCCCGCCCAAGCCCAAGCACGGTCGTCCGAGCTTTGGCGATCTGATCAGCGCGATGAGCGAGGCGTTCCGCACCCGGCGCGCCGACGCGGTCGACAACGCCGAGCAGCTGCTCGACGGCCTCCATCGGCTCGACGCGCACTATCGCAAGGGCGCCGGTACCGGCGATCTCGGATCGTTGACGCGCTCGGTGATCGTCGCGGCCGGCAAGAAGATCGCCGAGCGCTGCGACCGCGCGTTCGGCGGGCTCGCCGGGCACCCGAAGTTCCCGTCGTGCGCGACCCACGAGGTCCTCGCGCGCGCGAGCCGGTTCCCGTTCGGCGAGGCGGCGAAGCAGGCGTTCGTCGCGTGGGCGAGCGGCATGGCCGAGGGTGGGATCTACGATCACCTCGGCGGCGGCTTCGCGCGCTACTCGGTCGACGAGCGCTGGCTCGTGCCGCACTTCGAGAAGATGCTGTACGACCAGGGTCAGCTGCTAGGCATCTTCGCGCGCGTCGACAGCAAGCGCGCGCGCGAGGTGATCGACGAGACCGTCGGGTTCCTCGCGCGCGAGCTGTCCGATCCCGACGGCGGCCTGTGGTCCTCGCTCGACGCCGACAGCGAAGGCGAAGAGGGCAAGTTCTACGTGTGGACGCCCGCCGAGCTGCGCGCCGCGCTCGGCCCGGTCGACGCGATGGTGTTCGCCGCGGCGTACGGCGTCACCGAGAGCGGCAACTTCGAGGGCGCCAACGTGCTGTCGCGGATCACGCCGCGCACGTCCGACGGCGAGGAGGCGCACCTCGCCGCGCTGCGCGCGACGCTGCTCGATCGGCGCGCGGCCCGCGTGCGGCCGGGGACCGACGACAAGGTGCTCGCGGCGTGGAACGGCCTCGCGATCAGCGGCCTGGTCGCGGCGCGCACGCCCGACGCGCTCGCGCTCGCCCTGCGCGTCGCGACGTTCCTGCGCGATCGCATGATCGACGGCGACCGGATCGCGCGCGTGTTCCACCAGGGGGTCAAGAAGCCGCTCGACGGCACGCTCGACGACTACGCGTTCTGCGCCCACGCGCTGCTCGAGCTCGCCGAGGCGACCGGCGATCGCGCGTGGTGGGACCTCGGCGCCAAGCTGGTCGGCCAGATCCGCGCGCGGTTTGTCGGCGAGGCCGACGGCCTGACGATCTTCTACCTCGCGCCATCGGGCGAGGCGCTGCTCGTCCATCGCCCCGAGTCGCACAGCGACGGCGCGATTCCCTCGGGGGCCGCGGTCGCGGTGCGTTGCCTCGTGAGGCTCGGCCTGGTCGCCGGCGACGCCGGGGCCCTGGCGCTCGCCGAGACCTACCTCGCGCAGCGGCTCGGCGGCGGCAGCGTCGATACCTCGCTCGCGACGCCCGCGCTGATCGGCGCGCTCGATCTCTACCTCGACGCCCAGGTCGTCGTGGTCAGCGACGGCAGCGGTCGCGACGCGCTGCTCGCCGCGGCCCGCGCGAGCACGGCCCCGACGATCTGCATCGCCGGGCCGTGGGCGCAGGCCTCGATCCTCGATGGCAAGACCGCCGCGAACGGCACCGCGCGCGCGTTCGTGTGCACCGGCCCGACGTGCGCGGCGCCGGTCACCGCGCCCGAGGCGCTAGACCGACTTCTTCATGCCGTACATCAGTAGCCCGACGAACACGACGATCGGGATCAGGTAGGGCACGACGACCAGGCCGACCTCGAAGTGGCTCCACCCGAGGATCAGCTCGAGCGCGGCGACCGAGCCGGAGATCAGGAACGCGCCGACCGCCTCGGGCCAGTCGGTCTCGACCTTCAGGCCGAACCAGAAGATCAGCGCGCCGACGATGAACGCGACGACGGCGAGCGCCCAGCCGGGCAGGCCGATGAAGGTCTTGATGCCGGTCTCGGCGCGCGCCGGGTTCTTCCAGACCAGGTTGACGACGACCACGATCGCGACGAGCAGCACCATCAAGATGAGGTAGGTCCACATCTTGGACTTGCTCGAGCCCATGAAGTCTTTTCCGACCGTCGCGTCGTCATCACCCATATGCGTGATGGTACCAGCTACCTCTGGGCGCGTGCGCGGTCGAGCAGGGGCTGCTTGACCCAGGCGAGCCGCTTACCGTCAGCGAGCGGCTGGAGCAGCTCGCGCACCGCCTTCCAGCTGGCCGACGCGGTCTTGCCGTCGCCGCGCGCGGCCGCGAGCTCGGCGAGGCCGACCAGCGCCTCGGCCTGATACGCCGCCCACCGCACGTTCGCGGTGTGCTTGGCGACCTCGGCGGTCAGCGCAATGGCCTCGGTCAGCGCCGCCTCGCGCGCGGCCGCATCGCCGCGCACGCGCGCGAGCTCGGCGGTCGCGAGCAACGCCTGGGTCTCGGTCTCCTTGCCCTCGTTGTTGATCGGATCGGCGGCGACCAGATCGCGCGCGCGCTTCAGGCCCTGCGCGACCAGCTCGCCGGCGCGCTTGGCATCCTTGGCGACGAGGATGCGGCCGAACGCGATCTCGGTCGACGCGAGCTCGTTCTTGAAGCCGTTGATCGAGGTCGCCTCCGACGCGAGCTTGCCGCGCAGCGCCAGCGTCTGCTCGTACATGTCGGTCGCCTGCGCGAGGTCACCCTTCAGCACGTACGCGTTCGCGAGCTTGTGGAAGCTCCACGCCAGCGAGCGGCGATAGGGCACGCTCTTCTGATCCTTGGTCGCGAGCTTCTTCCGGATCTCGAGCGCGCGCTGGAACATGTCGATGCCCTTGTCGAGCTCGCCGGCGTAGATCCACCCATCGCCGACGCGGGTGTCGGTGCGCGACAGCTCGACCTGGAACGGCGAGCTCGTCGGATCGCGATCCGCGAGGTCGCGCTCGATCGCGAGGGCGACGTTGAGCTGCTCGGGCCCCTCGACGTAGTTGCCGCTCTCGAGCAGCGCGAACCCGAAGTCGGAGTACACGACGCCGCGCTGGCGCTTCCACACCGCGTTCATCGGATCGCGGCGGAACAGGCTGTCGATCACCGGCGCGGCCTCGCGGTACGTCGCGATCGCGTTGGCGTCGTCGCCGACCAGCCGCTGGAGCTCGGCGAGGTTGGTCTGCGCCTCGAGCAGCTTCTCCTGGTACTCGACGTTGTCGGGCTGGGTCTCGAGCAACGTCGCGCGCTGCCGGACCGCGGCGCGGTACTCGTCGAGCGCCATCGGCGACTCGCCGCGCGCCTGGTAGATCGAGCCGACCTTGACGTGGCTCGCCGACACCGCCATCAGCTCGTCGGACGTCTTGCCGTTGCCCTGGCTGTTCGCCTTCTCGCGATCGGTGCGCGCGAGCACGTAGGCGTCGAACGCCGGATCGACCCGTCCCTCGGTGCGCAGCACGTCGCCGAGGTGATCGAGCGTCTCGGCCGACGCGAGCAGCACCTCGCGATCGCCGGGCCGCTCGAGCTTCAACGCGGCGAGCTCGTCGCGCGCCTTGCCGTAGTTCGCGGTCGCCTTGTCGAGCTTGCCGCGCTGCTGGAGCACGACGCCGATCTGCGCGTCGAGTTGCGCGAGCCAGCGCCGGCGCACGAACGTCGCCGGCGTGGCGTCGTCGCCGACGACCTTGGCGAGCCGCTCGCGCGCCTCGGTCCAGGTCTTCCACGCACCGTCGGGGTTGCCCGAGCGCAGCTCGGCGTCGCCGAGATAGAACGTCGCGCTCGCGAGCCGCTCGATGTCGTCGGCGCCCATCCCGCCGGGCGTGTGCGACAGCGCGTCGAAGTAGTCGCGGATCGAGCTGCCGAGCTTGGTCAGCAGATCGAGGCGGCCGATCGTGACCAGCATCTCGCGGACGTCGCGCTGCATGTACTCGACGAGGTGCTCGGCCGCGTCCTTGCGCGCGATCGCGAGCCGCTCCTGCGCGTACGCGTTGTCGCGCTCGTGGACGATGCGCTTGACCGCGAGCGTGCCGAACACGCCGAACGCGACGGCGGCGAACAGCGAGACGACGACCGCGGCCTTGTGGCGCTTGACGAACCGGCCGACGCGCTCGAACGCCGAGTACTGGTGTGCGCCGACCAGCTGGCCGGTCAGGAAGCGGCGGAGCTCGTCGGCGAGCTCGCCGGCGTGCTGGTAGCGCTCCGACGGATCGGGGGCCATCGCGCGGGTCACGATCGCGACGAGATCCTGCGGCGCGCGCTTCTCGCGCTCGATCAGCGGCACGACCTTGCCGAGCGCGGCCGCGGCGATCACGTCGGTCGCCGTGCGCGCGTTGTACGGCGGCAGCCCGGCGAGCAGGTGGTAGAGCATCGCGCCGAGCGCGAACACGTCGGCGCGCTGGTCGACCGATTCGCCGCGCGCCTGCTCGGGCGCCATGTACGCGGGCGTGCCCATCACCGAGCCCGCGATCGTCATCGTCGAGCTGCCGGTGCTGGCGTCGGGCTCGCCGCGCGGCTTGCTCGCGCCGCCGGCCGGGCGCCGCAGCGTCTCGAGCGTGTCGCTGGCGTCGAGATCCTTGGCGAGCCCCCAGTCGATCACGACGGTCTCGCCGAAGTCACCGATCAGCACGTTGCCGGGCTTCAGGTCGCGGTGGATCACGCGCGCGTTGTGCGCGTACGCCATCGCGTCGCACGCCGCGGCGATGCGCGGCAGGAGCGCGAGGCGCTCGTCGAGCGACCTGGCGTCGGCGATCACGCGATCGAGTGGCCGCCCCGACACCAGCTTCATCGCGAAGAACGGCTCGCCGCTCGGCCACACGCCCGCCTCGTAGACCGGGACGATGCCGGGGTGTTGCAGGCGCGCGGTGATCAGCGCCTCGCGCTGGAACCGACCGAGCTGATCCGAGGCCGGGTCGATCAGCTCCTTGAGCGCGACGCGGCGGCCGAGCCGGCGATCCTCGGCGGCGACGATCCGCCCCATGCCGCCGCGCGCGATCTCCTTGTCCATCGCGTAGAACGCCGCCGAGACCTCGGGGAGCGGCGGCAGCTCGCCGGCGAGGGCCGCACCCCGCCCGGTCGACGGGGCGGCCAGCGTCTCGTCGGATTCGAGGTCGGTGCGCGCAGGCGCCCGTTCGCCCGTCGTCGGGCCGGGCTGCAGCGACGGTGCGATCGTCGCGGCGAAGGCCCCGCTGTCCCGGCTCACCGGCAGCGGAGACTTCGGCTTGCCGGTCGGCTCTCCGTCCTCTGCCATCGACGCCGATAGCATACCGCGTTATATCCCGCCCCCCACATGAGCCTCGACTTCGCATTCCTGTCGTCGGAAGCCGGCGCGCGCCCGACGGCCATCGTCGTCGCGGTGCAGCTGCCGAGCGTGTCGGACGAGGAGCTCGATTCGTCGATCGCCGAGCTCGAGCGCCTGGCGACCACCCTGGGCCTCCTGCCGGTCGGGCGCATCACCCAGCGCCGCAGCAAGCTCGCGTCGGGCGTCGTGCTCGGCGAGGGCAAGCTCGTCGAGCTCGCGAGCTGGACCAACGGTCTTGGCTACGTCCCGGACTACGAGAAGCCGGGCACCAAGCACGACGATGACGATGACGACGACGAGGTCGCGCCCGAGAACCCGAACGCCGAGGCCGACGGCTACGTCTACGCCGATGCCGCCGACGGACCGACCGGCGAGCCCCGCGCGCGCGTCGTGCTCGTCGATCACGACCTGACGCCGTCGCAGCAGCGCAACCTCGAGAAGGCGACCGGCGCCGACGTCCTCGATCGATCGTCGGTGATCCTCGAGATCTTCCATCGCCACGCCAAGACGCGCGAGGCGCGCCTGCAGGTCGAGATCGCGCGCCTCAAGTACCTCGCGCCGCGACTGCGCGAGAGCACCGACACCGGCGATCGGGTGCGCGGCGGCATCGGCGGCAAGGGTGCCGGCGAGACCTCGATGGAGCTCGACAAGCGCCGGATCCGCGACCGGATCGCCGAGCTGCGCCAGGAGCTCGCGTCGATCGGCAGCGGCGAGAAGACGCGCCGCGATCGGCGCAGCGATCTGCCGACCGTCGCGCTCGTCGGCTACACCAACGCCGGCAAGTCGTCGCTGATGCGCGGCCTGACGTCGACCGAGGTCTACGTCGCCGACAAGCTGTTCGCGACGCTCGACACCACGGTCCGCCGGCTCCAGCCGCCCACCGAGCCGCCGATCCTCGTCACCGACACGGTCGGCTTCATCAAGAAGCTGCCGCACGATCTCGTCGCGTCGTTTCGCTCGACGCTCGACGAGGCCGCGAACTGCGATCTGCTCCTGCACCTGGTCGACGCCGCCGATGCCGCGCTCGCCGATCAGCTCGCCGTCACCCGCGAGGTGCTCGGGGAGATCGGTGCCGACGCGGTCACCACGTGGCTGGTGCTCAACAAGATCGACCGCTGCGATGCCGCGCAGCGCGCCGCGCTGACCGAGCGCTACCCGCGTGCGCTCCAGCTGTCCGCCAAGTCACCCGACGACGTCCGTGGGCTCCACGACCAGCTCGTCGAGCACTTCATCGGCGCGCTCGAGGACGCCGAGCTCGTGATCCCGTACGCCGCGCACCGCCTGGTCAACGCGGTCCACGAGCGCGCGACCGTGCTCGGCGAGATCCACGACGACGACGGCACCCGCCTCACGGTCCGCGCGCCGAGCCGCGTGATCGCCGCGCTGCGCGCCGAGCTCGAGACCGACGCTCAGAACCGCAGCGAGTAGCCGACCATCGCGCCACCGTGCGTCGGCACGATGAACGCGCTGCGCTGCGGCGCCTCGGCGGTCTTGGCGGTCTTGAACAGGTAGATCGAGGTCACCGCGAGGCCGACGCCGACCGCGCCGAGCGGGATGCCCCACCAGAGGTTCTGGTAGTAGTTCTTGCACATGCCATTCGCGAGCGGCGCGCCGATGCAGTTGCCGTCGGTCGCGATCCCGTAGATCGAGCCCCCGATCGCGGCGGCCCCACCGACCGCGGCCAGCCACTTCCACGCGTGCGACCGCGGCGCGTCGCCGGTGCCGCGATCGACATGGATCTCGCCGCCGACCTGCGTGCCCGTCGACTTCGTCGGATGGGCGACCTCGCGCGTCGACTCGTCGATCACGTTGATCCGACCGCCCGCGGTGCCCTGGCCGATGACGTAGAGCGCGAGCTGCTTGAGCTGCTCGGGCGACGCCGACGGCAGCGGAACCGCGCCCTTGCGAAGGCGCTTGCCGCCGGTCTTCGAGATCAGCGTGCCGGTCACCGACTCGACGCCCTGGATCTTCTCGATCCCGATCACCACGATCTGATCCGCGTTGATCGCGTTGCCGAACTTGGCGGCGTCGTCGGGTTCCTTCTTGTCGCGATCGTCGTCGGACCGGAACCGGAGACCGGCGTACGTGGTGGTCTCGACGTCGGCGTCGAAGTCGCCGTCGATCGTCAGCGACGTGTCCTGATTCGCGACGACGTTGACCAGGTGGACGCGCGACACCGACGTTCCGGTCTGCACGAACACGCGGTACTCGCCGGGCACGAGGTTCTCGCGCGTCGCGGTGTGGACGGCGGCGAACGCCTCGTCGACCCAGATCACGCCGTTCGGGTTCTCCGACGTCACGATCAGGCGGCCGCGTCCGCGGACCTGGGCCTGCGCGGTGAGGAACAGCTGGTTCGGCGCCTGCCCGTAGAAGCTCGCGGACACCCGCTCGCTCGGGAAGCTGCGCATCACCTCGGACAGCGTGTCGATCGCCGCGTTGTGATCGCCGTCGCCGTTCTGCGACACCGCGAGCAGCACGATCGCCTTGTCGACCAGCTGCAACCACGGGCCGTGGTTGACGAACGCCGCCGGGTTCGCGTGCGCGAGCTCGAGCAGCGGCGTCAGCGCGACGACGGCCTGGTGATACTGGCCGCTGCCGGCGATCGAGATCGCCGCGTTGAGCTGCTTGTCGTAGTCGAGCGGCAACCCCTGCTTGACGACCCCGGGGCGCGACACGTCGCTCTCGAACTTGCGGCCGACCGCGGCGCCGGCCTCGAAGCCGCTCTTGGCCATGACGTTGATCATCGTCGTCGTGTAGTCGCTCGCGTTCGGTGGCGGCGCCTGCGTGTACGACTCGAGCACGATGCCGCCGGCGTTCGCGGTGGCGGTCGCGGCGAGGAGAAGGCTGGTGAACAGGATCGTGGAGCGCATGAGCGGACCTCTCGAGTATCGCACGGTCAGTGACCGGGCCGGATCGGGCGCATCGTCGTCGTGGTGGTCATCAGCGCGGCTATCGCCACCACCACGCGCGGGTTGCGTACGATCTAGCTGCGTTTCACACTGACGGTCGATCCCTCTTTGATCTCGATGACCTGGGATCGATCGTACGGGTCGTCGGCCCCCTTGGGGCTCGCGAGCCGGACGGTGTGCTTGCCGACGGGCAGCTTGACGTCGCGCGGCGTCTGACCCTTGGCGGCCCCGTCGACGAAGATGTCGAGCACCGGGAAGCCCTCGGCGTGCAGCGTGCCGGTCTTCTTCACGGTGGGCGGTGGCGTGACCGGATGCGTGCCGGCGTCGACCGTCGCGGCTGGGGCCGCGGCATCGATCGCGATTGGCGCGGCGTCGATCGCGATTGGTGCGGCCGGCGCGGCATCGACCGGTGCCGGCGGGGGAGGCGGCGTCGCGATCGCCGCCGCGGCATCGATCGGCGCGGCCGCGGCGACGTTGGAGCCGGTCGTGGGGGTGGTCTTCCTCAGGCCGCTGACGATCGCGAACGCCAGGATGGCGCTCACGACGGTGACGCCGATGATCAACGCCAGCCGCGTGCTCTTGCTGCCCGGCCGCGTGCCGTCGTTCGGCATCATCGTCGAGGTCTGCGCCGACATCGCGGCCGACACGCTGGGGATCGGCGCGCTCGTGCTCGCGCCGAACGGATTGGTCGGCGTACCGGACGGTGCGCCGGTCGGCGTGACCGAGCCCGAGCGACCCGACAGGGAGCTCTGGCGCATCGGCATCTGATGCGGATAGCGCTCGGCGAGCACGTTGCGCAGCGCATCGCGGCCGTTGCGCGGGGCATCCGCGCAGTCGAGCAGCTCGCCGATCGCGTCGTCGGCCGTCGCGTAGCGGTTCGGCAGATCGCGCTCGAGCAACTTCATCGTGATGCGCTCGAGGTCCTTCGGGATATCGCTGCGCAGCGTGCGCGGGCGCTGGATCTGGCCGAACAACACCGCGGCGAGCGTCGCGCGGGTGTCGTCGGCGCTGAACAGCCGGCGCCCGACCAGCATCTCCCAGAGCATCACGCCGACCGCGAACAGATCGCTGCGCCCGTCGAGCACCTGGCCGTTGGCCTGCTCGGGGCTCATGTACGCCGGCTTGCCCTTGATGAACACCGACGCGGTCGCCTCGCTCGCGGCCTTGGCCTTCGCGATGCCGAAGTCGGAGACCTTGACCGCGCCCTCCCAGCTGAGCAGCACGTTGTGTGGCGACACGTCGCGATGCACGACGCCGCGCACGTCGGCACCGACCGGCAGATCGTGCGCGTAGCCGAGCCCGCGGAGCGCCTCGGTGATCACGTAGATCACGACCTGGAACGGCAGGAGCCCGGTGCTCATCAGCGCGTCGAGGTCTTTGCCCTCGACCATCTCCATGACGAGGAACAGCCGGGCCTCCTCGTCGCGGTCGAAGTCCATCACCGAGACGATGTTCGGGTGCTGGAGGCGCGAGCTGATCTGCGCCTCGGTCACGAACATCTGCGAGAACTGCGGGTTGTCGGAGAACCCGGGCAGGACCTTCTTGATCGCGACCTTGCGCGTGAAGCCCTCGGCACCGACGGTCGAGCCGATGAACACCTCGGCCATCCCGCCGCCACCCAGTCTCGCGTCCAGCCGGTATTTGCCCGTACCACTCATCGGAACTGCTAAAGACCGTCGACGAGCATACTACAGCTCCTGCTGACTTCGCCCTAACAGGCGGTGAAGCCGTGGCCGCCGGTGATGCCCTGGCGCCGGAAGTACCGGCGCGCGGCCTCGGCGTGGAGCGCGAAGCAGAACTCGGTGTCGAGGCCATCGGGGCCGTAGACCACCCCGCGCTCCGAGGTCTCGCTGTTGCGCTCGAACGGCGCCAGCGCCCCGAGGACGACCGGCCGCGCGACCCCGAACAGGAGAATGCGGTTCGGTCGCGGCTCGGTCGACACGAACCACAGCGGCTCGAGCTCATCCCCGACGACGACGTTGCTCTCCTCGCGGACCTCGCGGGCGCCGCCGGCCTGCCACGACTCGTGGTCCTCGACGAACCCGCCCGGGAGCGCCAGCTTGTCCGGCACCGGAGGGATCGCGCGGCGGATCACGAGCAGGCCGGTGCGGCCGCCATCGACGACCGGGGCGAGCACGACCGACACCGGGATCGGGTTCGCCCACACCATCGCCTTGCACCCCGGGCAGGTGCGCGGGTAGCTCGACGTGTCGGGATACTTCGTCCCGCAGAAGTTGCAGAAGCTGTCACGGACCGGCATGTCGCGATCCTACCAGCGTGAGCTTCGCGTGATCGACGAGGCCTGCCGGGTGTTTCCGTCGGCGGCGCGCGATCGCGCCGCCACAGTGGACCGATGTTGCTTCGCGTCTCGCCCACCGTCGCCGTCCTCGCCATCGCCGCGCCTGCGTTCGCCGACGATCGCGTCCCCGATCACGCGGTGACGCCGGTCGATCTGCCGATCATCGTCGGCGCGCTCGCCGCGTCGGTCGCGCCGCTCGCGATCCCGATCCGCGCGCACCACGCGTGGGACACCGAGCTGCTCGGCGAGGTCGACGTCGGGACCCGCGCGAACTTCTCGCCGCGCGCCGCCGCGATCTCCGACGTCACGCTCGGGCTCACGATCGCGGCACCGATCGGGTACCTCACCGCGCTCGGCGGCTCCGCGATCGACGATGCCGATGGCGATCGCCTCGTGCTCTACACCGAGACGCTCGCGGTCGATCTCGCGCTCGTCCAGATCGCGAAGTACGTGGTGCAGCGGCCGCGCCCGTACACCTATCGCGCCGACGCCGCGGCGCGCGCGTACACGAAGCAGCACGGCGACGACTCGTACCTGTCGTTCTACTCGGGCCACGCCGCCCTGGCGTTCGGCGCGAGCGTGTCGGGCGCGTATCTGCTGTCGGCCTCGGACAAGGTCGGCTCGACCGCGCGCGGCTTTGTCTGGGGCACCGGGCTCGCGAGCGCCGCGTTCACCGCGAACCTGCGCGTGCGCGCCGGCAAGCACTTCCCGTCGGACGTCCTCATCGGCGCGCTGGTCGGCACCGCGGTCGGCTACGCGGTGCCCGCGCTCCACGCGTCGACCGGCAAGGGCTACGCGATGTCGGGCAGCGACCTCGGGATGGGGCTCGCCGGCATCGCGGCGGGCATCGCGATCAGCGAGCTGGTGCCGCTCGGGCATCCGCGCGACGACGGCGAGCCGCCAGCCTCGCTCGCCGGACGCGTGTGGTCGCACGTCGGCGGCATCGGGCCGATGCCCGTGCGTGGCGGCGGCGCCGGGCTCGCGCTCAGCGGCAGCCTCTGACTAACGTGGCCTAACGTGGGATGAGCGAGCCCTGGCCGCGCTCGAGCATGCCGCGCCGCCACGCGTCGACGTAGCGCACGAACGCATCGGCGAGCTCGGGATCGAACTGGGTGCCGGCGCAGCGCTCGATCTCGCCGATCGCGACCTCGTGCGCGAGCGCGCGGCGATACGCGCGATCGGAGGTCATCGCGTCGTACGCATCCGCGATCGCGACGATGCGACCGACGAGCGGGATCTGGTCGCCGCGCAGGCCGCGCGGATAGCCGCCGCCATCCCAGAACTCGTGGTGGCACCAGCAGCCGTCGATCAGGCCGTGCAGGCACGGCACCGGCTCGAGGATGCGCTTGCCCTTCTCGGGGTGCTGGCGAAACACCGCGACCTCCTCGGGGGTCAGCTTGCCGGGCTTGTTGAGCATGTCGTAGCGCACGCCGATCTTGCCGACGTCGTGCATCACGCCCGCCTGCACGATGTTGCGGATCTCGGCGTCGGGCAGCGTGAGGCCGCGCGCGAGGACCTCCGAATACACCGCGACGCGCTCGGAGTGACCGCGCGTGTACATGTCGCTCTCCTCGAGCGCCTGCGCGAAGCCCGCGACGGTCTGCTGGAAGTTCTCTTCGAGCGACTGGTTCGCCTGCGTGAGGCTCTCGTTGGTGGCGCGGAGCTCGACGTAGAGCCGCGCGTTATCGATCGCGCTCGCGGCGCGCGACGCGAGCACCGCGAGCATCTTCCGGTGACCCTCGTCGAACTTCTTGCCGGGCGTGAACGAGAACACGTCGATCACGCCGACCAGCGTGCCGCGCACGGTGAGCGGCACCGCGACGAACGACGCGAGGTCGTCGGGCATCTTGCTCTCGGTGAAGAACCGCGCGGCCTTCAAGCCGCTCGCGAGGATCGGCACGCCGGCGCCGAACTGCTCGACGAGCGTGGCGAACGCGGGCGAGGGCAGGCCCCCGATCGGCGGATGTGCGGTGGTGGCGACGACCTTCAGCCGCTCCTCGTAGAGACCGCTGCGCGCGTCGCGCAGGTGGAGCGTCGCGACATCCGCGCTGACCTCGTCGAGCGCGGCGCGCAGGACGACCTCGAGGATGTGGTCGATGTCGTGCGACAGCGCGATCGCCTCGGAGACCCGATAGATCGTCAGCGCCTCGCGCAGCCGGATGTTCTCGGCCTGCAGGCGCTGGCGATACAGCGCGCGCTCGACGACGTGGATCACCTCCTCGACCTTGAACGGCTTCAGGAGATAGTCGTACGCGCCCTTCTTCATCGCCTCGATCGCGGTCTCGACGGTGCCGAACCCGGTCATCAGCACGGTGAGCACGCCGAGCCGCTCCTGCTCGATCTTCTCGAGCAGCTGCAGCCCGCTCAGCTTGGGCATCTTCAGATCGGTGATCAGGAGGTCGTACGGCCGGAGGCGCAGCTCGGTCAGCGCCTTCTCGCCGTCCTCGACGGTGTGGACGGCGTAGCCCTCGAGCGCGAGAAACTCGGCGAGGATCTCGCGGATCACACGCTCGTCATCGACGACGAGGATCCGTGCCGTCTCGGCCTGCTCCGACACCGCGATTACGGCGTCGGGGCCGGGGTCGCCGCGGCCGCTGCCGGGGTGGGCACCGGGGCCATGGGATCGTAGTAGCTGGTCGGATGGTTGCCGTTGGCCGCGTCGGCAGCCTTCTGCTGCGAGAGCCAGGTGTCGCGCGCGGACGTCGCGCTCGCGCGCTGCGACTCCCACTTGCCCTTGGCGCGCTCGACGCGCTTGCCGCGCTCCTGCTCCTGGCCGGGGTACCACTCGAACTTCACGTTCTGCGGCGCGATGTGGCTGTTCTGCGCGAGCTGCGACTTCGTGAGCTCGAACTTGGCCTCGAGCCAGTACATGTTCTCGGCGGTGTAGCGCGCCGTCACCTTCAGGTACGTCTGGTACGCCTCGAGGTACTTGACGTGCGCGACGCCGCTCTTCTCGAGCTTCTCGGCGACGTCCTGATCCTTGGCGGCCTGATTGATCCGGTTGGTGTCGGCCGACTGCTGGGCGCTCTTCTTCTGCGTGATCGCAGTGTCGACGCCGATGCGCAGCGTCTTTAGCTCGTTGCGCGCGACCGGCAGCTTGCTGTTCGTGAGGTCCGCGAGATCTGCCTCGGCCTTGGCGTTCTCCATGCGGGCGACCGACCACGCCTGCTGCGCGTTGACGATCGCGGTCTTCTGATCGACCGCGATCTGCGCGATGTACATTTCGTCGAAGTGTTTGGCGAGCGGGCCCGGCGGCGAGTCCTCCGAGCCCCCGCAGGCGGGGACGAACGCGAGCGAGGACACCAGGCACGCCGAGGCGATGATCTTCGAGAGTAAACGCATAGATTAGAGCGGAGCCTACTACGGCACGAAGCGGCGAGCTACAGTGACACGTAGCCATGACGGGATTGCTCGCGGTCGATGTCGGCAACACCAACACCGTGCTCGGGGTGTTCGCGGGCGACGCGCTGATCGCCCACTGGCGGATCCAGACGCTCGCCGGGCGAACCTCGGACGAGTACGCCGTGCTGCTGAAGACGCTGCTCGATCTCGACGGCTTCCCGTGGAAGTCGATCGACGCCGGCATCATCTCGTCGGTCGTGCCGCCTGCGGTGTTCGGCATCCAGCAATTCTTCAAGCGCCACGTCGGCGGACCGGCGCTGGTCGTCGGGCCCGGGATCAAGACCGGCATGCCGATCCTCTACGAGAACCCGCGCGAGGTCGGTGCCGATCGCATCGTCAACGCGGTCGCCGCTTACGAGGGCCGCCCCGCCGATCAGAAGGACGCCGGCTGCATCGTCGTCGATTTCGGCACCGCGACCACCTGGGACGTCGTCAACCCCAAGGGCGAGTACCTCGGCGGCGTGATCGCGCCGGGGATCCAGATCAGCGCCGAGGCCCTCTACGAGCACGCCGCGAAGTTGCCGCGCGTCGAGCTCGCGCGCCCGGGCAAGGTGGTCGCGCGCAACACGATCGCGTCGATGCAGGCGGGCCTCGTCTACGGCTACGCCGGCATGGTCGACGCGCTGGTCGGCCGGATCCGCGCCGAGGTCGACTTCACGGCGCGCTGCACCGCGACCGGTGGGCTCGCGGCGCTGATCGCGACCGAGACCAAGACGATCGAGTCGTGCGACGAGCTCCTCACGCTCAAGGGACTCCAGATCCTGTTTCATCGGAATCACCCGTGAGCCTCCAGCACACCCCGCTCGCGATCGACTCGCTCTCGCAGGCCGCGCAGCGTGCGCTCGGTCCCGGCCAGGCGCGCGCGATGGCCGCCCGCGGCCTCGTGCCGCTGCCGCCCGGCGATCAGGCCGCGGTGCTCTATCAGCTCGCGCTCGACGAGGATCAGGCGCTCGCGCGCTCGGCGCGCATGACCGCGGCGAACCTCCCCGACAAGCTGCTCGCCGGCACGCTTGGCGACGCCCGGCTCGATCCGCGCATCGTCGACTTCTTCGCCGGGATCGCCGGCTCGCGCCCCGTGGTGTTCGACGCGATCGCGCTCAACGCCGCGACCGCCGATGCGACGATCGCGACGCTCGCCGAGCTCGCCGGCGCGCGAGAGATCGACCTCATCGCGCAGAACGAGCAGCGCCTGCTGCGCCATCCCGAGATCATCGCGGCGATGTACATGAATCGCAACGCGCGCATGTCGACGGTCGATCGCGTGGTGGAGCTCGCGGTGCGCAACAACGTCCGCGTCCCGGGGCTCGCGGCGTGGGACGAGGTCGCGCGCGCGCTCGGCGGTGGACCCGAGCCCGTGCCGGTCGACGTCGACGCGCTGTTCGTGCAGGCGACCGCCGCGCTCGACGGCGATGACAGCGCGCTGACCAAGGGCGACGCCGACCAGCCGGTCGATCCCGACGCCGCGATCGACGTGTCCGATGACGACAAGCGGATCGACCGGCTCACGATCCCCGGCAAGATCCGGCTCGCGACGCTCGGCAACGCGTTCCATCGCAACGTCCTCATCCGCGATCCGGTGAAGCTGGTCTCGCAGGCCGCGATCAAGTCTCCCGGCGTGACCGACATCGAGGCCGCGCGCTACGCGGGCAACGCGAACCTCAGCGACGACGTGATCCGCTACATCGCCCAGCGCGGGAGCTGGACGCGGCTCTACGCCATCAAGGTCTCGCTGTGCCGCAACCCCAAGACGCCGATCGCGCAGGTCTCGAACTTCTTGCAGCACCTGCGGCCGCGCGACCTCGAGACGATCATGCGCAGCAAGGGCGTGTCGTCGGCGGTGGTCGCGCAGGCGAAGAAGCTCCAGATGCAGCGGCGCGGGGGCAACAAGTGAGGGCCAGGTGATCGCGCGGCTCGGCATGGCGATCGTGCGCCCGAGCTGGGCGATGACGGTCGCGGCCGATCGCCGCAACGCGGGCCGCTCGGGCTCCGACATCATGGGCCTCATCGTGCTCGTGCTGTTCGCGACCGAGCTGCGCTGGCTGGTCAAGGCGGCGTGGCTCGGCGGCGCGGTCGACCTCACGGTCGGCCTTCGCGCCGCGGTCCACGTCATCACGCACCTCCTCACGATCGATCTCGGGGTCCTCGTGCTCGTCGCCGCCGTGCTGTTCGGGCTCGGCGGCCCGCGGCGCGAGGTCGGCCGCGCGTTCGATGTCGCGTGCGTCGCCGCCTTGCCACTCCTGTTCGTCGAGCTCGCGTTCGCGACCGTCGCGCACGCGTTCGATCTCGACGTCCCACCGATCGTCGCGATCGCGATCGCGGTCGCGGGCTACGCGTGGTGCGGCACGCTCGTCGGGCTCGGGCTCGTCGCGATGCGCCGGGCGCCGAGCAAGGCCGAGCCGGGCGCCGAGGTCATGCGCCCGGCGCGGCTCGCGGGGCGCGCGGTGCTCGCGGTCGTGCTCGCCGGCGTCGCGGTCGAGGCGGTCTGGCTCGCCGGCAACCTCGACGCGATCCGCCCGATCTCCGAAGGCGACGTCGCGCCGCCGCTCGTGTTGCCGACCGTCACCGCGACCGGCGAGCTCGGCGCCAAGCAGGATCTCCACGCGCTGGCAGGGCAGGTCGTCGTCGTCGATTTCTGGGCGACCTGGTGTGGGCCGTGCCTCGCATCGATGCCGCACCTCGACATGCTGGCGCGCAAGCACCCCGACCTCGTCGTGCTCGCGGTGGACATCGATGACGCCAAAAAGGCGCGCGCGCTGTTCGACAAGCGCGGGTTCTCGCCGCGCCTGCTCGCGGACGACGGCGAGGTCAGCGAGCGCTACGGAGTGTCGACGATCCCGCACACCGTGGTGATCGATCGCGGCGGTCGCGTGCGCGGCGTGTTCCACGGTGGATCGAGCGAGCTCGAGCCGCTCGTCGAGCGCCTGCTAGCGAAGTAGTTATCGAAGCGAGGCAGCGATCTCCGCGCCGTGCTACGAAGCGGCATGGCCAGCCTGGTCTGCGCCACGTGCCGCAAGTTGATCCCCATGGGGACCAAGACGGTCCGCTGCACGGTGGCTTCCTGCAACACCGGCCGCCTGAAGCTGCGGTTCTGCACCATCACGTGCTGGGAGAAGCACGTGCCGACCGCGCGGCATCGCAAGGCCGCGTACCAGATCGAGGAATAGCGATTTCGCATTCATCGGTCGCCGCGTGATATTTTTCGGCCGTGCGGTTGGGGACCTGTATCGCGATCGAGCTCGTCGTCGCGATCGGCGCGGTGAGCGGCGTGTGGATCGGGGTCGGTTACACGACCGAGATCGCGCGCGACTACCTCGCGACCCACGAGGCCGCGGCGGCGACCCCCACCACCCCCGCCAGGCCAACGCCCGAGCGCCTGCCGGTCGCGAAGTTGATGGTCGCGGCCCCCGCGCTGGAGAAGACCGTGTTCGGCGCGCCGGACGGCGAGTTGCTCGAGCCGCTGCGCGGCGCGGTCACCGGCGCGAAGCTCAACCACGGCGGCACGTCGCTCTCGTTGCGGCTCGACTTCGCGTCGGGCGCGCGCGCCGCGTTCAAGCCCGAGCAGACGCACCCGCAGTCGGATCCGCGCCGCGAGATCGCCGCGTATCGCATCGACCGCATGCTCGGCATCGGCCACGTGCCGCCGGCAAAGTCGATCGCGGTGCACGTCGACGAGCTGATCGCCGGCACCGATCCGGTGTTCCGCGCGTACACCGAGGGCCGGCTCGCCGACGAGGCGATCGCGCGCGACGGGATCCTGCGCGGTGAAGTGTCGTGGTGGATCCCCGAGATCAAGAACGGCAAGATCGGCACGCTCGCGCTCGACGACAGCGAGGGCATGGCGCGCTGGGAGGGCGATCTCCAGGTCGGCGCCGCGCGGCCGATCGAGCTCGCCGACTTCCTCGCGCAGCTCGCGACCGTCGTGATGTTCGACGTGCTGATCGACAATGCCGATCGGTGGAGCGGCAACAACGCGAAGGTCTCGCTCGACGGCGCGACGCTCTACTTCATGGACAACACGCTGGCGTTCTCGCCGTACACGATGGGGCACCAGACCAACCTGAACCCGCTCCAGCACGTCCAGGTGTTCCCCAAGCAACTCGTCGCCAAGGTGCGCGCGCTGACGTACGACGCGATCGCCGCCGCGCTCGCGGGTGGTGATGACGGTGGGCTGGCACCGCTGCTCACTCCGATCGAGATTCGTGCGATCCTCGCGCGCCGCGATCACCTCGTCTCGTACATCGACGCGCTCGTCGCGCAGTACGGGGAGTCCGCGGTGCTGGCCTTGCCATGATGACGAACTGTCCCACCTGCGGAAAACCAGTCGACACGCTGCGCGCCCGCGCGGTCAGCGTGCGCGACGGCAAGGTGATCGCGTTCTGCAGCCTGGAGTGCAAGGCGGCCGCGGAGACCAAGCCGGTCGTCATGCCGGTCGCCGCGAAGGCGCCCGAGCCCGCGGCGGTCGTGAAGCGCGCGCCGACCCCAGCGCCGATCGCGGCCGAGCCGACCAAGCCCGACAAGCCCGACAAGAAGAAGAAGAAGGTCGGCACGGACACCGATCCGGTGATCGAGATCGTCCACGAGCCCGCGTCTGGCGTCGTGACCAGCGCGCCCGATCGGCGCGACGTCCGCTCGACCGCGACGCAGAGCGCGTCGGCCTCGACCGCGGGCTCGACCACGATCCCGAACGAGCGACCCGCCGAGAAGTCGAAGAAGTCGTCGCCCAAGGCGTCCGATGGCAAGGCGACGCCGATCGCCGGCTTCAACCTGCAGGAGTTCAAGAATCACGAGCCCGACGAGGCCGGCAAGCCGGCGCCGCTCGACGACGTCGACGCTGACGACGAGGAGCTGGCACCGCCCGCGAAGCGCGGCCGCGGCATGACGATCGCGGTCGTCGTGATCCTGTTGCTCGGCGGTGGCGCGATCCTGGTCTACAAGCTGATGAACGCGAACGCGGCCACGCTCGAGGCCCCACAGCCCGACGCCGCGAGCCGCAACACCGCGGCGAGGCTCGAGACCCCCGATCCCACGCCGGCCCAGCCGCCGGCCGAGACCGCCTCGCAGGCGGTCGATCGCGCGACGACGATCCTGCGCAAGCAGCTGACCTCGACCCCAAAGATCGCGCTCGCCGCGGCGGCCGCGCTGGCGCGCACGCACGACAAGGCCGCGCTCGAGATCCTCGCGAAGCAGCTGCCGCAGCAGTCGAGCGATATCGGTCGCCTCCAGGTCGCCTACCAGCTCGCGCGCAGCGGCGAGACCCGCGGCAAGGACGCGCTGATCGCCGACCTCGGCGTCGAGAGCCGCGAGCGCCGCATGGAGGCCGCGCGCCTGCTCGAGCGCCTCGGCGAGCCGCGCGCGACCCAGGCGCTCGGCAACTACATCGAGTACACCCAGTACCGCATGAGCATCGCCGTCCTGCTCGCCGAGGTGAAGGATGCCAAGGCGCTCAAGGTGCTCGACGAGATCGTCGCGGACCCCAAGGCCACGGTCGATGACAAGGCGCGCGCGACGATCGCGCTCGCGGTCGCCGGTCGACCCGACCTGACCGACAAGCTCCACGGCTACCTCGGCGACAACCGGTTCAATACCGAGGCCGCGATGGCCCTGGCGCGGCTCCACGATGCCGCGGCGCGCCCGGTGCTCGTCCAGCAGCTCGCGGTGTCGTCCCTGCGGGTCGGCGCCGCCCGCGCGCTCCGCATGCTCGAGCCCGGCCTCGACGCCACGCCGCTCCTGCCGGCGCTGCTCGCCGAGCTCGACGGCAAGAAGGACACCGAGCAGGTCCTCGCCGCCGAGGCCATCATGATCCTCGCCGGCGACGCCTCGTGGTCCCAGTACGAATAGGTCGTTGACACTCCCGCCCCGCCGGACCAGACTGCGCGGCCTTTCATGACCGCCGCAGGCCAGCGCATCTACTTCGTCTCGCTGGGCTGTCCGAAGAACCAGGTCGACACCGAGCTGATGCTCGGCCAGGTCCAGGCCGCCGGTCACTCGCTGGTCCAGGCGCCCGAGGGCGCGGACGTCATCGTGATCAACACGTGCGCGTTCATCGACGCCGCGAAAGAGGAGAGCGTCGACACGATCCTCGAGATGGCCGAGTGGAAGAAGTCGAACGGCACCAAGCTCGTCGTCACCGGCTGCCTCGCGCAGCGCTACGCCGACGACCTCGTGCGCGACATCCCCGAGATCGATCACATCCTCGGCGCCTCCGACTTCCCGTCGATCTCGAAGGTGCTGGCCAAGGCGCAGGTCGCCAAGGGCAAGCGCAAGAAGCTGCCGGTCGTCCAGGTCACCGAGACGCCCGAGTACATCTACGATCACGAGGCGCCGCGCGTGCGGATCGGCGCGCGCCACACCGCGTACGTCAAGATCGCCGAGGGCTGCGATCGCCCGTGCGCGTTCTGCATCATCCCCAAGCTGCGCGGCCCGCAGCGCAGCCGCGGCATCGCCGACATCGTCGCCGAGGTCAGCCAGCTCGGTGCCGAGGGCGTACGCGAGATCAACCTGATCGCCCAGGACCTCACGCGCTACGGCGCCGACGAGGGGACCGCTCCGGCGACGCGCCCCGATCTCGCGCAGCTGTTGCGCGCGCTCGGCAAGGCCGACACCGGCGTCGACTGGATCCGGCTCCACTACACGTTCCCGAGCGCGTTCGACGACGACCTGATCGACGCGATCGCGAGCGAGCCCAAGGTCGTCAAGTACATCGACGTCCCGCTCCAGCACATCGCCGATCCGATGCTGAAGCGCATGCGCCGCGGTCACAGCGCGCGGATCACGCGCGAGCTCCTGACCAAGCTGCGCGCGCGGATCGACGACGTCGTCATCCGCACCACGTTCATCGTCGGCCACCCGGGCGAGACCGACGCCGAGTTCACCGAGCTGTGCGACTTCGTGCGCGACTCGAAGCTCGATCGCGCCGGCGCGTTCACCTACTCGATCGAGCCGGGCACGGTCTCCGCGATGCTGCCGAACCGCGTCGATCCGGCGATCGCGCTCGACCGCCAGCAGGTCCTCATGGAGATCCAGCGCGAGATCAGCCTCGCGCGCAACCAGGCGATGGTCGGCAAGGAGATCGACGTGCTCGTCGAGGGCGTGTCCTCCGAGTCCGAGCTTCTCCTCGAGGGCCGCTGGTACGGCCAGGCCCCCGGCATCGAAGGTGTGACCTACCTCTCCGACGGCCAGGTGCCGCCCGGTTCGATGGTGCGCGCGCGCGTGACCCAGGGTAGCGACTACGATCTCGCCGCGTCGCTCGAGCTGTGAATTGGGGACGGTTTCAGCTCTGGCCCCTTTTGGCGTGCGCCAAAAGGGGCCAGAGCTGAAACCGTCCCCAATTTCGTCAGCGCAGGATCTCGAGCTTCACGGGCACGACGCCGGCGTCGATCATGTCGAGCACGCGCGCCGCAGCCTCCGATAGATCGATGATGCGCTGCGAGTTGCCATACGGGCCGCGATCGTTGATCCGGACCTCGACGCTGCGGCCGTTCTTGCGGTTCGTGACGCGCACGCGGGTCCCCATGTGGAGCGTGCGGTGCGCCGCGGTGAGCTTGTGCATGTCGAAGCGCTCGCCCGACGCGGTCGGGCCGCCCTGCTGCTCCTTGCCGTAGAAGGTCGCGAGGCCGTACTGGACGTTGCTGGAGCCGGCCGGTGCCGGCGTCGGCCGCGTGACGTGCTTGGGGGCCGAGCTGCACGCCGTGACGAGCACGACGAGCGCGACGACCGCGCGGTTCACCGGAGGCAACCGGCGCCGAGCGTGCGCCCGGCCTTGTCGAGCGCCGCGCTGCGCAGCGAGTGGCCGGTCGGGCCCTCACCGAGGGCCTTGCGCGCGTCGGGACCGTGACCGATGCCGACGATGTCGCGCAGGTAGGCCTCGTGCTGGAACGTGTCGCTGTGCTCCTTGGTGTGGCAGCCAGCGCACAGGTCGTCCGCGGGCTTCTTCACGATCGCGAACGGCTTCTCGAGCCCGCCCTTGTCGACGTGGATCGAGCCGGGACCGTGGCAGGTCTCGCACTGGATGTCGCGCAGCTTGTCCGTGTGCCCCATGTTGGTGCCGCCGGGCTTGTCGTAGCCGGTGACGTGACAGCCGGTGCACTCGTAGTCGAACTGCTGGCCGCGCTCGACGAGCGTCTGCCACGCATTCGCGTGCACGGTCTTCTTCCAGAAGTCCACGGCCTCCTGGTGACAGTCGGCGCAGCTGTCCATCCCCACATAGTGTGCGGCACCCTTGGCTACCGCGGCGACCGGAATCGCCGCTCCGGCCTTGGCGTTGGCGTCGCCGGTCGTCTTGTAGAACGCGGTGACGAGATCCTGCACGCCGGTGTCGCATGCGAGCGTCTTGCCGACCTTCACGTTGTCGAACAGGAAGAAGCTGCCGGTCGCCGGGACCGCATACGGATCGACGGCGAGGTGATCGCGCTCGGCCGTCAGCCGGATCCGCTCGACCTGCTTCTCCTTGACGAACGCCGGATCGGCCGACTTGTCGGCGGCGAACTTCTTGAGGTCGTCGTCGATCGCCGCGAGCTGCGCGTCGAGCACGGCGCGGCGCGCGGTCGCCGCCGCCGGACCGATCGCGTCGGCGAGCTTGCCGCCGTCGCGCACGGTGAGATCGAAGCGCGGGATGATCTGGCCGCGGTTGACCGGCGTGATGACCCAGGTGTCCCCGATCTTCTCGACCGGCTCGGCGTGATCCGGCTCGGGCGCGAACTGGCCGAGCCCCGCGATCGCGAGGTCGATGCCGCCGATGTCCTTGACCAGCTTGGTCGCGTCCTTCTTGGCGCCGGCCTGGACCAGCGCGATCACGAGCTGGGCGCCCTTGCCGCGGAGGTCCTTGATCGCGGCGCGGCTCGCAGTGACCGGATCGGTCAGCGCGAGGCCGGGGATCGTGTCCTCGGCGATCACGCCGAACACGCCGACCTTGGCACCTCCGATCGCGATGATCTTGGGCGCCTCGACCTTGTCTCCGGGCTCCTTCAGGTTGACCACGGAGCGCGCCGGGCGAACCGAGGCCATCGTCTTGGCCAGATCGGCCGGGCCGAGGCCGATCGCGGCGACGTCGAGCCGCTCCTTGTAGGTCTTCACGAGCAGGTCGGCCTTGGCCTCCTCCTCGATGTCGAGCGCAGGCGGGATCGGCGACTTGGCGTAGAGCAGGGAGCCGGCGTCGAGCACGAGCACCGGGCCGGCCGCGCGGGCATCGGCGATCAACTTCGCGCTGCGCGACAGGTCCCCGAGCGGATCGCTGGTGCAGCCGCACGGCCCGATCTGCCCGCGGACCTCGGCCAGCGTGAACAGCGTGAAGCTCGGTTTTCCCGGCGCCGGATGGGTTTCCGAGCTACCGGAGCCGCTTTTTACCTCTGATTTCGCGCTACAAGCGACAAGCGCGAGCGCGAACAGCACCACGAAACGGCGCAGCATGCCGGTCCTATACCACGTTGACATGCTGGATATGCCCGAGTAGATTCCCGCGCTCTCGAAGTCATAGCCGAGGATCTAAATGTCCGTCGCGATTCGTTTCTCACGTCAAGGCAAGAAGAGGTCGCCGTTTTACCGCATTGTCGTCGCCGACAAGCGGAAGGCGCGCGATGGGAAGTTCATCGAGCTGCTCGGCACGTACCACCCGGGTACGAAGGCGCTGAAGCTCGACATGGTGAACTTTGAAAAGTGGACCAAGGTCGGCGCCCAGCCGAGCGGCACTCTCGCCGCAGTCATTCGCCGCACCGCCAACGCCGCCAAGGCCGCGGCCGGCGCGCCGGCGAAGTAACCGTGGCCGAACCTGATCTGGCGGAGCTCATCCGCTACATCTCGGTCAACCTCGTCGACAAGCCGGACGAAGTCCGCGTCGAGCTCGTCGAGGAACGTGCCGCGAACGTGTACGAGCTCGAGGTCGCCGAGACCGATCTCGGCAAGGTGATCGGGCGCGGCGGCAAGACTGCGCGCGCGTTGCGCACCGTCGTGCAGCAGGTCGCTCCGCGCTCGCGCAAGCGGACGCTTGTCGAGATCCTCGAATAATCCACGCGTCGAGATCGGCGGCGTTGCACGCGCCCACGGGATCCGCGGCGAGATCCTGATCTTCACGCACGATCCCGAGTCCACCATCCTCGGCGTGATCTCCACGCTCTGGATCGGTGGCGCGCCCTACGTCATCGACGGCGCACGCGACGCGACCAAGGGCTGGCTCGTCCAGCTCGACGGTATCGCCGACCGCAACGCGGCCGAGCTGTTGCGCGGCAAGCCCGTCGAGGTCGAGCGCGATCAGCTCGATCTGGATCCCGACGACGTCCTGCTCGCCGATCTGGTGGGCTGCCAGGTCCAGCGTGTCGACGGCACGCCGTGGGGCACGATCGCCGAGGTCGACGTCGGCCCGCAGACCATGCTGATCATCCACGACGGCAAGATCGAGCGCATGCTCCCGCTGGTCGACGCGCTCGTCGTCAAGATCGACCTCGAAGCACGGCTCGTCACCGTCGATCCTCCCGAAGGCCTGCCCGAACATCTATTGTGAAGTTCACCGTCGTCACGATCCTGCCCGAGCTCGTCGAGCCCGCGTTCGCCGCGGGCGTCGTCGGCCGCGCGCGCGAGGCCGGCTCGATCACGGTGACCTCGATCAACCCGCGCGACTTCACGACCGACAAGCATCGCTCGGTCGACGACACACCGTACGGCGGCGGCCCGGGCATGGTGATGCGACCGGGGCCACTGCTCGCCGCGATCGACGCCGCGACCGGCGAGGGTGGGGCGCACCGGATCCTGTTGTCGCCCGGCGGCAAGCCGCTGGTCCAGGCGCGCGTCAAGGAGCTCGCGAAGCTGCCGCACCTCGTGCTCGTGTGCGGTCGCTACGAGGGCATCGATCAGCGCGCGATCGATCGCGCGATCGACGAGGAGATCTCGATCGGCGACTACGTGCTCTCGGGCGGCGAGCTCGGCGCGCTCGTGATCATCGACGCGGTCGCGCGCTACGTACCCGGCGTGCTCGGCGATGCGGCCTCTGCCGACGACGAATCGTTCTCCGCTGGCCTGCTCGAGTACCCGCAGTACACGCGACCACAAGAGCTCGACGGCGTCGCGGTCCCTCCGATCCTCCAGTCGGGAAACCACGCCGCGATCGCCGCGTGGCGCCGCACCGAGGCGATGCAGCGGACCGCCGCGCGCCGGCCCGATCTATGGGCGAAGTTCGCACCGACCAAGGCCGACCGCGCGCTGCTCGGCAAGGCCGGCGTGCGACCGCTGCACGCGCGCACGCACCTCGCGCTCGTCCACCACCCGATCGTCGACCGCAATGGCGCTGTGATCACGAGCGCGGTGACCAACTTCGACATCCACGATCTCGCGCGCTCGGCGCAGACCTATGGGCTCGCGCGCTATCACGTCGTCACGCCGATCGCGTCGCAGCGCGACAAGTCCGAGTACGTCGCGCGGCTCTACGCCGAGTCGAACGCGCCCAACGCCGACTCACGGGCGCACGCGCTCGCGCTCGTGCGAACCGCCGCATCGATCGAGGACGTGCTCGCCGAGATCCTCGCCGAGTACGGCGAGCCGCCGCTCGTGGTCGCGACCAGCGCCAAGCCGGGCGCATTTCCGGCTGCCGAACGCCGCACCCCACTCGAGCTGGCGGTCGAAGCCGGTTCCGGGAGTGCGCCGATGCTGATCCTGCTCGGGACCGGGTGGGGACTCGCCGAGTCGCTGATTCCATCGGTGTCTCGAGTACTTACGCCGATCGACGGGCCGACGAGCTGGAACCATCTCTCGGTCCGGAGCGCCGGGGCGATCGTGCTCGACCGACTGTTCGGTCGATCGACTTGACGGAGAGCGCTGATCTCTGGCAGAACCCCTCGTCCGAATTGGTTTTTATCGCCAGTTCAAAGAGATGCATATGAGCGCGCACGCGATCCTCGAATCCATCGAAAAGTCCCAGCGTCGTCAGACCGGTTTGCCCGAGTTTCGCCCCGGCGACTCGATCAAGGTCTGGGCGAAGATTCGCGAAGGCGAGAAGACCCGGCTCCAGGCGTTCGAAGGCGTCTGCATCCGCCGGGTCTCCAAGGGCTCGCGGTCGACGTTCACCGTCCGCAAGATCTCGTACGGCGTCGGTGTCGAGCGCATCTTCCCGGACAACTCGCCGAACATCGACAAGATCGAGGTGATCGCGCGCGGTCGCGTTCACCAGTCGAAGCTCTACTACCTGCGCGACCTGTCCGGTAAGGCAGCCCGCATCAAGGAGCGCGACGGCTCTGGCGCGGCCGCCGAGGCCGCCGAGGCCGCTGCTGCCGCCGCCGCTGCAACGCCGCTCGCCGAGGGCGAGACCGCTCCGGCTCCGGTCGAGAAGAAGTCGCGCAAAGAGCGCAACAAAGAGAAGAAGGCTTCGGCCTGATCTCGCCGGGCCGTTAGCCCTCGAGGTCTCGGACCTCGGGCACGGCCCCTCGTCACGGCGTGCGCTGTTCGCAACGTGCATGCACGCGCCGGCTCGTCCGCCGGTCGGTTCGACGTCCCTGGACGCCGCGCCACGCAGTCGCGCTGCTACCGCAAGCGTCCCCAATCCACAGGGGCTGATTTGTCGGACCCGGGTGCGACCGTCGCGACGTGCTGGATGGTCATCAGAAGCTCGCGCTGGGCGCCTCTGCGGAGGATCGCGCGGCGGGCGTCCTGGAGGCGGCGGGCTACGCGATCGTCGCGCGCAACTATCGCTGCGACGTCGGCGAGCTCGACCTGATCGCGCGGCTCGACGATCTTCTGGTGTTCGTCGAGGTGCGCGCGCGATCGCGCGGCGATCACGGCGCGGGCGTCGAGCAGATCATCGCCAGCAAGCGCGCGAAGGTCTCGCGCGTCGCCGCCGCCTACCTCGCGCTGATCGCACCCGCCTACGAACGCGCACGGTTCGACATCATCGCGGTCACCGACGACACGGTCGACTGGCTCCCCGATGCCTGGCGGCTCGGCGAGCGCTCGGCTTAGTTGCTCGTGATGTTACAGAGCGGGTAGGTCGCCGCATTGCCGACGCGGCCGGGGAGATTGCAGCACGCGTTGGCCGCGTTGTCCGACGCGCAGGCGAGCGGCGTGGGCAACTGGTTGTTGTCGGGGACGACCGCGTAGTCCTTGCAGATGCAGAACTTGCGGCAGCAGAACGGACCGACGGTGACGGCGATGCCGCACGTGAAGCCGGTGGTGCACGGCGACTCGGGCACGCGCTCGCAGTCGTCGGCGCTGGTGCACTCGGCGGTGCAGAGCCCCACCTTCTCGTTGTACTTGCCACCCTGCGGCAGATCGCGGCTGAGCGGGTAGCGCAGGCAGGTGCGCGACACGCAGTCCAGAGACGGCGAGGTCACGACGACCTCACTCGTCGCTGGCGTCGCGCCACCGAGGTCGCAGATGCGGCCGACCGGCGTGCCGCTGCAGCCCACGATGATCAGAGCGAGAACGGCGAGGCCGGCGCGAGTCATGTCCGGCCGATAGTATGTGGAGGGTTATGCATGTCAAGCAGACAGCGGAAGTCTTCGGCGGTTGCAACCGAGGATGCGATCGCGTGTCGAACACCTGGTCCACGAATCCGCGAGGGCCGTCGCCTTGACAGCACGCAAGTAGCAATCGATGATTCGCCCGCCCGACGTCCCGTGGACGCAGGAGGAATACGCATGCAACGCCTCAGTACGCTCTCCAGCCTCGGTCTCATCGCGGCCTTTGCCCTCGCTCCGAGCCTGGCGTTCGCCGACAAGAAAGGCCCGGTCAAGGCGGGCGAGGTCGAGCTCGAGCCCGAGGGCGGTGGTGGTCCGGCCTCGAAGACCCTCGAGCGCGCCATCAAGCTCTACGACAAGAAGGACTACTTCTCGGCATCGATCGAGCTGAAGAAGGTCCTCGACGGTGAGAGCGGTGACGACGCGAAGAACAAGCAGCGCGCCGAGTTCTTCATGGGCAAGACGCTCTATCAGATGGGCTTCTACGCCGGCTCGCTCGCCTACTTCGACAAGATGGTCACCGGCGGCGACAACCACACCTATCATGGTGCTGCGCTCAAGTGGCTCGCCGCGCTCTCGCGCGTGTTGCCCGAGACCTCCGGCATCCTCGAGAAGATCGGCACGTACGATCCCAAGGCGCTCGACGATCCGAGCCTCGGCTCGGTCCGCAACGAGCTCCTCTTCCTGCTCGGTCGCCACTTCTATCGCCACGGCGGCGAGGGCGACTTCGACAAGGCGATCTCCTTGTTCCAGCAGGTCCCGCGTGACTCGGACTTCTTCATCAAGGCGAAGTTCTTCGAGGGCGTGACCTACGTGCGCAAGTACGAAGGCAAGCCGGCGATCGACGCCTTCAAGGACATCCTCATCATCGGCGAGGAGCGCCCCAAGCAGTACAAGGTCGACGACGTCGACAACTATCGCGAGCTCGCGCAGCTCCAGATGGCGCGCGTGTTCTACTCGACGCAGCAGTTCGACACGTCGATCAAGTACTTCGAGAAGCTGCCGCAGGATTCGGCGGACTGGTCCGAGTCGCTGTTCGAGGCTTCATGGGCGTACTTCATGAAGAACCTCAACTCGAAGGCGCTCGGCAACATTCACACGCTGAACTCGCCGTACTTCGAGACCCAGTTCTTCCCCGAGTCGGTGCTCCTGAAGGCCGTCATCTACTTCAAGTACTGCCTCTACGATCAGGCCGAAGAGGCGATCGCCGAGTACAACGAGAAGTACGGCCCGCTCGCCAAGAACCTGACCGACCTCGTCGCTAAGTACGAGGACAACGCCGAGTTCTACGAGTACGTGAAGAAGGTCAAGGCCGGCAAGGCGGGCCTCGATCCGGTCACCCAGCGCCTCGTGCTCTCGGTGCTCGCCGACAAGACGCTGCTGAAGACGTTCGCGTGGGTCGACGAGCTGAACCACGAGATCGACATGCTCCAGAAGAGCGACAAGGCGTGGCAGACGACGCAGGTCGCGTCGGAAGTGAACCAGGAGCTCACCGTCCAGCAGTCAGTCGCCGCGGCCGATGCCGGCAAGGTCGCGCGCGATCGCGTCTCGCGCCTCGCACGCGAGCTCGGCTCCCTCGCGCGTGACGGCTCCAAGATCAAGTACGAGATCCTGCAGGCCAAGGGCGACAAGATGTCGGCCGAGGCCGCGGGTGCGCGCATCTCCTCCAAGACCAAGGAGGAACCGATTATTGTTGACGACGAACACTTTCAGTGGAAATTTGATGGCGAGTACTGGAAGGACGAGCTGGGTTATTACCGGTTCAAGATCCGGTCCCGCTGCCCGAAATGAAATAGCCCATGCGAAGCGCATGGGTGGCCTCCACAGCCGGCGCATCGCCTCGCCCCAGGAATCACTGGCTGTGACAGACCCCGAGACTACATACGGATTGATCTGCCTGGCGCCTGACCGCGTCCAGGCCGTCGGCGTTTTCGGTGCGACGAACCAAGAGGGAACCTGATGTCCAAACTGAAGCTATTCGGAGTGGCGCTGTTGATCGTCGGCGTGGGTACGGCCTGGGCCGATGACAAGACCAAGCCCAAGTACACGCGCACCCAGGACGTCAAGATCGACGTCAAGTTGTCGGATCGCACCAAGCCGATCCAGACCACCCCGCAGGACAAGTCGGAGTTCAAACCCGACCTGTCCTCGGATCAGGTGCTCTCGATCGAAGGGCTCGTCGGCAACATCCGCGGCGAGCAGGAGCAGATCCTCATCGATCTGATCGCGCAGACCCCGGACACCGAGGTCGAGGAGAAGTCGGACTACTACTTCCGGCTCGGCGAGCTCTACGCCAAGCAGCAGCGGTTCTGGCGCCTGAAGTCGGCCGAGCTCGCGATCGCCGCCGATCGCGCGAAGGGTCCGTCGAAGGCCAAGGCCCAGGCCGACGCCGCGAAGGCCGCCGACAACTCGAAGCAGTACCTGATCAAGGCGGTGAAGACCTACAAGGCGCTCACCGACAACGACGCCTTCCGCGCCTATCCCAAGATGGATATGGCCCTGTTCTATTACGGGTACACGCTGCAGGGCGGCAAGTACATGAAGGAGGCGCGCGCCGCGTACGACAAGCTCCTCAAGAACTACCCGCAGAGCAAGTACGTCCCCGAGGCGCACCTCGCGTTCGCCGACTACTACTTCGAGAACAACCAGCTCGCGGACGCCGAGGCCCGCTACAAGATGGTCCTCAAGTTCCCGAAGTCGTCGGCGTACTGGTACGCGATGTACAAGATGGGCTGGATCCATCTCAACTTGCAGCGCTTCCAGGACGCGCTCGAGACGTTCTTCCAGGTCGCGCAGGCGACGAAGAACGACAAGAAGAACGAGGTCCTCAACCGCGCCGCGAAGAAGGACTTCGTGCGCGCCTACGCCGAGATCGGCAAGGCGGACAAGGCGTACGCCGCGTTCCAGCGCGTCGATAACAAGTTCGCGTTCGACATGCTGTCGATCCTCGCGGACCTCTACCTCGCGCAGGGCAAGAGCGACAAGGCGATCTACGTCTATCACGAGATGATGACGACCCAGCCGACGAACAAGAACGTCTGCCTGTGGCAGTACAACATCGCGCACGCGATGCTCTCGATGGCGGGCTCGAGCAACCCGGACAAGATCAAGGAGATCGAAAACCTCGTCCGGCTCTACGGCGCGCTCAAGGGCAAGAAGGTCCTCCCGCAGGCCGAGGCCCAGGAGTGCCACGACAACGCCGCCGCGATGTCCGGCGAGCTCGCCCGCGCGTATCACTCGGAGTCCGCGAAGACCAAGAACCCCGAGACGCTCGGCTACGCCGAGAAGCTCTACAAGGTCTATCTCGACGTGTTCCCCGACGCGGAGGACTACGCGCAGACCCAGTACTTCTACGCCGAGCTGCTGTGGAGCCGCGCCGAGTCGGAGAAGAGCCAGCGCCTGCAGACCGAGATGTGGGAGAACGCCGCGATCGCGTTCACCGACGTCGTCAAGACCGGCAAGGTCGATCCCAAGCTCCAGAAGGAAGCCGCGTACGCCGCGGTGCTCGGCTGGAAGAACGCACTCAACGTCGACCCGCGCATCCGCGAGCAGGGCAAGGAGGAGAAGGAGGACAAGGACTACACGAAGATCCCTGTCGCCAAGCCGATCCCCGAGCGCGAGCAGAAGATGATCGCGGCCTTCGACATCTACATCAAGTACATCAAGGACCCCAAGGACGACGATCTCGTCGGGATGAAGTTCCTGAAGGCGAACACGTACCGCCGCTACAACCACATGGACGAGGCCATCCCGATCTTCATGGATATCCTCGAGCACCACAAGCAGCACGAGACCGCGGAGTTCTCGGCGAACCTGCTGCTCGACATCTACAACCGCATGCAGAAGTACGACGAGATGCTCGCGCTCGCCGACCAGCTGAGCAAGGACGCGAAGTGGCTCGAGGGCAAGGATGACCTCGCCGCGCAGATCAAGACGCTGCGCGCGCAGTCGATGAGCAAGAAGGCGGAGAAGCTCGCCGCCGAAGCCAAGGAGAGCAAGGACTACGGCAAGTTCCTCGCCTGCGGCCAGGCCTTCCTCGACATCTACAACTCCAACCCGGAGTCGCCGCAGAACGACAAGATCCTGTTCAACGCCGGCTACTGCTACCAGGAGGGCAAGTCGATCTCGGCCGCGATCACGATGTTCAACCTGCTGCAGAAGTACTACCCGACCAGCCACGAGGCCGCGAAGGCGCTGATGGCGCTCGGCAAGGCGTACGGCGACATCGCGTTCTACGACCGCGCATCGGAGAAGCTCGAGGAGTACGCCAAGAAGTACGCCGGCGAGGCCAACGCGTACGACGCGATGAGCGACGCGGTGTTGTTCAGGAAGGGCATCGGCGACGACGCCAAGGCGATCGACGACACCAACTACTTCGTGAAGACGTTCGCGACCAAGAAGGCGGAGGAGGCGGCGAACGCCAGCTTCTCGCTCGTCAGCATCTACGAGAAGCAGGGCGACAACGACAAGGTCATCAGCCACCTTCGCAACTACCTGCGCACGTTCCCCAAGGGTGGCGCGGACCGCAAGGTCGTCGCGCTCACCAAGATCGGCCTGACGCTGTGGCACCAGTCGTGCCCCGGCAAGGAGACCGACGGCGCGTGCGTGCGCATCACGCGCGAGCGCGCCACCGCGGCGAAGAAGGTCAAGAAGAAGGGCGACGAGCTGCCGTACCAGTGCGGCCCCGATTCGAAGATCAAGGTCTCGGTCGTCCCGCGCGACGAGCGCAAGATGAAGGAAGCCCTCGCCGCGTTCAACGACGCGATCAAGGCGTGGGACAAGAACGGCACCGGCGCCGACGCGGCGACCGCGCGCTACTTCGCGGTCCAGGCGATGTCCATCATCGCGGACCGCGACTTCGAGACCTACCTGACCTTGAAGTTCCCGATCGGCCTCAACTTCGATCCGGGCAACAAGCCGATGAAGGAGCGCAGCCTCAAGCGGTTCAACGACTGGGTCGCCGAGAAGACCAAGGCCGGCGGCAAGGCGACCTCGCAGTACGAGGCGATCCTGAAGATCCAGGATCCCGCGAACTCGATCGGCGCCGCGGCGCGCATCGGCCAGATCTCGCAGAACCTGTCGGACATCCTGTTCACCGCCGAGATCCCCAAGGACGTCCGCACCGGCGAGTTCGCCGAGGACAAGGTCGACGCGTTCTGCGACAAGATGACCGAGGTCGCCGACCCGCTCGAGAAGCGGTCGCTCGAGGCCTACGGCGTGTGCCTGTCCGAGTCGACCAAGCTCGGTTGGTTCAGCGACTGGAGCAAGCTGTGCGAGCGCGAGCTCGGCCAGATCAAGCCCGAGGAATACCCGACCGCCGCGGAGCTCCGCGGTGAACCGAACCTGGTCGCGCCGATCACCGACGTCGAGCCGGCCGCGAAGCTCGAGCAGTAGAGAGATCAAACCATGATCAAGATGAACACGCTGATCCTCGCCGGGCTCCTGTTCGGCGCCTGTGGTGGTGGTAACAAGGGCTCGGGCCTCAAGACCGGTGGCGACGTGCCGCCGCCTCCGCCCGTGACCAAGTCGGAGAACACCGTGCCGGGCAAGGAAGAGCCCAAGCGCGAGATCTCCAAGGCCGAGTCGAGTGACTACGGCGCGGCCGCCGCGAACTTCGCGGCGAACGAGAAGGGTGGCTGGAGCGAGTCGGCGTGCCGCGGCTCGGCGGACAAGTTCGCGGCCGTCGCGCGCTCGCACCCGAACCTCGTCGAGGCGCAGTACATGGTGGGGCTCTCGTTCCACCGCTGCAACTTGCTCGAGGACGCCGAGAAGGCGTACCAGGCCGCGATCCGGCTGAAGCCGAACCACGGCATGTCGCTGTCGAACCTCGGCGAGATCTACTATCGCGCCGGCAAGATCGACGGCGCGAAGCAGTACTGGGACTCGGCGATCAAGGCGAACGGCAAGCTGGTCGCGGCGCGCAACAACATGGCGTCGCTCCAGCTCGACCAGATGCGCAAGATCAACAACCCCAAGGACGCCAACTGGAAGAAGCTCGAGGAAGACGCGCGCTTCAACCTGTCGAACGTCCTCGGTGTCGATACCGATAACGTCAAGGCGTACACGCTGTACGGCCTGATCTACATGGAAGGTTATCAGGCGAACAAGAACCGCCTCGACCTCGCGAAGCTGCTGCTCGGCGAAGCCGAGAAGCGCAACGCGAAGTACGCGCCGCTCCAGAACGCGCTCGGGCTCTACCACCTGCACAAGGCGTCGCTCAACGAGGCGCTCAAGCACTTCATGGCGGCCGTCGAGGCCGACCCGAAGTTTGTCGAGGCGCGGATCAACGTCGGCCTGACCACGCTCGACTTCCGCAAGTACGACACGGCCAAGGAGCAGTTCGGCAAGGCGGTCGAGCTGGCGCCCAAGAACTACGACGCCATCATCGGCCTGGGGATCGCGATGCGCGGCCTCAAGGACTTCGACGGCGCCGAGGCGCAGTACAAGAAGGCGGCACAGCTCGACGCCCGCCGCGGCGACGCGTTCTACAACCTGGGCGTGCTCTACGCGTCGTTCCGGGCCAACAAGGCGGAGTTCAAGTCGCAGCCCGCGGTCTACAAGCAGGGCAAGGACTACTTCCAGCAGTTCCTGAGCAAGACCGGCGACCCGACCGACGTGGCCGAGGCCAAGACCCAGATCGCGACGATCGACAAGACGATCGCTCTGATCGAGGCCACCATCAAGGCGCAGGCGAACCAGCCGCCGCCGCCCGCGAACCCCGCGCCTGCCGCGACCCCGCCTCCCGCGGGTGGGGCACCGGCAGCCCCCGACAAAAAGTGAGGGCAGCGCCCTCACGCCGCGAGCAGCTCGCGGCATGAAA